>NZ_JACJTO010000026.1 GCF_014698755.1 Aphanizomenon flos-aquae FACHB-1287 | reverse complement strand
GGTTAATGCTATTACTGATGAAAATGCTCTCAATTGGTTTAATCATTGTGGATTGTTTTTTGACCCTATTTAGATAGCTATTCTTGTACTGGACTTGATATCAAACTGCTGTAAATAAATAATAGGATATTTTTCAATTAGGTATTGATTACCGTCATAGAGTGCTTCAAAGGGAATATAGCGAAGTTTACCAGTAGCAATAATGCTGATTTGTTTGGGTTTTGTAGCTTGAATTTCCTTTTCCAGGGGACTTATTAATAATTTATGCAGTTCTTCTAAATTCTCAAGATAATTTTCGCTATAACGGTTACTTAGTGATTGGGAGGTTTTTGTTAGTAAATCATCAAATTTTGCTGGTAATGGAACTTTAATAACTTTGATTTTATCTCTGGTGAGTAAAAATAAAGCAATATCATTGTTTAATATCACAGGCTGAATAACTGTTGTCTCTGGGGAGATATTTGCCTGTAGTTGGGCGATATCTGTGGGTTTGGTTTCAAATAAATCAGCAATTTCTACAAAGCGTTTTCTGATATTCTCCGCTTGTTTGTTAAGGTCTTCCTGTAATTTATTCACCTTTGCAGATAGTTGTTCTGAGAATTTTTGTTGCAAGTCCTTTCGCAGACTTTCTAATTCCCGATTGTCTTGATTCCATTTGTCTATCGCTGCTTGTGCTTCTGGGTTGGCAATTTTGACATTTACAAGACGAGAATAATCAGCTAAATCCGCCACAGTTGCTAAATTTGCATAGGTAAACGCCTCTTTTGGCTGATTTTCTGTGATTAATAAATCAATCAAAGCAATAGCTTTATTTCCTTCACTGTCTAAAAAGGTTTGGCGATTTTCTCTAGCTACACCACTACGAAGTTGTAAGATTAAGTTAACAGATTGCTCAAGATTTTTGATAGCTTCAAGGGGCTTTTTGGTATCTCGGTAAAGAATACCGATATTATTGAGAGTGATAGCTTCCCGACCGCGATCGCCCACAGCCCGACGTATGGGTAAAGCTTGGTTGTAAAAGTCTAGTGCCTTTTGCTTTTCTCCTAAATCATCGTAGACACCACCGATATTATTGAGAGTGGTAGCTTCCCCACGGCGATCGCCCACAGCCCGACGTATGGGTAAAGCTTGGTTGAAAGAGTCGAGTGCCTTTTGCTTTTCTCCTAAATCAAAGTAGACAGCACCGATACTATTGAGAGTGGTAGCTTCCCCACCGCGATCACCCACAGTCCGAAGTATGGGGAGTGCTTGGTTGTAATAGTCCACCAGTGCCTTTTGCTTTTCTCCTAAATCATCGTAGACAGCACCGATATTATTGAGAGTGGTAGCTTCCCCACCGCGATCGCCCACAGCCCGACGTATGGGTAAGGCTTGGTTGTAATAGTCCAGAGCCTTTTGCTTTTCTCCTAAAGCATTGTAGACAGCACCGATATTATTGAGAGTGGTAGCTTCCCCACGGCGATCGCCCACAGCCCGATACAATAATCTAGCCTCCTGCGATTTTTGAATTGCTTGTCGCAGTGACTCTGCTGATCCTTGTTGATAAAGTTTCATTCCCTCATCAAAAACCCGTTCTGCATTTTCCTTTGTTGCTGCTGGAGATTGGGCAATTTTCAGTAAATCATCCTTTGCCAAAACACGGTTAGAGTCAACAACCCCACTCACCCCACACAACAAGAAAACAGCAATACTCAGACTTGTATAACGATGTTTGAGTAATCCTAAAAGCCAGTTATTGTTTTGATTGTTCTTTTTCATCATCATTCCTCTTTTGTGAACTTCGATATTTGACCCCCCTTAGTCCCCCCTTGCAAAGGAGGGAAATAAGAGAATCCGGTCCCCTCCCCTTAGCAAGGGGAGGGTTAGGGCGGGGTCAAATTCCGTAAAAAGTGGGATATTTGACCCCCCTTACAAAGGAGGGAAATAAGAGAATCCGGTTCCCTCCCCTTAGCAAGGGGAGGGTTAGGGCGGGGTCAAATTCCGCAATTGACAGACAGTTTGAGCAATACTTGTGATGACACCTGCCAAATTTTCATAAACCTGTTGATTTGTAAACCTCAAAAAGCGAGTTCCACTAGATTCAAGAAAAGATTGTCGTTCATAATCATAAACTTGCGCCCCATCTTGAAAATGACTATCCCCATCAATTTCGATCGCCAGTTTTAATTCTGGAGCATAAAAATCAATCACAAATCTATCAATGCTGTACTGTCTGCGGAATTTGCAACCTTCGATTTGCCGATTTCTCAGCTTTTCCCAAACAATCTTCTCCGCAGGTGGCATATTATTACGGAGCGATCTTCTTTTTTCTTTTTCTGAAGTCTTGTTATAAAGTTCTGTCATAAGATAAATATTTAAATTACCCCCCTTAATCCCCCCTTACAAAGGGGGGAAACAAGAGAATCCAGTCCCCTCTCCTTGCTAAGTTGACCCCCCTTAATCCCCCCTTACAAAGGGGGGAAACAAGAGAATCCAGTCCCCTCTCCTTGCTAAGTTGACCCCCCTTAATCCCCCCTTACAAAGGGGGGAAACAAGAGAATTCCAGTCCCCTCCCCTTAGCAAGGGGAGGGTTAGGGCGGGGTTATTTCTTCTTGTCAACAGGTGTTACCTTAATCGTCATCTTACCTTTGGAACTAAACTCAATCTCATCTGCTATATACAAACCTTTCACAGCCAAAGAACGGATTTCCTTCAGTTTGTTTGGGTTTTTTATCACCGTTGCTAAATTCACCCTAGCTTGTCCTTTTTGGGGGTCAAACAACTCAAACGCTTCGAGGGGAATATCCGACCATACGCTTTGTGTAGCCTTACTGTTACTGTTATCTTCACCCCGGATCACTATCGCACCTGTGCTAATATAAACCAAAGATTCTTTATTTTTCTTGAAAACTATCTGCTGCACTTCAGTAACTGACAACAATTTAGACTTTCTACCACGAGAAAACTCAATTTTTTGCCCTTTAGGATCAAATCTCGATACCCTTGCTGAAGTCATTGATTCGCCATTTTTTAGCTTAATATCCGCCATTGTGGGCAATGCTAAAGATATGGGCGGGTTTTCGACTGTTGTAGTTGCTTGTGTTGATATTTGCGCTAGTTGTATATTTGCTGTCACTGGTTTAATGCTTTCTGTTATCCCAGCTACAGCTACTACTAACATCAAGCTTAAGGTCTTGGAAACAATTTTCATATATTTACAGGTGAGTATTAATGCTGAATAGTGTAATTTTTTTCTATTCTAATCTTATTATGAGATAAAATCACCAATAACAGCCCCTATTCCTGAATTTTCTCACAAATCACCTATGTCACCAGAACCTCAAAATCCACCCAGTATCAACATCCTTGGTAATTTCGCTGGACTCATCGGAGTTTTAGGCATTTTTATTTACTTTATTGGTTGGGTCTATCGCTGGGCTTATTTTGGCTTTTTTGCATTGGAACTTAATACTCTCAATCTACCCCATGAGTCTTTTTTAATAGTACCAATACAAATTATTTTTGGTAATTTCTGGATATTTATCCGGGCTGTCATAGCTATGACTTTAACAATATCTTTAATTCAAGTTATATTGTGGGCAATTTCACCAAAAATAAATCATCAAAATATCCCTAATAAAGTCCAAACACTGATTAAGAAAATCCATGATTTTCCATTACTTAATATTTTGCGTTCTCTTGCCAAACTTTTACCCCCGTCATTACGTCAAGAAATTGTAATTGTGATTTGCATTTTAGGATCGTTGTTTTGGTTGGGACGTTTTCAAGGTCAGTACGATGCTTATCGAGATGCTGTTAATAATACTTCTGCAAGACCCATAGTTAGTATTGTTAGTGCTAAAGATAAACTTCCTTTGGGACGTAATTTAGATGATATATTGATAGATCCTTCTTTAAAAGATTCTCATATTATTGGGGATATGGAACAGTTTAAAAATATTATTGGTCAAGAAACAAATGATTTAACAGATCCTCAAAAACCAATTATTTGGCGCTTATTAATTGAAAGTAATGATTGGGTTTATGTATTTCCATCTATGCCTTCTGATGCACAATTTAATCAGCGTCCTCCTGTATTGGCAATTAATAGAGGTGATGGTGGGGTACAATTGTTAATTATCAGCCCTCCTAATCTGCGTTAAAAAGATAATTAATATTATACCTGGAGATTTTTCTGTTCACTTGACTAATAAAACTTTTCTAATCTTTTAAATATGTGTAGAATAATTACAGTTAAAACAGCACCCATTAATCCTAATTGCCATAAACCACACCCAGCAGCAATTCCTAAAGCCGCAGATACCCAAATCGCGGCTGCGGAAGTCAAACCATGAATTTCTGGTGATTTTGATGTTTGGGAAGATTCACGCAAAATTTCCCCAGCCCCCAAAAATCCCACTCCCGCAGTAATACCTTGAACTACACGACTAAGAGAATCAGGACTCAATTCTATTCCCCCAGTTTGGATAGTGATAAGAACAAACATACATGAACCTAAACTTACTAACATATGGGTTCTTAAACCAGCCGGTTTATTTTTTAGTTGTCGTTCTAAGCCAATTAAAGCTCCAATAAACAAGGCAAAACATAAACGAAGTCCAGTGTTTAGCCAGTCACTACTGGCAATATAATAAGGGTTGATCAATTTTTTTCGGTGGTAAATAGTTTAATAAATGAAATCGGGGCATTGTTCGTACTAATTAGTAATATATTAACAAAAAGTATGTAATAAATATTATTTAATAATTAAGTCAGAACAAATGCTGACTCCCTAATTAGCCTTATGTAACATCTGAAAACTAACACCTGTATAAATTGAGTGGATAAACTCTATTGGCTTGACCAAATTAAACTACAAGACCGGACAAAAGTTGGCATTCAGGCATTTTATTTAAGCAGAATTAAACAACGGGGTTATCCTGTTTTACCGGGTTTTGTAGTTGCAGCGGACGTTTTGCAGCAATTTCTGGAAAATATCCATAGTTCAGAGTCGTTAATTGGTGATTTACCCCATTCTTCTCTACATTTAGATGTAAATAATTGGCGACAACTTCAACAGGTTGCTGGGCGCTTACGCCAGGAAATTATGTCGGCTACTGTACCACTTAATTGGGTGAGGACAATTTTTCAAGCAGCCAGACAATGGCAAAGAAGCAGTTTAATTTTACATCCAAGTTTGGCCATATCAACTAACCAAGAAATGAATAATATATCTGGGTTATTTGAGTCGGTATTTTGCCCCTGTGAAGAAGAAGAAATTGCTGCAGCTTTAAAACTACTTTGGAGTCAGTTATTTCGTGCGAGAAGTTTACTATATTGGCAAAGTGTGGGTATTAGTTTGCCCAAAATTAATTTAGGGGTATTGGTGCAACCTGTTGACAATGCCATTGCCTCTGGCACAATCAATACTAAATCATCCCCATGGGATATTGAATCTACCTGGGGTTTAGGATTAGCAATTACCAATGGTGAGGTATTACCAGATGTTTACTATATAGAACCAAAAACTGGGATGGTAATAGAACGACAATTGGGTAGTAAAATGTTAGCATATCGTCTTGATCATGGTAATTCTTTCTCTGCTGAACAATTGCCACCAACATTAAATAGTAATTTTCTAATGGCTTATATTTTGGCAGAATCTCAACAACAAGAATATGCTTTACCAGAAGAATATTTACAAGAATTAATTTCTGTGGGAAATCAAATAGTCGGTGAATTAGGGACAAATTTAACGATGAAATGGACAGTTGCTCAAGAATCTTTAGCAACTAAACTCTATATTACAGAAGTCTCTGTTCCTGAAGCTGTAAATGAAAGTGTCCAATTTATTCAAGGTATTGGAGCAGCTAAAGGCAAAATTATTGCTAATGCCTATATTTTAAATTTATCACAGAAACTAATACAAGTTCCCAAAGGCGTAATTCTCATCGCACCAATGATTACTCCTGATTGCTTGCCTTTACTACAAGGAGTTGCTGGCATTATTACAGAACAAGGAGGATTAACTAGTCACGGGGCAATTTTAGCTAGGGAGTTAGGTATTCCTGCGGTTGTTAGTGCCATAGGTGCAACCACTCTTTTACAAGCCGGTGAAAAATTATTAATAGACGGAGATAAGGGGAAAGTGTTTCGTCTCACAGAAGATAAGGAAAAGTTTCCTAGTGAGGAGATAGAAGGATTAATCACTGAGAAAAAAATTATTAATTATCAACCTAGTAATTTACCAATAATTGCAACTAAGTTAATGGTAAATTTAAGTCAATCTCAATTAATTGAACAGGTACAGTCTTTACCAGTTGATGGGGTGGGATTATTACGTTCTGAATTAATGCTGTTAAATATTCTGGAAGGAAAACACCCTAAACAATGGTTAATAGAGGGAAGACGGGCGGAATTATTAGAGTTATTATCTCAGCAAATTATGCAGTTTGCTCGCGCTTTTTTACCCAGACCTATTTTTTATCGTTCTTTAGATTTACCAGCCCATAATTTCACATCATTAAGTGAAAATTTACCATTATTACAGTCATCAATTCTTGGTGACAGAGGTGTTTTCAGTTATATGCAGTATCCGACAGTTTTTGAATTGGAATTAGAAGCTTTAGCAATAGTTCAAGCATCTGGTTATAGAAATATTAATTTGCTATTACCTTTTGTCCGTACTGTGGAAGAATTTATATTTTGTCGTCATAAGGTTGAGCAAGCTGAATTAATGCAAATATCTCAGTTTCAATTATGGATCATGGCAGAAGTTCCTAGTATACTATTTCTATTACCTGAATATATTAAAGCTGGTGTGATGGGTATTTCTATTGGCACAAATGATTTAACTCAATTGTTATTAGGAATAGAGAGGGAACAGGGAAAATTAGGGAGAATATTTGATGAAAGTCATCCAGCAGTGATGAAAGCAATATCTCAATTAATTAAAATGTCTCAAGCTGGAGGTATTCCCTGTTCTATCTGTGGTCAAGCTCCCGTGCTTTATCCAGAAATAATTGATAAGTTAATAGAATGGGGAATTACTTCTATTTCTGTAGAACCGGAAGCTGTAGAAATGACCTATAAAGCGATCGCTCGTGCTGAACAACGATTAATTTTAGCAGCAGCGAGGAAACAATTTATTGATTTATAAAGCATCAAGTACGTTCCCAGTCAGAGACTAGGAACGAGGAAAAAGCCAAAAAAAATAGCATTCCTAATCAAAGACTAGGAACAAAATCTTCCATAATAAAGATAATTAGAGATTTTTTAGGAATAAATTGCCATTACTTTATTTTAAGCTAGTTTAAAGTACCATCATGTTATTAGCTTGCTAGAAATTCTCAAAAATTCTAAAAACTATATTAAGTGTTTTTGCGTAGTTAATCACTATTTTGAAGATATTTTATAATTTCCACTAGTAATATATCCTGACAAATACTTATTAAATGCAAAATATAGAATTTAAAAAGGTGCGTTGTCTACGAAAGAAAACACACCACTAAAAAGTAATATTAAATTAATATCGGCAAATAGCCGCTACTTTGAGTCCACTAGGCATTGCTTCTGGTTCAAGAGTATAAACTCTACCACCATTTAATATGGTATGAATCACGGCAAAATCTAACATATCTTCATCATCTGGTGCTGGTTCTGGGTGTAATTCAACTGTGGCATTTGGTAAATCAAATTTACCCCATATATGTTGTTTTAAAGGCACAAACAAAGTATCAACTCTTTGATAATATGCAGCCGGAATAATTGTTTTTATGTCATTAGCAATCTTGATACTTTCTTCCCCCGCTAATTGCAGATAAACAGCCATTATCTCTTCATATTCCTGTTGAAATAAAGGAGAAACAATTTCCCAAGCTGCACGATTTAATTCTGCCATTTTCATCAATTCCACATTACCAGTAATACCTGTTTCTAAAAAATGTGTATAGGTATTAGCCTTTTGGTAAATTGGTAATAAATAATCTACTCCTGCTAATATTAAAGGTGCTTTTTCATCTCTTAAGATTTCATGTAATGCAGTATCAACAGCATAACAAAAATTTAAAATCTCTCGCTCATGTTTTTCCCGATCTGAACTACCCTGTCCATGGACAGAACCCGGTTGTTGAGAGGCATAACTTACACTTCGCGGTGTACCAATTCTGTGCTGTACACCCTTTTGAAATTCATCTTCTAGAAGTGTTTCCGCCAGATTTTTGGGCATATTTTCTACTGCTATTTCATCTAGCTTGTAGCGCGTTCCAGCGTAAAATTTGACATGATTTTGACTCAATGCCAAAATATAGAACTTTCCATCATTATTAATCAGTTCTAGTAAGGGTTTGATGTGAAAATTCTTGCCAACAATTGTCAATTGAGGAAAGGAAATTGGTAAACAATAGTAACGAAATAGATTGGGAGAACTAAAAATTACTAATCCCTGATTTTGATTTTCCCAAAAACCAATATTATCTAATTCCATCGCTGGTTTAAGCAAGTTTACCGACTCAGTGGAACGTAAACCCATTTCATCTAAGCGTTTTTCCGCTTCTCGAATTAAATTTTTAAACCGAACGGGATTTTGTCGTGTTTCCCCTCCCAATCTTTCCATAGGTAGATACAGAGAAACACATGGATATTGAGGATTTTGGACTAAATTTTTGAGTTCATCAAGAGAAAATATAGTCATAGATTTTATTCCCGTTTAAAATAACTAGAGAATCTAGATTTAATTCAACTCTTGATATGATAATTCTGCATCTTTCTTTTGATAAAAAATTACCCGCTTTCTCTATCTTTTTATAGATAAAATAGAAAGCGAGTCTGTAAATTACCCCAAATTGTGATTATTTTCAGCAGAAATTATGACTTTTTCAAAATACTGGGAATTGTAGTTAAGATCCGCGTGGCAATTTCCTCTGGTGTTTCCGTGGCAGTAATGGTAATATGTAAATCAGCTTGGGAATACTTATGTTGACGTTGTTCTAAAAGCGAGCTTAATTTACCTTGAGGATCGGAATTTTGTAACAGTGGTCTGGTATGATCTTCTGCCAAGCGCTCTAATATGATTTGTATTGGTACATCTAACCAAACTATCAAACCATGACGAAGATAACCCCAATTTTGCTGCTGCATGACAATACCGCCACCAGTAGCTACAATTAACTTAGTATATGCACAAACTTGACCTAACACATCACTTTCCAATTGACGAAAATCAGTTTCACCATTTTCGGTAAATATTTCGTTAATAGATTTACCTACTGCTTTAACTATAATTTCATCTGTATCAACAAATCTATAACCGACTTCCTGTGCGAGTAATTTTCCTACCGTTGTTTTCCCAACTCCCATCATCCCAATTAAGTAGAGGTTAACCCCTTTTAATAGATCAATCACCAGTATTTTTCTCCTGTGAAATTATTAATTATTATTTAAGCTTAAATGGGTGAATGCCAAAAAACTGAAATTTAATCCGGGAACCTGACCAAAATTCCCTTTCCTTTTCTCAGGTTAGGGATATTTTGGTAATATTTCTAAATATATCGTTTCCCATTCTCATGAAGTACACACAAATTTATTCCCTGTTCCCTAAAACTCAAAAACTTTGTACCTCACAAGCATGGGAACTGTTCTATAACAACTTTACTCAATTTTACCCGTAGTTATCAACATATAACTTAATAACCAATTTGCTAATGTAGCTCTGCGGGTTTGTCGAGGACCAAATTCACCAATTTTATAACCTTTAAAACCGAGTTTTTCCTTGAGAACTTGTTTGTTTTCTGGAGGAATAGAACGAGTTAATTTCATAATTGCAGGACGAGAATCAATAAAATCTGGTGGTTGCGGATATTCATCTTGCCATCCTGATGCTACTTGACTATAATCCCATAATTCTGTGATATCATTATAACGATAACCTAAATGATACCATACTAATTGTTTAACAGTGGTATCATCAATTGTATCGTTAATAATTGCCCAAATTGTTTCTGTATTTAGTGGTGGAAGATTAGACATAATTTTCAGAAAACAGTTAACACGAAAATGACGGTGAGCAGGAGAGAAAGTTCCTTATTGCTAGAATTTTTCCTTTACCTTGGGCTCTATAAGGTTATCAATAAAGAATTTCCAGTAATTAAGTAGTGAGGAATTATAGAAGCATACAGCCACATTACGCTACGCTATGAATGGACTTCTTGTATAACTGGTATAAGGATAGAAGTAAATATTAATTAATGTATAAAATCATACTTAATTGATTTGAGGATTCTGGCTTCTGAACTTCTGTATTATTTTTTACAAAATTACCATTTTAGCAATGGGAAATTTTATTCTTACAGTCCATTATCAGTTAGTAAAGAAAAATCATTGTTCCCCACTAATTCATCGGCTATTAATTCACTACCATGGGTGCAACTGCTACTACTTATCAGAATCCCCTGCTGCAAAGCTCCGGCTTACCCGCATTTGCGGCTATTAAATCAGAGCAAGTCGAACCAGCTTTTAGCTATCTATTAGCAGAACTGGAAAAGCAATTAACCGACTTAGAGGCAAATATAGAGCCTACTTGGAGCGGTTTAGTAGAACCTCTGGAAAAATTGACAGAAAGGCTAAATTGGAGTTGGGGAATACTGAATCATTTAAT
The DNA here is from genome assembly GCF_014698755.1 of Aphanizomenon flos-aquae FACHB-1287. Classification (GTDB taxonomy): domain Bacteria; phylum Cyanobacteriota; class Cyanobacteriia; order Cyanobacteriales; family Nostocaceae; genus Dolichospermum; species Dolichospermum flosaquae. The sequence continues at coordinate 58,454 of NZ_JACJTO010000026.1, read as the reverse complement.
GGGTGTGAAAAATAGTCCAGAACTACGTATCACCTATGAAAAGGTACAGCCGCGAGTGGTTCAGTTTATGAATATCCTGGGTCAAAGTAAACCCATTTATAATGCTTTTAAAGCAATTCGGAATAGTTCTACCTGGAGAACTTTAGATTCAGCACAACAGAGAATTGTCGAAGCTGCCATTCGAGATGCAGAATTTGCTGGTGTTGGTCTAGAAGGAAAAGACAGAGAGCGTTTTAATGCTATTCAGATGGAATTAGCAGAACTAGCCACTAGGTTTGCTAATCATGTCCTAGATGCCACCAAAGGCTTTATTTTAATCCTCACCACCCAAAATGACATTGATGGCTTGCCAAGTAGTTTGTTAAGCCTTGCAGCCCAAGTTGCGCGGGCTAATGGGGCAGAGGAGGCCACCCCTGAAGATGGTCCCTGGCATATTACTTTAGATTTTCCTTGCTATTTCCCGTTCATGCAGCACAGTACCCGACGAGACTTGCGGGAAAAACTGTATAAGGCTTATATTACCAGGGCATTTTCTGGAGAATTAGATAATAATCCTTTAATTATTCGCATTTTAGAGTTACGTCAAGAACTAGCTCAATTAATTGGCTTTGCGACCTTTGCTGAACTCAGTTTAGCTAGTAAGATGGCCAAGGATGTTCCCTCTGTAGAAAAGCTATTAGAAGAACTGCGTCAAGCTAGTTATAATGCTGCGGTCAAAGATTTAGAGAAACTCAAGGCTTTTGCCCAAAATAAAGCCGCAGTAGAAGCAGAAAATTTGCAACATTGGGATATTAACTTTTGGGCTGAACGTCAACGGGAAGAACAATTTGCCTTTACATCTGAGCAGTTACGCCCCTATTTTCCCCTTCCTCAAGTGCTAGATGGCTTATTTGGGCTAGTAAAACGGCTTTTTGGGGTGACAGTGACTCCTGCTGATGGTCAAGCACCAATATGGCATAAAGATGTCCGTTATTTCCAAATAGCTGATAAATATGGTGAACCCATTGCTTATTTTTACTTAGATGCTTATAGCCGTCCCGCAGAAAAACGTGGTGGTGCTTGGATGGATGCTTGTATTCACCGTAAAAAAGTCACAGAAAAGGGGTTAACTACTATCCGCTTACCTGTAGCTTATTTGATTTGTAACCAAACTCCTCCTGTCGGTGGTAATCCAAGCTTGATGACTTTTGATGAGGTTGAGACATTGTTCCATGAATTTGGACATGGTTTACATCATATGCTGACTAAGGTAAATTATCTGGGGGCAGCAGGTATTAATAATGTTGAATGGGACGCTATCGAATTACCAAGCCAATTTATGGAAAATTGGTGTTATGACCGTCAGACATTATTTGGTATGGCTAAACATTATCAAACGGGTGAAGCCTTACCGGAGCATTATTACCAAAAGTTATGGGCGGCACGTAATTATATGAGTGGTTCAGCTATGCTACGACAACTAGATTTTAGTAGTGTGGATTTGGAATTACATAACCGATATTGCCCCAATGGTCAAGAAACCATAACAAATGTGCGACACCGGATTGCTAAGTTAACGACTGTGTTACCACCATTACCTGAGGATGCTTTTCTGTGTGCTTTCGGTCATATTTTTGAAGGGGGTTATGCAGCCGGATATTATAGCTATAAGTGGGCTGAGGTTCTTAGTGCTGATGCTTTTGCGGCCTTTGAGGAGGCGGGCTTAGAAAATGAAGTTGCAATTCACGCCATTGGCAGACGCTATCGAGATACAATTTTAGCACTAGGTGGCAGTCAGCATCCTATGGATGTTTTTAAAACCTTCCGGGGACGAGAACCCAGTACCAAGGCTTTACTCAAACACAATGGACTGCTGACTGCTGTGTAAATTGGCAATAGGGACAAGGAATGAGGGAATGAGGGGAATTATCTTATCTCTTACCCCTTGCCTTTTTTAGATTTACATGACAACTTCTTTGCGTTGAGAATCAAAGAAAAGCTCAAAAACAGAGTTAGGAATCATTTGACGAATGTGCTGAATATAGCCTTCAGCATCAGAACGACTACGGAAACGGGAAACAATTACTTTTTCTTGTTCAGTAACGACGCGGGCTACAACCCAACCATTCAGCCTTTTTTTGTAGGCATTATCTTCTCTTATAGTAGGCATTCCTTGATTTTCTGAAGTGGTATTTTTGTAATCCGTATTTTGTGGCATGATAATTTTCTGCGTATGAACTTGAGTGAGGGGCCTTGCTTTGTCTCTTAACTAAGGATGTATCATCGCTTTTTATTGATGATGCCACCTTGGTATTACATATTTTCAAAATTGTCAATACGTGGTGCAACAACTTATCTTTTGACAAAGGTTACTTTTATTTACTACTAAAGAGTAAATACTGATTCATTCAGTATTTAAGTTCACCTGTACATTTAGTTTGTATAATTATAGCGAGCAATATGCCCGCACTATAAAGTTTAAGTAAATTGTGGTTATCAACTTTAGCTGCGTAATAGCTTATGTATATAAGTTAAATTATACTAATTTTTCAATTACCTGAGATCTGAGATTGTCAAATATTTACGAATGTTGCTATACTTTTTCCGTATAATTTGAGCTAGTCTGGAAAAATAAAAATGTCGATTACATCAATTGTCAAAAAAGTTGCATTGGAAATAGGGGCTGTAGTTTTAGTTGAACCAGAATATGAACGAGTTGGACATATTACCTTTAAAAATGGCAAAAAATCGGTTTTTAGTCATAGTAAGTTAGATATTAACGGTTTTGGGGCAGCGGAGTTAGTTAAAGATAAAGCATATAGTAATTTTTTTCTGAAGCAGTTTGGATATAAAGTTACAGAGGGAAAAACTTTTTTTAATGATAAACTACGCGCTAAATTAGCAAATCTCAGAAATATTGATGATGGATTTAATTATGCACAATTAATCGGATTTCCTGTAATTGTTAAACCTCTTAATCTTAGTCAAGGCAGATTGGTGACTAAGGTATATAATCAGGCAGAATATTATGATGTTGCTAATAAAATATTTACAATTAAATCAGGATTGATTGTAGAAAAATTTTATAGTGGTAATGACTACAGAATTGTTGTTTTAGATAATGAAATTTTTGCTGCTTATCAAAGAATTCCTTTATTTGTTGTTGGTAATGGTAGATCTAATGTTTCAGAGTTGTTACAACAAAAGCAGGAAGAACTTGTTAGTTCAGGCAGGAAAAAAGTTATTAAGTTTCATGATTTCCGCATTGATAAAAAATTAAAAACACAAAATTTTAATTGGGATAGCGTGATTCCTAATAATCAGATTGTTTATCTTTTAGATAATGCTAATTTATCTAGTGGAGGTGAAGCTGTAGATTTTTCCGAAACTATTCATCCTGACTTTCAAAAATTAGCAATTAATATTACCAAAGATATAGGATTAAGATTAGCAGGAATAGATATACTCACCGATGATATCACTATGCCAATAAAAGATTATACCCTAATTGAAGTAAATGGTTCTCCCGGATTAGATCACTATGCTGCTAGTGGTAAAGTAGCTGCGGTAAGAGTAGAAGAATTGTATTTAAAAATTCTTAAAATGCTAGAAAATGGTATACAGCACGTTTAGCTTGAGTGATGTACACCATTGGCGGGCAAGATGCCCGCACCACAAGAGTTTAATCATTAATATCTGTACTTCATAATAGCGGGAACTGCTGTAGCAGTTACCAGGTAAACAATAAAATACTTTGTTTCCTGTTCCCTGCTATCCTATTAATGGTAGTTAAGAGTTACAAATTTTTCCCTAGTAGTGATTCCAATTCACTAGGCAAATAGTTCAGATCTGCTACTCTAGCTACGAGTAAACTATCATGTCCGGCATCGTTTAACCGGGATTTCCAATAGTTAATACTTTCAGCATTATTCATCCAAAATTCAATGACTGTATCTACTACTTGATCTAAATTCCAACCCCATTTTACAGGAATTGGTTCTATAGATGCTAGAAAGGCATCTAAAGTACAAGTGTGAGTTCCTAGATATTCTATTCCTTGATGTTGTGGTTTTACTAAACTCTGTTGTTGATGATTAAAAAAATACAAAACAGGAGATACACCTACCAGATTGAAGCTGTATTTAATCATTCTAGTCCTCCTAATGAATTCATAAATTGCCAAGAAACTTGAATTTTAGGCAAAAGACTCTTGCGGAAAAGTCCGCTAAATCTATCTAGAAAAAGGAGAATTTTTGCCTACTACATTAGTTTCAAGATTAAGCTAGAAATTAGCACTCAACCCCTGTGAGTGCTAGGGTTTATTTGGTTGTTACATTGTATTATCTATTATTTGGAGAATAATTTCAAGATTGTAAATAGCTTTTTTATTTTGTGTTATTGTAATTTCTATTCAAGGGAGGTACAATAGGAAATAATTAACCGCAGATGGAAGAAGATGGACGCAGATAAACGCGGATAAATTTGTACTTTATTAGACTAGGAAAAGTTATATTGTCAATGTGTTGGGTTGCACTTCGTTTAACCCAACCTACGATTAATTGATAATAAAGTGCGATTTAACGATTTTTGGCTAAGGCTATATTAGTAACTGACAGACTGGATTATTATGGGTTTTTCAGTTAAAATAGTCCTAGTGAAGCGCATAATATTACCAGAGAGGTACATAAAATATGGTATACAGCTTTACATTCCCACAAGAAATAATTGACAGCATTCAGGAAAGGATAGAAGTCCTGGAAAGATGCTTAAATGATGCTAACCCGCAAGATGAAGCAATGGCGGAGATGCTTGAGTTGGCTAATATTCGGCAAATATCTTTTAGTGAGTTTAAAGAAGAAGCAAGACAGATGTTATATCTACTTCAAAAATTTTTGAAGTTAGATAAGAAATTAAAAGAACAAGAAAAACAGGGCGATTTATCAATTCTACTCTTTGTTAGATACAATTTTTTATTCAAAGAAATTATAGACAATTACTGGAATTTCTTTCAAACAAAAAAAGGTAGAAAATTATTCAAAGCGATATTCATGCTTTGGGAAAAAACTTACAAAGAATTTCCAAGGATAAGACAGTTTAACAAAAATGAAATATACATTATTTTAGAAACACTAAAAAATATATTGCTTTCAGTAATTGAAATAAGTTTGAAAATTAATGTATTGACAGAAGAACAGGTTAATTTTAACATAGAAGATATCACACCTAAAGAATCGGAAACCACACTAACGTTTTTGGCATCTATAAAAAAATGGGATTATGTGTATAGAAAACTTGCATAATCCTAAATTTATTGAGGATAAAAAAGAGGTTTTAAGAATACACAGTGAGCTTCTCATTCAATATGGTGGAGAACCAGGTATCCGTGATGAAGGCTTGCTAGAATCTGCGATTAACCAGCCTCAAGCAAGTTTTGGGGGAGAGTTTTTACATCCTACTATTGTTGAACAAGCAGCAGCATATTTGTTTCATATTACTAAAAATCATGCTTTTGTAGATGGTAACAAGCGAACTGGATATGGTGTTATGGTGACATTCTTGAACTTGAATGATTATGAACTGAACATGACACCAGAAGAAGCAGAGAAATTAACAATGCAGGTTGCTGATAATAAAGTGAGTAAAGAAGAGTTAATTGAGATATTGAGATATTGAGATATTGTATTATAGAATTGTTTTAAAGTATCAGGTGAAATGTGTTGGGTTGCACTTCGTTTAACCCAACCTACAATTAATTTTGAATTTTTTACGCGGTTACTCCTTCCAATTGTTCATCGCTTAATTCATACAACTGACGCAATTTTTCTAATTTATCTCCATCAGCTTGCCATAAACCGCGTCCTGATGCTTCCAACATTCTCCCCAAAATATTTTTAAAAGCTTCGGGATTTGCTTTACGTAATTTTTCCGCCATTTCTGGATCTAAAGCATAGGTATCTACGGCTTGATCATAAACCCAATCATCTTGAAAATCAGCAGTACCACCCCAACCGATTAAAGCTGTCATGCGTTGAGAAATTTCAAAAGCGCCACCAGAACCTTGATTAGCCATTGCGTCAGCCCATTTAGGATTTAATAACTTAGTTCTGTATTCCATTCGCAATAAATCATCTAAATTGCGGGGTGTAGTGTCTTTAGAAAAACTTTCTACAAAACTGGCTTGTACTTTTTTTCCGCTTTGCTTTTCGGCGGCCTTTTTCAAACCTCCAGTATTAGCATAATATTCCTGAATATCAGTTAAACCATATTCTACCGAATCTATTTCTTGAATAATGCGATCGCTAGTTTTTAATAATGTTTGTAATACCTCTGGTCTAGCTTGTCCTTTATCATTTCTACCATAACTAAAGACATTGCGACTTTCCCAAGTATTCCCCAAATCTTCCCCAGATTCCCAATTACCATCAACTACTCTATCATTAACCAAAGAACCAAAATCACCAGAGGGATTAGAGAATAATCTGGCCGAAGAATTTTCCACACCTTGGGCTTTTAAAATCAAAGCGTGTTTTCTAATAAAATTCATTTCCTCCGGTTCATCAATTTCCGCAGCCCGTTGAAATAAATCATCTAATAATTCAATAATATTCACAAAACTATCTCGGAAAATTCCCGATAGATTTGCTAACACATCAATACGAGGATGTCCCACCTCAGCAAGAGGTTTTAAATCATATCTAACAATGCGTCCAGTTCCCTCCTTCACAGGTTCAGCGCCCACCAATTCCAAGAGAATCCCCAAAGATTCACCCTTAGTTTTAATAGCATCCAAACCCCATAATAAAACCGCCACAGTTTCAGGATATTTCTGATTTTCATCCAGAGATTGAGAAATAATTTTTTTAGCAATTTCCTTACCCCTTTCAAAAGCAGCAGGAGAAGGCATTCTATAAGGATCTAAAGCGTGAATATTCCTTCCAGTTGGTAAAACACCAGCACCATCTCGTAACAAATCCCCACCGGGTGCGGGAAGAATAAACTCACCATTTAAACCCCTTAAAAGATTAGTCAACTCATCAGTAGATTGATTCAATAACCTTGTAATTTCCTCCTCCTCTCTGTGTTCTCCGTGCCTCCGTGGTTCGTTTCCAAAATAAGCATCCAAATAACCAATTAACTCCTCCTGATTTGGTGCTTCACCTAAAGTATGTAAACCAGAAGAGAAAAGACGATTTTCCAGAACTTGCAAATACTCATATAACTTCACCAAATAATGATCAAAAGCGTGATTACTGAACATTCTCACATTTTCCGGTGTAAAAGGAATCCCCAAGTTTTTAGCATCATCAAAAGGACAATCTATCTCCAAACCAGTATCAACAATCTTTTTACAAATTCCTTCTTTTAAGACATAATTCTTTTCTGGATCTTCTCGATATTCCGCAATTATATCACGTAAATTTACCAACTCCTTATATAAACCAGCGCGGCCATAGGGGGGGACATTATGAGAAATTAAAACCCCATAACCGCGACGTTTTGCTAGTATTGATTCTGAAGGATTATTTGCTGCATAGATATAGAGATTTGGCAGATTTCCCAAGAGAATATCAGACCAAGAGTAACCAGTATTTCCTAATGGTGAACCTGGCAACCATTCTACAGTTCCGTGCATTCCAAAATGAACAACTGCATCAGCTTGAAAATCATTTTGTAACCATTTATAATAAGCTGCATATTGAGGATGTGGGGTTAAATCTCTTTCAAACATTAACCGCATGGGATCTCCTTGAATTCCCAAAGGTGGCTGAACACCTATCCAAATATTTCCTAATTGTACACCACCGATATTGAATTCATCACCATAAGTCTTAATACCGCTACCAGTCAGGTATTTCCATTGTTTTTCTATGCGAGATGTGAAAAGATAGCCTAACCATTTTTCCAATGTTCTAGCATTGACTGTATTTTTATTTTGTAGAGAGGTTTCATGAAACGTCTCCACATTGACGGGATTAATTTCATCTGCTGCTTTAATTTGCCGAATTAATTCTTCTCCATCTTCAGGAATATCACCAACTGTATAACCCTGTTCTTTCAGTGCATTTAGTAATTTAATTAAACTGCGAGGAACGTTTAATAAAGCAGCAGTTCCTACCGCACCATAACCAGGAGGAAAACCATATAAAATAATGGCAATTTTTCGTTCAGAAATAGGTTTTTGTCGCAGAGAAACCCAACTTTTGACCCTATTAGTTAAACGTTGGACTCGTTCAGGAACTAAATAAATTTGTTCACCGACTAAACCACCGAGAGGAATTGTATCAATTGCGCCATCTAGTTCGGGTAAAGCATATAATACAACACTTTGCAACCCCCCTACACCTTGGCGTGTCCAAGAGTGAATATCTTGTATTAATAAAGGTGCTGCAACTATATAAGGAACATTTTTAGCTGCAAGAATGCGTTTAGCCACTTCTACCTGTCTTCCCGCTTCCATAGAACCAGCCGGACCACCAACGAGGGGAAACCCGATAGTAGAAACTATGGCATCAATTTTTACTGCTTCTGCGGAAAGGGAAGGGGTTTCAATATGATTGAGGTGACGTTGCTGGGTTTCATGGTCGCTTGTCATCCAATCTCTGACGGCTACGTGACCTTCTACCCCATTGATAAAGATAGGTAAGGGGATTAACCCCGCTTTTTCAAAATAGCCTATCAGTTGGGAAATATAGGGCAGTTTGGTGATAACGTGCTTTCGGTAAAGTAAAATACCAATAACTGGCTTTGTGGGGTGGGCATCTTGCCCGCCCTTAGACAGGTCAGACACCCGCCCCACAAGATACCATTGTAAATACTGTTGCGGAGAAGTAAAAAAACCTGGATAGTCAGGATGTAATAATCCCATGTTGGGAGTTTCCAGAGGTGGTGGTATATCTCCAATCTTTAAATATAAGTATTTTTCCGCAATAGTCCAAAATAGAGAAGCGACGTTTTCTGAACCGCCGGCGTTCCAATAACCATAGATAATTAACCAGTTACGAAGGTCTTGGACTTTTTGAACTGGGATGAATTTTAATAACTTTGGTCCGATTTTTAGAAAACTGATATAACCTGCAAGTTTGTCTTCTTCTTTACCATTGCTGAATTTGTCAAGAATGAATTTAATCGGTTTAGGCATTCCTTTCGGTTTGTCACCAATGGAAAACGCGCCAATTTTCGTTAAACTCATTAATTCCAGCGCTGACTCGAAAATCAGACGAATAGGGATATCAATAATACGCTCTCGCAACCACACAACCTGGTCATAATCAAAAATTAAACTACCAAAGAAAACATCCGCGTTTTTAAGTGCCGTTTCTACTTCGGCACTGTTTGTGGTAATATTGCGATCGCTAAAAACTCGAATATCCAACTCTGGACACCGGGAACTAGCCAAATCAGCCGCTTTTCGGTACAATTCGGCGTTAAAGGATTCAAACCCAGCAATTAAGACAATGCGTTTAATCATGCTTTGGCTACGAAATATTTCTTAACCTTAATCTTAAACATTTTTGGGGATTAATGGGGGAATCTCTACCTAGAGATTAAAATACGAGAAAAGTCTATTAAGGAGATACAAATGAAATTCGGCATTGATATTGGTCATAACTGCCCTCCCGATAGTGGTGCAAGCGGTATTAAATCGGAAGATAGGTTAACAACAGAAGTGGGTAATAAGGTCATATCTAAATTACAAAATTTAGGACATACAGTAATCTCATGTAAACCGAATAGTGCTAGTACAGTAAATCAGTCTTTAGGTAGCCGCTGCGATAAAGCCAATAATAACCGAGTAGATTTTTTTGTATCTATTCACTTTAATGCTTTTAACGGACGAGCTAATGGGACAGAAGTATTTGCTATTAGCGACAGTGGGAGAAAAGTTGCCCAAAAAGTATTAGATGAAATTGTCAAATTAGGCTTTTTCAATCGTGGTGTTAAAAATGGTTCACACCTGTATGTTCTTAGAAGAACAAATATGCCAGGAATTTTGATAGAAGGTTGCTTCATTGATTCTGCCAAAGATATGCAAATATATGATGGCGAAGCAATGGCTAATGCCATAGTTGCCGGCTTAACAGGTAAAGTCGCAAATACCCCTGTAAATCCTGTAAATCCTGTAAATCCTGCAAATCCTGTTATAGATGAAGAACAGAATAAAGATAAGAGCATTCTCAGGCTACAACAGGCTTTAAATCGCCTGAAAATTACTGATAAAAATAATCGCCCCCTAGCAGAAGATAATAGCATGGGAGCGGCCACATCTTCAGCAACAGAAAAATTCCAGCGAATAGTGGGAATTTTACCCACAGGAATTGCCAGTAATACTACGTGGGATGCCATCAATCAAATATTAGCTAAACGAGTTATCCAAGGAACTCATGCTAGTGGTATAATTATCAGATATTTACAATTCCGTACAGGTAGCGATCCTGATGGTATCTATGGTCCAAAAACACTGGCAGGAATCAAGAAATTCCAACAGCAAAATGGTTTAACTGCTGATGGTATTGTTGGGGCAGCAACCTGGCAGAAATTGGTAGGTTAGCATCAATTTTTTAAGGATACTACTGGTAAATAGGGGGTTTTACTCCCTATAATATAGGATTCCTATGTAATTTTTGAACCTTTGCCAGTAGCAAGTCCTTCAAAAATGTCATAGTTTTGCCACAACGGCTGAAATTTTGCCTCAATTGAGCTAAACTGAGACAAAGTAAGAAAACCCCTCAAGCCACAAAAACTCTTACCAACCCCGCTACACGCAAAAAATTAGTAACTAAATAATTATCTTACCACTGACAACAGACCACCAACAGCAGACAAAAATAAGTTAATTGTTTTTTTCTCAAGTAGTGTTACCGGATCGTGATATGATTCAATTGACTGAATGTGCAGTCATCTTATGTTAACTGTACTGGTTTCAAGTCTCGTGAGCTTGTCAGAAGAATCAATTGCACCGACTCAGACAACACAACAAGATAGGAAATCTGGTTTTGCGGAAACAGAACCAGTAAGCTCTTCCATGGAAGAGTTCTATCAACTCTACCAGAAGTTGTTAGTGATCACACTTGTGTTGACGGGGATTATTTTTATCTCTGTGTGGATTTTTTATTCCTTAAACATCGCCCTAAATTATTTTATTGGGGCTTGTACAGGTGTGGTTTACTTAAAAATGCTGGCTAACGATGTCGAGAGGCTGGGTGGCGAAAAACAAAGTCTGAGTAAAAATCGTTTTGCTCTGATCATGATACCGATCATATTGGCAAGTCAATGGCATCAGCTACATATTTTGCCCATATTTCTGGGATTTCTCACCTACAAAGCTACCCTCCTCATCTATATGGTGCAAACTGCATTCATTCCTGAACATTAAAATTCAGGCTCACTCCAGACAATTCGCCAATCCTCGATTTTTGGGGAAAAACCTTGAAGAACGCCCATGCTTAGTGTATTAAACGCTTTTAACGCTTTTCCCCTCGCCGAATTAGAAGTAGGTCATCACTTCTTATGGCAACTGGGTAGTCTCAAAATACATGGGCAAGTATTTCTCACCTCCTGGTTTGTGATTGCTATCCTAGTAATAGCATCACTAGCTGCCACCAGAAACGTCCAGAAAATTCCTCGTGGCATCCAAAATTTGATGGAATATGCCCTAGAATTTATTCGGGATCTAGCGAAAAACCAACTCGGAGAGAAAGAGTATCGCCCCTGGGTACCATTTATTGGTACGCTATTCTTGTTTATCTTCGTATCAAATTGGTCAGGAGCATTAATTCCCTGGAAGCTGATTAAATTGCCTTCTGGTGAACTAGCCGCCCCTACCAACGATATCAATACAACCGTCGCATTGGCATTGCTAACCTCCTTGGCGTATTTTTACGCTGGATTTAGCAAACGCGGTTTAGGCTACTTTAAGAAATATATAGAGCCAACACCAGTTCTATTGCCAATTGCCATTCTCGAAGATTTTACCAAGCCCCTCTCCCTAAGCTTCCGGTTATTTGGAAATATATTGGCGGATGAATTAGTAGTGGCGGTATTGGTACTGCTTGTGCCTCTCTTTGTGCCTTTACCAGTTATGGCTTTGGGTTTATTTACTAGTGCCATTCAAGCCCTAGTGTTTGCTACTCTAGCCGGAGCGTATATTCATGAAGCCCTAGAGGGACACGGCGAAGAAGGACATGAGGAGCATTAATGCCCTCAGTTGGTTGCTATGGCTTGCGCCACGTTGCACAGTTCAGATGAGTAAACTTACTCAAAATATCGCTCCGGCGATTTTAGAACCTAGTGTAGTGTAAAAATACGCATCTAGTTGTTACGTACATTTGTAATTTTTGTAGTTAAAACAAGGAAAATCGTCATGGATCCATTAGTACAAGCTGCCTCAGTTCTAGCTGCTGCTCTCGCTATCGGTTTAGCTGCAATTGGACCTGGTATTGGTCAAGGTAACGCAGCAGGTCAAGCAGTAGAAGGTATTGCACGTCAGCCCGAAGCAGAAGGCAAAATTCGCGGCACACTACTTTTAACCTTAGCCTTCATGGAATCCTTGACAATTTACGGTTTGGTAATTGCCTTGGTATTGCTATTCGCTAACCCTTTTGCCTAAGACCGCAAAAGTTTTGTTAGTGTAGAGACGTGAAAGATGTCACAGACAGCGAACATCTGGGCATCTACACGCCTCTAAGACTAGCAACTTATGGATCATTGGTGAGAATAGGATTCGTAAAATTATCAAAGGCTGGATCATCTTACTAGCCAAAAAAATTAGTATTCCAGCCAAAGAGGAGAAAAATGTTTGATTTCGATGCTACCTTGCCATTAATGGCATTGCAATTCCTGTTGCTGGCAGTCTTGTTGAACGCAATTTTCTATAAGCCTATGACTAAGGTATTGGATGATCGGGCTAATTATGTCCGTACCAATAACCTTGATGCTCGTGACCGCTTGGCTAAAGCTGAAAGCCTAACCAAAGAATACGAGCAACAACTAGCATCTGCCCGTAGGCAGTCCCAAGTGACTATAGAAACTGCCCAGAATGAAGCTAAGAAAATTACGGCACAAAAAATAGCCCAAGCTCAACAGGAAGCACAAGTTCAACGCGAACAAGCTGCTAAGGAAATAGAGCAGCAAAAGCAAGCAGCTATGGCTACCCTAGATGCCCAAGTTGATGCCCTCAGCAACCAGATTCTAGAAAAACTATTAGGATCTGCTTTGGCGAAATAGTGCAGACTATATCACCAAGTTGGTGCTACGAAAGCATCAACAGATGAGGGGATTTGCCCAAAAATGCGGCGAAAATTAAGTGTCCAAGGCACTTTTACTTTTTTTCCTATCGGGAAAATTCAACGAATTACCAAGCGAGCAGCGCACTTGTAGATGGCTAACATGGGCAATATTTTTTTACTTGCCGCAGAAGCTGTTAACTCTGAAATAGCAGAAGGCGCGGCAGAAGGCGGTTTCGGTCTAAACCTAGACATCTTGGAAACCAATCTAATTAACCTGTTAATTCTGATTGGCATACTATTCTACTTTGGACGCAAAGTTTTAACCAATATCTTGAATGAAAGACGCTCCAGTATTGAAAGCGTTATTCAAGATGCGGAGTCACGCTTGCAGGAGGCTCAAACTTCCTTGGCTAAAGCTCAGGGACAGTTGACCCAAGCGCAACAAGAAGCACAAAGAATTACTCAAGTAGCTGAACAAAATGCTCAAGCTGCTAAAGAGGCTATTTTAGCTAAAGCGAATCTGGATGTAGAACGGTTGAAAGAAACCGCAGCATCGGATTTGAATGCAGAACTAGATAAAGCCATCTCCCAACTTCGACAAAAGGTAGTTTTAAAAGCGCTGCAAAAAGTCGAAGGACAACTCAAGGATGGTATTAGCGCAGATGCTCAACAAATTTTAATTAATCGTAGCATCGCACAACTAGGAGGCGAGATATGAAAAGTGATGCAGCTACCGCTGAAATATCCCAGCCTTATGCCCAAGCATTGTTATCTATTGCTCAATCTCAAAACTTAACAGAAGCAGTTGGGGGAGACGCACGGACATTTATCAGCTTATTAACAGGGAGTAAAGAACTCACTGGCTTTTTAAGCAATCCCTTCGTAAAGCCAGAGAACAAGAAAAATGTTCTCCGACAATTACTTGGGGAAGGTGTAAGTCCCTGCTTACGTAACTTTTTGTTGCTGTTAGTTGACAGAAGAAGGATTGCTTTCTTAGAAGCGATTTTAGAGCAATACTTGGTGCTATTACGCCAGTTAAATCAAACTGTATTGGCGGAAATTACTTCTGCGGTTCCCCTCACAGAAACCCAACAGCAAGCAATTACAGAAAAGGTAATTACTCTGACCAAAGCTCGTCAAGTGGAATTAGCCACCAAAATAGACAGCGATTTAATTGGTGGTGTGATTATCAAAGTTGGTTCTCAAGTAATTGACGCTAGTTTGCGTGGTCAACTACGTCGTCTTTCTTTGCGTTTAAGCAGTAACTAAAAAGTTCTGATAAATGTCAGTAGTCAATAGTCAATAAAAAACCACTGACCACTGACAACTGACAACTGACAACTAACAATTGACAACTGAAAAATGAGTATTTCCATTAGACCTGACGAAATCAGCAGCATCATCCAACAACAAATCGAGCAATATGACCAAGAGGTTAAAGTTGCTAACGTTGGTACAGTGCTACAAGTTGGTGACGGTATTGCCCGGATTTATGGCTTGGAAAAGGCTATGGCTGGGGAACTTCTAGAATTTGAAGATGGCACAATTGGTATCGCCCAAAACTTAGAAGAAGATAATGTCGGTGCGGTACTGATGGGCGAAGGTCGGAGTATTCAAGAAGGTAGCTCTGTAACTGCTACTGGTAAAATTGCTCAAGTAGCCGTTGGTGACGCTCTCATCGGTCGGGTTGTAGATGCTTTGGGTCGTCCTATTGATGGTAAAGGCGATCCTAAGACTACTGAAACTCGGTTAATTGAATCCCCCGCACCCGGGATTATTGCTCGTCGGTCTGTACACGAACCGATGCAAACAGGGATTACCGCTATTGACTCCATGATTCCCGTCGGCCGTGGTCAACGGGAATTAATCATTGGAGATCGTCAAACTGGTAAAACAGCGATCGCTATTGACACTATCATTAACCAAAAAGGTGAAGATGTCGTTTGCGTTTACGTGGCTATCGGTCAAAAGGCTTCCACCGTTGCTAACGTAGTTCAAACCCTACAAGAAAAAGGCGCGATGGACTACACAGTAGTTGTCGCTGCTAATGCCAGTGACCCTGCTACATTGCAATTCCTCGCTCCCTACACAGGTGCTAGTATTGCTGAGTATTTCATGTACAAAGGCAAAGCGACCTTAATCATTTACGATGACCTTTCTAAGCAAGCACAGGCCTATCGTCAAATGTCCTTGCTGCTCCGTCGTCCACCCGGTCGGGAAGCCTATCCTGGAGATGTATTCTACATTCACTCCCGCTTGTTGGAACGTGCTGCTAAACTCAGCGATGAATTAGGTAAAGGTAGTATGACTGCTCTACCTATCATTGAAACCCAAGCTGGTGACGTATCTGCATACATTCCTACCAACGTAATTTCTATTACCGACGGTCAGATTTTCTTGTCTTCTGACTTGTTTAACTCTGGTATCCGTCCCGCTGTAAACCCCGGTATCTCTGTATCCCGTGTAGGTTCTGCAGCACAAACCAAGGCCATGAAGAAAGTTGCCGGTAAGATTAAACTAGAATTGGCGCAGTTTGACGACTTACAAGCTTTCGCTCAATTCGCTTCTGATTTAGACAAAGCCACTCAAGACCAGTTGGCCCGGGGTGTGCGTTTACGGGAACTCTTAAAACAGCCCCAAAATGACCCCCTCTCCGTAGCTGAACAAGTAGCAGTTCTTTACGCTGGTATTAACGGTTATTTAGATGACATTGCAGTTAATAAAGTAACTACCTTTGCTAAGGGTTTACGTGATTATCTGAAAAATGTTAACACTGCCTATTACCAAGGCGTACAAGGGACAAAAGTTCTCGGTGATGCAGAGGAAGTTGCTTTGAAAGCCGCTCTCACTGAGTTCAAAAAGACCTTTCAAGCAGCAGCGTAATTAGCCAGTGGTCAGCGGTCAGTGGTCAGTAGCAATGGACAACTGACAACTGACAACTGACAACTAACAACTGACAACTAACAAAAATTATGGCTAATCTCAAATCAATACGCGATCGCATTCAGTCGGTCAAAAACACGAAGAAAATCACAGAAGCCATGCGGCTTGTAGCAGCAGCGAGAGTCCGTCGCGCTCAAGAACAAGTAATTGCTACCCGTCCCTTTGCTGACCGCTTGGCGCAAGTATTATTTAGCTTGCAAACTAGACTGCGGTTTGAAGATGTCAACTTACCCCTACTGAAGAAACGCGAAGTTAAAACAGTAGGTTTGTTGGTAATTTCCGGCGACCGGGGCTTGTGTGGTGGTTACAACAGTAATGTTATCCGTCGTGCCGAAAATCGTGCCAAGGAACTTCAATCTGAAGGTGTAAACTATACTTATGTATTGGTTGGCCGCAAAGCTACACAATACTTTCAACGCCGGAATCAGCCTATTGATGCTACCTACAGCGGATTGGAACAAATTCCTACGGCCGCAGAAGCAACAAATATTGCTGATGAACTGCTATCTCTCTTCCTTGCAGAAAAGGTAGACCGGATTGAGCTAGTTTATACAAAATTCGTCTCCTTGGTTAGTTCTCGTCCCGTTATCCAAACCCTTCTACCTTTAGATACCCAAGGTTTAGAAGCAGCAGATGATGAAGTTTTCCGTTTAACTACCCGTGGTGGTCAATTCCAAGTAGAACGGGAAAAGGTAGCTAGTACAGTGACAGCTTTACCTAGTGACATGATTTTTGAACAAGATCCAGTACAAATACTGGATTCTTTGTTGCCATTATATCTGAGCAATCAGTTATTACGGGCTTTACAAGAATCAGCAGCTAGTGAATTAGCTGCACGCATGACAGCAATGAGTAACGCCAGCGAAAACGCCGGTGAGTTGATTAAAAGTCTATCTTTGTCTTACAACAAAGCTCGTCAAGCCGCAATTACCCAGGAACTTCTGGAAGTTGTCGGGGGTGCAGAAGCGTTGACTTAATTTGTGATTGGTGGTTGGTGAGTCAGCGCTGTCTTGGGGGTTTCCCCCATGAGCGACTGACGAACCCGAAGCGCGATTGGTAGAATTAACCATAGCCAATCATCAGCTATTAATGATTATTCATCAACAATAATATCAGGATTTTTTCCCTTGCATAAGGGTTATCTTGCCCTTTTAAAGGGTTAGTTCGATTATCAAAACTTTATAAAAGGTAAATAATTACCAATTACCAACTAATCAAAATTCATCTAAATTTTATTGACAAAATACCGTTTTAATGTATGAACCAAGAAATCTTAATTTATCGTTCGATTGATTTTTCAGGGTCATAGTAATGGAATAAAATATTGTCAATAAGTGGTCATTAACGCGAATATTTTGGTCATTATTGAGATTGAATAGCCCTTATTGATAAGATGCGTTTCCCCTGTTTCCTAACACGGGAGTGATTTTTATTCGGGGGAGATGGGACTATCTAAGGCTTGGAGGATGGGGAAATAAGAGAGAAACAGGTCGTCAGAGCGACTATCGACCAAAGCCAAGCGTATATGCAAGAAAAGGGGAAAATTATCTTCTTCTTTCTTGCTCCTGACCAATTCACTACTTTTATTTTTCTTTAAGAAGTTCAAAATAAACAGAAATAATTGTGACAATTTTGATACAAATTTGTTAAGAATGGTGACAACATCTGTTATGGAAGGAAATACCTGTTATGGTTAGTGTATCTGAAAAGAAACCAGTTCATCAAGTCGTCATTGTTGGCGGTGGTTTTGGTGGTCTATACGCTGCTAAGTCCCTGGACAAAGCCAATATACAAATCACCTTGATTGATAAACGTAATTTTCATCTTTTCCAACCACTTCTGTACCAAGTCGCTACAGGTGCATTATCCCCAGCGGATATTTCCTCTCCCTTGCGTTCCGTCCTCAGCAAGAGTAAGAATACCAAAGTGCTGTTAGGTGAAGTCAATGATATTGATACTAACGCCCAAAGGGTGATAGTTGGTGAAGAAACAGTCCCCTATGATACCTTAATAGTCGCCACAGGCGCGAAGCATTCCTATTTTGGTAAGGATAGCTGGGAGGAATTTGCACCGGGTTTAAAGACCGTGGAAGATGCAATTGAAATGCGTCGACGGATATTTTCAGCATTTGAAGCCGCTGAAAAGGAAAATGATCCGATAAAACGTCAAGCTTTGTTAACTTTTGTCATTGTCGGTGGAGGTCCTACTGGGGTAGAATTGGCGGGAGCGATCGCTGAATTAGCAACCAAAACCCTAAAAGAAGATTTCCGCAACATTGACACATCAGAAACAAAGGTTTTATTATTAGAAGGTTTAGATCGGATTCTTCCCCCCTTTGCACCGGAATTATCCCACACAGCAGCAGCATCTTTAACTGCTTTGGGTGTAGATGTGCAAACTAAAACCTTAGTAACACATATTGAAAATGATATTGTGACGATTAAGCAGGGTGACGAAGTTAAAGAAATTGCTGCAAAAACCGTATTATGGGCTGCGGGTGTAAAAGCCTCACCCATGGGGAAAGTTTTGACAGATAAGACCGGAGTTGAGAGCGATCGCGCTGGTCGTGTTATGGTAGAACCAGACCTAACTGTTAAAGGATATCCCAACATTTTCGTAGTTGGTGACTTGGCTAATTTTTCCCATCAAAATGATAAACCCTTACCGGGAGTTGCACCAGTCGCCATGCAAGAAGGTGAATATGTTGCTAAACTGATTCAGAAACGCCTCAAAGGTGAAACTCTACGCCATTTTAAGTATGTGGATAGAGGTAGTTTAGCAATGATTGGACAACACGCCGCAGTTGTTGATTTAGGATTTATCAAACTGAGAGGTTTCTTTGCGTGGTTTGTTTGGTTATTTATTCATATCTACTTCTTGATTGAATTTGATAATAAGTTAGTTGTGATGATTCAATGGTTATGGAGTTATTTTACCCGCAATCGTGGCGCAAGATTAATTACAGGCAAAGAAGCCATTGTCTCTATCCCCATTGAGAATAATCATGGTCAACATCCACCTATTCCCACTAAAAAACCCTTAAATGTTTAACTGAAAGTAGAGGCGGGTAAAACCGCCCTAAATTATCCTAAATCATGTTGTATCCAAAAAATAAGCACTATGATATTAGATTATTTCCAATAATCTGTTTAAACCAGCTTTAACTTTTCCCTAGATGATTTATTTCTCTGGAAAATTTGGGACATTCTCAATCATCTTCCTACCCTGAATTACCTGCAAACTCCCACCAGCGTATAAACTAGGTTTACCCACATCAAAACCATAATCTCCTAACAACCGAGGTAAATCCGTTTTCAATAATTCCCAGGCCGTCTCAGTTTCAAACAACCAGAAAAACAGCGTCAACCCCGGCCAAAATATCGGATTTGTTGGGGAATGAAAATCCACCACAGTAAAAACCCCACCTGGTTTTAATACTCGATAAACTTCAGCAATAATTTTTCGCAGTTGTTCCGGCTGCATTTCATGTAAAGCCGCGCTAGTATGTACCACATCAAATAAATTATCGGTAAAAGGCATATCCTCAGCAAAAGCTTTTATATACGTAGCATTTGGCACATTTTTCTGGCATCGCTGTATAGATAATGGGGAAGCGTCCAAACCGATAACATTTTCCGAAAAATCTACCAAAAATCTAGTTACTTGACCACTACCACAACATAAATCTAAAATCTGAGTATCTGATTGTAATTTTAAATTTTGTAAAGCCAATTGTCGAAACTTGGCCTCACCACCCACAATTACAGCCGCTAATCGGGATATGCCATTATATAACCATTGGTATCTGTAACTCAAGTCTCTAAAAATTGTTGCCATGACATTTTTCCTGCCGATAAAGCTTTATATTTAATAAAGATATATTGTTAACATTAGTAAAAAATCTGTAAAGATTGGGGGAAAGTAACTGCTATGGGTCGTATAGGGGTATTATTACTTAATCTCGGAGGTCCCGATAAACTCGAAGATGTCGGACCGTTTTTATATAATCTGTTTTCAGATCCGGAAATTATTCGTTTACCATTTCGTTGGATGCAAAAACCCCTAGCTTGGTTTATTGCTACACGCAGAGAAAAAACCTCTCAAGAAAATTATAAGCAAATTGGCGGCGGTTCTCCCCTGCGACGGATTACAGAAGAGCAGGGAGAAGCGATTAAATCCCAGTTGAGTGAATTAGGACAGGAAGCTAATATCTATGTGGGAATGCGTTATTGGCATCCTTATACAGAAGAAGCGATCGCCCAACTTACCCAGGATAACATTGATAAGTTAGTAATTCTGCCACTTTACCCCCAGTTTTCCATTAGTACCAGCGGTTCTAGTTTTCGGTTATTAGAACAACTGTGGAAGGAAAACCCCAAACTTCAAGATCTTGAATATACCGTTATCGCTTCTTGGTACAAAGAATCAGGTTATCTGCAAGCAATGGCAGAACTTATAATTGGAGAAATTGAGAAATTTCCTCATCCTGATCATGTACATATCTTTTTTAGTGCCCATGGTGTGCCTAAGAGTTATGTCGAGGAAGCAGGAGATCCCTACCAACAAGAAATTGAGGAATGCACAAACTTAATTATGCAAACCCTTAACCGTCCTAATCCCCACACTCTAGCCTATCAAAGTCGTGTCGGTCCTGTAGAATGGCTACAACCCTATACAGAAGATGCACTGAATGAACTGGGGGCAAAAGGTGTGAAATATCTGGTAGTTGTCCCCATTAGTTTTGTTTCTGAACATATCGAAACACTACAAGAAATTGACATTGAATATCGAGAAATAGCTGAACAAGCGGGAATACACAACTTTGGACGCGTCCCCGCGCCTAATACTAATCCTGTATTTATTAAAGCCCTATCAGACTTGATCATTGATGTTCTTCAACAACCTGATTTGAAACTGTCTCAAGTCACCCAAATGAAAAAAAGAGTGAAAATGTATCCTCAAGAACGTTGGGAATGGGGAATTACCACCAGTGCGGAAGTGTGGAATGGCCGGATAGCCATGCTAGGTTTCATCGGGTTGATGATTGAATTGCTTACTGGTAAAGGCTTATTGCACGCAATTGGACTTTTACATTAGTTTTGATAATGGGTAATGGGTAAGAATTATTTCCTCTGCCCTTCTCTGCCATATTTATACCAGTCATACCAGTATTTTCCGCTAATAATAGCCAACCATAGCAGGATTAAAGCGATTAATCCTCCTTTAATAGGATCATCAACAGCAGAGAGTACAAGTGTAACACAGAGGATATCTTGCATAAATGCTGCCCATATTGGCAAACCACGTAAACGATAAAACCAACCTACGGAAACTAGCTGAAATACCAAAGCCAATAAACCACCAATTAAGACAACTAACCAGATTGGTGTTTGCACCGATGAAGCGACAGACAATCCCATTAAAGCTCCTACTAAAGGAGACAAAAATAAATGAACTTGCTGGATGATTCTTTGGCCGATAAGTCTTTTAGACGCGAACAATTCAAATAAAGACAAACTAGTGAATAGTCCGATTAAAATATGGGGAGAAATACCTGATAATATTGGCATCTGTGACCAGAGTTGATCACCCTGGAGAATGCCAATAATTAGTAGAGGTATACCTATTCTCATACCAGCAGCAGCGCCAGCAGATAATATAGCTAGAACTTCAATCATAGGTATGTCCCCGATTTGATTAAATTAGCAAGGGTGCTTTATTTATACTGACAACTACTGATTATAGCTTCTAATGAAAATTAAGAGAACAGGGAATAGGGAACAGAGGAAAAATTATTACTAATTACCTATTCCCAATCCGGTTCTAAATACCTAGTCGTTGATAAACTTGTTCTAAATGCTGGAAATGATGTTGTGGATCAAAACAGGCTTCTATCTCTGTAGGTAACAAGTTTTGAGTGACGCGAGGATTTGTACTGATTAAATCACGAAAGTTGCCTTCTGGTTTGTTCCAAGCAGCGTGGGCACTTTCTTGGACTATGGAGTATGCTTCTTCTCGATTCAGTCCCTTATCAATTAAGGTGAGTAATACCCTTTGACTAAAGACTACCCCACCATAACAATTGAGATTCCGTGCCATATTTTCGGGATAAACCAACAGATTATTTACCAAGTTGGTGATTTCATGTAGCATAAAATGAGTTAAAATGCAAGCATCTGGTAAAATTACCCGTTCTACGGAACTGTGAGAAATATCCCGTTCGTGCCACAAAGCGACGTTTTCTAATGCTGCTCCTGCATGACTTCTCACCAACCGTGCCATACCCGTTAACCGTTCAGAACGGATGGGATTACGCTTATGAGGCATAGCGCTAGAGCCTTTTTGTCCTTTAGCAAAAAATTCTTCAACTTCTAAAACATCTGTTTTTTGCAAGTTGCGAATTTCCACAGCAAAACGTTCTATGGATGCAGCCAGTAGTGCTAATTGTTGCACAAAGTCAGCATGAAGATCACGGGAAATTACCTGAGTGGAAGCAGTATCGGGTTTAAGTCCGAGTTTCGCACAAGCGATCGCTTCTATGCGCGGTTCAACATTAGCATAAGTTCCCACCGCACCAGATATCTTACCAACAGCGATGGTTTTCTTGAGAACTTGCAGACGTTCCTGGTGTCGCAACACTTCCGCTAACCAACCAGCTAACTTAAAGCCAAAGGTAATAGGTTCAGCGTGAATACCATGAGATCGCCCAATCATCACCGTATTTCGATGGGTAGTGGCTTTTTTACGAATTGCCTCAATGACATCTTCTAGGCGTTTTAACAACAGATCCAGACTAGCAACTAATTGTAGCGATAAAGCAGTATCCAAAACATCAGAACTAGTTAAACCTAAGTGAATATAGCGTCCTGCATCACCTACATATTCATTAACATTTGTCAAAAAAGCAATCACATCATGACGAACTTCCGCCTCAATTTCTAACACCCGTTGGGGGTCAAAATTGGCCTTAGCCTTAATTTCCTCTACTGCTGCTGCTGGAATATAACCCAGTTCTGCCTGTGCTTCGCAAACTGCGATTTCTACATCTAGCCAGGTCTTCAGCTTATAAGCCTCACTCCACAAATCGCCCATTTCGGGTAGGGTATAACGCTCAATCACATTCACAGCATCTAATACAACTGTCATATTTTACATTGGAAATTGCCCACTTTTAATGGATATCTCTCCCAAGTAACAGTCATGTTTCCATAATTGTAAAAGATTAGGGGTGGATTTGACTTAAAATAAAACGTAGACGATCATAATCATCTTTGAGTAACATACTTAGATGTCTTCCAGCTTTAATTAACCATTCTCGATCGTTTTTACGCAACTGATATACTCCTCTAATAGCAGCAGCCGCTAAAGAATCTACAGGTGCACCAGTGATAAAAAGTAATGTTCGTAAAAAATCTAATGCTTCCGTAAATTGAATAATTGCCTCTGGTTCGCAGTGAAGAACAGCTTGATGAATTTGTGGCGGACGGGGCGGCAAGTATTGATATACTCTACTATTATTACCAATATTTATAGATTTTTCCTTAAATCCTACAATCGCTGCTCGAAATTCAGTTTTGAGCATGGAAAATATTTGGGGTTGTTCCTCTCGCAAAGCTTGTAAAGATAATCCCAGTGCTACTGCCCGATGTACAGAATCAATCGGCATAGTTGTGGCATGATAAACTACAGCATAAATTTGATTTCCTGATTCTTCATCTACGGCGCAAACCCAACTACCAAAAGGTGGCATTGGTGGAAAACTCAAGTCTTCTGGTTCTAAACACTGAGCCAAAAATTCCGTACTTGTGGTTTCAATTATCTCTGCAAAGTGATGAGAATTGCTATTAATGATAGCAAACTGTGGTAAAGGCAGACGCATAAGCAATTAAAAAGAAGTTCAGAATGCAGAATTTTTTGGGTATTAGTCAATAGTCTTAGAAAATAACTAATGACCACTGACTAATAACTAAATTACTATTTCCCTTTTTTTGGGATTGTAGTTTCAACCGGTTCTAATTCTGTTAAGCGGAAAGTAATTATTTTATCCCAATTACCGCCTTCAAATAATACAGCTACCTTACCATCACTAACCCGTTGTACAAGTCCTTCAGACCGATAATATGTATCTGCGGGATTTTTGACCCGAACAGTTGCTCCAGGTAGGATCATCATATTCACCTCGAATAGTTTCTTACTAATAGCTTAATGCTTATTAGGCAACAGGGAACAGGAAACAGGGGGTAGGGAATTTTATTTTTCCTTCTACCTTCTGCCTCCTGAACTCCTACTCAATAATACTTTTGACGTTGACGATAATTAGCTACAGATTCTACTATACCGATGGCAATAAAGTTAGTCAGCATGGCCGAACGTCCATAACTCATCCACGGTAGAGGGATTCCCGCCACTGGTGCTAAACCAACTGTCATACCAACATTAACAATCAGTTGAAACACAATCATAGACAAAACACCAACAGCTAAAAGTGAACCAAAATTATCTTTGGCTGTTTGAGCTACATGAAGCAAGCGCAAGCAAATCAAACAGAAGACAGATAGGAGAATTAAACAACCCACAAGACCAAACTCTTCAGCAACAGCCGAGAAAATAAAATCTGTATGTTGTTCAGGAACGAAATTTAGTTGAGTCATGGGACCTTTAAATAAACCCCAACCCCAAACTTCACCGGCACCAATAGCAATGCGAGATTGAATTAGGTGATAACCAGCACCTAGAGGATCATGTTCAGGGTTGATAAATACACTCAGTCGGTTTTTTTGATATTCCCTTAAAATATGATTCCAGGCAAAAATGCCTAGTTCACCACCGAGCATATTTAGACATAATGACATAATAGTGCTAATGCCAAACCGCTTCCAGGGAAGACTAAACCAGCCGACTATCCCCATCGCTACTGCCCATATTAAACCTAATATACTTAAAGATATTTCTTTGTATAAAACTATGGGTGTTGATAATGGCCAAGATATACTAAATAAGATGGCTGCTATAACTGGAGAAATCATGAGTATTAACCAACAGGGGTTAGCATTTGCCCAATACAACATTCCTAAGAATATTGACCCAAATACAAGTGATGTGGCCAAGTCCGGCTGTAAAAATACCAATGCCCAAGGGACAGCCGTAATTGCCAAGACACGGAAAACACTTTCAAGAGTAGAAGCAGTTTGTCTATGCAACAACGCAGCTAAGGTAATAATTAACCCTACTTTGGCAAACTCTGAGGGTTGAACATGAAAACCGGCAATACTAATCCAACGCTGTGCACCTTTAGCACTAGTACCGGCGAACATTACAGCTATTAAACTAAAGTTCGTTAGCCCGTAAATAAACCAATGCCAGTGCATAAGACTTTCATAGCGGCAACGGGCTAAAAATAAAGCGATAGTTGAACCTATAGCGGTTATTAACCAGTGCCACCACCAGTCAGTGACAGGTTGCTTGAGTTCTGTACTCAGAATCATCAGCCCCCCGAATATACTAACAGCAACAGGTAGAAAAAATAGTAGCCCGTCCATTTGTTGCCAAGGTTTAAGCCAAGATTGCCAACGAATTTTAGGGAACGAAGATTTTGATAACATTGTGTGAGGAGGGAGTTGGTCAGAGGAATAGGGGGCAGGGGCACAGGGACAGGAAGAATATTGATCTTTTTCTTGCCGCTTACCTCTTGCCTTTACTTATGTCAAAGCTGCAACTGATACTTTACCTGCTACAGTGAGAGCGATCGCTCTCAGTGCTTGGGCTGCGGCTGAGTTGGGTTCACCAATTACTATTGGCACACCGTTATCACCGCCAATTCGGGTAGAAATTTCTAATGGTACACATCCTAACAAAGGAACTCCTAATTCTGCAGCTGTTTTTGAACCACCACCAGAACCAAAAATGTCATATTGCTGATCCGGTTGATCCGGAGGGATAAAATAGCTCATATTTTCCACAATTCCCAAAACTGGGACATTTAACTGTTGGAACATCCGCAACCCCTTCCGGGAATCCAACAAAGCTACTGTTTGTGGTGTGGTGACAATTACTACCCCTGCCATTGGTACGGATTGGGCTAAAGTTAACTGAGCATCTCCAGTTCCCGGAGGCATATCCACAATTAAATAATCCAGTTCTCCCCATTCCACTTGATAGAGAAACTGACGAATTACACCATTGAGCATGGGACCACGCCAAATTACTGGCTGATCTTGGTCAATTAAAAAACCCATGGAAACCAGTTTTACACCATGATTAAATGCTGGTTCGAGAATATCCCCTGCGGCTGTAGACCGGACATTAATTTCAGCATTACTTAAACCCAACATTGTCGGATCATTGGGTCCGTAAATATCTGCATCTAATAAACCGACCTTCGCCCCAGTTTGTGCTAAAGCTACAGCAATATTAACAGCTACTGTGCTTTTACCAACACCACCTTTACCGCTAGAAACAGCAATAATATTTTTCACTCCAGGTACGCCCTGCCGATCTGGTAAGCTTTTTTGCTGGGGTGTTTCTGCTGTTACTTCTATAATTACATCTGTGACACCGGGAAGCTTTTTAACAGCTTTTTGACAATCTTCAACTATAAATTCCCGTAATGGACAAGCAGGAGTGGTTAACACCAAAGTGAAACTAACTTTGCCACCGTCAATTTTGACGTTGCGAATCATATTTAGTTCTACCAGACTTTTGCGAAGTTCTGGATCTTCTACTGGTCGCAACACTTTTAGGACTGAGTGGGAATCTAGAACATCATACATAGTGTGTTTACCGTTACCGCTTCTATAAAGCTTAAAAAATTTTCATTGACAGATACTAAAATCTTAACTTTAATGGGGCAGTTGTCAGTTGTCAGTTGTCAAGAATTTCCACCTCATATCTGAATCCTCTAAAAATCAAAGCAACTACCATTGAGAGATTTTTTTGGCGGTAATCGTCGATTTTCTACCGATTCTATCAGCGCACGGGCTACCCGATCTACATAAGGACGAGATAACAACCAAATTACCGGTGATAACCAACCACGTAAGGTCACCGAATAAGACAAATAAGACCCACAGACCGTTGATTCTACTTGATATGTGACTCTTTCTTCAATGCCAGGAATAGCTAAGACACGGATACTTAACACCTGTTTAGGATTGACCCGTTCAACAAAAATTTGGATGGGAATTGGCCAAAACCTTGGCATTGCTTGGAAAATCAACCCGGGTTTGGGGACTAATCCTAATGGAACATTGGTACTCTTGAGGAGGGGATGCCAAGAAATATCTGTTAAATCAACTACTTTCTGCCACAGTTCATCTACGGAAGCAGAACTGATCTCTCGATAAGTACGTACTAAGGACGCACAAAACCGCCGACGTTGGCGATGAATTAATTTAGATAACCAACTTGGGACTGTTTTGATCTGTTCCATGGAATTTTGACAATGCTTAACATTGCTTTATATTTTGTCTAGGTATTTGTGATCTTGAAAAGAATTGTACTCAAACTCTTCCTCCTGGGAAAAACTATGTAAAAAATCTGTAATCAGAATAATAAGATTATTTATATGCAATTCTATAGAATGGTAGAATTATTTCTATGAGTGTGAAAACTGGTCTTCAGATATAATAGTGTAGATTGGAGTTAGTTCCGTGCCAGCGGCTTTATGTTGAAACTTGGTCATAGTCGCCTTATGGCATTGGGAGACTTTAAACGGACATGGAGGGACGATAAGACCACTTGTGGCGTGTTCTATGTGAAGTGTCAAGAATCACCTCACCTTCAGGTCGGTGAGTATGTCAAAAGAAAAATTTGTAATTGTTTAGGAATTGTAATTTTAGGTTCGGGAATCTATGTTAACCAACGCGCAAACCCCCACTATCATCAAAGATTCATCTGATTTTCTCCCTGGTGTTAATGCTCAAGCTAGAGTTAGTCAGTTTATGCAGAACTTGCAAGACGAAATTACCCAAGGTTTAGAGAAGTTAGATGGGGCGGGAAAGTTCCGAGAAGATAGTTGGCAGCGTCCAGAAGGTGGGGGCGGGCGATCGCGTATACTGTGCAATGGCGCAATTTTTGAACAGGCCGGTGTGAATTTTTCTGAAGTCTGGGGTTCTCATTTACCCCCTTCTATTTTAGCCCAGCGTCCAGAAGCTACAGGACATGGATTTTATGCAACTGGTACTTCTTTGGTATTACACCCACGCAATCCCTATGTACCTACAGTTCATTTAAATTATCGCTATTTTGAGGCAGGTCCGGTTTGGTGGTTTGGAGGTGGTGCGGATTTAACACCTTATTATCCCTTTGCTGAAGATGCAGTACATTTTCATCACACTTTTAAACAAGCTTGTGATCAACACCATCCCGAATATTATCCTGTGTTTAAACGGTGGTGTGATGAATATTTTTATCTGAAACATCGGGGTGAAACCCGAGGAATCGGTGGTTTATTTTTAGATTACCAAGATGGTCAAGGTTCTATCTATCGCGGTCCAGAACCCCATGGAGAAGCAGCTAGTTATAGCAATCAGGTGGGCCAGTTACCATCACGAACTTGGGAAGATATATTTGCTTTGATTCAAGACTGTGCTGGGGCGTTTTTGTCTGCTTATGTGCCAATTGTAGAGCGTAGACATGGGCTTGAGTACGGCGATCGCCAACGCAATTTCCAATTATACCGTCGTGGTAGATATGTAGAATTTAACTTGGTTTATGACCGAGGTACAATCTTTGGACTGCAAACCAATGGACGCACAGAATCAATTCTCATGTCTCTACCACCGTTAGTTCGTTGGGAATATGGTTACCAACCAGAACCTAATTCTCCTGAAGCTGAGTTGTATGAGACTTTCCTAAAACCTCAAGATTGGATAAACTGGAAACTAACTCAGGCATCATCCTAAATCCTATTACTAGGATAACAAACTTTTATAACCTGGTTAAAGCAAATTTTACCTAGAAATAAGGATTGGTCAAACCGACCGAAAACAAGTCTTGGTGAGAGTGTTGATTAGCAAATATTAGCAAAAAAGTATCAGTGTAATGGTTAATATAGATCAAAAAACCTATACAACTGAAGACGGTAATACCATCATGGTATTGACACCCACCAGTCGTTTGGACATTACCACTACTTGGCAACTTTGTCTCAAATTAAAGGAGTGTATTTCTGAATACATTCCTCATATTATTGTCAATTTAGGGCAAGTCAATTTTATTGATAGTTTTGGTCTGACTTGCTTAGTAGCTGGTATGCGTGATACTAGCAAGGTTAGGGGCAGTTTTCGCATTTGTAATATTCATCCAGAAGCCAAGCTCATGTTTGAAAAAACAATGATGGATAATGTATTTGAAGTCTTTGAGACCGAAGACGAAGCTGTAAATGATGTACCGCGAAGTATAGCTTCTGAGCGTTAAAAATTGTCCTTATAGCACTAGACAAAAGGCAAGAGGCAACTTTACGTTTCTTTACAAAGTTCGGTTTTATTGTACTAACCCTCTGGGATGTGATTAGTTGATAAAAATACCTGGTAAGTGGTAAACGAACGGCATGGATTTTTTGTGTTAAAATCAGGTTGTGATTAAGAAAAACTATCGGCGTGTTGAAGCATCCTAATATGGGAGAAATCCCTGCAACTTAGTACACCCATTGAAAGGTAACACAAAAAGAGCTAATAATAGCAGGATGTTGAGCGTACCATGACTTGGCTTGGTGATGGACTCTGAAAGCATTAAAAACAAAAAAGTAACTAGAAATCTAAGCTTGACTTAGAGTGACCTGGTAGACGGCATTTGACAGTCGTAGCGAGAAAAAGAATGGCGAAACATCCACTTTCGGTGATCAGATATTACCCTAAGTTTAATTCTATCCGCAAAATCTCAGCGGATTTAGTCGCTGAGAGTGTCAAACTAGAGAATAGGAATAGGTCTTTACTAAAATTTTCTTTGTGAATAACGTCCGTACAGTATCTGATACAAAAAGAACCTTTTACACCCTTCATACCAGGCCAATTAATACTATTTACCGCCGGGTAGTGGAAGAGTTGATGGTAGAAATGCATCTGCTATCAGTCAATGTTGATTTTAGCTATGATGCGATTTATGCCCTGGGCGTTGTCACAACTTTTGACCGCTTCATGGAAGGCTACCAACCAGAACAGGACAAAGAGTCAATTTTCCGAGCTATCTGTCAAGCTGTGGAACAAGACCCCCACCGCTACCGACAAGATGCCTCCAGATTGCAAACTTTGGCTGTTAGTTTACCGGTGAAGGATTTGATTCTCAGCCTGAGCCAAGTAACTTCCTTAGATCAGGATGGGGATTTGCAACAGCAACTACAGGCGGTTGTGGCCAATTCCCACTTTAAATATAGTCGCTTATTTGGGGTTGGTTTGTTTGCATTGTTGGTGTTGTCAGATCCTGAACTGATTAAAGATGATCAGCAAAAGGGTGAAGCACTTAAAGCGATCGCTAAGGGGTTACATATCTCTGAAGAGAAACTGATCAAAGATCTAGAACTATACAGTTCTAATCTAGAAAAAATGGCGCAAGCGCTGATAGTCATGGCGGATATTTTGACAGCAGATCGCAAAAAACGGGATGCTTTAAAGCAAGCCTAACTATAAATACATCCCGCACCAATAAATTATTTGGGAACGGGATGTTCATTATAGAGACATTCCATGACCGAAAAGACGGGACACAAGCCCCGTCCTTCTAGGACAGCTTTATGTTAAAATTTGGTCATAGTCGCCTTATGGCATTGGGAGACTTTAAACGGACATGGAGGGACGATAAGACCACTTGTGGCGTGTTTCATTGAAGTGTCAAGAATCACCACACCTTCAGGTCGGTGAGTATGTCAAAGGCCTCTACAATAACAAAAAACCCGCGGACACATTCAAGTGTTTAGCGGGTTAAATAACTATTGAAAATGGAGCTTATGGGAGTCGAACCCATGTCCAAACTGGGTATTAACCCTCCACTCGTTCACAGGTTTAGCCTTTCTGACCCTCAAGGCGGGAATCGTTCATTATCCCGAACGTAGGATGCTCTGATTTAATCTTAGCCTCCAAGCCAACCAGAGAACGCTTGTTGGAGCATCCGTTGGGGGTTAGGTCTTTAATCCTTAACGGAGTCAAATTAAAGACGCTCGAACCTGAAAGAGGTTTCTTAGGCTGCTACTAGAGCTTCCCGACGAGCAAATTTTACGATATTGTTCGCATTTACTTTTTTTTCGAGTCTTTGATTTGCGAGAGATGACTCGCTCTCGACCTGAATCACAGAGTAGCTTTCGCCAACCTGTCGAAACCGTTAAAGCCCCATGCAGTTCACATTTTCATTATAGGCGATAATTTTGAATTTTGCAATTTGAATAAATAACTATTTTATTTTGGGATTAAATTAAGAGTAGAGATAGATATTTTATATGTATAGGGATGCGTTAGGCACGCTCCACGAAGGCCATAATTAGTTTTGATGCAACGGTCAGAAATTATCCATTTATCAGGGTTTAGTTAGCACGGTTGTGAGAGTTTGCTGATTGGTCAACTGACAACTGAACAGTTTGCGATACAATAAAAATTCTGCCAATTTGACAACAACTATTACGAACAGGAGATGCTTCTATGGCGCGTATGTATTATGATGAAGATGCTAATTTAGATCTTTTAGCAGGTAAGACCGTTGCTATTATTGGTTATGGTTCTCAAGGTCATGCTCACGCGCTGAATCTAAAAGATAGCGGTGTTAATGTGATTGTGGGATTATACCCCGGTAGTAAGTCTACAGCAAAGGCGGAATCTGCTGGGTTGACTGTCAAAAATGTGGCTGATGCTGCTAAAGCTGCTGATTTCATCATGATTTTATTACCTGATGAGGTTCAAAAAACTATTTATAAAACCGAAAT
The DNA here is from genome assembly GCF_014698755.1 of Aphanizomenon flos-aquae FACHB-1287. Taxonomy (GTDB): domain Bacteria; phylum Cyanobacteriota; class Cyanobacteriia; order Cyanobacteriales; family Nostocaceae; genus Dolichospermum; species Dolichospermum flosaquae. The sequence continues at coordinate 26,399 of NZ_JACJTO010000026.1, read as the reverse complement.
TGAGCCAAATTTAGAAGCTGGAAACGTTTTAGCTTTTGCACATGGTTTTAATATCCATTTTGGACAAGTTGTACCCCCGACTAATATTGATGTGGTGATGGTTGCACCTAAAGGACCAGGACATTTAGTCCGTCGTACTTATGAACAAGGACAAGGTGTACCTGCGTTATTTGCAGTTTATCAAGATGCCACTGGTCACGCACGCGATCGCGCTATGGCTTATGCTAGAGGTATTGGTGGTACACGCGCCGGTGTTTTAGAAACTACTTTCCGCGAAGAGACTGAAACGGATTTATTTGGGGAACAAGCGGTATTATGTGGGGGTTTGAGTGCTTTAATTAAAGCTGGGTTTGAAACTCTGGTAGAAGCGGGATATCAACCAGAATTAGCTTATTTTGAATGTTTGCACGAAGTCAAGTTAATTGTTGATTTGGTGGTAGAAGGTGGTTTAGCAACAATGCGTGATAGTATTTCTAATACTGCCGAATATGGTGATTATACTCGTGGTCCTCGCGTTGTCACTGCTGACACTAAAGCGGAAATGAAGAAAATCCTCAGCGAAATTCAATCTGGACAATTTGCGCGGGAGTTTGTGTTGGAAAACCAAGCGGGTAAACCTGGTTTTACTGCTATGCGTCGTCAAGAAGCGGAACATCCTATTGAGGCGGTTGGTAAAGATTTACGTGCCATGTTTAGTTGGTTGAAGAAAGCTTAATTTTGGTTAGTTGGTAATTGGTAATTATTTACCTTTTACCAAACTATTTTTCACGCAGAAAATATTTAGCACAATACAGAACATTGCTGTGATGAGAGGTTTTAAGGAAGATAATTATAGAGATAAGACTGATACTACAAGCGTTTAAAAGAGAATTATATTAAAGATATTAAACCAATTTTGGAATTAAGACTAATACAAAATCGGATTTTTCTAGCAAGATTATTGACAATGGAATTAATAAGTGTGAGAATTAATCTATGTACTTTTCTGTGTAACAAGATTGAAAGGGTTAAAGGGTATTGGTTTTAAGGTGTTTTATCTCTTCTGTTCCCTAGGGAGGTAGAAGTTTTAATTACAAAAGCTTACAGCTAATGTATTACCAATACTTATATAAAAGTTACACTAATGTGTTGAAATAAAGGACTAAATACAATGACACTACAAATCAAGTCTATCAATAGTTTGGAAGTTAAAGAGTTGATGTTAGCTATTTTACTATCAACTTTAATACATGAAAGTGTTCAAGCACAATCCGTATTTAGTATCACAAGACCAAGTATTCAAACTCCATCAGTAAGTATCACAAGACCAAGTATTCAAACTCCATCAGTAAGTATCACAAGACCAAGTATTCAAACTCCATCAGTAAGTATCACAAGACCAAGTATTCAAACTCCATCAGTAACTATCACAGAACCAAGTATTCAAACTCCATCAGCATTTCAGCTACCAACTCAGTTTATCGTTAAGAGTGCAGATGGTATAATCCCTAGCTATGTTTCTGCGAGCAAAAAAAATAACGATCTAAGTATAACTGAGACGGGTACAGGAGATAAAACTATTCCTATTACGCCTCTGCCTCCAAATACACCAGGAACTTTGTCTACTATTAATGTAGTGATACCTTTTGAAAAGCAGATTGATGATAAAAGTGTCGAATTTACGGTTGACATCGTTGATTCTAGAATAAATAGTGTTAATTTTTTAGTACCAGCTTTAGATTAATTTGGGAATTGGATAAATAAAGTCTCTCTCCTTGTAGGAGAGAGTTTTTCATTTTTCAGGGTTTTAAATCTTCTAAAATTTAAATTCTAGATTCATATCCCCTCTAAAACCATCCTCACTTTTACCTAAACGAGAACTTATAATTAAACCAGAATTAGCACTGGTATAACGAAATATCATCCCATAATTAGGATCTTTTAACTGACTGTCAAATACTTTAGAAGCTGTAGAATAAGAGGAATAGTATGGACCAGTTGCCATAGTCCCTACTTTTTGGTCTTTGAAAACATCATAGGTAGCTTCAACTTTATATGAAGTTTGATCATTAAAAGAGACAGAACTATTAAAATTAAAACCATCTTTATGGGAAAAATTCAACAGTAAAAAGGTGCTAATATCATCTAAGCTAGAAGATTGAACATCAGGATTGAGAATTTTAGGGAAATAACTTAATACTGGATAAAAAGTTATATTAAAATCTGGTTCTACAAATTGAAATACATTACCAACAGAAAGACTTGATAGATTCAAACGATTGGGATTAGTATTATAAGTTAGGGATAAAAAAGGTGAATTAACTATGATACTTTCCCATTGCTGATCTTGGTCATAAAAAGTGTTTTGAAAATCTCCTTTAAGGGCAAATTTTAACATTCCTCCTAGAGAATTTTCTGCTGTAGAATTAGGATTTAAATTACCTAAATTCTGATTAATGACCGGTGCAGAATCAGGAAAAAGATTAAACCACATACCTGTAGATAGGGAATAACTCAAATCATCAATACTTCCAGACATAACTAATTCTACTGCTGGTAAATAAAGATTTCCAGTATAAGAAGATATTGCAATTTCTCTTTGTCGAGACTTACTGAGTTGAATTCTTCCAAAATCGATATCAAAAGTTTTTCCTCCCCCAATTACAGGAACTGCTGTAAACGAATTATTGAGCTTATTATCAAATGCATAAGATTTATCAAATAGAACTTTTCCATCTGAAGTTTCTGCTCGTAAAAAGGTAAAATTAGTTGTTTCAGGAGTATTAATTTGAGTTAAACTAGTAGGAAAATTAATACCTATAAAAGATATTGGACCAAAATTACTAGGACGAACAAAATCTATAACAACCGGAGTTTCATCACTCCAAGGTTGTATGATTTGCTGAAAAAGTTGGACATTTCTTTGATAAAGACCTGTTCTAAATTGCAATAATAAGGAACTGTCTGGAGCGATATTTCCTGAAAAAGTATAACTTCCTGAAACTTGGGCAAGACTACTATTAGTAGTACCATAATTTAGGGTATTATTTAATCTTTCATTCATTTGTTTACGTTGTTGAGATGTGGCTTTTGTTTTCAAAACTGATAAAGGTTTTAAGTTCTGATACTCTCTTTTTGCTTCACCAATAGCTGCATCTAAATCACCAGGACTAATAACACTAAAAGCACTACCTAGAATTAATCCTAGACTAGCATTTGTGGTTTGATTAAAATCTGTATCTTGCCATTGTGCTGTAGTTATAGATAACCCAGGATTAGAGAAAACATTTAAATAATTTAAACTAATTTTCTCTGGATCATATTGTAGCAAAGTGCGGTTTTTTGACCAAGTTAAAGTATATCTATACCAATCTTGAATCTTAGGACCAAATACTGAAGAAGCTGTAAATTCAGGACTTTGTTGCCCAAGATTGTACCACATTAAGGAATTGAGATAATGAAAATCTCTTTGTTCTTTTGTTAAGAAAGGATTGCTAAGAACTTGAAGAATATCATTATTATCAATTTGATTAATTTGTAAAGTTTTAATCCCTGGAAGAGAAGTCATTGAAGACTTAAAAGAATATCCTTGTGTGGTGAAAAAATCACCTAATGTTAGTCCCGTAGCAGTGAGATTTTCACGAGGGATAATACTACCAGCTTCTAATTTGACACCATTATTTAATAAAGGTTGTAAATTGACAGTTGGAAATCCTTGTAAAAATTTGGGTGCATTTGTAGCATCTAAATTGCCAAATAATGAACCTCCTCCTAGTATTTCGTCTGTGGTTGCTTTGCGTGTTTCATTTAGGGGAATAATTTTTTGGAATACACTACCATCAGATCGAGTAATATTCACATTAAAACTGCTATTATCAGGTAAACTAGCTCCTGGAGGTACAACTATTTCCGCAGCACCACTAGTAATATTGAGGTTATTTGAATTTTTATCTCCTACTAAATCTGCAAAAGCAGTAGGAATACCAAATGCTGTTTGTACACCCCAAAAAACTGTAGAAACTTTAGCAACTTGTCTGATTTTTTGTTGATAACTATTTCCCTGATAGCTAAAATTTAGATGGTTTCCTTTGGTTTCAATTACAACACGATTGCCATCTAATACCCAATACAATTGTTCTTCGTCAGGATAAAAAGAAACATTAGTTGTTTTTATTAGTGGGTCACTAAATTGTTCTTTTTGCAATACATTTCCTGGCTCAAATTTATCTAAATCAACACCAAAATTTGAATATAAATTAAATTTTGAGGGTTGAAAATTACGAGGATTAATAATTAATTTATCACTTGTATTGACAAAAAATGGATATCTTGACGCACTATTATCTAACAAGTTCCGCATTAAAATTCTCAGAATTTTTTTATTTTCTTCTGGTGTTAATTTTGGTTTATCTTCTGGTTTATCTTCTGGTTTATCTTCTAGTTTTTTATCCCCTGGAATAGGTAAAGGAGGTATTTCTTTGGGAATTAAAGTGGAGTTTGGCTGAATTGGAGGTAATTGTGCTTGTTTCTGATCATTTATACTCTGTGCAATTAAGGTTTCATTCTTAAAAACAATCTTGTGATTAGATTTGTATAAATTAAAACTGTTGGAATCTGTTATATTTAAATCCCTTTGCAACAGTGTTTGACTATCTAAAATATCATCAGAGATATAACTAAAATTGTCTTTACAGTTGGAAATATGTCCTTTTAATTCCTGCTTAATATTGGAATTAACTTCTGTAGTCATAGGTATAGACGCAGAATTTTCCAGCTTATTTTCCTGACAATTAAAAGCTGTATCTGGAATATTTTTTGGTAACTGATATTTAGAATCTTGATTAAAATTGATTTCGTTGTTATTTAACTCTTGCTGGGGTGAAAAAGAAATACTACCAACTATTTCTGGACTAGAAAGTGTTGAATTTTCTGACTGAGTATTTACCTCTGTAGGTTCTAGGTCTTTTTCCGCTTGAATATCCTGGTCATTGGTATTGACCCCAAAAAAATCATGTGCTTTTTCCTGTTCCGTTGCTAGGACTTTCGTGGGAAGCAGTAACGACACCCCGAAAGTTACCAATAGTTCAACACTCCAGAAAATATCTTGCTTCTTCATATTCATGGCACTTACACATTAATAAACAGTAGCATCTATAGCTTAAACGAGTTCTTTTGTATAGCTATAGATTTTAAAGAGTCCAACAAACTTACACCTTATTTCTATGGTTAGAGACAAAGCTAAAAAAGTATAATTAGCCACTCAAAATATTGAGTGATATTTTATATAATAGTGTAAACCATGAAATAAAAAAATACAAGCCAAAAAAAATATAACTTACGCACTGACAATGTAAATCAACGAAAATCCGTCATTTCAGGGTTTTAAGGATTAACGCCCAAATCAATAAATATGGCTTGTAGGTGGCTCAAAAACCCTTTTAATAGCTTAAAATAGCTAAAATACAAATATTTTCTAGATTATATCAATAATAAATTGTGTATTATTTTCTTCTTTTTTTACTTGACAAATATCAAAAGTCTTGTGTATACTATCAGACATAGGTTATTGCCTTCTAGTGAAAACCTAAAATATCAGTCTGTATCATTGGAATTTATGGGTCAGTGATTTCTACGGGAATGTTTGACTAAGAGGATTTTTCTTCCATTCCTGAAAACTTGGTCATAGTTCCGTTATCAAAGGTTGAAAGCCTTTTTTAGAGATTACAGATGATAACAATGTGTAAGTTCTGATTAACCAAATCAAAAAATGTAATCATGAAAACAACGTCTAACAAAGTATTAAAAGCCGCTGCTATTGCTTCTCTCTTAGCAGGTGGTGCGATTGCAGGTTCATTTATCAGCACCGAATCCGCTCAAGCTCAAACAACCACCGTTCAAGCTCAGGATTCTCAATCTAGAGTATCTGGGGCGGTGACTAATACTTTCTCCAATGGTATAGCTAACAGTTTTGCTGCAGAAATCCTATACCCACAGAATGATTATGCCCCTAGCGGTACAGTGTCCATGAGTATTAGTTATGGTACTGCCGGCGGAGATGCCAGCAAAGTTGTAATTACGGGTGCAACGATGAGTGGTCCTGTAACCACATATAGTGCAAGCACGGTCGAAGCGGCTACTGCTCGTGCAATTGACGGTGCAAGGACTGCTAGTCGCTTTGATGACGTTAATGGTATCGTCAAGTCTTGGCGTGATTCTAATGGCTTGGACTAGTTAAATAAAGTCGGCGATTCCTACTCATTAAAAAGACTAGAAGGAATCGTCAACTAGCTTTATGGAGCATAGGTCAAGGAAATTAATGCCCTATTCTCTATATGTATTCCCCCGGCTTCAACTGGGGGATGAGTTAATTTTATTCTGAATTGGAACTAATGTCTACTATCTTTGCTCCAGACTTGAAGACTTGAGTTGGGAAATATTTGAATAGTTTAACCCTGAGGTCTCCCAACAATGAACACCAACTGTATCCAGACATCAAAAGCATCTGTCATTATACTTTTGTTGACAGAGGTAGCAGTTACCAGTTTATTTATTACTGGGAAACCTGCTCACGCTCAGTTTATCAGTAATAATTCCCAACCTAGAGCTTATGTGGCCATTACTCATATTTTATCGGATGGTACAATCAATAATTTTACATCCGAAATTATATTTCCCCAAGATTCTATTAGCACTAATGGTAATCTGACAATAAAAATTATCTATGGTTCTGTAGATAATAATTTTAATCAGGTAGCAATCATGAAGGAACATACGAATGATGAAACGGTAAATTATACAGATAAAACCATTCAAGCTGCTATTGTTAATAACATTGATACTGCTATTAATGATCATAGCTTAGATGATATTGGGGATATTGTTAAATCATTGCAAAGTGGTGGTTCTTCTGCTCTAGATTAATTGTATTTTGAGAAGTTATAGGATATGGTGAGCAAAAGCTTAACTAATACTAATAATAAATACAATTTTTACCTGACAAAAGTTAAAAATCAAAGGGCTATTTTATTCAGATTTCTCTGATGATTGTTGTTGCAAGTTTTTAGATAAATTATCAATGCTTAGGGGTTTTTATGATTATTTTCTGTGGTGGAATGACTAATGATTTGAGAAGTCTAGTTTACGAACTTTGCCAAACTTTACTAACTCAAATAGATAAAAACAATATTCAAGAAATTATATGTAATACTGCATCTGAAATAGATGCTTATTGTCAGTTTTTAGAAAAATCCTCATCAGTAGCACTAATTCAATATCAAATTCCCTCAAAACTAGTTTTAGAGAAAATCCAGCAAGATGAAGCTAAGAGTATTTATCTACATCAAAACCCCCGGGAAATTTTAGCCGCTGTCATTGCTTCTTTAGAAAATAAAGTAACATTTGAATCTAGTTTTGTCAATCTTTGGCAACAATATCAAGAACAGTGGTTTCCTGATAGTGATCAAACTTTATTAATTTGTAGAAAAGAATTAATTTCCGAACCATATTTAGAAATTTTTAAATTAGCAAAATATTTAAAAATTGAACCTACAGAATCTGAAATTGAGTTCTTATTAAATAAGTACGTCTTACCAAAACCAGAAAAGGTACTGGACTGGACAGAAATTCTCAGTTCTGAGCAATGTTTAATTATTGAAACGTTGCTAAAACCATTACTAATGCAATTTAATGATGAAGATGAATTTACTATAGCTCAAAGATTAGAACAAGATTTAGCAGCAATGCAATTAGAACCACTGCTCATCCAAATTGATAAAATCATTGGTGAATTTAGCAAACTAAAAACGGAATTAAGGGAGCAATTTTATGAATCAATTGATCAATATCTAATCACGATTTTAAATGCTATGGGGCGGTTATATGAAGCTGGGGAAATTTGCCATTTACTGGGAACAGCCCTAACTTTAAAAAATGACTTCCAATTGGCAGAAAAATGGTATTTACGCGCTCTGAATATCCAACCTAATTTAGCCAAATCTTACTATAATCTGGGTTTTGTCTATGAACAGGAGGATGATTGGGAAAAAGCTATTGATCATTATAATCATGCTATTAAAATTACCGGGAATTATACTAAGGCTTACTATCGCTTAGGATTGATTTTTAAACGTCAAAAGCAGTTTAATGAAGCTATAGATCAATTTTCCCAAGTCTTGCAATTAGATGCAGATCATCAGGGGGCTAAATTCAATTTAGCTTTACTTTGGCAACAGGGAAAAGGTACAGATTTAATTCAAAATTTGCTAGGAGAAAAAGACCTGGAATTGTTGCCTCATTTGACAGAAGAAATAAACGATACCGGGGCAATATTGGTGCGGGAACGGAAATTTGAAGAAGCAAAAATCTATTTTAAATCTCTGATTGAGCTAGATCCAGATTGTGTTTTGGCTCACTATAATTTAGGTTGTATTTTTCAACATCAAAACCGCTATCCAGAAGCAATTACTTCCTATCTTAAGTCTTTAAAAATTAATGAAAATTACATTGATTCTTTAAAAAATTTAGGGTATGTTTACTATAAAAGTGGACAAGCAAATTTAAGTCAAGAATGTTTTCAAAAAATATTGGCATTAAATCCTAATCATGGCGAAACTTATGAACTTTTGGGATTTATTGCTGGTGAACAAGGGAAATTTTCAGAGTGCATTAGTTTATTAAATGAAGCTCTAAAAATTAATCCTAATAATCATAAATTACATTCTTGTTTTTTGTTTAATTTATCTTCTCTTGTCAGTTTTACACCTCAAGAGATATTAGATTCTGCTAAATTGTGGTATCAACAGCAAGTAGTTAGTCAATGGTTACCAATCTTAACTACTCACTCTCAGGATAAAATTCCACACCGTCGTTTACGCATTGGTTATATTTCCCCTGATTTCCGCAGACATTCCGTAAGTTCATTTATTAAACCTGTTTTTCAACACCATGACCGCACCCAGGTTGAGGTTTTCTGCTATGGGGAAGTCCAAGAACCGGATACAATTACAGAGGAAATTATAGATATCTGCGATGCTTGGCGTTCTACTGTTGGTCTTGCAGATTTACAAGTAGCTGAATTAATTCGAACAGACCGCATAGATATTCTCGTTGATTTAGCAGGGCATACAGCAAATAACCGGATGATGGTCTTGGGGATGAAACCAGCGCCGATTCAAGTTACATATTTAGGTTATTTTGCTACTACAGGTTTACCGACAATTGACTACTGGATTACTGATCAAGTTCTGCATCCTAATGATACAGAGGAAAAAACCAGCGAAACTATATGGCGTTTACCTCGTTGTTATGTAGGTTATGAACCTCTAAAAAATGCCCCTGAAGTTACTGATCTTCCTTGTCAAAAAACGGGAGTTTTTACTTTTTCATCTTTCAATAATTTACGCAAACTGACACCAGAAACTTTTACTCTGTGGATTGAAATACTCAAAGCAGTACCTAATTCTCGCTTGATCTTAAAATGTGCCGGTTCTAACGTATTCAATCCCTTAATTGCTGAAAAAATTCAAACTCCCTTTGTGGAACAGGGTATTGATCCCAAACGCATTTTCTTATATGGTGCATTTGTTAATGATGAGGAGCATCTAGATCTTTATAATCAAGTTGATCTGCATTTGGATAGTATACCCTATACGGGATGTACTACGACTTGTGAGGCCTTGTGGATGGGAGTACCGACATTAACCCTAGCAGGGACTCGGAAAATGGAGCGCATGAGTGCTAGTATTCTCCACAGTGTTGGTTTAGACGATTGTATTGCTAATAGTGCTGTCGAGTATGTTCAAAAAGCGATCGCATTAGCGCAAGATCCAGATTATCTCCAATCTTTGCGCTCAAATATGCGGGAAAGAATGCAGCATTCTCCTTTGTTGGATGTGAAGAACATCGCCAACAGTTTAGAAGCAGCTTATCGCCAAATGTGGCAAATTTATATTCAACAAGAAACCCCAATATCTAACAGTGAAAATTTCCCTAATCATGCTTCTCTCTCGGTGGAATTAGAACCTGTAGATGCTGTTAATTATTATCAACAATATATCGAAAATCATCCTGATGATGCTCAGGGATATTATCATTTAGGTCAAGCTTATCAAGTCTTGGATGAGGTGGAAAATGCTATTTCATCTTATTTGCAATCTCTGGTTATTAATCGCGGTTCTACTGCGACATATCAGGCTCTAGGTCAGCTTTTAGAAGAACAGGAATTAATTGCAGAGGCTGAAAAATATTATCGCTGTGCACTGTTATTAGAACCTGGTAATAGTGAAATTCGACAAAATTTAAAATGTTTTTTGCAACAGTATTATCCTCAAACTACTAATAAAATTATTCCAATTTCTCACAAAAATGGTAATAATTCTGAACAGCTTAAATATTTTAAATTTACTGAGATTGATCCTCATGAATGCTTGGTGGAAATTGAGGGGGGAATTAAAGTATGTGTTAAGAATGATCTAAACAGTCTGACAACTTATGTTTTACTAGAACAGGGTGATTGGTTTGAGCCAGAAATGGAGTTTATTCGCAAACTGATTACACCAGGAATGGAGATTTTAGATATTGGTGCTAATCATGGAGTTTACACTTTAACTATAGCTAATTTACTTCAAAAACAAGGTAAAATTACAGCTTATGAACCTGCCAGTTCCGTTGTTTCGTTATTGCGAAAAGGTGTAGAAGCTAATGGTTTTACAAATATAGAGATAGTCAATGCTGGCTTATCAGATTGTGAAGGTGAGGCAACTTTATTTTTATCAACAAATAGTGAACTAAATTCTTTACAGCCTGATAATTTATCTCAACAACAAGAAATTATTAAACTGCTAAACTTGGATCAAGAATTAGCAATGCGTAACTGGCAGAAGATTGACTTTATTAAGTTAGATGCAGAAGGAGAAGAAGCTAAGATTCTCACTGGTGGGAAAAGATTCTTCCTTGAGCAATCGCCATTAATTATGTTTGAACTCAAGCATGGCAAACATATTAATATGCGGTTAATTCAGCTATTTAAAAATCTAGGTTATGAAATTTACTACTTAATTTCTAGTCTAGGTTGTTTAGTTCCTTTTGATGTAAATCAGCCAGTAGATGGCTATCAATTAAACTTGTTTGCCTGTAAGTTAGATCGATCTCAACAACTAGCAGAACGTAGTTTGTTAGTAACACAAATTCCAGAAAAATCCCTACTCCCAAAACCATCCTATTGGTTAGAAGCAATAGCAGCTTTAAATTATGCAACTCCTTTCCTTAATCAGTGGCAAGAATACGTAATGGTTGCCAATGCTGATAGTCAAATTTATTTAGAAGGGCTGAATTATTTTTTTCTAACCAAAACAGTGAATCTTTCTCCAGGAGAAAAATTTGCGTCTTTAGAACATTCTTTTAAATGTATTCAGGAAGCTGTTAAAACTCAAGCTTCGTTCACTAGATATTGTAGTTTAGCTAGAGTAGCGGCAGAGTTAGGGAAAAGACAAATTAGTGTAGAAATACTTGAAAAATTAATTACTAATATCAATTCTGGTAGATTAATTAGGGTTAATGAGCCTTTTTTGCCTGTGAGTCAGCAATATGATGATCAGATATTTAACAATAATCTGCAAGACTGGTTTTTAGTAAGTATTGTCGAAACCTGCGAAAATAGACGCGTTTTTTCATCTTATTTCTCAGCTAAACAATCGGTATCTTCACTCAATCAAATTATTCATAAACCTTTCCATAGTCATAAATCAGAGGTGCGATTACTTCTCGCTAACAAACGATTTGACGGATAAATGGGATGAAGTTAAACTGTACTGTATTTAGTTTGTATAATTCTAGTGAGTAAGATGCCCGCACCACAAAGTTCAAGTAAATTCTGGTTATCAAATTTAGCTGCGTAACAGCTTAGTAATGCAACATTATTAAAGATTTTGGTGTGTAACGCTATCATGATTCTACAGCATAAGGGATAATCCCTGGAATGTAGAACATGAAATCTCTAATTTCAACTTTCACCCAAAATTTAGATTTTTCCGAATCGGAAATAACAGCAATACTTTCCACACCCTTAAATGAGGTGCTAAATTCACCGGCTTTGAAACAAGAATTAGACAGTTTAGATATTAGCTTACTCAAAAAAACCTTACCTACAGCCGGTGCAGTTTTAGCTGAACATTTACCACTTTTTTATGATTGGTTAAAAAATGAATTAGGTGTACAAAATGTTCCCGATAGTCCAGATCATACAACAAAATGGGTAGTTGGTTTTCTCAATAATCAAGAAAGTATCAATCATCTGGTTGAATTACATCGTCCCGTACCGCACAAAGCTTTAGAACAAGCCGTTCCTCGCTTGGTGGGCTTATTTGATGGTGTCGAAGATGAAAAAGTCCGTCAAGCATGGGAAAAAGCAGTTGCCGCACTTTGTTTAGTTTTAGTTGTCGATGCTCGTGAACAGGAAAAACTGAGTAATTAAAATGTAACGTTGATATTGAGTTAGGTACAAATTATGCGGGCAAGATGCCCGCACCACAGGAGTTTTATGATTAATATCTGCAATCAATACATGGTCCATTTCCTGCTTTGTTGGGTTTCATGCTTCAACCCAACCTACAAATCAAGGCTTTTTTCAATTTGGACAAGGTATTGTTCATAATAACGGAAACTGCTATAAATCCTGATTTAGACTTAAAGTGCTGGACGATGTTGAATCCAAGGGTTAGCGGCTTCTAATTGGGCTGCTAGACTAATTAAAGTGGACTCGGCTGCCGGTTTACCAATTAACTGCACACTCAAGGGTAAACCATTGCTATCGAAACCCATAGGAACGGCTATAGCAGGTAATCCAGTAGCATTGGCGACAGGGCAAGGTGCGACCCAGTTGGCAATTTTAGCAAATGTCTCCTCTGGACTCAAATCCGCCCATGCACTGACCCGAATCGGAGAATGTAAATAAACTGGTAATACAAGTACATCTATTGTATTAAAAAATGCGATAATTTTCCGGGAGGCAATTTGCATTTGGGAGAGTGCTTGCAGATATTCCGCTACAGAACCATTTTTTGCTAATAACCAGCGGTTTAGGGGTTGCAATGCTTCTGCAGGGATTCTGGCCGCTGCTATTCCCGCTTGCCAAACTGCTTTAAATGGTTCGATTAAAGCACTAAAATCTGGACATTTTTCCGTAACTTGGTGTCCAAATTCTGTTAATAATTGGATGGTTGTTAATACCCCTTGTTTACAGTTAGCGTCCGCTTCTCCAAAGGGCATAATACTGGTACTAAAGGCAATTTTCAAAGTATCTAATTTAACTTGAGTCGCAGCGAGAAATGATGGTTGCGGATCTGGTAGCCAATAAGGATCACCTGTAACATAGCCAGAGATAACATCTAACATGGCTGCTGCATCAGCTACCGTGCGGGCTAGTGGACCGTCAACTCCAATACCTCCCAAGCGATCGCCTACAGGGGCTTTAGTGACTCTTCCCCTTGTCGGTTTAATACCAATGACACCACAACAAGCCGCTGGTCCACGGACTGAGCCACCACCATCTGAACCTTGAGCGATCGCACTTAATCCCGCTGCTACGGAAGCTGCTGCACCACCACTAGAACCACCTGGAGTATATTCTAAATTCCAAGGGTTTCTCGCTGGAGGAAACCCTACAGGTTCGCTGTAAGGATAAGAACCTAATTCGGATGTTGCGGTTTTACCAAGAATAATAAATCCTGCTTGTTTAATTTTCGTAACTACCCCATCATCATGATTGGCAATATTATTTAATAGTAGTGAATTTCCGTAGGTACAAGTAACACCTGCAACGGCACTTAAGTCTTTAATGGAAATTGGTACACCAAAAAACGGCGGTAATTCGGATGTTGTTGTCAATAATTCCGTTTTGTGTTTAGCATCAGCGATCGCTAAGTCTGCTGTAATTGTAAAATAACTACCTAATTGAGGATTTAAGCGTTCAATTCTTTCTAAATATATTTCTACCAACTCTAAAGGCGACACCTCCCGCAGACGGATTAATTTTGCTAACTCTAAGGCTGGAGTAAAAGCTAAATCGTTATTATTCATAATATAAATCTGCTAATTTAACCTGCTATCTTACCAGGATTTGTGAGAATTATCCCCCCAGGACTTACTTGTGCTATTTAACACAGGAAAGGTAGTTAATCAGGTGACAGTGTTATTAGGCACATATCTAGCGGGCAAGATGCCCGCACCACAAGAGTTTTATGATTCAACTATGATTCAACTTTGTACCTAATCTTCAGTGGAAAACGCTGTATATGCGATTCTGGTACATTTGCATTTACTTTTGCTAATCTTGAATATACTCCTTTCCTGAAACTAAAGCAATTTCAGCGCGAACAAGTTCTCTACCTAGATAAGCTGCATGATCTAGTAAAGTTACAGGACAATTTAGCGTTTCTTCAAAAATCTTAATACAGATTTCTTTAGCTGTCCGTCCGCTAAATAAAGTTCTGTGGGTTCTTTCCACCTTACCGCGAACAGGAATTACTTCACCTGTTTCTGGATTTACGGCCAAACCACGTTCATTAATGATATTAGTGAAGTGCTTGGCATAAATTAATCTTTCATGTTGGTCTATGTAGATAATAAAATAACCGTTGGGGTCAAGATCAATATGACGGTGAGAAAGTTGATTATCAATTGCGGTCAAATCTTCAAGTAGTAAATCCATAACCATTGTAAAAACTAAATTTCTAGAACAAGTATTTTTAGATTACATCTTTAGTGTAATTCTTGTGTGATGTTTTTCGGAAATATGTAATATGCAGATGCCTAACTTTTAAAAAAAATCGGGCTTCTATTTCCTGCTACTTAAAGGGTAACTCTGCATTAATGGTATCAATTTCTTTTTGTTCCATCTGATTTACTTCCCGAACCCAAGGCAAAATAATTTGTCCTAAACGGTTGTTGTAAAAGCGGTGAAGACTGTAATTAGAAGTAGCAGGAAAACCTCGGCGTTTTTTATGTTTACCACCAGCGCCGGGGTCAAAATTTTGGATACCATGAGCGATCGCCCATTCAATTGGTGCATAATAACAAGCATCAAAATGTAAACAATCTATGTCTTGAAAACTCCCCCAATAACGTCCATATAGCTTGTCTTCTTTAAATAAACAAAAAGACATTCCTACAGGTTGATGAGAATTTTCTTGATCATAAGCCGCAAAAAATACAACCCGATGTCGATAATTATAATCTAATTGTTCAAAAAATTGCTTAGTTAAATACTTACTCCCCCACCAGCCAAACTTATCACAAGTATCAGCATAGAAATCATACATTAACGAAAACAGAGAATTAGGAATTTCTTGACCTGTTAATGCTTGCAGTTTTAAACCTGCCTTTTCCACAGATTTGCGTTCCCGTTTAATATTGCGTCTTTGATTCGCATTAAATCCAGTGAGATAATCATCAAAAGTTTGAAAATCAGCATTTTCCCAAATATAACTATGATGTAGCCAAGTTGTAAAACCCTGACGTTCTAAAATTAGTCGCCATTGTGGATCAACATAGAGAAAATGACAGCCAGAAATGCGATATTTCACACAAAAACTATCAATTTCATGAAGCATTAAAGCTGTAATTTCTTCCTCATCTTCTCCTGGAGCAATTAAAAAGCGATAACCTTCAGCGGGCGTGAATGGTGTCATTCCCAGGAGTTTAGGATAATATTCTATGCCCAAACGAGAAGCTAATTCTGCCCATTGATGATCAAAAACAAATTCCCCCTGGCTATGTCCTTTTAAATATAATGGAGCAGCCCCAATTAAAGTTCTATCTCGCCATAAAATCAAGTGATTTGGCAACCAACCAGCATTAGCTGTAGCACTTTGGGATATTTCTAAATTGTTCAACCAATCCCATTCTAAAAAAGGCGTTTTTAGCGGCATTGCTAAGGCATCCCAAGCAGTTTGGGGAATATCGGCGATTGTGTGTGTCCAAACAAGAGAATATTGAGGTTTGTGTTCTTTAAACATTGTATATTTGTCCTGTAATTTTAGGTTTTAGATTTACTGCTGACTCCTTGCCGAGTGTAGACCCTGCACCTCTAGCGAATTATCCTATAGTGCAAAAATACTTCTTGCTCAACAGTGAATACTTCTAGTAATTGTAACTTAGGAGCAACATCAGATAAAAATCCTATCCCTTCCACAGGTGAAAGAGCCATACTACCACCTAAAATTAGTGGACAAATAGTCAGCCAGATTTCATCAATTAAATTAGATTCTAGGAAAGATGCCACTAATTTTCCTCCTCCTAAAATAGCTAAACGGGTAATTTGTAAACTGGATAAATATGTTAAAGCAGCCAAAAGATCAATTTCTCCTGTAGGATTTTCAAATACTAAAACTTGCTCAAATTCTGATCTTTCTTGCCAAAAATAAGCCCCCAGAGAGGTTGTAAGTAACCAACGTCTTACTGGTTGTTGGAAAAATTTAATGTCCGGATTCAGGTTAGCCGAACGAGAAATCACTATATGGACTGGTTGGGGATGCTTATTTACTTCTTTTCTTTGTTGCAAGAGTATTGTCTTTGAGATGGTCATTGTTGTATTGTAGGCACGAAGAGTACCAGCACCAAATAAAACGGCATCAGAAATAGCAATTTGTTTCTCCAGGTGGGCTTGATCGACTACTGAGCCAAATCGAGCGGGTGCTTGCCTAAAATCCGCTATTTTGCCATCAGCACTCATGGCTAAAACTACTGTGGTATGGGGACGATATTCGATCATGGGGTTAATTTTTTGAGGGAGTTTATAGTATTAATCTTAATGTGCAACATACGGTTTATTAATTTTAAATTTTAAATTTTTACCTGCTTTCTATTTTTTTAATTAGAAGTTTATATGAATATGCAATTTATCATCAACTAATAAAATGTCTCCTTTCGCTAATGTAATTTTGTCTTTTTGTTATTGTAGTTTGCAGATGAGAAGTGAGACAAACAATGGCTAAATCTAGTCAATCGTCATTTCGACGAATTTTAGTAACAAGAATCCTACTAGTATTTGTCCCAGTTTTATTACTAGGGGAAATGGTTGCCCTGAATAAAGCTCGTTCTAGTCTGTTAAATACGGCTCAACAAAACTTAACAGAAAGTGCAGTTAACAAGGGAGAAAAAATTATTGATGATATTGCAGGTTTACGCTCTAATTTAATTACTGCTAGTCAAACAAAAGTAATTCAATCTGGCTCATATGTAGAAATTCAACAATTTCTTAAACAACTAAAAAAACAGCTACCAACTCAAATTGATTGTTTACAAGTTACCCGAATTAAAAAGGGTGAAATAATTGCCAGTAGTTGCGGTAATCAAGAAATTACTCCATCAGATTTATCTCCTGACATTGATAATGTTGATATTCAATTCATATTACCACGTCCATCTGGAAAAACTGGTAAAAAAGACAAACAAAATCAATTACAGTTATTTTTATCAGTTCCTGTTGCTAATCAACGTGGTAATTTAGCTTACCGATTAAGCATTAAAACCACATTATATCAGCAAAACCCCAATCATCCAGGCTCGTTAACAGGTTTTTTGGTAGTTATTGCTGAAGATGGTAAAATTTTAGCTCATCCATTTCCAGAAAGAATCGGTACTAATATTAAAGATTATGCTGACGTAGAAAGAATACAAGCCATAGTTAAAAATGCTTTATCTGGAAGCAATAATTCTAGTAATTTATCCTTTATAGAAGCACAGGAATTAGTTGCAGGTTTTACAGCTACTACTAAACCTGTAACTACAAAACCACCACAAAGATGGATTATATTGGCAGTTACAACTGTAAAAGATGCTCTATTTGGTTTAGAAGAAATTAAACTAATTCTCATTGTTTTAACCGTTGGTTTAATTGGTGCTAGTTTATTAGCCTCATTTTATTTAGTTCCTTATTTAGCCGGTCCCATAGAAGAACTGCGCGACTATGCTGTTAATCTCCATAGCCACCATGCGGCACAACCCATACCGCGCAATTTCAAAATTCGGGAATTTAATCAATTAGCTCAAGCATTAGATCAAATGGTGGAAAGACTAAAAGATTGGGCTGAAGAATTAGAAATTGCTTGGAAAGAAGCTAAGTCAGCTAACCAAATAAAAAGTCAATTTTTGGCCACAACTTCCCATGAATTAAGAAACCCATTGAATATTATTATCAACTGTGTACGCTTAGTACGTGATGATTTATGTGATAGTCGAGAAGAAGAATTAGAATTTCTGACAAAAGCCGATGATACAGCAATTCATTTATTAGGAATAATCAATGATTTGCTGGATATTTCTAAAATAGAAGCTGGTAAACTGTCTGTAACTATAGTACCTTTAGATTTACGACAATTATTATTAGAGGTAATTAACTTACAATCAGTTAATATCCAACACAAAGGACTACAATTAATTTGTGATATAGGTGATAAGCCTATTCCTGTAAAATCCGATGCTATTAAACTCAAACAAGTGCTAATTAATATTATTAGTAACGCCAATAAATTCACCAATGAAGGTAGTATTCAAATTACCACAAATATTAATTACAATAATCATTATCCTCATGTTATAGTATCAATTAAGGATACAGGTATTGGTATTGACCCTGCAGAACAAGGTAAACTATTTCGTCCCTTTGTTATGGTTGATGGTACAACTACCCGCAAGTTTGAAGGAACTGGATTAGGTTTAGCAATTTCTCGGAATTTAATTGAACTCATGGGTGGTAAAATTACCCTAGAGAGTTTAGGTTTAAATCAAGGAACTACAGTAATTATTCAATTACCATTGACTGATTTGGCTTTATTGCCTAATGCGGAAAAAAAAGATATTATCAGTAATGGAGTTAGAAGTTAATCACTTCTCTTTGATATCCTCCCCTAACAGTAAATTAAAATTACAACCTTCCTAAAATGAAACAATTTTTCCCAAGTATTTTTGTGATGACAGCTTTATTAATAGCTCCTGGTTGTTTATCAAATACTAAATCTCCTAAAAGCGAAGTTTCACCTAGTATGATGATGAATCATGATGGAAATTCCATGAATGAACATGAAGGACATTCAATGGAAAATATGCATCATACAAATAATTCACAAATAACTACCAAAGTTAAATTAACTGCTCCGCAAAAATTAGCTCCCAATCAACCGATTAACTTAGTTATTGATATTCAAGACTCCACTGGAAACCCTGTCAATAAATTTGAAATTTTCCAGGAAAAACTCATGCACTTAATTGTTGTTAGTGATGATTTACGATTTTTTGATCATATTCACCCAGAATACAAAGAAAAAGGACGTTTTGAAGTAACTGCAAATTTTCCAGAATCAGGAAATTATACACTTTTTAGCGATTATAAACCTACTGGAAATAAGGAAATTGTATCATTAATGAATATTACAATTCCCGGTACAATTCCTTTGCCAAAAAATTTAGAAAAATTCACCAAAACTAAAATTATCTCAGATACTAAAGTCAATCTCAATATATCCACACCAAAAATCAAAGCTGGTCAAGAAATTAAACTAACTTTTGATCTAAAAGACCAAAAAAATCAACCAATTAAAGATCTACAACCATATTTAGGTAAAAAAGGACATTTAGTAATCATTAAAAGTTCATCTCCCCTAACAGCATCTGATTATATCCATGCTCACGCGCTCGAAAATTCCATAGATGGAAAAATCGAATTTTATACCAAACTCCCCAAACAAGGAACATATAAAATGTGGGTACAATTTAACCGCAATGGACAAGTTAAAACCGCAGATTTTTGGGTAAATGTAGAATAAAAAAATATTACTTTCCTCAATTAAAATCGTAAATTGGGTTAAGCGAAAGCACAACCCAACAATAACTTTAATAATTTAAAATAACTAATTAATTTTTATCTTGGCTTTTTCCACTTGATTAAAAAATCAGTATATAAGCCATATCATATTTTGTGAAATTTGTACACACCTTGTAGGAAGATGAATAGAAATCATATAAGGTTTAAAGTATTGATATATGGTAAACACCTGGTATATATGAAGGCTTGGCTAACACCCAGGCCTTTTTTTGTTTAAAAGGTAGCAGGAATCAGGAGTAAAATTTTATATAGATTATTATTCGCAACATCAATATGTATTTTGGTCATGACTTATCATATTTAGAGTAATCTGTATACATTCCATAGGTAGATGATATGTGGCTAGAGTAGCACTAAATTAGTTGAGTACGTTGTTAAGCACAGCAATTATGGAGGTTTGGTACTATAACCAAACCTTTTTTTTCACCCCAAAATAAAATTGATTGTTTTATAACAAACAAAGCGGTGATGATATAAGTTATAGCCTTTTCTAGTCTAATAAGGTACAAAGTCATCTGTGATCATCTGCGGTTATCTGCGTTTAGTTCTAACTGTTTGTACAGCACTTGCATGGGAATACGTCAAACTTTGGTATTGTTACCTTTATTTTGAGGTTTCCCCTTCTTTTTTGCTACTCCAACTCACATAAGGCGTATTATATAAAAATAGTGTCATAACTGGTTAAAATAGAAAATAAATCTATTGCACTATTAAAATGATACCAGAATCAAATATTGAAGATGTTCAAGAACCAATTACCAGCGCACCACCGGAAGTTAAGCAAATTATCGAGAAGGTCTGGAGATTGGAGAAAAGTCGGTTAGATAGAAAGAGCAAAGGTCATATTAATGATGATATTCTCACTATTGTGAAGGAAGCGGTACAATGAAGCTAACTTCGATTAAATTATGTAATTTTCGTTCATTTTACGGAAAAACACCAGAGGTAACTTTAGCTGGTGGAAATATTCGCAATACGACGATGATTTATGGTAGTAATGGCGCAGGTAAAACCAGTATTTTGAATGCGTTCACTTGGGTTTTGTATGAGAAATTTAGTGCGGCTTTTGCGTCAACTGAACAGTTAGTAAATAAACGTGCAATTGCGGAATCTGAACCTGGACAACCTGTGGAATGTTGGGTAGAAGTTGGTTGGGAACATGAAGGTAATCGTTATCGTGCTACTCGTGGTTGTCGGGTTTATAAAAATGAAAGTGATGTGATTGAAGCTGGGAAAACTCAGTTAAAAATTCAAGTTGCTGGAGATGACGGAAAATGGTATTTTCCTATTCAACAAGCTGAGGAAATTATTACTCAGATTTTACCATTAAGTTTACATCAATATTTTTTCTTTGACGGTGAACGCATTGAAGAAATTGTCCGTTCTAATAATAAAGCGGAAATTTCTGAAGCCATTAGAACTTTTTTAGGTGTGGAAGTAATCGAACTTTCTATTAAACACTTAAAAGACGCTAAGAAGTCTTTGGAAACTGATTTAAAACATATTGGTGATCCGGAAACAAAACAGTTATTAACTAAGCAAGAAAAGCAAGAATTAGAAATTGAAAACATTAATAAACGTCAAACGGAAATAAATCAAGAATTAGAATATCAACAGACTTTTAAAAAGGAGATTAGTAATAAATTACGAGAATTGAGTGCTGTCAAGGAATTACAGGAAAGAAAGCAAAGTTTAGAATCTCAAAAAAATAGTTTATTGCAAGAGTTGAAAAAAACAAAGGAGAATTTAAAAAAGGTTATTTCCGCACGGGGTTATACTGTTTTATTATCGGAAACTACAGCTAAATTTCGGGAAATATTCACAGATTTAAAACAACGAGGTGAATTAACTGCGGGAATTTCACAGGAATTTGTCAATGATTTACTTACTTCTGGACGTTGTATTTGTGGTGCGGATTTAAGAGAAGGAACTCATACTCATTTTCATGTTAAGAATTTAATGAAAAAAGCAGGTTCTTCAACTGTGGAAGAAACCGCAATTAGAATGAGTGCACAAGTTGATGAAATTGATAAACAAGCACTTGGATTTTGGGAAGAAGCAGATAGAGAACAAGGACGAATTCAACAGTTAAAGGAAAATCTCGATCAAGTTGAACTGGAATTAGCTAATATTCAGGAACAACTACGAAAAGATCCCAATGAGGAAATTAGTGGTTTACAAAAACGTCTTGATGAAATTGAAGCTAAAATTGATGAATTAAATCGAGAACAGGGTGCAAATCGACAGGAACTTTCTCATCTAAAAGCAGCTATTGATGCTTTAATAAAACAAATATCTAAGCAAAAACAAAATGAGGAAAAACAATCTTTAGCACAGCGTCGCATTAATGCTACTCAGGATGCAATTGAACGGTTATCGGAAGTTAAAAACCGTCAAGAAAATCAATTTCGTCTCCAATTAGAACAGCGGGTACAGGAAATATTTTCCGATATTTCTTTTACTCCCTATATTCCCAAAATTAGCGAAAAGTATGAATTAAGTTTAGTGGAAAATACGACGGGAATTGAAGCACCAGTCGCAGCTTCTACGGGAGAAAATCAAATTCTCAGTTTATCTTTTATCGCTAGTATTATTGATAAGGTGCGCGACTGGAGTGAAAGACGAAAAATGATGATGGTTCCTGATAGTAGCACTTTTCCTATTGTCATGGATTCTCCTTTTGGTAGTTTAGACGCTAATTCTCGTCGTCACATTGCGCGAACTATTCCTAAGTTAGCAAATCAGTTGGTTGTGTTGGTAACTAAGACTCAATGGAGGGTAGAAGTTGAGGAGGAAATTGCTGATAAGATTGGGAAGGAATATGTTTTGGTTTATTATTCTTCTAAACCTAATTGTGAACAGGATTTTATTGAGTTAGGTAGGGAAAAATATTCTTTGGTTCGACAGAGTTTGAATGGTTTTGAATATACTGAAATTGTTGAGGTTGAATGAGGATTTTTTTCACGCAGAGTCACAGAGAGGAGGAACGGAGTTATGGTTGTTAGTTCTTTAAGTTTGGTTACTGATAGTTGGGTAAAGGTAAGTTGGGATGAGTTTATGGAGGTTGCTGAACATTCTGATTATCAGCAAGGAAGATTTTATTTTTATCAAAATTATATGAGGGTAGAAATGTTACCAGTTGGTTTTCGTCATGGCCGTTATCATTCGATTGTTTCTAAGGTGGTGAGTTTATTTGCTACTCTCAAGAATATCAAAATTGTTGAAGCTACGAATACCAGCTTTAGAAAAATAGGTGAAAGTGAATGTCAACCTGATTTAGCTTTTTATATTGGGGATAAAATCAAATTTCCACCTTTAAATAATTCTCCTGTCAATATTAATGAGTTAGCAGCGCCTACTCTAGTGGTAGAAGTTGCTGCTGCTTCTATTAATGATGATTTAGGTTTTAAACGATTACTTTATGAACGGTTGGGGGTAAGGGAATATTGGGTAATGAATGCTAATAATAATGATATTATTGCTTTTGAAATTATTGACGGGGGTAGTAGGAGAATTGAGGAGTCCAAGGTTTTACTAGGTTTACAAATAGCTATTGTTCAGGAAGCTATTCAACGCAGTTTAACTCAAGATGATGGTGAGGTTAATCGCTGGTTGTTGCAAATTTTTAGTTAATTTATTTTACGGAAATTCAGGAGGTAAATGTTATGGTTGCTAGTTCGGATACAAGTTATATGAGTCCTTTGGAGTATTTGGAGTGGGAGGAACAACAAGATATTAAATATGAATATATCAATGGTGAAGTTTTTGCTATGACCGGGGGAACTATTCCTCATACTACTATTGCTTTAAATCTAGCTTCTGGGTTGAAAAATCATTTGCGGGGTGGTAATTGTCGTCCTTTTATGGCTGATGCTAAAGTAGGTATATCGGAGAATGGTCCGTTTACTTATCCTGATGTTGTTGTTAGTTGTCACCCTAAAGATAAAAAAGCGATTAATTTTATTCAATTTCCTAGTTTAGTTGTTGAGGTGCTTTCTCCGAGTACGGAAGCTTATGATAGGGGGGGTAAGTTTCAGTTATATAGACAGATTCCAACTTTGCAGGAATATGTTTTAATTAGTGCTGACAAGGTGGGTTTGGATTGTTTTCGGTTAAATGATAGGGGTTTATGGGAGCTACATCCTTTTGTTGAGGGTAATGAGGTATATTTGGTTAGTGTTGATTTTAGGTTTCCTCTTTCTCTGGTTTATGAGGATGTTTTTTGATTTTTTTCTCTCGCAGAGGTGCGGAGGGGAGGGTGATTATGTGGTATTAGTAAGTTAGGTTTGCTTTGTGATGTTAAGGGTGTGTATTTTATAATTATGGCTGCAAATAGAATCAAAATTGCTCAGGATAAGGCTGAGTTGGTGAAATCGTTACTAGCGTCTAAAGAAACACCTGGACTTTTCCAAACTTATGTGGAGGTGATGGTATTTGCAGCATCATTAGGAGTAAGGTATAAAAAAAGTGTTCCTTTAGGAGACACCACAAAAAGAGAGCCTTCTCCAATTCCACAAGACAATTTTGCTTCACTTGGGTATGACAAAATTATCAAATTATTAGGAATTGTTGAGACAAGTGATATCCAAATACTTGCTTCTAGGGAAGATGAATATGAGGATAAGCGGACTCAAGTATTTGAAGAGTATGCTAATGGGGGATTAGAAATATTACAAAGTGAATTGCGTGGAGTTGTTGATTATCAAATACAATTTCTATTGATTTTAAAGAAAGCAATAGATTATCAAGAAAATAATATAGAAGAAGAATTCAATTTAACTAGATTTTAAAATAATCCATTTTTCCGCATTTTTACAAAGTAGTGAGACATGAATAATATTCATTTTTATTGTGAAAAGTTTTCCAAGCTGAAAGTAAGTAATAGTCGAAAACGTGGTAATGCTCAATATAAACCAATACTACTTTTAACCGTAATAGATTTGATTATGAGAGGAGACATTACCGATAATAAAATTTTTGTCTCAGATAAATTAATTCAAGCTTTTAATAAATATTGGAATGTTATTGGTTCACAGTCTTATAAAGGGGGTTTACACTATCCATTTTTTCATCTACAAAATGAGGGATTTTGGCACGTAGAAATTAAAGCAGGTTTTAATAATTTACAACCAAAAACAACTAACCAATTAAAATTGGCTGTTGAATACGCATATTTAGACAGTGAATTATTTAACTATTTACAAAATGAATCTTCCCGAAAAGAATTAATTGATGCATTGGTAACTGCTTTTTTCTCGGATAATGAAGATGAAATTGAGGAATTTTTACAAATTAATCAGACTTTTCAAGATTATCCAGAAGTAGAAAAACTAGATGATACTGAAAATTTACCCAACAATCCTAAATGGAGTTTTAAAAAAACACTAATTAGAAATGCCTTTTTTAGAAAAGCTGTTGTTTCTGTATATGATTGTCAATGTGCTTTTTGTGGCTTGAAAGTTACTAAAACTGGTAATCAAAATATTGTTGACGGCGCACATATAAAGCCATTCTCCACTTTTTATGACAGTAGAATACATAACGGAATAGCACTTTGTAAAAATCATCATTGGGCTTTTGATAGAGGTTGGTTTGCTGTTGATGATAAATACAAAATTATCGTTAGTAAAGAATTAGAAGAAGTATCTCCCCACGCTAGAACAATAACAGAATTTCATGGGGAAATACTCATATTACCTAAAGTAGAGAAGTATTTTCCAGATATTGAAGCTTTGCAATGGCATCATGATCATATATTTCAGCCATAATTAGCTATTATTATAAAATAACTGGTAGTCCTACATTCTGCGGTTTGACTAACTTTCCATCAAAACCTATAGTTTGTTCTTCTATAGTCCTAGCATTGGCTAAAGCCTTACGTAAAGCAGTAACTTCCATTTGTTCAGTTATTCCCCCCAAAATATAAATTAATAACTTCACAGCTAAATCTTTTCCTACTACCTGTACCCGCTTTTTATTAGGGTCATATAAAACTCCATACCATAAAGATTGAGGATATTCCATACCACTAAAACCCCCTTGACGGTCAAATTTCTCCAACTTCTTAAAAATATCCGTCAAAGCAAAACCTTTTTTAAATACCAAAATTCCTAAAGCTTGCGCTAAAGCAACTTGAGAAACTGGACGAAATAACATATTCCCCTCACCCCCGTCTTTTTCAAAATGGAAGCGACGTAAAACCGTTGTTTCTTCATGTTCTAATATTTTATAACTGGGAAGATTAGCTAAATGATCAAAAAGTAATCTAAAATCTGCAATTCCTTCCTGGATTTCTTCATTTTCTGGACGCATGGGAATTAACCCTTTCTCTAAAGGTTTCCAGTGTGGGAACTTTTGCCCCAAATATCTTTCAGACATATCTTGTAGGGCAGAAGTGTTGAATGTTAAGAAAAGCCTGATAAAAATAGCCAAAAATATGTTAAATTTTGGGCGAAGGATTAAAATATTTTGATTAACCATGATCATAAACTCATTTCCCAAGATTGTCAAAAATATCCTGGAAGGACTACCCAAAAATGATTAT
>NZ_JACJTO010000025.1 GCF_014698755.1 Aphanizomenon flos-aquae FACHB-1287 | reverse complement strand
GGTTAATGCTATTACTGATGAAAATGCTCTCAATTGGTTTAATCATTGTGGATTGTTTTTTGACCCTATTTAGATAGCTATTCTTGTACTGGACTTGATATCAAACTGCTGTATGTTAAGCTGCAAATTAGGTGAATTATTTTCCGCAATTATCACTACTGGGCTAACTTGGCTAATAGGCGCTGGTTTCATATCCCGGTAATCAATAATTTGAACAACAATTAGGTATGCAATAGCCAGCAATATAGAAATTACACCTGTGATAATTGCAACTATCTGAGAACGGTTCATAGGTATTTCCTGAAAAATAAGTGGTTGAGAGGATATATTTATCTAAGTAATTTATTTCTTGAAAGTCTCTCAAATCAAGAGAGCAAAAATTTATGCTTTTGTTCACTGACTACAAATTTTAGACATAAAAAAGGCAATTCTACATTACAATATTAGCATCAAATGTCAAGAAGTCAATACCCTAGTAAAATCGTTAGCTTATTGATTATATTCTCAATAATATTGAGAATTAACCGATAATATTCTCAATAAACTGATAAATATGACTAAATGCGATTTTTTTGAAAAAGAGATATTTAAAAAACTTATATAGCATTTCCCAGGCTGGTGAGGTACAAATTTAGGACTTAAAAACGATATGTAATTCTTAGGCATTTCATGTCATCTGATTCTTTTATTCATTAAATTTGGAAAGTGACAGAAGAAGATATATAATTATGAGCTTAAATATATGGAGTTAGAAAAACTATGCGGTTAAGATTGAACTATTCGCTTAGATATCAGAGCTAAAGCCACTGAGGTTTAAGCTCACCGGATATTTCTGTAAAAAATTTTAACAAGCCGACTACGGTAAACCACATTTATGAAGATAAAATAAATTTTTTGTCCTGATGTTATATCAAAATATATTGTATTAAAATTTTTATTCATATAAAAAACTTATCATTAAGTTTTTTAATTTGACAATGGTAGATATTGTGTGATATTCATTCTTATTTGGGAGGGTCAATCAAAAACCCCACATCAATGGTCTATTGTTTGAATTTACCTCCCAAAATGCTGGTAGAATCACGCTCCTCAGTACACTAACTCCAGAAAAATAATTAATAGCCACTCATTAACCCATCAACCTGTGTCATGGTAATTGGATATCTAATATTGTTGATATAGATATCGAAAATTTTAGCCTGTGCTAAAATCAGCATACCGGCACGACGCAGGTGATGGGAAAAATGCCATGTTTGAACGCTTCACAGAAAAAGCCATTAAGGTAATCATGCTGGCCCAAGAAGAGGCCCGCCGTTTAGGTCACAACTTTGTCGGAACTGAGCAGATCCTCTTGGGTCTGATTGGCGAAGGTACAGGGGTGGCCGCCAAGGTGCTGAAATCAATGGGAGTTAATCTCAAAGATGCTCGCATTGAAGTTGAAAAAATCATAGGACGGGGTTCAGGCTTTGTCGCCGTAGAAATTCCGTTTACGCCACGGGCAAAACGGGTTTTAGAACTATCCTTGGAAGAAGCACGCCAATTGGGGCATAACTACATTGGTACCGAGCATCTGCTGTTGGGACTGATCCGCGAAGGGGAAGGTGTCGCAGCCAGAGTGCTAGAAAATCTGAATGTAGATTTGACCAAGGTAAGAACCCAAGTGATTCGGATGTTGGGAGAAACGGCGGAAGTTACGCCGGGTGGTCCCTCTGGTCGCACTAAAACCCCAACGCTGGATGAGTTTGGATCAAACCTGACTCAAATGGCCATAGATAACAAGCTCGACCCTGTGGTGGGACGCGCCAAGGAAATTGAGCGAGTCATCCAAATTTTGGGTCGCCGGACAAAAAACAATCCAGTTTTGATTGGTGAACCAGGTGTTGGTAAAACCGCTATTGCTGAAGGTTTGGCTTCACGCATCGCCAGTAAGGATATCCCTGATATCTTGGAAGATAAGCGTGTGGTCACTCTCGATATTGGTCTGCTGGTAGCAGGAACTAAATATCGCGGTGAATTTGAAGAACGTCTCAAAAAAATTATGGATGAAATCCGCTCTGCGGGTAATGTCATCCTGGTAATTGACGAAGTTCACACCTTAATTGGCGCGGGTGCGGCCGAAGGGGCGATTGATGCGGCTAATATTCTCAAGCCGGCTTTGGCGCGAGGTGAATTACAATGTATCGGCGCGACTACTTTGGATGAGTACCGTAAACACATTGAACGGGATGCGGCGTTAGAAAGACGCTTCCAGCCTGTCATGGTGGGTGAACCTTCTGTTGATGAAACAATAGAAATTTTATATGGTTTACGCGATCGCTACGAAGCACACCACAAGCTGAAGATATCTGATGAAGCACTGGTGGCGGCAGCTAAGTTGTCCGATCGTTACATTAGCGATCGCTATTTGCCAGATAAAGCCATTGATTTGGTGGATGAAGCCGGCTCACGGGTGCGCTTAATTAACTCCCAACTGCCCCCAGCAGCTAAGGAATTAGACAAGGAACTACGGCAAATCTTAAAAGAAAAAGATGATGCGGTCCGTTCTCAGGACTTTGATCGGGCGGGAGAATTGCGTGACCGGGAAATGGAAATCAAGGCCGAAATCCGCACTATTGCTCAAACTAAGAGTAACGGTGCTAGTGGTGACGGTATTGAACCCATAGTTACGGAAGAGGACATTGCTCACATTGTTGCTTCTTGGACTGGTGTACCAGTTAACAAACTCACTGAATCTGAGTCTGAAAAGTTGCTACACATGGAAGACACCTTACATCAGCGCCTCATCGGTCAAGATGACGCTGTGAAGGCTGTTTCCCGCGCTATTCGTCGCGCTCGTGTTGGTTTGAAAAATCCCAATCGACCGATTGCTAGTTTTGTCTTCTCAGGTCCTACTGGGGTGGGTAAAACTGAATTGGCGAAGTCCTTGGCCTCTTATTTCTTCGGTTCAGAAGAAGCGATGATTCGCTTAGATATGTCCGAATACATGGAGCGTCACACTGTTAGTAAGTTGATCGGTTCTCCTCCTGGTTATGTCGGTTACAACGAAGGTGGTCAGTTAACGGAGGCTGTCCGTCGTCGTCCTTACACTGTGGTGTTATTCGACGAAATCGAAAAAGCGCACCCCGATGTGTTCAATATGCTTTTACAAATTTTGGAAGATGGGCGTTTAACTGACGCGAAAGGTCGGACGGTGGACTTTAAGAACACTCTGCTGATTTTGACTTCCAATATTGGTTCTAAGGTAATTGAAAAAGGCGGTAGCGGTATCGGTTTTGAATTCTCTGAGGATGCGACTGAGACGCAATACAACAGAATTCGTTCTTTGGTGAATGAGGAACTGAAAAATTACTTCCGTCCTGAGTTCCTGAACCGGTTAGATGAAATTATCGTCTTCCGTCAATTGAACAAGATCGAAGTTACCCAAATTGCGGAAATCATGCTCAAGGAAGTGTTTGGTCGCTTGACGGAAAAAGGCATTGTCTTAGAAGTCACTGACCGCTTTAAAGACCGCTTGATAACTGAGGGTTACAGTCCTAGTTACGGTGCAAGGCCATTACGTCGGGCAATTATGCGCTTGTTGGAGGATAGTTTGGCGGAAGAAATTCTGTCTGGACGCATCAAAGACGGCGATACTGCTCTTGTTGACGTTGATGAAAATGGCATTGTCCAAGTTAGTTCTCAGCAAACACGGGAGTTGTTACCCCAAGGTGTTGAGTCTTAGTTAGGTTTTTTAATTGTTAATTGAACGGTGGAGGATTTCAGTTCTCTGCCGTTTTTTTTTGCTTTAGAAAATATAAAAGAGAACTAAATTTAGTAAAAAATTAATAACAGCCTACAAATAAATATATACTAAGATGATTAGACAATTATTATTAGAGTTTTTGTAATATGGCCAGTAATGCTGAAAGTCAATTTTTATCCAGTCTTCAAGACTATGCAAAAGACTTAACTACTAAATTTTCACTTTCTTCTGTCTCCTTTGGTGCAGAAGATCAATTAAAATCACCAATTGAACATTTGTTAAAATCAGCAGCAAATATTTTAAATTTATCTATTGTAGTAGTTACTGAAGTCCGAGAAAAGGTACTTTCAGGAAGGCCAGATATGGGAATAACAATTAATCGTCTTTTAATGGGACATATTGAATTAAAAGCACCAGGAAAAGGCGCAGATCCTAATAAATTGAAAGGAGATGATAAACAACAATGGGAAAAGTTTAAAAGTCTCCCAAATTTGATTTATACAGATGGTAATAGTTGGGGACTTTATCGCACAGGTGAAAAAATAGGAAAGACAATTAAATTTTCAGGAGATATTACTGCTAAGGGTGCATCAGCTATCACTGCTCAAAATGCTAATGATTTATTAATATTATTACGCGATTTTTTCAATTGGCAACCAATTGTTCCTTCTACACCTAAAGCTTTAGCAGAAATGCTTGCTCCTATTTGTCGCTTATTAAGAAAAGATGTTTTAACTGCTCTTGAAGATCCTGAATCTAATTTAAGTCAAGTAGCTAAAGATTGGCGACATTATCTATTTCCTGATGCAGATAATCAACAATTTGCGGATGCTTATGCTCAAACCTTAACCTATGCACTTTTATTAGCCAGATTTTCCGGTGCAGATGATTTATCTTTACCACAAGCTGTTAAAACTATTAGAACAGGTCATAATTTACTAGCGGATGCTTTAAAAATATTGGGTGATGAAGCAGCACGGGAACAAATAGAAGTTTCTGTAAATTTATTAGAAAGAATAATTGCAGCTATTGATATTACAGCACTAAATAAAGATGGTTCTGAAGATCCTTGGTTATATTTTTATGAGGATTTTCTGGCTAAATATGATCCAAAAATGCGAAAAGAAAGAGGTGTTTATTATACTCCCATTCCTGTGATTAAAACACAAGTTAGATTAGTAGCTGAATTATTAGCAGAACATTTTGATGCCGAATTTTCCTTTGTAGATGATAAAGTTATTACTTTAGATCCTGCTTGTGGTACAGGAACTTATATTTTAACAGCTATTAAACATGGACTGGATCAAATTAGTAATTTACGAGGAAAAGGAATGAGGGTTTCTGCTGCTACAAATGCGGCAGCAAATATTCACGCTTTTGAAATTTTAGTTGGTCCCTATGCTGTTGCCCATTTACGTCTAACTCAACAAATTTTAAGTGAAGGAGGGACTTTACCAGAAAATGGTGTTCATGTTTATTTAAGTGATACTTTAGAATCTCCTTACTCGGAATTAAGTGGTAATTTACCTTTAATTTATAAATCTTTAGGTCAAGAATATAAACGCGCTCAGAAGATTAAACAAAATACACCAGTTATGGTTTGTTTAGGAAATCCACCTTATAACCGTCAAACAATTGATGAAGATGATTTAATGAATCAAAAAAGAAAAGGTGGATGGGTAAGATTTGGAGATGATGAACAAAAGATTGATGAAAATGAGCAATTGATCAAAAAACGTCCTATTTTAGAGGATTTTCTTGAACCATTAACAGCACTGGGTTATGGTGTTCATGCTAAAAATTTATATAATGACTATGTTTATTTTTGGCGTTGGGCGTTGTGGAAAGTATTTGAGGCTAATGAAGAAAATAAAGCCGGAATTATCAGTTTTATTACTGCTTCTTCCTATTTGCGTGGACCAGGATTTGCGGGAATGCGAAAAGTGATGCGTCAAACATTTGATGAACTTTGGATTATTGATTTAGAAGGTGATAATTTAGGAGCAAGAAAAACCCAAAATGTATTTGCAATTCAAACTCCTGTGGCTATTGCTATTGGTGTTTGTTACCATCAACCTCAACCTGAAGTTCCTGCTAAAGTTCATTTTACACGAATTGATGGTACAACTGAAGAAAAATTAGCAATTTTAGAGAATATTCATTATTTTCAAGATTTACAATGGCGTGAATGTTCTACAAATTGGACTGATTTATTTTTACCTATTAGTAATACAGATTATTGGCAATGGGCAAAGTTAACTGATTTATTTCCTTGGCAAGAAAACGGTATTCAATTTAAGCGAACATGGACTATCGGTGAAAATAAGGAAGTTCTACAGGAACGGTGGAAAACTTTGATTAATGCTAGTAAATCACCAGGAACACAGAAAAAACTTTTTAAAGAAACAGATGCTAAAAAAATTAGTAAACAGTATCCTTCATTACAAGATAGAGGAAATTTATTAGCTCCCATTGCTAATTTACTATCAAAAGATTTACCTGTAGAACCAATTCGTTATGCTTATCGGAGTTTTGATCGTCAGTGGGCTTTATTAGATAATAGATTGTGCGATCGCCCTAGACCAAATTTACGACGTTCTCATGGTAATAGACAGGTTTATATGACAAGTTTATTAACTAATGTTTTAGGTAATGGTCCATCAGCAGTTGCTACTTCATTAATTCCTGATTTAGATCATTTTCGTGGTTCTTTTGGTGCTAAACATATTATTCCTCTGTGGAGAAATTCTGAAGCTACTGAACCTAATATTACTAATGGAGTTTTGCAAGTTATTAATAATATACTCAATGACAATATTTCCCCAGAGGATTTTTTTGCTTACTGTTATGGAATACTTGCAACTCCTAAATATGTAAAGGAATTTTGGAATGAACTAGAAACACCTGGTTCAAGGATTCCCATTACCAAAAATAGGGATTTATTTATTAAATTAGTAGAAATAGGACGCACTTTAGTTTGGTTACATACCTATTGCGAAAGGTTTGTTCCCAGTGGTAAAAAACCAGGTAAAATTCCTGTTGGTAGAGTTCGTTGTCAAATAGGAATACCCAATACAGTAAATGATTATCCCACAGAATTTGCTTATGATGTGGGTACACAAGAATTAAAAATTGGTAGAGGTGTATTTGAAAATGTTCGTCCTGAAGTTTATAATTTTAGTGTTTCCGGTTTAGAAGTTGTCAAATCTTGGTTAGCTTATAGAATGAGAGACGGTGCTGGTAAAAAGTCTTCACCTTTAGATGATATTCGTCCTCAAACTTGGCAATTTGATCATGAATTACTTGATTTACTTTGGGTTTTAGATGCTACAGTAGATTTATATCCTGAGTTATCTTCTTTATTTGATGAAGTGATTAAAAGTGAATTGTTTACATCTACTGAGTTTCCACAACCAACAGAGTTAGAAAAATCTAATTCTTTAGAAGTTAAGAGTGAGTTACCATTTTTAAATTTAGAAGAGGTAGATGAAGAAGATGAGTAAATACTTGGCTTTCTCCTAAAAATAACAAAAATGCAGAGCGATAGCGAAGCGCTCCGCAGGAATCGCTCTTAGTTAGATTATGCTGGAGAAGTGCGATTGTGCGGAACTCAGATCGCTGAGATAAGGTCAGTGAAAACACAAGTTTAAGAGTTAAAAAGTGGTAGTAGTATTCCACTTTACTATGGGGAGATAAAAATCAATGCAGACAACCAATACCACGTCATACCCCGCACCAGACCTAGTGAAGAATAACTGGGAATTTACAGAAGTATGGATAGATCCGATGTTATCACCTCCATACATTCTGTTATTACTTTGCGACAGTGAAGGAAATTGTCAAATTTATGATCCAAAACAAGGTGAGAAGGTTGTATTTTCTAGTAATAATTATGAAGCAGCTAAGTTATGGTTACTAGAAGATGAGTATGAACCAGTTGAAGGTAGGCTTTTAGCTGCGGAATTAGTGTGAGTTAGTATATTTTTTGTTTCGCGCAATCTCTCTTAGAGATCCCGAAGGGTAGACGCTAAGGAGCAAAGGCGCAAAGAAGAGGGAGAAAGTGATATATTCGTTATAATGATTTTTATTGAGGAGTACGGGTCATTCCTACATCTGAGCAAAAAACGCAGTTATTTATTCTGTGTTGTTGGTTAACTAAACTATGTTTTAGTAATAGTCAAAGATTAATTGAAAGTGAAGAATAACTATTATGATTTTTACTGATGTTGTAGAAGCAATAAAAGGGTTTTCAATTGAAGAAAAGTTACAAATTCAATTGTTATTGCAGCAATATTTAAGAGAAGAACGCTGTGAAGAAATTTATCAAAATTTGCAAAATGCGAAGCGAGAAGAAGAAAATGGTGAACTCACATTTTCTGAAAATATTGATGAATTAAAACAACAGTTTATCAGCCGTCGTGAACTTATAAAGTTACCTATAGAGGAACGAAAAAAGATTTTAGCGTCACAATCTGATTTAATGTTAGAGCATTACCAGCAAGACACAGAATGGCAAGAATTACAAATGGGAGACTTAATTGATTACTAATTCTTCTATTCTTAAACGGGGTGATATCTGGCTAACTAATTTTGATCCAATTGTGGGAGCAGAAATTAAAAAAGTAAGACCCGCTATAATTGTCAGTTCTGATGGTGTTGGTAAGTTACCGATTAAATTAATTGCACCAATTACAGATTGGAAGGAATATTATGCTGAAAATATTTGGCACGTTAAGATTGAGGCAAATATCAAGAATAGTTTGTCGAAAGATTCTGCTGTAGATATTTTACAATTGCGCGGTGTAGATGTACAAAGATTAGTCCGTAAAATTGGAGAATGTTCGAGTCAAATAATGGAAGAAATCGCTGCGGCTATTGCGGTGGTGGTTGAGTATAATGAATAATATGGTGCTGGGATGATAAAGATTGGAGTAAAAATAAAGAAATTTCGCTTTTGATTAAAAAAACGAAAAAATATTTATATGATTTTATTCAATTTATACAATTATATTGGTCTAATAAAAACTTGAACTATCATACCATCTGTAGTTTTGCTTAAATCGTTTTCAAGACCACGAGGATTTTTAATTCTTCTTTCTGGATCATAAACAAAACAAATGAGAGTTTTATAGTCAGGATGTGATTTATAACGAGCAATGTCTATAATTAATTGTTCTCCAACTTCTTTATCAGTCAGTTTTTCGCGTGTCTTCTTAAGTTCAATAATAGTTTGTTCCTGCCTTAAAAGAAAGTCAACTCTTGAAGATCCACCGGCATAACTTGGAGTCGGTTCCTCATCTTTGATATCATCAAAATATAAAGTTAGTAAAGCATGAAATAAATCCTGAACATCATACTCATCAATAATTTCTATTGTACTTCTGTTACTGTGTCTGGTTTTTAGTTGTCTTGCAAATAAATGAAACCTATCACAAAGAATTTTAATATTATCTGAAGCAGGAATAATAGGTTGATTGATGTTTTTTTCGTCCCAATAATCTTCTATTTCCTTTATCATTGATTCTAAAATTGGGCATCCTTTTTCTAAGCCTTGCTTTAATTCTCGTTCATATTCTTGTTGAGGAGTCAAGGAATGAACAGCAGATCCACTATAAAAAATATTTTTAAATTCCTCTGTATGTCGAGAATCTTTTTCAAATATTTGTTCAATCAAAATTTCTGTATCTCGTTTCCATTTAATAAAGAGTTTTTCTTTTTCTCTATATTGTGTTCCTGGAATTATGTATTTTAAATTATCAATTAATTGAATTTGACGTTTTAGCTTTTCAATTGCGTCTTCTTTTTTCATTTTTTTAACCCTGATTTACAACATAGCCACATTGTAACATTTGTGATCACTAACGCGAAAGGTTTCATTTAGCAAAGCTTATCGAAGCGATCGCTCTTAGTTAGATAATGGTGGAGAGGTGCGATTGTGCGGAACTCAGTACCAAAGGCGATCGCAAAGCACCCCGCAGGAATCGCTTTTACTGTTGAGAAATATGATTTAACTCCCCAGGTAAAATCACAGGAATTTAGGCATCTATGAGCAGGAAAAATGTCAGAAATAGCAGCTGCTTGAATTTCCCATAAATATATATCATTGTGATCTATCACTATTTTTTCAACAATTCTTCCTCTTTGCCTTTAATTAAAGAACTGCGGTCTCCACGTTTGGGTTTGGATTCTATCTTCCCCGTTTCTCTATATTGGCGGAAAAATTCACTGATAAATGATAGGCTCACTTTAAATCTCGCTGCTAACTCTCTTTGCGTACCTTCTTTATTTTGCCAAGCACTTAATATTTTTTGTCTTATATCAGTCGAATATGCTGCTGCCATATATATCTCAATTATTTTCTTTCTTTTCCATCTTTAAAGTTTACCATCTTTGTACCGCGTTTGATCTCAAACTGCTGTAATATCAATTGCTAAAATATTTTGATGATTATTATAAGGATATTTTCAAAATTTCTTATGGAGTATTCAATTTTTATATTCATTTAAGGCAACAGGTGACAGGTAACAGTTAAGAGTTTTACTGCCCATTACCCATTACCCATTACCTATTACCTAATTACTCATTTAACCACGGTTTTGAATGGGGTTGCCAAGCAACTAATTCTTCATCCTTAAACCATAAAGCGATTTCTGTTTGGGCTGTTTCTTGAGCATCAGAACCGTGAATCAGGTTACGACCTACATTAACGCCAAAATCGCCACGAATTGTACCTGGTTCTGCGTTTAAGGGGTTGGTGGCACCGATAATCTTTCTCGCTGCTGCAACAACGCCCTCTCCTTCCCAAACCATTGCTACAACTGGACTAGAAATGATAAATTCCACTAAACCAGGGAAAAAAGGTCTTTCACGGTGAACACCATAGTGTTGTTCCGCTAATTCTCTACTGACTTTCATAAACTTCAACCCAACTAGGGTAAAGCCTTTAGTTTCAAAACGGCGGATAATTTCACCCACCAAGCCGCGTTGTACACCGTCGGGTTTAATTGCTAAAAATGTGCGTTCCAAATCTATCTCCAAAAACATAATCAAATTTTGATGGGTTAATTGTCAGTTGTATTGATGTCTTTTGTCTAGTAGTCTGGGCAATTTTCCCTGAGAATGGGGGATAACCGGATTGAATTACCATTTCTTTTCCCCGTTAGATATAGCAATAGGTAATTAAACGCAGATAAACGCAGATAAACGCAGATTTTTGTAACTATTCTCAGGATAAAGGAGACACAAGGGAAGAAAAATTTGTTACCTGGACTTGGTTGAGCAATCACGCTCTTCATCAGAAATTATTCCTAGTGGTATATCCTTTACTAGACTATTTTGTTAAATTGTTATTTCGTGAGCAAAACAAAGAGGTCAGGAAAAATGGGTGTTGAGTCAACTGCTGATGAGATTGTAAAAATGCCATCTAATGTACATAAAGCTGAATTGAAAAGCAAAAAACAGAAGGAACTATTAATACCTAGTAAAAATACGGGAGATTTACCTCTGCTTTGGAAAATTGAGGACAGTGAAGACCTTTACCGAATAGAGGGTTGGGGAAGACCTTATTTTTCAATTAATGCTGCTGGTCATGTTACTGTCTCCCCCAAGGGTGAACGTGGTGGATCTCTGGACTTGTTTGAGTTGATAAATGCTTTAAAGCAGCGTAATTTGGGTCTACCGATGTTAATTCGCTTTTCCGATATTTTGGAAGACCGA
Source organism: Aphanizomenon flos-aquae FACHB-1287 (assembly GCF_014698755.1). GTDB lineage: Bacteria > Cyanobacteriota > Cyanobacteriia > Cyanobacteriales > Nostocaceae > Dolichospermum > Dolichospermum flosaquae. The sequence goes on along the minus strand of NZ_JACJTO010000025.1, from coordinate 58,012 downwards.
ATTGAGCGCTTGAATGCTTGTTTTGCTAAGGCGATCGCCCGCTATAACTATCCTGGTGTATATCGAGGTGTGTTTCCGGTGAAATGCAATCAACAGCGCCACCTCATTGAAGATTTAGTACGGTTTGGTAAACCCCATCAATTTGGTTTGGAGGCGGGTTCTAAGCCAGAATTAATGATTGCTCTGGCTTTGTTGGATACCCCTGGAGCATTGTTAATTTGCAATGGCTACAAGGACCAGGAATACATCGAAACCGCTATGTTAGCCCAAAGACTAGGACAAACACCAATTATCGTCCTAGAGCAAATTGAAGAGGTGGATTTAGCCATTGCTACTAGTCGTCAATTAGGAATTAAGCCAATTTTGGGAGTTAGAGCAAAATTAAGCACACAAGGTATGGGTCGCTGGGGAACTTCTACAGGCGATCGCGCTAAATTTGGCTTAACAATTCCCGAAATTATGGAAGCTGTGGAAAAATTAGGTGCAGCTGACTTACTCGGTTCTCTACAATTGTTACATTTTCACATTGGTTCACAAATCTCCGCTATCAATGTTATTAAGGATGCCATTCAAGAAGCTAGTCGTATTTACGTAGAATTGGCGATGCTAGGGGCAGATATGAAATACTTGGATGTTGGTGGTGGTTTGGGTGTAGATTATGACGGATCGCAAACGAATTTCTACACATCGAAAAACTATAATATGCAAAACTATGCTAATGACATTGTAGCTGAGTTAAAAGATACCTGTGATGAACGGCAAATTAACGTACCTACTCTTGTTAGTGAAAGTGGTCGGGCGATTTCTTCTCACCAATCAGTGTTAATTTTTGACGTTCTCAGTACCAGTGATGTCCCCCTTGATCCTCCTGATCCTCCCCAAGACGGAGAATCTCCAATTATTAAATACCTGTGGGAAACTTACCAATCTATCAATAAGGAAAATTACCAAGAATTTTATCACGACGCTGCTCAATTCAAAGAAGAAGCTATCAGTCGCTTTAATTTAGGAATTTTGCGCTTGAATGAACGCGCTAAGGCCGAACGTCTTTACTGGGCTTGTTGTCAAAAAGTTTTAACTATCATCCGTCAGGAAGAATACGTACCCGATGAGTTGGAAGACCTAGAAAAAATCATGGCTTCCATTTACTATATCAATCTTTCTGTGTTTCAATCAGCACCAGATTGTTGGGCGATAGATCAACTATTTCCGATCATGCCTATACATCGTCTTGATGAAGAACCAACCCGCAGAGGCATTTTAGCAGACTTAACCTGCGACAGTGATGGGAAAATTGACCGCTTTATAGATTTGCGAGATGTTAAATCAGTATTAGAACTGCACAAGTTTGAGCCAGGAAAACCCTATTATTTGGGAATGTTCCTGAATGGAGCATACCAGGAAATTATGGGTAATTTACATAATCTTTTCGGTGACACTAACGCCGTTCACATCAATTTAACCCCCAAAGGTTATCAAATTGAACACGTTGTCAAGGGTGATACCATGAGCGAAGTCCTTAGCTACGTTCAGTATGATGCTGAAGACATGGTAGAAAATATTCGTCAACGTTGTGAACGAGCTTTAGAGGAACAGCACATTACCTTAGCAGAATCCCAGCGACTACTACAAACTTACGAGCAAAGTTTACAACGATATACTTACTTGAATAGTTAATAGTCAGTGGTCATTGGTCATTGGTCATTGGTCATTGGTCATTGGTCATTGGTCATTGGTCAGTGGTCAGTGGTCAGTGGTCATTGGTCATTGGTCATTGGTCATTGGTTAGTAGCAAATTACAACGGACAATGGACAACTGACAAAGAACAACTAACAACTGACAAAGAACAACTGACAACTGACAAAGAACAACTGACTAAATTGAGTTTGCTCCCAGTAATTCAGCGATCGCTTGGTGTTCTAAAGGTATTTCGGAAGGTCGAGTTTGACGAGCATCAGTAATCAGCCAATCTAAAGCCGCAGCTTGGACATCAATAGATGCTCCCGTCTTATCTACACAGTAACGCCCAAACACCAACTTATCTACCAAGCGAACTCCTGGAGCTAACCGCGACCATTCAAAAATTACACTATTATCTACAGTAGCTCCACTACAGATCCAACAATTTGGACCAATCATCGAAGGTCCAATAATTTTTGCTCCATCTTCAATTTTGGTCATTCCCCCAATATAAACAGGTCCACTAATATCAACTTTATCCCAATTTACAGATACATTTAACCCAGTAAAAATACCAGGAGCTACCTCATGTCCAGGGATTTGTACATTTTTGATTTCCCCTGATAAAACCCCACGAATTGCTCGCCAGTAATCAGGAACTTTACCAATATCTACCCATTCAAAATCCATGGGAATGGCGTAAAAAGAGGCATTATCTGCCACTAATTGAGGAAATAACTGGCTACCAATATCATACTCTACTCCAGAGGGTATATACTTAAACACCTCTGGTTCAAAAATATAAATACCTGTATTGATATTAGTGCTAAGAGCCTCTTCAACAGTCGGTTTTTCCTGGAAAGCTTGAATGCGGTTATCCTCGTCAGTAACTACCACACCATAGCTAGAAACTTCTTCTTTAGGAACAGATTTAGTGATGATAGTAGCGATTGCTCCCTTAGATTTATGCCACTTTACCGCCGAAGTTAAGTCTAAGTCAATTAAAGCATCACCACACAATACTACAAACGTATCATCAAAAAATGGTGAGAAATCCTGAATCCGACGCATACCCCCAGCCGAACCGATAGCTTCCCCCACCAGTTTACCGTCATCATCAATTTTACCTTCAAAAGAATAAGCAATCTGCACCCCAAACCGCTGACCATCACGGAAATAACTTTCTATTTCCTCCGCCAAATGGCTAACATTGACCATTATTTCGTCAAAACCATGTTGACGTAATAACTCCAGTAAAAATTCCATGACTGGCTTTTGCAGTATGGGAATCATTGGTTTAGGAATTGTATATGTGATGGGGCGGATACGAGTACCTTTTCCCGCTGCAAGAATCATCGCTTTCATAAAATTTTATTCCTTAGTCATTGGTCATTGGTCATTGGGAATAGATAGAAGTCCCCCCCCTGCTTCCTGCCTTTAAGTAGGTAAGCGGATTTGAATTTCCTGGTAAAATTCTTGTTGAAATAGTTCTACCTTCGATTGAGCCGACAGCAGCAGTAAAGCCCAAAAAACGCTAATCATGTTACCGTATTCCGATTCATGACCTGAGCCATGTTTTTTGAGTTGCTTTGTCTGTATCCACAAATCTATCAGTTGTTCTAGGTTCCAACATGGTTTCTCTAAATTCTGCTCTTGAGCAGCACCATGTAGCACCTGCTCTATTTCTAACGCGACTTCTGTTAAATTTTCTTGGTGCGCCAATTCTAGAGCTTCCCGCATGGTTTGGACACTAGACTGGCGTTTGAGCCGTTTAGGTTTATCAACTTTTTCTACCAGTTTTAGCTGGCTGGCCATAATTTGCAATTGGTTGATTAACTCTTGCAACGTTACCCGACGTTTTGGGGGAGGCATAGCTGCTGGACGACGACGCAAGCGTTGCTCCAATTGCACGGGGTGGCCAGGAGACAATAATCCATCTTCTATTGTTAATAGTGTATCATCTACAACTTCTTCTAGGGTATTATATACTGTTGATAGTTGAATTAATGTGTTGGCTTTGAATAATACAAGCTTTGATGCTGATAAAAATGCCTGTCCAGATTGAGACAAATCACTTTCATAGCCCCTGATAGTTCTTGCTTCTGGTGACATTAATTCCAAGTAATGATCAATCACCTCAATAACTCGCACGTCCCAAGGGTCAATTTCCCCTTTTTCAGCCTGCTTAATCAAGTGTGTAATTGTTTCTAATAATTCAACTGCATCCATGAATCCAAAATTTGATATAAGTAGGTTGGCATTAAAAATTGTTGTTATGGTAACATATCCTAAGTAACAAGTTTGGAAGGGTTCTACTGAAAACTGACTAATGACCCATTAATTAACTTATTCATTTCTTTCAAATTCTGAGCCGTAATTAACCCGAAAATTTGAGATATTATTATTGCTTTTGATAGCATCTATCGTGCCTTTTATAGTTCCAGCAATTGGTACAGAAACCAATGTTCCTAATAACCCGGCAATTTCAAATCCCATTAAAATAGCGATAAAAATCCACAGGGGGTTAAGTCCAATAAAATTACCCATTAATTTTGGAGCTAATAAATTATCTTTAATTTGTTGCATGATAATTGCCATTGTAGCGACTGGGAAAGCTAACCACCAATTTTGGATTAATACCAACATTGTGACTAAACCAATACCTAAAGTTGCACCAACAACGGGAATTAATCCAGAAATACCGATGATAATGGCAAATAAAAAGGCAAATGGGACTTTCAAAAATAAGAATATAGGCGTAAGGGCTATGACCATAAATAGTCCTAGCAACAATTGGCTCAAGAAAAAGTTTTGGAAATTTAACTCTAAGGACTTACTAAAAGGAATACCAATATTAGATGGTAACAAATTGATTAACCCAGACCAAACTTGATCACCATATATAAGCATATAAAAGGCTAGAACAATTACCAAGACTAGATTTAGTAATCCTGATAACAGGGTTCCAGCAAATCCTACTGCTCCGGATGCTATTTGTTGTACTAAGTTTTGAATATTACCATTTATTTGGTTTGTTACTAGTTTTAAATCCACAGATAAACGTCGCTGCTTTGCTAGTGTTTCTAAGTGATCTAAATTAGCTTGACTAGTCGCTAACCAATCCGGGATCTTATTTAAAAGTTGAATGGTTTGGTCAATTAGCATTGGTACAAGAGTAACACATACAACAATAAACAATGTTAAAGTCAGTATTAGAACAATAATTACTGCTTGAGTGCGGGTAATTCTGATTTTCTCAAATAATTTGACTGGGTAATTCAGCAAAAAAGCCAGAATTGCAGCAATACTGAGGATAGTAATCGGATTTTGGAAAAAACGAAATAATAAAGACAGTAACCAGATATTGAGAGCGATAATTGGTCCACTGAGTCCATAAATTAACAAAGTTTGGAGAGAAGCAGAACGGCGCATCTGATTTAATCTATAACAGGAATCAGGAATCAGGATTAAAATCCTCTTCCGGGTTGAGTTTCATGATCAATTTATGTCCTCAAGGCTTTGGAGGCTTCAAGGGTAGGGAATGAGTAAAAGGTAATAATTTTTACCAATGACCCATGACCAATGACTTATGACTAATTATCCATTACCAGCCTAAATTTAGATAACTAGGAATTTAATTACAGAATCAGGAAAGAATTAAAATGGATAAAAGCATAGCAGATATTCGCAAAGACTACACCTTGCAAGATTTGAGTGAAAAGGAAATTGACTCTAATCCCTTTGTACAATTTAAAATTTGGTTTGGTCAGTCCCTAGCAGCACAGCTACCTGAGCCTAATGCTATGACTTTGGCTACCTGTACACCAAATGGTCGTCCTTCGGCGAGAATGGTACTACTCAAGGATTTTGATGAAAGGGGTTTTGTCTTATTTACTAATTATAATAGTCAAAAAGGACAGGAACTCACGGCAAATCCCCTTGCTGCTTTGGTTTTTTGGTGGGCTGAACTAGAACGACAGGTAAGAATTGTTGGGACTGTGGAGAAAATTTCCTCGGCACAATCTGATAGCTATTTTGAAATCCGCCCTCCATATAGTCGTTTGGGTGCTTGGGCTTCTAATCAAAGTGAAGTAATTGCCAGTAGGGATATTTTAGAATCACAATTACAAGAATTTGAGCGCGTATATCAAAATCAGGAAGTTCCTCGTCCTCCTCATTGGGGTGGTTTTCGCGTCATTCCCCAGGAAATTGAGTTTTGGCAAGGAAGATCAAGTCGTTTACATGATCGTCTGTTATATACTCGTTTAGATGCTGGAGGGTGGAAAATCGAGCGGTTATCACCTTAATTTTCTGTAGTATAGGTAGCGGGTGTTTCATCCCGCATCTAGTTTACTCAATATCGACGGACTTTTCACAATACGATACAGAGAAACATCACCCAACATTAATTATAATATCCTTTGTTCCATACTCATCTAAATTAGAAGTAATTAAAACATGGTAAGATGCGATAAAAACAAACTATTTGCCAATAGTCTTGGACTTAGGGGGAAAAATGACACAAACCGATTTAGACCACCAAATTGAGTTAGAGGATTCTGCTTTTATTCCCAGTTTCTCAATTAAAAAACTTGGTAAAGTCCTTTTAGGAGATCACCAAAACCTACCAGACACCCCTGGTATTTATTTCGCTATTGACTCAGCTAGTAGAATTTGGTATATAGGGATATCCACATCTAGCTTGAGAAAGAGACACTCACAACACGAAAAATTTGAAGATTTTAAAGCTAACAAAGTTCAGTATATCTGTTACTTGGTCTGGACTGATGACCAAGATTTACATGAGTGGGAAATAGGGTATATCCAGAAGTTCGACCCACCACTAAACATGAACTTGACTAAACAAAAATTACCAAAAATTGATCTCGGATACAGTGAAGAAAATTACATTAATAGATACCGAGAAATTAAACAGCAATTAGCTTTATTGGAACAAGAGATGGAAGAATTAAAGCCTAATCTCGTAACCCTGTTGGAGCAGAACGGTGGTAAGATTTCTGATAAATCTCTAGGGATTAGTGCGTATATTCAAAGTAAGAAATCATGGCAGTATTCAGCAGAGGTAGAAGCTCAAAAGGAAGTTATTAAACGGTTACAAAAGCATGAAGAGGATACTGGTATTGCGACAGTAAAATCAGTATCCTCTTTTCCCGTTTTCAGATTCAGATAATAGAATAGAAAATAGGAAATTATCAGTATAACCCACGGAAACAGGTGGGTCTTTACTGTCAAGGACTTCCCTCCCTTCCCATTCGGAGTTTGGAAGAATATGAGAGTTAAATTTATACCCGCCTATTTACTAAAGTTAACGCTTGGTCTACTGGCATCAATAAGACTTCACTAATATTAACATGACTCGCCCTAGTGGCACAGAAAAAGATCACATCAGCCACATCATCAGGAGTTAGAGGTTTAACTCCCTCATACACCTTTTTAGCCCGTTCTGTGTCACCATGAAAACGCACTTGACTAAATTCTGTTTCTACCATTCCAGGGTCTACAGAAGTTACTCGCACGGGAGTTCCTAAAAGGTCTTGTTTTAAGCCTTCAGAGATAGCTTTAACCGCTGCTTTTGTCCCACAATAGACATTACCACCAGGATAAGTTTGATGTCCCGCAACAGAACCGATATTGATAACATGACCACAATTCCGTTCCACCATTCCTGGGACTATGTAGCGGGTCAGGTACAGTAAACCTTTGATATTAGTATCAATCATTTCTTCCCAGTCATGAAAGTCACCTTGATATAATTTGTCTAAACCGCGACTTAAACCAGCATTATTAATCAAAATATCAATATTTGACCAGGAAGGGGATAAATTATTAATAGCTGATTCTACCGCCAAGCGATCGCACACATCAAGTTCTAATAAATAGATTTTATCAGATGGGATGTCTAAGGAATCAGCCAATTGTTGTAAACGGTCCCAACGCCGTGCTGCTAAAATCAGTTTTGCACCAGCATGAGCAAAAATTTTGGCACAAGCAGCACCTATACCGCTACTTGCACCAGTAATCAAAACAATATGGTTTTGCATAGAAATCCGTTGTCCGTTGTCCGTTGTTAGCATAGTCTTGACCAATCACCACTGACCAATGACCAATGACCAATGACCAATGACCAATGACCAATGACCACTGACCACTGACCAATGACCACTAACTACTTTTTAACCACTTGTAACCGCTGAGTAATGATAGTCATATCTTCACCCCTGCGAATAACTGCGGAAATCCATTGAGGACCGGGAGTAGAAGGTGCGCGTCCGATTTTGAAAAGTCCTCCCGCATTGAGAAATTCTAAATTCACAATTGTGGGGTTAAGAAATTTACTGCTTTGAATGGGCTCTTCTATAGCTTTTCCTAGTAGAAAATCCTCCCCTACTGGTTCTTGAACAATGGCATCAAAGCTATATTTTTCATTAACTTTTACCTGTAGTGGTAATTTAATTTCTACTTGGGGTGGTTTACTTCCAGCAGTTAGTTGAGTCCGTTCCGATAAAATATCTTGACGAACAATTCTTGCACCCGTAATTTTTTGACGCGATTTAATTGTAGACTGGAGGGTGAAATTATTATTACCAGATGCAGGTAAACCGCTAATATTAGTGACAGTTTCCGCAATAATGGTATTACCTTCAGATTTCCAAGACTCTATGTTAGTAGTATAACGCAATTGGGGATATCGCTTCCAAAGTCCTGTTAAAGCCTGTTCCATAGATTTACGGTTTAACCCGTCACCATGAGTAAATTTAGGACTGTAAAATTGCATGAGACTGTTAATATTACCCTGATTGGCAGCATTATCAATTTGCGTTAACAGGTTAGTAAGTGTAGCAGGTGCATTTGTGGGTTGACCTGCTTGCACCGATTGCGATAAGCTCGATAAACCAATTACCAGTAAACTGGAAATCAGGGAAATACTAACGGTTAGTGTTTTATTACGTTTCATTAAAAGGGGGATAATTTTAGTCATAGGTAAGATTTTACTGATGCGATGATAGAAGATAGGGAATTTGTTTTATCTTAATAAAGCTGGGAGATAAATGGTATAGTCAGGAATGGTAAATCCACCAATTAAATTACTTATAGCAGCTAGTGGGACAGGTGGACACTTGTTTCCAGCGATCGCATTGGCTGAAAAACTGTCAGAATACAATATTGAATGGCTGGGTGTGTCAAATCGGCTAGAAACTCAGTTAGTTCCAGGGACATATCCTTTAAATACGGTGGCTGTTGCAGGGTTTCAGCAAGGTTTTAGTCTTAGTTCTATCCGCGTCTTGTGGAAGCTCATGACTGGGATTCTGAAAGTTAGACGTATTCTTAAACAGGGAAAATTCCACGGAGTTTTCACGACAGGAGGTTATATTGCAGGTCCTGCGGTAATTGCTGCCCGTTTGTTGGGTTTACCTGTGGTTTTTCATGAATCTAACGCAATACCAGGTAAAGTTACCCGCTTTTTTGGACCTTGGTGTAATGCCGTCGCTATAGGATTTGATGTTACTGCTCAATACTTACCTCGGTCTCAAACTGTCTGTGTAGGTACTCCGATCCGTTCTCAATTCTTAGATGAGGGAATTGATAGTACATTGGACTTACCTATTCCCGATAATATTCCTTTGATTGTGGTATTTGGTGGAAGTCAAGGGGCTGTAGCTGTAAATAAATTGGTGCGTCAGTCTGCGGACGCTTTGTTTCAAGCTGGTGCTTATATAGTGCACTTGACTGGTGAGAATGATCCTGATATTAACAGTATTCAGCATCCTCAATATATCGCTTTGCCTTTTTATGACAATATGGCGGCTTTATTGAGAAGGGCTAATTTAGTTATTAGTCGTTCTGGTGCGGGTAGCTTGACAGAATTGGCGGTTTGTGGTAAACCAGCCATTTTAATTCCCTATCCCTTTGCAGCGGAAGATCATCAATCTTATAATGCAAAGGTGTTTACTCAGGTTGGGGCGGCTTTATCCTTTAAACAGTCGGATTTGACCCCGGAAATCTTGACAACTCAGATTTTGAATTTGCTCCAATCTCCGGCAGAATTAGCGATAATGGCAGAGAAAGCTAAAACTCTCGCTGTTCCTGATAGTGCGGATAAATTAGCGACTTTAGTACGAGAAGTGATGGGAGATTAGTTCTGATTTACTGAATATAGGGTATTAGGATCGATAATTTATTGTTTCCCAGTCTAATGAAGTACACACCAATTTATTCACTGTTCCCTAAAACTAAAAAACTTTGTACCTCACGAGCCTGGGAACTGCCATAACATATTTCTCAATATCTCCAACTTTCCTACAGAAAAAATATGCAACGTCGTAAACCCCAACAAATAGCCCGGGAATTGGCATTATTAAGCCTTAGTCAATTACCAATCAACCCCAAGAAACTAGAAACCTTGTCAGATGATCAATTAGTCTCTAAACTAGTTCTAGGGGCGGTTCGTACCCTGACCTTAGAAGTGCAGGACACATTAAATAATGCTGCGGGAGAATTACAACGTAGCAATGACCGCCTATTAACTAGCGAAACTAGAGCCGCTGACTTGAATACAGCTAGAACCATGCTAAAAGAGGCAATTTCTTATACCCAAATAGCAATTAATCAATTAGGTACATCTGTTGATTTTCCTGAGTTAATTCAGTTAGCTAATCAAGACAAGGAAGTTCGTAATTACGCTAAATCACTTATTATTACCGTTAGTGAAAATCATCAAGCTATTGCGGATCTAATTTCTCATGCTTTAGTAGATTGGCAAGTTACTCGTTTAGCCCAAATTGATAGAGATATTTTGCAAATAGCCACCGCAGAAATAAAATTTATGGCAGTTCCTGATAGTATCGCCATTAACGAAGCTGTAGAATTGGCTAAACGCTATAGTGGAGAAGATGGACATCGTTTTATTAATGGTGTTCTCCGTCGAGTTAGCGAACAAAAACAAACTGTTTAAATTGGTCAGTTGTTAGTGGTCAATGGTCAGTTGTTGGTTGTCGGTGGTTGGTTGTCAATACCTTTAAATATTACATATTACATATTAACTAAACTACAATGGCTTTTAATTGGTTCCATCGTCCAAATAATGAATCTGATGATACTCCCCAAACCGAATTTCAGGCAGAAATATCCACAGTAGAAGCAACTCAACCAGAAACAACAGTGCCAGATACGGCGGACTTGTTGGCCTTTGCTAAAGCTGCTTATAAGAATATTCAAGAAAAACAACAAATAGAGACGGAATCATCTGTAGTAATTGAAACAAATACTATTACTGAGGAAATAGTAGAAACTGAAACAGAGAAAGTGACTGTACCAATAGAAATAGATGCAGCTACATCAGAAATTACTGAAGATATTAGCGAATCACAACCAGAAATAATACCAGAATCAGAAACAGTTAATTTATCTTTTTTAGAACGTGCTGCGGCGGAAAGACAAGCCAAACAAGAGAAATTAATCGCTAGTGCGATAGAAACCACTGAACCAGAAACAGCGACAACCTCAACAGCGCCAGAAGTAGAAATTCCAGAACTGGTATTTGATGACGGGTTTAAATGGTCAGCAGAGGTTTTAGCCGCCCAAGGGAGAAAAGCTGAAGATATTTCCCTAGAAGAAATTACTTGGTTAAAAAAACTCCGTCAAGGTTTAGATAAAACTCGGCGGAATATTCTCAACCAAATAAAATTAATTGTTGGTCAAGGACCCCTAAATCAAGCGGCTGTAAATGAAATTGAATCTTTGCTTTTACAGGCAGATGTGGGTGTAGAAGCAACTGATTATATTATTAATGCGTTAGAGAAAAAAATCCTGGCGGAAGTGACTCCACCAGAACAAGCAATCGCTTATCTTAAAGAAATTCTCAGAGATATGCTGGATACACCCTTGCAAAACCAGGCAAAATCTAGCTTTGCACCGGAAAAAGACCAACTCACAATTTGGTTAATTACGGGGGTGAACGGGGCGGGAAAAACTACCACCATCGGTAAAATTTCTCACCTAGCTCAAAAATCTGGTTATAAATGCTTAATTGGGGCGGCGGATACCTTCCGGGCTGCTGCTGTGGAACAAGTCAAAGTTTGGGGTGAGAGAAGTGGTGTCGAAGTTATCGCCAACCCCGGTAAAAATACAGACCCTGCTGCCGTGGTATTTGATGCCATTACCGCTGCTCAAGCCAGAGAAACCGAACTACTATTAATAGATACCGCTGGGAGACTACAAAATAAGAAAAACCTGATGGACGAACTCAGCAAAATTCGCAAAATCATAACTAAAAAAGCCCCCAACGCCCGCGTAGAATCGCTTTTAGTTCTTGATTCTACTTTGGGACAAAATGGACTGCAACAAGCTGAAGTATTTTCCCAAGCGGCCCACCTCAGCGGCGTGGTTTTAACCAAATTAGACGGAACTGCTAAGGGAGGTGTAGCCCTTGCGGTTGTTCAGCAGTTAGGTTTACCCATTCGCTTTATTGGCGCTGGAGAAGGAATTGAGGATCTACGTCCATTTTCTAGTTATGAATTTGTGGAAGCACTATTAAGCGGTTGATCCAGTTTTTATGAGTTGATAATTCCCAAAATTTCATCATTAATTTGAGTAGGGTGCATTACCTATTTTCACATCAAGGTAACTTGTGTAATTATAGTAACGCACCCGATATTTTATTGTGACATAGTAAAAACCCAATATTTACCCGAATTTGCGAAAATCATCGCCTCTGGGTAGGAAGATTTTCCAGAAAAATGGATAATTTTTTTATAAAAGAAATCTATCTCAGGAAATATTTCCAGAATTTATGGTATATAAGTTAAATGTTTGTGGTTCAAAATAGAACCAGTTTTGATTGAAAGTATGATCACATCCATGGTTTTGACCAAAAATCCAGTCAAGCTAAAATCACGAATTAACTCCCTAAAAATCTATCTAATGTTTGGTTTGTTGATTCTTGATATCCCATTTTTGAGGAATAGAGATAATTTTGCTAATGACAAACTTTTATTTCTCAAGATATATGAAGAGCTAATTTAGTTGTGGAAAAATTAGAGGCTGCTAATTAATCATAAAATCACTGATTGCCAAAGGCTCATTTTTAACAAATTAGAAAATTGATCATCATTGATCATCATGGAGAATCAAGCATGAAAAATATCCTCAGCATTAACTAAGATTTAAAAAATTAAGTTCCATAATTCTTCTACTCTTGCTAAAATCACGAATCTCGGTCAATATAATTTCACAATTTATCAAGAAAGAGTATTTATAAAGCATCACAAATTTGCTATTCTCAACTGCAATATTAACCTGTGTCACAATTTCCCTCTCATCCTACTGATAGCAATAGCAGCACCACCAAAGATGTCACTCCTGTGGTGGCACTTAAGGAGCTTGTGTCCAGGCTGCATCGAGAACAAAATAAAATTCAAGACTTACTGAGTTCTTTAGGATTTGCCCTCAGAAGCTTTAATAATTTAAATCAGTTTTTGGAACTGATTCCGCTTATGGCTACCAGGGTGACAGATGCAGAAGGTAGTGCCCTTTTTCTTTATAAACCCAACGGACAAATCAGATTAGAACAACTACATTGGCAAGATAGTCAGCAAAGAAAAAATATTAGAAAAGCCCTAGAAACTGCTAGTAGTCAAATTACTCTTTTAGCTAATTCTGGTTCTGCAACTATTTCTACAAGGATTTTAGATGACCAGATGCACGCCGTTTTAGGTCCAGATGTGCAAATTTTTGGGACTGCTATTTTAGTTAAGCATACGGAACGGGGTTGGCTGTATGTTTTGAGCCGTGACCCTGAATATAGTTGGACAGAAACCAGACAAAAATTAGTGCGGTTAGTGGCTGACCAAACAGCAGTTGCTATTGATAATGATGAACTATCTGTAGAATTAAGAAAAAAAGAACGTTTAGACCAAGAGTTAGAAATTGGTGCAGAAATTCAACGCCGACTTTTACCGCGTCAATGTCCGAATATTCCCGGTTTATCTCTAGCAGCCCGTTGTAAACCGGCTAATCATGTTGGTGGTGACTACTATGATTTTATTCCTACTAATCAAAATCAGTTACAATCCCAACTACAGACATCTCCAGAAAATGCTAGTTGGGGTTTAGTGGTTGGGGATGTGATGGGTAAAGGTGTTCCTGCTGGTTTAATTATGACGATGTTGCGGGGAATGCTCCGAGGTGAAGTATTACATGGCAATTCCCCAGCGGGAATTTTACAAAATTTGAATCGGGTTATGTATGCGGATTTGGAAAATTCCCATCGCTTTGTAACTATGTTTTATTCAGAATATGACCCGCAAACACGAATTTTATCTTATAGTAATGCTGCCCATAATCCGCCTTTATGGTGGCACGCAGCTACAAAAACTGTTAGTCAGTTGGATACATTGGGGATGTTAATTGGTTTAGATGCCAATAGTGAATATGAAAATGCTCAAGCTCAGTTAGAAGTTGGGGATAGAGTAATTTATTATACTGATGGTTTGACTGATGCGGCGGCGGCTGGGGGCGATCGGTTTGATGAGGATAATCTTGTTACATCCTTCAGAACGGCTTGTAAGTATTGTAATACTCCCCAAGAAATTGTTGAATATCTATTTGATCAAGTTGAGAACTTCATTGGTTCTGATAGGCAAAATACGGATGATATGACGTTGGTAGTTTTACAAATTGTGTGATTTTCATGTTTGGGATGTAAAAACCCCATCTTCACCGCAGCAAGATGGGGTAGTTTATTAACTATGGTGTTTCCGGTAATATTTGCACTTTATTATCAGAACTAAGCACAACTCGTATGATTAAATTTTGCCCAGCTTTATTACTAGAAACAAAAGGTTTCCCAATTTCTGGAATACCACTACTATCAATGTATTCCCTGGCAACTTGATTTAAGGGGAAAATTTTTTCAATTTTGCCATCAATACCCAATATTAAACTATATTCTAAAGCTTGAGAAAGTCCAGTTGGGGATCGCCAACGCTTGTTAAGATATTCTCTTGCTTCTGCCACTTGGGGTGTATCAAATAAAGTCTGATTATTCGTAACTTGTGTATCCGAAGTAGTTTTAGTGGTTTGATTTTCCTCCGGAGATACCTGACCTGGAGCGGTAATTCTTATATTGTTCTGACCTAATTCTACGGAAGCAGGAGTAGGGATTAGGTTAGGAATCTTACTAGAATTGTTGTTGGGGATAGTAGCAATAAACGGAGAAGTTTCAATTAAATTAGATGGTTTCTTGGTATTAGTGACATTTAGCCCTTTTTGATTTGGTCTGGCTGTTGACACTTTAGAGTTATCAGAATTAGGTGTAGTCCCAAAGGGGGGATTTTCCCGTTTAATAGGATCAGAAGAAGTATCAAATGGTATCTTTAATTTAGATTGAGATGTTGTTGGTCCAGCCGGGATATTTGCATTAGGAAGGGAAAGCGGCGCTGCGGGGGTATTAAAGTTAGAAGGTGGTGGTATCAGTTGGGGTTGACCAGTGATTAAAGGCAGCGGCGGTATTGGTGTAGGGTCTTGAGGAGAAGGTTCTATAGCAGTTAGTTTTGGGGGCTGAGTAGTATTTTGAGCTACTTTCTGGCGATTTTTCTGAATATTGAGAGCATACTGCATGGTAAATGGTGTTAAACTGGCTGCTAATACCAAAATAGCTACCATAGGAAACCACCTTGGTAGACTGGTTCTGATGTTTTGATGAGTAGCAATTGGTATGACAATCGTATCAGATGAGTATTCATCTAAAGCCGTTGCTAAATCAAATAGTTGTAGTAAACTCAGTTCTATTACAGGCACAGATGTTTGGTTAATAAGATCACCAAAATAGAGTTTGTGAGTTAAATTACCACTAGATTCTAAATGTACTTTGGTTCGAGGAGTTTGAGTATTGAAAGATGGTGAAGTTTGGGTAGAAAGAACAGACAGGGGAATATTTTTTAATTCTGATTCTGTATTGTTATGATCATTTTCTGATAGAGTTAGACTAAAATCTTCAGCAGATTGTTGTAGAAGTTTTTGAACATAATTTGTAACAATTGTACATAAAACTTCTAATTGCTGGCGATCGCCCTGAAGGAGAATTTTTCCTGGTTCTGGTAGTCGTGGATCATCAAATTGCAGTCTAAAACTGAGAGCATTAACAATAGTTTTGTCTGTCCACCGCGACAAAGGGGAATTTTCCACCGATATTTCTATTGTGCAGGTAGCGGTGGTGTAACGACGAATGACAGAATTGGATGGAGACATAACAACAATTGTAAAGGAAAAAATAGGGGATTTTAGATTTTAGATTGGGAATGAAAATCGCAAATCGAGAATTATTTTGTCGAAAGGTCTATTAGCGCTAACCACAAACGCCGATGTCCACCCGCAGCACTATAAAAGAGTATATTTATTAACAGTTTTAGGGCTAAATGGGTAAGCAAATTCGTCGAGGTTGGTTCTTCTTCTGCCATACGTTCTTGGTAAGTTTTACAAAAAGTATCTATATAATCCCCCAATAGGGAGATTTGGTGAGGTTTATGCCTATTTGCAGTCGCTTGTTCTAATGAACTTACAGCCCGACGAATTAATTCTTGATGCTGTTTAGCGAGATAGCAAATAATCAGCACTAGCGATCGCGCTTCCTCTACATCTAACTTTTTTCGTTCTCCTTGTCCTTTGCGAAGGGGGAATGAAAGCCGCAATCGCCATAAGGCCACCCAATCTGGTACTTTTGATTCTAAATCAAGACTAACTGCCGCAGACAGCATTGCTTCTGAACCGATACCAGTTAGGCTTTCCAATGCCAATAATATTAAGTCTAGCTGAGTTTTGATATTTTCCCATTGAGTTGTATTTGGGTCTGGGATTTGGCTTAAATCCTCCCAAGATGACTTTGATACGGTGGAATTAGCGGTTGAGTGCATAACTTTTTTGGTCAGTTGTCGGTGGTCAGTTGTCAGTTGTCAGTTGTCGGTGGTCAGTTGTCAGTTGTCGGTGGTCAGTTGTTAGTTGTCGGTGGTAAAAATGATTTTCCCCTGCTTCCCTACTGCCACTGATATACTTTTATATATGAGCAATAGTAACACCACTGCCACCATCGGCTTGTTCTGCGGGTTCGTAGTGGGTAACTCTAGGATGTTGTTGTAGAAAAGCGTGAACTCCTAGCTTAAGTTTACCAGTACCGTGTCCATGAATAATCCATAGGGGTCCAGCAGCTTCGGAAATAGCTTTGTCTAAGATATATTCGGCATCAGCTACTCGTTTTCCGCGCAAATCTATAGTATTTTTGGAGGTGCGAATGGCTGGGGCTGGTGGTAGTGTAACTACTGATGGGGCTAGTTTTGCTTTAACCATGGGTTCGGGTTTTTGTCCATCCAATGATTCTATATCTTGGAGTTGTACCGTCATTTTCATGATGCCAAAACGCACAGTAAAATTGCCATCAACATCGGGAATTGTTAAAACTTCAGCCGTTTGACCTAATTTAGGAATTCGCACGCGATCGCCCAATTTAGGCATGAATCCAGGTTTAGATTTAGGTGGGGGTGTAGGTTCGTATTTTTGAGCAATTTGATTGAGATTAGCGGTAGCTTGTTGGGCATCTTGGGCGTTAGCCGTTCCTTGTTGCAAGCGGCGGATAACTTGGGCTATTTCCCCTTTGGCTTGGGTAATTGCTTGTTGAACGGCGATTTCTTGGGAAACCCGGAGATCTTTTTCTCTGGCTTCCAATGCAGTAGCTTTGTCAGAAACTTCCTTATATAATCGTTCAGCTTGACGTAACAATTTTTGGGCTTCAGCGGCTTTAGTTTCTTGATTGCGGCGTTGGGCTTCTAAACCGGCAATTACTTGGTTTACCTCGTCTGTAGCTTCTCCGACTTGAGTTTTTGCCTCTGCTACTATTTCTGGATTTAACCCTAAACGCAAGGCAATACTCAGCGCATTAGAACGGCCAGGAATCCCCCACAATAGACGGTAAGTGGGTGAAAGCGTGGTTTCGTCAAATTCTACAGAAGCATTTTCAAATCGGTGATCTTCGTATTTCAGGGCTTTAAGTTCGCCAAAGTGGGTACTAGCCATAGTTAGCTGGCTATGATTTGACAGATATTTGAGTAAAGCGATCGCTAATGCACTTCCCTCCGCTGGATCTGTACCTGCACCGACTTCATCAAGTAATACCAGAGATTGGTACTTAATCACTAATGGGGACAAATCATTTTCCCCAGGTTCTAATGCCTCTAAAATTCGACTAATACGGCGAATATGTCCAGAAAAAGTAGATAAACTCTGTTGTAAAGATTGTTCATCACCAATATCGGCTAAAATTTGCGAAAACCAGGGCATTTCTACAGGTTCACGGGCGGGAACAAATAAACCTACTTTGGCCATGACCGCTGCTAATCCCAAAGTTTTTAAAGTTACAGTTTTCCCCCCCGTATTTGGTCCAGTAATTGTGACTACCCGGATTTGAGGACTAATCAATAAATCTACTGGGACTACTGAATTTCCCTGTTCGTGTTGCTGTTGCCAAACTAACAACGGGTGACGCAGATTTCGTAAGGTGATAATTTCATCTCGATTTACAAACCGCGGGGGATTAGCACCTATCCAAAAACTATAACGAGATTTCGCTACTGCTAGGTCTAAGGTAGTGACAATAACTAATAACCTTTCTAAATCTGGTGTAACTTCTGCTACTTTTTCCGTCAAAGTCCGGCGAATTGCTTCGGCTTCGGCTTGTTCTTTTCTAACAATTTGACGTAGTTGATTACCCAGAGGGACGATACTATTAGGCTCTATATAAAGAGTTGCGCCGCTAGTTGAGGTATCATGAACAATACCGGGGATTGCGTCCTTTTGCGGAGCTTTTACAGGTATAACAAAGCGATCGCTTCTTTGAGTAATTAACTGTTCTTGAACAGCGCCGGATTTTGCCTGGATAATATTTTGGAGTTTTTGGGTAATTTGACTGCGTATTTTCCGCAATTCTCCGCGAATTTCTCCCATTTTTTGACTAGCACGATCAGTAACTTGCCCCCGTTCGTCAATACAACGGTGGATTTCCTGCTCTAATTCTGGGTAAGTCCGCAATTCTGAGACTAAATCGTTTAAAACTGGGATATTTTCCTGATTATCAATAACACGACGTAAATTTCTTGTACCTGCTAGGGTAGTAGCGATCGCTAAAAGCTCCTCACCTGGTAAAATACTTTGCATTGCTGCCCGTTCGAGAGAGTCACCAATATCTTGTATACCCTCAAAAGATAATCCCGGATGTAAACGACTTTCCAATTCATAAACTTCTTTAGTTTGCGCTAATAACAGTTCACTTTCTGTCTGAGTTTCGGGAATGGGCAAGTTACGCGCAACTATTGCCCCTAACTTAGTTGCCGCAAAGGTGGAAAGGTGCTGGCACAAGCGAGGCCATTCTAGTAATTCTAAGGTTTCGGATTGAATCAAGGTTTCAACAACTAATCTGAAATCATCGTAACAATTTTAGTTGCTGTCAGGCTAGATTTTTTAGAAGAAATTTTTTCTGGTTTTTTTTTGTAACAAAAACGGTAACGCTGCTGAGATATTGTCATAACTATTTTAGTTTATACTAAGTTGCCCATGAACATAAAACCATATCTGATAGCAGTTATAGGGCTATGTAGATGCAGTTTCTAACTATTCTGTCTGTTTTATTTTATATCTGCTTGATTACTGGGATTCATCCATATTTCCAACTTACTAAAAAATTGGGAGAAAATCAAGGTTAAACATAAGTAAATTACAGCTACAGCCGCATAAATTTCAAAAGCGCGATAGTTTTCAGAAACAATTAATTGTCCTTTTCTAAATAGTTCCTCAAAACCAATTACTGCGACTAAACTCGTATCTTTTAATAGACTAATAAATTCATTTCCTAAAGGTGGAATCATCCGCCGAAATGCTTGGGGAAAAATTACATAAGTCATTGTTTGTAGAGGATTTAAACCTAATGATTTAGCTGCTTCTGTTTGTCCATTTTCAATTGATTCAATTCCCCCGCGCACAATTTCTGCAATGTAAGCTGCACTATTCAAGCTCAAGGCAACTACTCCGGCGATAAGGCGATTTAAGGTGAAATTAAAACCAATTTCTTGGAAAATCGCCGGTAAACCAAAGTAAATCATAAATATCTGCACTAATAAGGGTGTACCTCGAAAAAAGTCTATATAAGCCCTAGCTAAAAACCGTAAAGGTTTAATTGTAGAAAGACGAATTATCCCAATTAAACAACCGCTAGTTAAACCAAATAAACCGGAAATAAATGCTAATTGTAATGTTACTAATGTACTCTTTAATAAGGCTGGTAAAGATTGCCAAAATACACTAAAAGAATTAATTTTATTTGTATTTTGATTAGCGTAGGGTAATCTTTCTGGTAATATTGGCGGTGTAGATTTAAACCATTTTTGGTAAATTTGTTGATATTTACCGTTTTCTAAAATTGTGTTTAAACCTTGATTAATCAGAGGTAAATAAAGAGAGTTTTTAGCGGTTGCAATTCCGTAAAATTCCTCAGTCAGTAGTTGTTGAATGACTTTAATTTCTTGCAAATTACCTGTATTAATAGCGTATAAAGTCACAGGTGCATCATTAATAACTGCATCAACATTACCATTTTGTAATTCTTGGAGGGCTAAGGGTGCGGAGTCAAAACTGCGAACTTCCGCACCTATGAGAGTTTGAGCTTTTTTCGCGCCAGTTGTACCTATTTGGACAGCAATTTTGTGATTTTGCAGACTTTGAAAATTTGTAATATTTTGATTATTTTTGTGAACAGCGATCGCCAAACCTGCTTTAAAATAAGGACGGGAAAAAGCGATTGTTTTTGCTCTTTCTGGGGTGATAGTTATGGAACTAATAGCACTGTCTACGGTTTTAGCCTGTAGCGCCGGAATAATGCCATCAAAAGGTAAACTCTGAAATTCTACCTGGAAATGAGCCGCAGTGGCTATAGCTTTGATTAAGTCAATGGAAAAACCTGCTAATTCTCCATTTTTATCCTGAAACTCAAAGGGGGGAAATGCGGGTTCAGTAGCTATTCGGAGAGTTTGATTTCCAGGGGAATTTTCACTACAACCAACCAGTAAACCACAAATTAAGCTAATAATCACACACAAACGACCAAAATCAAATTTTATCATTTTCCCCTCTAGAGTAGAATTTACACTTGAAATATAGGATTTACAGCCATTCTCGGTGTTATAAGGTACATATCTAGCGGGCAAGATGCTGGCAGCACAAGAGTTTTATCATTCAACTTTATACCTCATTAGATCGGAAAGCACTGTAAGTCAAATGTCTTGAAAACTTCCTTTTCTTCGTCTTTTTTATTTCTATGCCTATAATACTAGTATTAGTATTGCTGGTAAAGACAGAAAGAAAATAGTTGGGGTGAAAAGTTGATAATAGATAGTGAGAATTTTTTCAAGAATCCAGAATTTTATAACAAACTAAATCCCCGACTTTTTCAAAAAATCGGGGACATAAAAACGTCTAAAATCAATATAGGAGAAACAAAATCAAAGAACCTGAAAATACTTGATATAGCGCTGGAAATTTAAGCACAAAGGGCTAAAATCTGCTCAACAACTTGGGGGTTAACATCTTTATTTTCTCCTAAAGCTGTCATTCCATGCTTTTCTAAATTCTTAATGACTGCGGGAATGGTTTCTGAACCAATAGCATAGTCAGATAAGTGAGTGGGAACACCAACTGATTCAAAGAAATCACGAGTTTTAGTAATTGCTGTATTTACTCTTTCTGCTTCCGAACCACCGACAATTTCCCAAACTCTATCTGCATATTGTAGAAGTTTTTGCCATTTGCGATCGCGTCTAATTGTTAATGTGCTAGGTAAGACAATTGCCAAAGTTTGAGCATGATCTAAACCATGTAAAGCTGTCAATTCATGACCTATCATGTGAGTAGTCCAATCTTGGGGAACACCGACAGCAATTAACCCATTTAATGCCATTGTTGCCGACCAAACTAAATTTGCTCGTGCATGATAATCTGTGGGATTTGCTAGGGTTTTTGGTCCTTCTGAAATTAGGGTTTTCAGAATTGATTCGGCCATGCGGTCTTGTAATGGGGCATTGACAGGATAGGTTAAATACTGCTCCATTACATGAGTAAAAGCATCAACGATACCGTTGCCAATTTGCCGAGGAGGCAGGGAGAAAGTTGTTTCTGGGTCAAGAACAGAAAATTTGGGAAATACAAAGGGACTAGCGAAAAATAACTTTTCTTGAGTTTCCCACTTAGTAACAACTGAGTTTGTATTCATTTCTGAACCAGTTGCGGGTAAAGTCAAAACCACCCCCATTGGTAAGGCCGCAGTTACAGGTGCGCGGTTTGCTAAAATATCCCAAGGGTCGCCGACAAAAGGAACTGCAGCCGCTATGAATTTAGTCCCGTCAGCCACTGAACCACCACCCACAGCCAAGAGAAAATCAATACCTTCTTTGCGGATTAATTCAACTGCTTTCATCAAAGTTTCAAAATGGGGATTGGGTTCAATACCGCCAAACTCAAATACATTTCTACCAACTAATGCTGATTTTACTTGGTCATATACACCATTGGCTTTAATACTACCACCACCATAGGTAATTAGAATTTTGGCATCTACGGGTATTTCCGTGGTAATATTTGCAATTTGACCTTTACCAAATAGGATTTTAACAGGATTGTAAAAAACAAAATTTTCCATGATTAGTCACACAAACAAATTATATGTTATTTTGAGTAGTATAATCATTTTTTTAATTTTTTGCCTCTACCTGCGAAATACTATTTAAAAAAAATCTGATTGAATAGATTGCGGTTATATCCGGGGCAATTTTCATCAATTTAAACAAATAAATTACCGACAATACAAACAAAATTAGGAAATAAAGGTAATATCAACTCATCATTAAAAAATTTAGGTACTTAAATTTGTAAAAAAATTGTAGTTGCTATTTAAGATTCTTGCAAATATTCACTATCAACAGCGGTTTTATTAAATCCACCATTACGCCAAGAATCGGCTATATCTTTAATAAAACTAGCCAGAGGAATAGCAACTAATAAACCCAATATACCTCCTAGCTTTGCACCTATTAATAAGGAAATTACCACCCATACAGGATTTAAGCCAGTTAAATTTCCTAAAATTCGTGGAGCGATAATATTAGAATTAATTTGATCAATAGCTACACATATAGCTGCCACTTCTAACCCTAAACCAAAATCTTTTAAAGCTATTAATAAACTAACAATACCAATGCCAATACCAGTACCAAAAGGAAATAGAGAAAATAAACCAATTCCCAGCCCAAAAAGTAGTGATAAAGGCACTCGTAAGACTACAAAAGCCAAGGTAATAAACACAGCTAAAATAGCCCCCAATGTAGCTTGACCAATGAAATAATTATTAAAATCTTCCCGCAGTAATTCCCTAATTTTTTTAGCAGTTTGTGGAGGAAACCAAAGATAAATTCCATCCCATAAACTTTCACCATTTAATACTAGATAAATCGTCAAAACTATAGCTATGAGTAAATTCAATAAATTGCCAATAGTATCGAAAGCAAAGCCTAAAATTCTTCCTGTGAAAGATTGCAGTTGACTAGATATTTTTCCCAATATATCACCAGCTAAACCACTTAAATTAACTGGTAATTTCTGAGTAGCTGCCCAATTTTGTAAAGCTTCTATTTGTTGAGTTGCTGATTCAATCCAATAGGGAAGAATATTAGCTAATTCATTCAATTGTTCGAGAATAAGTGGTAATAAAATAACACCTACCGCGCCTAAAATAATAATAGACAGTAGTAATACTACTATAGCTGCTAAAATCCGAGGTACTCCACGTTTTTGAAGAAGTTTAATAGGATAATCTAGTACAAAAGATAAAAGAATAGCCACAGAAATAACACTGACTAAAGGCTGAAAATAGTTAATAAATTGAATTAATAACCATCCATTAAGAAGAATAATAGGAAAGGCTAATCCTATATTTAACCATTTAGGTAGATTTGGTAGATTGTTCACTAGTTGCATGAAATTTATCAATAATGTAATTTTAGCAAAATATCGGGAAAATTTTCAAGGGTTGTCAAAATCATCAAACTATAGGGTTTTGATAAAATCCAACATTATTTTCTGAGGTAAAGTCGCTAAAGGTCTTACTTCTCCTGCTTTTATAGAATAATATTCACCTTTGTAAATATCTGCGGCTGTTAACAAATCTAAATCCCAACCTTCAGAAAGTACAAGTTGATGTACTCCTACTAATAATGGTGCTTGAAATACATAACGCACAGCTTTTTCATCGCTATAAATTCCAAATTTGGTAAAATCAGTTAATTGATAACCAATTTCTTCCATGATTTCCCGCTGAACGGCTATTTCTGGAGTTTCTCCAGGTTCGATATGTCCACCAAATAAAGCCCAACAGCCGGGAGCTATAATATTAGGAATATTATCTCGTAATTGCATCAAAAATTTATTTTGTTGATAGAGAATTGCTACTGCTACATGAACTAATTGACTATTCATAAATTACTTTTCCTCTAAATAAACTCCACCGTATTCTTTACCAGTCAAAGGAATACTTTTGTACTGGACATTACCTTTCAATACTACTTGTTCTCCAACTGAAAAATTGCCTTGATTAGTGATAACCCAGATTTTCCCAGTTGAGTCATTGATTTCATATGCTTTTTTCTTGATTAAAGGAGCAATTTTTTCTACTTTACCTTGAATGTAAACTGTAGTATCCTGATTTTTTTGGGTAATTTTTTGAATTTGTGTTACATTAGCACCAATATTTAAATTTTTAAGATTGATACCAGAATTTATCCCCTTACCACAAGCATAAAATCCCCATACTAGGAAAAAAGATAATCCCACGGTAAAAATTTTTGCTTGCTGTCTAAAGACTATAGATTGAGAGAGTTTTTGCATATTGGCAATTTAATTTCCAATTTACATAAGTTAATTGCTATTTATCATAATCATGTTTTGTGCAAAAAAGATAGTGGTTCTGCCAAAATTATGAAAGATGAATAAATTTTAAGTTATCCCTCTATTTAGGGAGGTTGTTATATAGCTTGAGAATTTTTGCAAAGAATAGCTAAAGGAGAAGATGATGATCAAGTAAATTAGGATTTTTAGATCAGATAAATATTTATATACAATGACTCTCTTCTCAATACATAAGGGATTTTACTGGGTTAAAAGGCAAAAATTGTAAAATTTTATTGCAAAATTTCATACTTATATATTGGGTTAGTGATATAATCATAAAAACCACCACGATTAACCCTAGTTAAACGTCACAGCGATCGCCAAAAATGATAAAGTAAATAAATAGTATTCTCGGATAAATATTTTAATATAAGGAGAAATCAATGGAAGGTAAAAGATTTATTCATAAAATCAAATTACAAAACTTTCTTTCCTATGGAAGTGAGGGGGAAGAAATAGAACTACAACCGCTAAATGTGTTAATTGGTGCTAATACTTCTGGTAAGTCTAATTTAATAGAAGCTATTGGTATTTTAAAAGCAACACCAACAGATTTACCTGCTCCATTTCGTCAAGGTGGAGGTATTGATGAATTTTTATGGAAGGGTGAAGGAAGTAATTCTATTGCTAATATTGATATTATCTTAAATTATCCATATCCAGAAAAATATGGAAAAAATTTACACTATAAATTAAGTTTAACATCAGTAGGACAAAGATTGGAATTAGTAGATGAAGCTGTAGAAAATGCACAATCCTATGAAGGACAAGAAGATGTATATTTTTATTATCGTTATCAAAAAGGTAATCCAGTTCTGAATATTAATAATCAAGAAAAAAGGTATTTACGGAGAGAAGATTTAATTTCTGATCAATCAGTTTTATCTCAAAGAAAAGATCCTGATGTTTATCCAGAATTGTCTTATCTTAGCACTCAATTCTCTAAAGTAGGCTTATATCGTCATTGGCAAATGGGAAGATATTCAGAACCAAGAAATGCCCAAAAAGCTGATTTACCGCTACATCCTTTATTGGAAGATGGCAGTAATTTAGGTTTGGTTTTAAAAGCTTTACAACGTAAATTAGGTCAGAGAAAACTTATTGAATATCTGGAAAAATTGTATGAAGAAGCAGAAGAATTAGATGTAAGCATATATGGCGGTACGGTCCAAATATTCATTCGGGAAAAGGGGTTAATTCAACCAATTCCAGCTACTCGTTTATCAGATGGTACACTACGATATTTATTTTTAATGGCTTTACTTTTAGATCCTACTCCACCACCTTTAATTTGTATTGAAGAACCGGAATTAGGTTTACATCCAGATATTTTACCAACTATTGCAGAATTGTTAATTGAAGCATCTCAGAGAACTCAATTAATTGTTACCACTCATTCTGATGCTTTGGTTTCTGCGTTGAGTGAATATCCTGGATCTGTAGTAGTTTGTAAAAGAGATGAAACAGGATCTCATCTTCATCGTCTTGAACCTAATAAGCTAAAAAATTGGTTAGAAAATTATACTTTAGGCGACCTATGGCGCATGGGTGAAATAGGGGGAAACAGATGGTAAAAGAAGTTCGTATTCATATAGAAGGGGGTGGAGATTCCAAAAATCAGAAATCTTCACTTAGACAAGGATTTAGTAAGTTTTTTAAAGAATTAGTAAACGAAACAAAAAGCAAAAAAATTGAATGTAGTATCATTATGTGTGGTACTCGTAATCATGCTTTTCGTGACTTTAAAAATGCTTTAGAATCTCATCCTGATGCTTTTAATATATTGCTGGTTGATGCAGAAGCGCGTATTACAAAAAATTCCCCTTGGGAACATTTGAAATTTAGAGATAATTGGGATAAACCAACAGAAGTTAATGATGATAATTGCCATTTAATGGTTCAAACAATGGAAGCTTGGTTTATTGCTGATATTGATGCTTTAAAAACATATTATCGTCAAGGATTTAAAGTAAGTGGTATTCCCAAAACTCCTCATGTGGAAACTATTGCAAAGGATGATTTAGAACGTATTATCAAAATTGCGACTGCTAATACTAGCAAAAAAGAGTATCATAAAATCAACCACGCTTCTGAATTATTAGGTAAGATAGATGCAAATAAAGTTCGTCAAGCTTCTCCCTATTGCGATCGCATTTTCACAACCATACAAGCAATAATAGATGTATCAAACAATAACCATAACTAAAAATAAACACATCAAACCTCACCCTTTTTGCGCCTCTGCGCCTCTGCGTGAGACATATTCACTCTAAAATACAAAAAAATAAATAAACTTTAAGCGATCGCTCCCAAATTCCCACATCACGCTATCATCAAAGACAGTGGAAATAAACTCTCAGCATCTACCATGACGAATCCGACACCAGAACCCAATCAACCAAACACACCACTTACTGATACAAATCTGGTAGAAGACCGCAGTAAGCTGAGTAAGATGTATCAGCATTACATAGAGATGAAGGATAAATACCCTCACGCGTTGCTGCTATACAGAGTCGGTGATTTTTTTGAAACCTTTTTTCAGGACGCTGTAACCATCTCCAGAGAATTAGAACTAGTTTTAACCAGTAAACACGGTGGTGAAGTTGGTCGCGTTGCCATGACAGGTGTACCTCATCACGCTTGGGAACGCTACACAACTCAACTGGTAGAAAAAGGCTACGCTGTGGTGATTTGTGACCAGGTAGAAGACTCCGCTGATGCTATTGGTTTGGTAAAACGAGAAGTAACGCGCCTTCTCACACCTGGGACATTGTTAGAAGAGGGAATGCTAAAAGCAAGTCGTAATAATTACATAGCTGCTGTAGTAATTGCTGTCAATTATTGGGGGTTAGCCTATGCAGATATATCAACTGGGGAATTTCTCACATCTCAAGGCAGTAATTTAGAATACCTGACACAAGAATTAATGCGGTTACAACCCGCTGAGGTGCTATTTCCCACTAATGCCCCGGATTTAGGTAGTTTACTGCGTCCAGGAGAAACTTCCCCATCCCTTCCTCCGTGTTTACCCCCATCATTTTGTTACAGTTTACGTTCTCAAGTTCCCTTTTCCCAAGCAGAAGCTAGGAGTAAATTATTACAGAAATTCAAAATGCGATCGCTGGAAGGCTTGGGTTGTCAACATCTCCCCCTCGCAGTTCGCGCCGCGGGTGGTCTTTTAGACTACATCGAAGATACACAAAAAGCCAATCCTGTATCTCTGCAATTATTACGCACCTATACCCTCACGGATTATCTAATTGTAGACCATCAAACACGCCGTAACCTGGAAATTACTCAAACTGTCCGTGATGGCACATTTCAGGGTTCTCTATTATGGGCTTTAGACCGAACTAGCACAGCCATGGGTAGCAGGGCTTTAAGAAGATGGTTGTTACAACCGCTACTGGAAATTAAAGGGATTAAATCACGCCAAGACACGATTCAGGAATTAGTAGAAAACACCCCTTTACGTCAAGATATCCGGCAATTATTAAGGAAAATTTACGATTTAGAACGTTTAACAGTTAGAGCCGCCTCTGGTAGAGCAAATGCACGGGATTTAGTCGCCTTAGCTGATTCTTTCTCCCTTTTACCTGAATTATCGCGCTTAGTTAGCGGTGCGAAATCCCCTTTCTTAAAAGCTTTGCAAAAAGTTCCCCCGATTCTGGAAGAACTAGCAGAAAAAATACACACTCACATAGTAGAATCACCACCTACACACCTCAAAGAAGGTGGTTTAATTCGCGCAGGTATTAATACGCTTTTAGATGAAAGAAAGTCCACTGTAGAAAGTGATCAACAATGGATTGCTAATTTAGAAGTTGACGAAAGAGTGAGAACAGGAATCCCGACTTTAAAGGTAGGATTTAATAAAACTTTTGGTTATTATATCAGTATTTCCCGCAATAAATCTGACCAAGTTCCCGATAATTACATTCGCAAACAAACCCTGACAAATGAAGAACGTTACATTACTCCCGACTTAAAAGAAAGAGAAGCACGCATTCTCACAGCGCGGGATGATTTAAATCAATTAGAATATGAGATATTTGACGCATTACGAGATGAAGTCGGTAATCATGCCGAAATAATCCGTAATATTGCTCGCGCTGTCGCCGCCGCAGATGTATTATGTGGTTTGGCGGAGTTGGCTGTACATCAGGGTTATTGTCGCCCGGAAATGCTTACAGGTAGAGAGATTGAGGTGATTGATGGTCGTCACCCGGTGGTGGAACAGTCTTTACCGGCTGGGTTTTTTGTCCCTAATTCTACTCGGTTAGGGGATAAGGAAACGAACCACGGAGGCACGGAGGACACGGAGGGTTTGTCTTTATATCCTGATTTGGTGATTTTGACAGGTCCTAATGCGAGTGGGAAGAGTTGTTATTTGCGTCAAGTTGGGTTAATTCAATTAATGGCACAGGTGGGGAGTTTTGTCCCGGCTCGTTCTGCTAGATTGGGAATATGCGATCGCATTTTCACTCGTGTTGGGGCGGTGGATGATTTGGCTACGGGTCAATCTACATTTATGGTGGAAATGAATGAAACTGCTAATATTCTCAATCATGCAACTTTGAAATCTTTGGTTTTATTAGATGAAATTGGTCGCGGTACAGCAACTTTTGATGGGTTATCAATTGCTTGGGCGGTGGCGGAATATTTAGCCGTGGAAATTAAGTCGCGGACGATTTTTGCTACTCATTATCATGAGTTAAATGAATTAGCTACTATTATTTCTAATGTAGCAAATTATCAAGTTACGGTTAAAGAATTGCCAGACCAAATTATCTTTTTACATCAAGTTCAACCCGGTGGCGCTGATAAATCCTATGGAATAGAAGCAGGAAGATTAGCAGGTTTACCGACGGTGGTAATTCAACGGGCAAAACAGGTTATGGCACAAATCGAAAAACACAGTAAAATAGCTGTGGGTTTGCGTGAGAATTTATAAAAATTGCTAACTGTCATTAGTATCAGAAGATAAAGATCCTGAAGTCCTCAAGGAAAAGTTTCCCAAAGGCTATCAAGAAATTAAACCTTATTTGCGGATGACTCCTCAACCTAACAAGTAAGTTTTCATAACAAAATATTCTTTCTATTGTAGGGTGGGTTAGCGACTGCGTAACCCACTGTTACTTATTTGATAATAGATAAGTTAGTTATTAGACTCTAATATTTGCCTATTTGAAAACTTTATTGCTAATGTATTTATCAGATTAAGTAATTCTAATTCAGCTTTGATTTTTTCCTTATATTCATTTTCCTCTATATTAACTTCAATCAGAAATGTTAAATGTCATTACAAAACTTTACATATTTAAGTATACTAGTATTATCAAGGGTAAAAATGTCAACATTTTATAATATCTTCCATCCAATGAACATAACTGGTTTGTTGACACATACAAGCTTGAAGATAGCGGAATTTATTTAACATCTTTTCACCCCATTCTTTCGGAACAGATACAAGTTGTAAAATCAGATAAGCGATAAGACTAGCATAAATTTGAATAGCAATACCATTAACATTTTTAGTGATTAATCTATCCAGTTTTAGGTGCATCTTTAAAAATTTCCATAACAGTTCAACTCCCCACCGTAAACGATATTATCTGTAACTGCTGCCTCTCCATTGGTAGGTAAATTCGTGACTAACCTAAATTCAGTTTTCGTTTCTAAATCACAAAAATTAATCATTCTGTAAGCGGGAGCATCCTTCGATGAACCGATTTTGATTAATCCAGTTTCTGATCCAAATTCTAGTTTCCAATTATTTTTAATTCGCACTACAAAATATTTGTCTTTTTGCACTAACTCTTGCATAAAATTTAGACCCGCAAATCCTCTATCCATTACCCCAACTGCATCTAGTGGTAAATTAGACATCATTGATGAACCGAATTTATAATCATGGTCATGACCAAAATTTATCAAATTATCTTCCGGACTGCCTGTTGACAGATTAAGGGAACTAAACAGTTTAACTTGATGATGACCTAGCACCCATAGCAACTTACTTGTCAATGTAATAATTGTTGAATCAATTGGACATATTGCATATTTATCATGTAACTTTTTGTGGACTTTATTCTGCACTAATTTATTTAATTGTTGATAAATTTTCTGGAATACTTTTTGACTTCGATGAGTGTTGGCTTTGGAAAATGTGGAAATATCTACATCAAAACCTGTATTATTTAATCGTTTAAATAAATCTCGCATACTCCTTAAGCTATTATCCAGAGCATAAGCCAACCAACACTCAACAAAAAGACGGCTGTTTAAAACAGGATAATCATTTTTGGGTAGTCCTTCCAGGATATTTTTGACAATCTTGGGAAATGAGTTTATGATCATGGTTAATCAAAATATTTTAATCCTTCGCCCAAAATTTAACATATTTTTGGCTATTTTTATCAGGCTTTTCTTAACATTCAACACTTCTGGCCTAATACTAAATCATTAGATATCACTATAATAATCATCAAAATATTTTAGCACTTGATATTAAGTTAGTGCTAGAAATCTGTGCTTATATTAAATCAGGACTTCATTGATGATAAAATCAAATAATTAATTACCGTGTTACAAGCCTGTGTACTAATAACAATATTGTGCGGTTTTTTCGGGATTATCCTCAAAAAAAACCTGGTGATGAAAATTGTCTCCATGGATGTGATGAGTACAGGTGTGATTGCCTTTTATGTACTAATTGCATCACGAAAAGGCTTATTTACCCCGATTATTTCTAGTGTAAAAAATATCACTTATGCCGATCCTGTTCCCCAAGCAGTGATATTAACAGCGATAGTTATTGGTTTTTCTATTCAGGCTTTGATGCTGGTTGGTGTGATGAAATTAGCACAGGATAATCCCACCTTAGAAACCCATGAGATTGAGAAAAATAATACACCATGAATACTATTACATTGACTTGGATTGCTACCCCATTTTTTCTAGGATTCATCATTTTTATCGTTCCCAAACTCAACCGACACTTAACTCTGTGGGGGACTATTTTTTCTGCTGCTTATGGGTTGCAGTTATTTCTCAATCCATCACCAGTGACACTGAATTTACTAGACAGTTTCGGTATTAAATTAATAGCAGACGAGTTAAGCGCTTACTTTATTCTCACAAATGCTATAGTCACGGCTGCTGTTGCTCTCTACTGCTGGCGCAGTGATAAAACGGCTTTTTTCTATGCTCAGATGATTATTGTCCATGGTAGTCTCAATGCTGCCTTTGTCTGTGCAGATTTCATTAGTTTATATGTGGCTTTAGAGGTAAGTGGTATTGCAGCTTTTTTATTAATTGCTTATCCCCGTAGCGATCGCTCAATTTGGGTAGGTTTACGGTATCTCTTTGTAAGTAATACTGCCATGTTGTTTTATCTAGTTGGTGCGGCCCTGGTTTATCAGACACATCATTCCTTTAGTTTTACAAGTTTAAAGGGATCACCACCAGAAGCACTAGCATTAATTTTTCTGGGATTATTAATCAAAGCGGGGATTTTTGTATCCGGTTTATGGCTACCTTTAACTCATTCTGAATCAGAAACACCAGTTTCCGCATTGATGTCAGGAATTGTTGTTAAAGCCAGTGTTTTACCTTTATTGCGTACTGCATTAGTTTCCGAAGAAATTGATATCATAGTCAGAATTTTCGGTGTAGGAACGGCTTTAATGGGTGTATCCTATGCTGTTTTGGAAAAAGATACTAAGCGAATGTTGGCTTTTCACACAATTTCCCAATTAGGCTTTATTCTCGCTGCACCAATAGTAGGTGGATTTTATGCTCTCTCCCATGGATTAGTCAAATCATCTTTATTTTTGATTGCGGGTTCTTTACCCAGTCGCAATTTTAAAGAATTGCAATATAAACCTATTAATACAACAATTTGGATAGCCTTAGTGATCGCTAGTTTATCAATTTCTGGTTTTCCTTTATTATCAGGTTTTGCCGCCAAAAGTTTAAGCATGAAAAATTTAGCATCTTGGCAATTTATAATTATGAATATTGCCGCAGTCGGTACAGCAATATCTTTTGCTAAATTTATTTTTTTACCCCACAGTCGAGAAGGAGAACAGGAAATCAAACCAGGTTTTTGGATATCAATAATATTTTTGATCACTGGTTTAATTGTTGCCAATATTGTCTATCCTCAAGCTTATAATATTGCTGATATTACAAAAGCACTTATAACCATTGCTGTGGGCTGGTTAGCCTATCATGTTATTTTCAAAAAGTTATCAATATCTTTACCTCGTGTATTTGAAGAATTTGAGCATTTGGTTGGTGTCATGAGTCTGACTTTAATTTTGCTATTTTGGATGGCTTTCCCATGATTGGACATCTCATATTAAGATTATCAATTTGGTTTTTACTCACTGCTAACGTGAGTTTAACAAATATTATCATTGGTGTCATTATTGCCTTACTTTTACCACGTGGTAAATCCTCACCAGAAAAATTAAAAGCTTGGTTAAAGGTGATAATTAAAATTATCATTACCATTCCATTGGCTTTTATAGAGGCATTTGAAATTATCCTGCGTCCCCATAATCAAGAAGAAATTATCATGGAGAAAGTCAAACTCAACAGATCACCTTTATTGGTTTTTATTGATATATTTCTGATTACCTTTACCCCTAAAACCATAGTTTTGAAATACCACGAAGAAGGATGGTATGAAGTCCACCAAATTAAACCTGGCAGGTAACAATTATGAACTTAGAAATAGTCTTAATGGCAATGATTGTAGCTTTACTTATTCCCATTTATGAAGCTGGGAAAAGTGATGATACTTGGCAGAAAATGTTAGCTTTTGGTAGTATTTCCAGTAAAGTAGCAATCATGATTCTTGTAGTTTCCGTTTTGCGAGATGATTGGATGATTGGTGTAGTCGCAGCGATTATTTTGAGTGTAGGAAATGCCGGATTAATATTATTAGCACATATTCTGAGAAGATTGGGGGAAGTATGATCAACTTTCTGAGTTATAGCTGTATAGGTATAGGCATAGTTTTTTGGTTTTGGGGAACTTTTCATTTAGTTAGTAACAGATCAGTATTATTCAAATTACATGGACTTTCTGTTGCTGATACTCTAGGTTCAATGATTATTATCATCGGACTATTATTGAAAATACCCAGTGAATGGCCATTACTTATTCTGGGCATTATTTCCTTAGCAATTTGGAATACTATGCTGGGTTATGTATTAGCATATTGTTCAACACAAGAGGCAAAAAATGAATGATACTTATCTCTATTTAATCATTGCTTTATTACCCTTAACTGCGGGGATGTTAGTAACCCAAACTAACCCCTATCATGCCTTAGTAATTCGTGGGGTACTCGGTGCCATAGCCGCAATGGTAGATGCAGTTTTAGGAGCAGCAGATGTGGCTTTAACAGAAGCATTAATGGGAACAATGCTATCAATTACTCTCTATGCAATTGCGGTCCGTTCATCTTTAGTTTTGCGTCTTGGTGTTATTGAAAATCAGTCAATAGAAAAAAATCAGGATAGCACTTTCCCACAACTTATCAACGAATTTCGCCAGATTTTTAACAAACATTACTTACGGCTAGAAATTGTTTCCTATAGCAATAACCAAAGTTTACAACAGGCATTAATAGAAAAGGAAATTCATGCTACTTGTGTGCGTTTAGAAGAAAGTAATCAAGGAGAAGAAACCTACCAAACTGCAATTCGAGTGCAACGTATCTATAACATTATAGAAAGTGAACTTTCATCACCAAAAACAATTTTAAAATATTTCCATGTTTGACATTTAGGGGAGCAGCATTTATGAAATTAGTCTACATTTTAGCGGGAATAGCTTTATTTGTGAAAATGCTGATCATGCCTAATTATGAACCGAATTTATCAGATATTTCCATTGTGGAAACAGTAGTTAAAGAAAGTGGTGTTCCCAATGCGGTATCCGGGATTATTTTCAGAAATCGGTTATATGATACAATCTTTGAAGTAATTGTTTTTACTATCGCCATTCTCGGAGCTAATTTTTTACTAGCTAATGACAAACCATCTTGCAGTATTTATCAATTCAAAGATCAACCATCAATAATATTAGCTCGTCTAGGGGCGACAATTGCGGCGTTAGTGGGTATTGAATTAGCAATTAGGGGACATTTGAGCCCTGGGGGCGGTTTTGCGGCTGGTGTGGCTGGTGGTACAGCAATTGGACTTATAGCAATTACTTCATCATACCAGTGGATGCAGGATATTTATCACCGTTGGCACGCTGCTACTTGGGAAAAGGTTTCGGTATTGGTTTTCATTGTTTTAGCAGTGATAACTTTATCGGGGCTAGAATTACCCCACGGTGAGTTAGGGGCCTTATTCAGCGGTGGAATTTTACCGATATTAAACATCCTAGTTGCTGTTAAGGTAGCATTAGGTTCTTGGGCTGTGGTTTTGATTTTTATTCGTTATCGGGGTTTGTTATGAATTGAGGAAAGGTTCAGGAAAGGTAGTTGGTAATAAAACTCTTACCTGTTACCTAGTTCCCGTCCTCCTCACTTTGAGACTTTAGTTTTTTCCCTTTCTTCTGGGACTAATTCAACAACGGTACGCTTAGAAAATCCCCAAGCTAAAATCACACCAATAACAGTTACTACCAGCCATTGTGGTGGTACTAAATCATCATTGATGACTTTTAACAGCAACCGTAAACCCACAAATGCGACAGTAATATAACCTGCGTCTTCTAGATTTTCATATTCATCTAACCAGCGGATAAATAATCCGGCCATGAATCTGAGGGCGACAATACCAATGGTTGTAGCGGTGATTACTAACCATGCTTCTTGAGAAACTGCGATCGCTGTTGTGACACTATCCAAGGAAAAAGCTAAATCTGTTAGGGCAATCACGGGTATAGCTTGCCACAGAGAGTTAAACCGTGGTCCGTGATGATGATTGTCTTTGTCTTCTTGGGAACTGAAGTGTTGAAATACTAACCATAAGAGATAACCAGCGCCTAAAAGTTCAAATTGCCAAAATTTTTGTACCCAAGTCGCTGTTAACAGTAGGGTAATTCTTAGAACATAAGCAAAGACTAAACCAATATTGAGGGCTTGGGCTTCTTGTTTTTTGTTTTCTAGTCCTTGGGCGATCGCAGCAAGGGCGATCGCATTATCAGCGGATAGTACCGCTTCTAAAAATACTAAAATCAAGAGAACAATGGAGGCTTCAACGCTGAAGTGAAAGTTTAGGTAATTAAATATTTCGTCAACGCTGAAGTGAAAGTTTAGGTAATTAAATATTTCGTCTAACATTCCAATTTCACAAGAGGGGGATAGTTAAAAATTAATAGGACTACGAGTTTTTATTGTAGCAGGTATGGTTTAAATTGTAACGTACATTTAGCGGATTCTCGAATCGCCACTTAATTAGTTATTTGCTTGATATATCATAGTTTCCTAACATTTTGGTAATTCTTATTATTAACTACTGTTTTCCAAATTGATTCCACAGGATTTCCACAGGTAATTAGGTACTTTTCCACAGAAATTCTACGAGTTAATCAGCCATTGCTAACTTATTGGGGATTGTTAATTTTTCACAACTCACAGACTTAACAACCGAGTTTTTATGAAGTTACGTAACGAAAATATAGTTACAAAGCTGATTATGGCGTGAGGATTTATTTTTGACTGCTAATTGTTAACATTTCGCAGCATTGACAAATCCACCCCTTGTGAGCGCAAAATGATGAGTCTTGTGTTTGATTCCCTTGCACATCTTCATCTTGATTCCGGTTTATTTTAATTTCCCTCTCTACCTTCCCAACCGATTACGAATCAGCCCTCAGTAAAAATGAACACAAGTAACTTCCCTTGATTAATCTGCAGGAAAATTTTATGAACACAACAGTCCCCATCTTGACCGAAATTCCCACAATATTACAGGAATCCATGAACAACTACTTAGAGAGCCATCCTGATTGGGATCAAAATCGAGTATTAACAGCGGCTTTATCGCTATTTTTGCTGCAAAATGGTGAGAGCGATCGCCGAGCGGCTCGTGTTTACTTGGAAACTTTATTTCATCAGTAGTCAATAGAAATACTGTACAAATTAATAAACGAACTCTATTTGTTCAAAAAGCTTTACCCTAATCTGATCAATTTTAAATTACCTAAGTCAGTTTACAGGGTATACTGGTAAAATGGCTAAGTTGATAATCCCACGCCCTAAAGGCGTGGGAGTGGCGGAAGTTTACAAATTGTAGTCAAGGCTATTTTTTAAGAAGAAGTAGTACATTCAAACTTATAACCTACACCACGGATAGTATGAATCAATGTTGATTGAGTCGGATCAATTTCGATTTTCTTGCGAATTTGACCGATATGGACATCTACAACCCGTTGATCCCCAACATATTCATAGTCCCAAACTTCTTGGATAAGTTCAGACCGTCGCCAAACCCACGCTGGATGACTGGCTAAAAAATACAATAAGTCAAACTCCAGAGATGTTAAGGGAATAGGTTCGTTACTGAGGATTACTTCCCGGCGAGTAGAATCAATTGTTAACTTGTCAAAGACCAGACGTTGCTGTTCTACATTAGTTACAACTCGTTGCCTTCTTAAAATTGCTGCTACTCTTACCTCTAACTCTCCCAAACCGAATGGCTTAGTCAGATAGTCATCAGCACCTTTAGAAAAACCGCGAATTTTATCACCTTCGTCTGTTCTGCTAGTCAGTAAAAGTACAAATACACCACTACGACTTTGCATATCTTGACAGAGGTTAAAACCAATTAAATCGGGTAAATTAACATCTAAAATTACCAAGTCAGGGTGAAATTGCTCAAACATACTTAAACCAGTCCTCCCGTCCTCGGCAGACTCAACTTGATAATTTTGTTTGAGCAGAAAGCGTTGGATTAAATTCCGAACCGCAGGATCATCATCAACTACAAGAATCTTGGCAGCAGTCATGGCTATTATTTTAGACAAATGTACAGAGAATTAACATCAACATCCAACCCTCAGCAGGAATAATAAAAAAGAGGAAGTTTTAATTACCTGTATTTACTCCCACTTAAATGGGTGGCTGATGACTAAAAGCTAAACATAATTGCGTAATAACGCAGGTTATACTTTGGTAGTAATTCAAAATTTACAGAGGATAAAGATGATAATCCTGATTATTTCCATAAACTATAATTGTGATGACCAGATCCAAAAGTCCATTATCAAGCCCTAAAAAACTTACAGTAGTACAAGTTTCATCAATCTCAAAACCATAATTTTCGAGCAGAAAATTTATGTTGAAAACCCAGTCCGTCTAGGACGGATTATGGTACAATGAGTTTTGTGGAAGGTTAATCAACCACAATAAAAGCCCAATGTTTAAGTGGACTCATTGAACCAAAAATCATTAAACCTTTAGGTACAGTGAGTGTCAATTAGTTGTTGTCTTTATCTCTATAAAATCTAAAGTTGTTTTTCTGTAAAATAAAAAGTACCGCTGATTGAAGCTGAAGTAATAATCTCCCATGAGTGATCAAAGTCCCTACGAAAAACTTGGGGTATCAGAAGACGCAAGCTTCGATGAAATTCAGGATGTTCGGAATCGCCTGTTAGAACAACATGGTGGTGATGGTATTGTCCGAGATGTTATTGAAGCTGCTTATGATGCGATTCTAATGGAGCGTCTACGGATGCGCCAAGAAGGTAAAATCAAAGTGCCTGAGCGTATCCGGTTTCCAGAGATGCGAATTCCATCTTCTACTCAACCAGACCCAACTCCGGGTAGACAGTCTCCCGCATGGTTACAACGGAGTTTGGATCAACCCACGTTCATGGATATACTGTTGCCAGGAGCTTGGTATCTGGGTTTGAGTGCAATTAGTTTGCTTTACCCTGGTGGTAGCGGGCAGGTTTTGCAATTAACATTAGTGGCTGGGTTGGGTATTGGTATTTACTTCCTCAATCGCAAGGAACGTAGGTTTGGTAGAGCGGTTTTATTTACGCTTGTTAGTTTAATTGTTGGCTTAATTGCTGGTGGTCTAATTGCTGGCTGGATATTGCCATTACCATTGATAAATTTGACAGGGGATCAGTTTTCTACGCTGTTGACTTTTATATTGATGTGGTTAGTAAGCAGCTTTTTGCGTTAAGTAATGGGTAATTGGTTGATGGCCGATTACCCATAATTTTTATAACTACTGGTTAAGGATAAAATCTACGGCGGTTTTTAGGTCGGGAACAATTAAATCAGGCTGATATGATGTTAACTGAGTGCGATCCCGGATACCCGACTCAACTGCGATAATTTTAATATGATGTTTTTTGGCAGCAGTAATGTCGGCTTCTGTGTCTCCTACCATCCAGGTATCAGTCACAGGGGGGAGTTCAGCTAATGCTCTAGCCATTAACAAAGGTTTATCTTCCACATCACGGGTTTTTACATAGTCGTTACTGAGGCAATAACGGCGGTTTTCGGGGAAAAACTCAGCCAGATTATGGCGATTAAAAGCATAATCTAGTTCTCGTAACCGTCGCATCGTCATTACGGCTAAATCAACACCGGCGGATTGAACTTTGCTGAGTGCGTCTAATGCAGTTGGGATCAGCGCATCATACTGGAAATAAGGTAGGGTGTGAACCGTTTGTTTACGGATTTGGGAAAATTCTTGCCCTTGTTGTGGATCTAAACCCGATTTTAAGGCGATTTGTAGTTCGGGAGTGTGCGATCGCTTGAGTTGCCAAAATTCAGCCTTAGAAAGTTCTATAATTGTTTGTTCGGGATATCGGGTTTTCTCTAGACACAACTGATAAACGCGGTAGTATCGTTCCGAAACATCCATAATTGGACCGTCAAAGTCAGTAATTAATCTCAGCATGAGCAGATAATAATATTTTTTTCATTACAGCGGATTACCATAAGGGGGAGGTACAGTCTTGGCTGGCAAGATGCCCGCACCACAAGAGTTTGATCATTAATATCTGTACTTCATAATACCAGAAACTGCCATATCTGAGATTGAAATTACATTAATAATTGTAACTGTGAACCTTGCTGATTTTTACTCACTTCTATTCTGGCTTGGAAAGCTTCTTTGAGGTGGGGCATATGGGTTACAGTGAGGATACAGGCAAAATCAGAGGATATGGCATTAATTGCGGCAACTAAGCGATCGCATCCTTCCCCATCTTGAGTGCCAAATCCTTCATCTACAACTAATAATTGTAATGATGCTCCTGCTCTTTGTGCTAATAATTTGGCTAAAGCTAAACGAATAGCAAAGTTAATTCTAAAAGCTTCTCCTCCAGAATAGGTTTCATAGGATCTTGTTCCCCTAGCGTCAGCAATTAAAATATCTAATGTGTCTATTAATTTAGCATTTTTCTTGCTGGATTTGCCACTACGTCCCGCTTTTTGGGTGATAAATTGAACGTGAAATTGATTGGCGCTCAATCGAGAAAGTAATTGATTGGCTTCTGCTTCC
The DNA here is from genome assembly GCF_014698755.1 of Aphanizomenon flos-aquae FACHB-1287. Lineage (GTDB taxonomy): Bacteria > Cyanobacteriota > Cyanobacteriia > Cyanobacteriales > Nostocaceae > Dolichospermum > Dolichospermum flosaquae. The sequence goes on along the minus strand of NZ_JACJTO010000025.1, from coordinate 17,782 downwards.
AATTGAGGTAAAATATTTTCAATCATTAAAGCTTGAATGCCATTTTTCCCAAAAGCTTGGGCTAATTCTTGATAAACACGCTGTTGTTGTTTACAAATTTGCAACTGTTGCCCATCTTGTTCATACTGATTTTGTAAAGTTGCCAATTGCAGCGACATTTGTTTTAATTGTCCCAACTGAGAAATTTTATTATCTAGTTCTCGTCTGCGATTTGCTAATTGTTGTTCTAAAGTATTAATTTGGGCTGTTGGGTTAGCACTATCAGATAATTGTTTAACAATGTTATCAATTTGTTGAATTAATGTTTGCTTCTCTTTGAATATTGTTTGTAATGAATATTCTAGATCTTGACTTTTATTTCTGAATTGGGGATATTGCTCCTGTGCTGATAATAATTGTTGATGACGTAACTGCCAACTTTGACCTTGACGGACACTTTGACGCAGGTAATTATGTTGTTCATAATTATAGGCAATTTCTGAAATTTGCTGTTCTAAATTAGCGATTTCTTGGGCAAAATTAGAATCAGTTTGTCCCTGTTGTAGTTGTAATTGTAGTTGAGAAATATTTGTTGTTAATTCTGGTTTTTTAGCTATTAGTTGTGCTTGGCGTTTTAAGGCATCCTTAATTTGTCCTTGTTTGATTTCTGCCCAACGGAACTTATCCACCTCACTACGGGCAAGAGAGTGGTCTTTTTCACTATAATTAAGTTGTTGGAGATAGTGATCTAATTCTTGAATTTCCGCTTGTTTTTCCGGGGCATAATCACCAATTTCTAAAGAATGTTCTAAATGTTCTTTTTCAGAAATAATTTGGAGTAACTGTTGTTGGACATCAGTTGTAGCTTGTAACTGTGCGGCTAATTGTCCTCGTTTTTCCCGCAATGAATCATAACCGGATAACTTTTGGGATATTTCTCGATATTCCTGTCTGAGTACCTGAATTTCCCGATCTGAAAACGCCATTTGTTCCCGGACTACCCAAAATTGTCCTTGAGTATCTTCATATTCTGATTGAGTTTTTTCGATAACTTTACTCCAATGATGTTCATCTAAAGGACGTTCACATAAAGGACAAAGAGCATCGGGATTTTGTAACATTTGCAATTTTTGTTCTAGTTCTGCTAATAACTTTTCATAATCTCCTTGGTGAGCTTGTAACCGTTCAATAAAATGTCGTCTTTCCTGGCCTTTTTCCTGGACTCTTTGTAGATAAACGCGCTTTTTTTCTAATTCTTCAATCTGCGTTCCTATTTCTGTTAATGCTTGTTGTAATTGGGGTTGACGATGGTGTTGATTTTGTAATTGTTTTTCTGTGGCTTGGATTTGCTCTAATTTTGCTACTAAACTAGCATGAGTACGATCTAATTGAGTTTGTAATTTTACCCTTTGTTGTAATAATGGTGTTACTTGCATTTGCAATTGATCTAAATTAGCTAAATGCTGACGGGCATTATTTAATTGTGATAAAGCTGTTTCAATATCTCCAGATTTACTTAGGGTTTGAATAATTTCTTGTTCTTGTTGTTCTAAAGCTGCTAATTGAGCTTCAGCTTGTTGTAATTGACGTTCTAAATCTTGAGTTTGTTTATATAACTGTTGTTGTTTTTGTTGTTTTAAATTAGTAGCGCGGGTATGTTGTTCAAATTTACCGGACAAGATTTCTTCTTGAGATTGGAGATTTTGATATTGAGTATAACCGGCTTGAATATCAACTTCTTGATTTAAGATCTTTTCTAAGTCTGCTAATTGGGATTTTACAGCTATTTGTTCTTGTTGTAAGCGATCGCTATCTTGACTGAGATTATCATATCTTTGGCGCAAAAAATTTAATTGTTGTTCCCAATTTTGTCTTTGATGTTGAATAACTTGTAAACTTTGTAATTGACTATTTTCAAAGGTTTGTACCTGTTGTAAATCCTGTAGTTGTGCTTCTAATTCAGCGCGTTGATTTTCCGTTATTTCCCGTTGTTGAAGTTGAACCTTAATATTTTCTAAAGAACGTTCTAAGTCTTCTCCGCGTATTCTGTATATTTTAAAACTATTTTTTGCCCTTTCTTCTAGTTCATCATACTGATTTAATTTCAATAATTCTGCTAAAATTTCCTTACGTTCAGCGGGACGTTTGAGCATAAATTCATCGGCTTTTCCCTGACGCAAATAAGCAGAATTAATAAAAGTCTCATAATCTAACTTAATATGTTCGAGAATTACATCCTGAGTGGCTTTTAAACCCTTACCAGTCAAAGCACGAAAACCGGAAGTAGTTTCAATTTGAAATTCTAAAATACTAGTTCCACCCCTGACCCGGTTGCGAATTACCCGATAAGTTTGCTGACCACTTTGGAAAGTGAAATCAATGCGGACTTCTTTCGCGCCAGAATGAATGACATCATCCTCAACAGTAGCACGGCTTTCGCCCCAAATTGCCCAAGTAATAGCTTCTAAAAGGGAAGATTTTCCCGCACCATTAGAACCACAAATACACGCCGTATGCAAGCCGCTAAAATCTAAAGCTGCATCACGGTAACTGAGAAAGTTTTTAATGATAAGTTGAATTGGAATCATTCAAGCTATTGTGCCACATTGACAATTTTGATTGTTAAGAGTACAGATGCACTTTTTGTTAGTTTAGCTATCTAATAGGCATATTTCTAGTTTTAAAGACATCAATTTTACAAAAATTTACAATCTCAAAACAATTTTTTTTTAAATGTCAGGGAAAGTGATTGTTAAAATTGCAGTTACTGATACAATAAGTAATATAAGTGCTGAAGACATAACAAGAATAAATCCTATGGACTTTGACAAAAAAGCCCTCAGTGAGCGCGATATCTGTACTAAATACATAACTCCAGCTATAGTACAAACAGCAGCATGGAATTTATACACCCAAATTCGTGAAGAAGTACCTTTTACAGCCGGTCGAGTCTATGTAAGAGGTAAATTAGCACAAGAGGAGAAAGTAAACGCGCTGATTATATTCTTTATTACAAATCTAATATCCAAATTAATGTCATTGAAGCGAAAGATAATAACTACGGTGTTGGTAGTGGAATGCAGCAAGCACTTAACTATGCAGAAATATTAGATATACCTTTTGTTTATAGTTCCAATAGTGACGCATTTTTAGAACATAATAAGTAATTAGACAGAATTAATTACACGAATAAATAACACAATATATTAAGATACAAGAGTAGTTATATTAATTCTAATTAATAGGATTTCTTGGTTCATGTATTAAAACGGTATTTTATCAATAAAATTTAGATGCGTTTCCCCTGCCTTGTCGTCGGATTGAGTGGCAGTTTAAGGTAACTCAGGGGTGTCTGCTTCATCATTTAAGTTTGTTGTCTGAGTGTCCTAATTGTGGGGGTAGGTTTAGAGTTCCAGCTTTGTGGGTTGATGGTTGGTGTCATCGGTGTTTTACGTCTTTTGGGGAGATGGTAAAGAGTCAGAAGGGTATTTGAGTAAGTTTTGAATTAATTATACTGAAGGTATATTATTAGTAGCTATTTTTAATAGTAAATGGTGACAGCGAAATTCAGCAGGATATGATTTTCCCGGAGGAACTACTCGTTGGTGATCCGAGGTTTTGTGATCACGAATTGGAAAATCTGGATGATCATTTAATGTGCATGGTACTTTAGTTTCAATATTGGTAAAAGCTTTGTTAGGATCACCAGAAAAAAGATAACCCAGCATTCCTCCTTGACTAGAAAAGGGTGCATATCTACAAGTTATAAAGTTTTCATTTATCTCTTTTATATAGTCCCCTACTGCGCCATCTGTTTTCAACACTTTAGCTTCTAAAGGCCAGATAATCCTCTCATTAGAGATTAGATAAAATGCAATATCATATTGTGGTGGTTGTGCTTGTGCTGATTGACTACTTTCTATTTCGTAAACTTCATGTTGAACATCAAATGGCTCATCTCCCGTCATATTTCTGCGGATTCTGCGCTCAAGAGATTGAGTGATGCTCCTTTCTATTTGCTCGTCTGCTTCATCACAATTAATTTGTGATAGAATCTCGGCAACCAGCAAATCATATCCTTCCCAGACAAGTTTGACGAGAATTGTTATTGCATCATTGTTCCAACCTTTTGCTACTTCAACAAAGTCCGGTGTATCTTTCCAACGTAATTCTGGAATTGTTTTACCTCTTCTAACCATTAGTATGACTCCTCTATAAGCTGCGATTTTTCATCAAATGTTGTTCGCCATGTCATAATATCTGCGGCCACTTCGTCAGCATCTCTTAAAGCCATAGAGCGAGTCCAATAACGAATTTTGTCAGGTTTGATTAAATAAATAGTAGGAATTTTCACCCCATTCAATTCTACAGAATCATAAATCCTGGCAACACGCTGATAAAAGATGCCACCGTCTTCTATACTTCCTCTTTCTAGATACAACTTATTTAAATTTTCCAAGCGTTCCATTAAATCAGGGGAGTCCATAGGTTTAATATGAATACCTTCAGAATCAGGTTTATTAAGATGAATAGCTACTAAGCGGACAGGAAGAAGAGTCTTAGTTTGTTCCTGAAATATGGTGGCGCAAACTTGTTTATCTTGTCCAAATCCTGCTTTAAGAACTCGCAAGAAATACTCACAATATGCCGTAAGTTCAGGTTCAGTATTATTCTGAGATTGATTATTATCTATACGGTGAGTTCTTTTGCGTCCTGGAGAAGCACCATCTCCTTTAAAGTCTGGCAGAGTGTAATTAAATAGATCATTAATTAGCACCCATTCACTATCTTTAAATTCAAAAGCTTGTCGTATACGCTCATCTATATCATCAAATGTTTTTATATTCTGCAAATCTCCTACCGATAATTCAGGTATTGGCACACGCAGTAAATCGTCTATATTGACTTCTGGAATATAAGAGGCAAAACGACCACTTGAAAGTAGTAGATAATAGACAGCTAATTTACTGTTGTAGCTCAGACAAGCTGCTTCTAATATTAAAGAATTTTCTTCGGCAATGTGCACACTGACATAGCTACTAGAGCAAATAATTCCTTCATTAGTTCCATCTAATTCAGTTAGTTCTGCTCTAAATCGTTTATTTTCTACTAGCCAGCTTTGCTTGATTATTAATTGTGGTAAATTGAAAGCATCTATTTTTGTTGATCTTCCTCGTTCAGCGTAGGGATCTTGATTAATAGAAAAATCATTTTTACTAATACAAATAGATGTATTTTTTGGGAAATTTTTCGTTTCTAAAATTCGTCTATTTAAAAGATGATTATACCTTTGTTTATTAGTACCTCTAATTATTCCCTGACTAGTAATAGCAATATTATTATTCTCTAATTGTGTAAGATTATTAAATCTACTTAATCTCCTAATAAGATTCAGATCGCGTCTTCCTCCCCACATTAAAGCTGTCCAAATTAATGGATCTGTTATTGCCTCTTGTGGGTAAATTATATTAATATAATCTGGCTCAATTACTATATGATAGTCATCCTCATTTGTCATAACGGGCTTGGGACAAATGTATATCAAAGGCTCACCGTCAGGAGGCATTGCTGACATAGTGATGATACAAGCTGGAGAAATAGCATCTTTGAAAAGTCCAAAACGCAATGCAGACAAATTAACTATTTCGTCAATTTTGAACTCTGAAAAAAGTCTGGATCTAAATTCTTGAGCAGTGCCGACCTGATTAAAAATCAAAGCCAGTGCAGGTTGCATCATTGCTATTTGTCCACCAGATTTAGTTAAAGCAGCAGCTTTTGGCAGGAAAAGTGGACCAATATTACCATAGGTTATTGTCCAAACATCTCTAGCCCAAGATTTTGCTGCCGGAGTGACAGTATTTTTACCCCAGGGTGCATTACCAACAACTAAATCATATTTACTAGCATCTTCAACAGAACGAAAACCTTCTTTATCTTCTTGAAAAAAATCAGCAGCAATTAATTGACGTTCACGTAATCTAGGAAAGCGAAACTCATTCTCCCAATAATATTGAGGTTCAACTTTATCTAGCATGGTTAAATACAGACTAAAAGATGCGACTCTTACAGCTTGAGCATCTACATCAACACCAAATAAATTATTTTCTAGTAAATATTTTAAATCACTTGGCTGAATTGTTTTTGGATGAGCTTGTTCCCATCTATAAATTAAACGTTGGAATGCTTTAACTATAAAAATTCCTGAACCACAAGCAGGATCAAGAATCTTCATATCCCATTCTTCACTATCCCAAGGTAAAACACCATCTAGTACAAAATCAACTATATGTTCTGGTGTGTAATGAACTCCTGTGCCAGATTCTTTACTGACAAATTCTTCATATATACTGCTAATAAACTCCAAAGGTATAACGTCAAAATGGTAGTATGGCCATAGGCTTAATTGTCCAGTTTCAATGTCTTTCTGACCACTAACAAAATCAGCAAGTATATTTAGATGAGGCTGTTTAACTTTTTGTTCTTCTATTTGCCATTCAGCTTCATGTTCTTCTTCAGTAGCACCTTTACCTGGGAATAAATCACCATTGAACTTGCCGTTGAGCCAACGGAAAAATTTATAAGTATCTCTATGATTTCTTAATATGTCAGCTAAACGAGAGTATCTAGCCGATAATAATTTCTCAGTTGTATACAAGTAATCCAGTAAAGTTGTATTTAAGGCAGGATTACCGTCAGAATCTTGACGGTCAAAAAGGAATTGAATAAAAATAATTCTTACTAATAAATCATGAATTGTGTCATCATCAAGTTCTTTTTTTTGAAGTCTTTCCCTAACACTTTTCAGATTTTTCAATAATATTTGGTCAGCAGCTTGACTGCGTTGAAATCGCTGGCTATGTTCTTGAAAAAATTGACCTGATACTAAATCAGCCCAGTGTAACCGCAAAGTTTCAGCAGCTTGACCTGAAAGAGACACCTGATTAAATGACTCAATTTCCCGTTTGGAAATATCAATTATGGGATTGATAATATCTTTTTCTTTTGGAGGTTCTTCATAGCACGTCCAAATTCTTAATCGGTTAGGTTCTGTTGTAATGAGTGATGGCGTACGCGAAAAACTCCAAGCAAGTCTATAAGTTTTCTTTAATGTTTCCTCTGATACTTCTCCTGGAAAATCGCACACTAAGGCAATAGGTGTTTCTGTTGAGTCACCTTGAGGATTTGCCGACAGCACGCCTATTTGCACACCATAACCATCTGAAAGTTTGCTGATAGTTCTACCTAATTTTTCTTTAGCGATTCGTGCATAAACACTTGGACCAGCACCAGATGGCTCCAAAATTTCTTGTGGAGTTGGCCAGTGAAGTTTTTCGTATGCTAGTTCAAGTAGTCCAGACTGTGACATTCCGTTTTTTACGCTGAATTAAAGTATAGTTTCAGATTTCAACCATCACATTGTCATGATATTGATTGATATTCTTCAAGAGTACAGGAGTATTATCCATTGCTGCAATAATAATATTTAAATATAGTTCATAAAACTTTATTTAGAGCGATAGCTCCGCTCGCCGAAAGCATCGCACTTTCATTAAAAGCAAGCCATTCTCCCAATATACAGTAATCGTGCGACTTGAGTTTTAATCAGCCAATTTTGTACATTAACTAATTATTTGACAATTTAACAGAATATTGTCACAAAAAATAAAAACTATTGAAACCCTGCTTTAATAAGGATTATAGCAGGGTTTAGTTGTTATACCTTCTAATCATTTTCTGAAAACTTTTTTAACAAATTAATTGTCAAAAAAAGGAAAATTAACAATTTAAGTGTCAATTCCTAAAATCCATGTAAACTACTCTACTTCTGAAAATTTCACACATTAAATGTCACTTTTGATTTATAATGTACAAATATGTTCCAATTAAACATCAATGTATATGAGGAATGAAACACCTATAACTCCAGATAACTTAGAAACTGAAAGTGTTACCGCCAAAAAACTGACCGGGTTGATAAGGGTAAGCACCGAGTTGATGAAAACTGGCAGGAGTTTATTCTCAAGACTTATAAGGAAGGTAATAAGGGCGGTAAACGCATGACTCGCCAACAAGTAGTAATCAGAGTGAAGGTAAGAGCGGATCAACTAGGTGTCAAGCCTCCTTCTCACATGACTGTTTACCGTATTCTTGAACCTGTGATTGAAAAGCAAGAAAAAGCAAAAAGCATCCGCACTCCTGGTTGGCGCGGTTCTCGATTATCACTGAAAACCCGTGACGGACTAGATTTATCAGTAGAATACAGCAATCATATCTGGCAGTGTGACCATACTCGTGCTGATATTTTACTGGTGGATAAACACGGTGAACTTTTAGCTCGTCCTTGGCTGACAACAGTTATAGATACTTACTCCCGGTGTATCATAGGCATTAATTTAGGTTTTGACTCACCAAGTTCTCAGGTTGTGGCTTAGGCGCTACGTCATGCCATATTACCTAAAAAATATGGGGCAGAATACGGACTACATCAGGAATGGGGAACTTATGGCAAACCAGAACACTTTTTTACTGATGGGGGTAAAGATTTTCGCTCTAACCATTTGCAACAGATTGGTGTGCAGTTAGGATTTGCTTGCCATCTCCGAGATTCCTACGGAGCGCTTCGCTATCGCCCCAGTGAAGGCGGTATTGTCGAACGTCCTTTTGGTACTTTAAATACTGATTTATTTTCTACCTTACCAGAATACACAGGTTCAAATGTTCAGGAACGTCCAGAGGAAGCGGAGAAAGAAGCTTGTTTAACTTTACGAGAATTAGAACGTCTATTGGTAAGGTATCTCATAGACAAATATAACCAAAGTATTGATGCTCGTTTAGGAGATCAAACTCGTTATCAAAGATGGGAAGCTGGGTTAATTGTTGCACCTGATTTAATCTCAGAAGAAGATTTGCGTATTTGTTTAATGAAACAAACTCGACGCTCGATTTACAGGGGTGGATATCTGCAATTTGAAAATCTGACATATCGGGGTGAAAATCTGGCTGGTTATGCAGGGGAAAGCGTGGTGTTGCGATTTAACCCCAAAGACATTACAACTATCTTGGTTTATCGCCAAACAGGTTCTCAAGAAGAATTTTTAGCTCGTGCTTATGCTCAAGATTTGGAGACTGAAGAATTATCTCTGGATGAGGCTAAAGCCATGAGTCGCAGGATTCGACAAGCAGGTAAAGAGATTAGCAATCGTTCGATTTTGGCTGAGGTAAGAGACAGAGAAACTTTTGTTAAGCAAAAGAAAACGAAAAAAAAACGCCAAAAAGAAGAACAGATTGTAGTTGAAAAGGTTAAAAAACCTGTGATTGTTGAATTTGAAGAAATAGAAGTGGTATCTGTGGAAACTGCCTCAGAACCAGATATGCCAGAGGTTTTTGATTATGAACAAATGCGCGAAGATTACGGGTGGTAAATCATGACTTCACAACAAGCCGAAAGTGTTGCTCAAGAATTAGGTGATATTCTCCCTAATGATGAGAAATTACAAGCAGAAATTCACCGATTGAATCGGAAGAGTTTTATTCCCTTGGAACAGGTGAAAATGCTCCATGATTGGTTAGATGGTAAGCGACAATCACGGCAGTCTGGTAGGGTGCTAGGAGAGTCAAGAACGGGTAAAACTATGGGTTGTGATGCCTACAGACTCAGGCATAAACCTAAACAAGAACCAGGAAAACCGCCAACTGTGCCTGTTGCTTATATCCAAATACCTCAAGAATGTAGTGCTAAGGAGTTATTTGCCACAATTATTGAGCATTTGAAGTATCAAATGGCTAAGGGAACGGTGGCAGAGATTAGAGATAGAACGCTGCGGGTTCTCAAAGGGTGTGGGGTAGAAATGCTGATTATTGATGAAGCTGATCGTTTTAAAAAACTTTTGCGGAGGTGCGGGATATTTTTGACAAATTGGAAATTGCGGTGATTTTGGTGGGTACTGACCGATTAGACGCTGTAATCAAGCGAGATGAGCAGGTTTATAACCGTTTTCGCGCCTGTCATCGGTTTGGTAAGTTTTCTGGGGAAGATTTTAAGCGCACTGTGGAGATTTGGGAAAAGCAAGTTTTAAAACTGCCTGTTGCTTCTAATCTTTCTAGTAAGGCAATGTTGAAGACTTTGGGTGAGGCAACTGGGGGTTATATTGGGTTGCTGGATATGATTCTCTTTCTAGTCGGCTATTCGGGCTTTAAAGAAGGGATTATCAAAGATTGATTTGGAAACTCTCAAGGAAGTAACGGCGGAGTATAAATAATGGAAGTTGGGGAAATTAATCCTTGGTTGTTTCAGGTAGAACCATATCCGGGAGAAAGTTTGAGTCATTTTTTGGGACGCTTTCGACGGGCAAATGATTTAACCACTACTGGTTTAGGTAAGGCTGCTGGGGTTGGGGGTGCGATATCCAGATGGGAAAAGTTTCGTTTTAATCCCCCTCCTTATCGGCAACAATTGGAGGCTTTGGCTAAGGTTGTGGGGGTTGATGCTGATAGGTTAGAGCAGATGTTACCACCTGCTGGGGTGGGAATGAATCTTGAACCTATTCGGCTTTGTGCTGCTTGTTATATAGAGTCGCCTTGTCATCGGATTGAGTGGCAGTTTAAGGTGACTCAGGGGTGTCAGCATCATCATTTAAGTTTGCTGTCTGAATGTCCTAATTGTGGGGCTAGGTTTAAAGTTCCGGCGTTGTGGGTTGATGGTTGGTGTCAAAGGTGTTTTATGCCGTTTGGGGAGATGGTACAACATCAAAAGAAAATTTAGGATATCATGAGCGATCGCTTGCTATTTTATGGTACATATTAACCACAATATTGGTTTTAATTCATTACATTATTTGCAAGTTTTTAATATCAATGATATAATATAACTGTGGGTGAACGTCGGCTTCATGCCGTGTGTTTAAGTGGCTTGTCTACTTAAACCTAGCCCACAAACCATTTAAGTTTATCCAATGATAGCGGGTTAGAATCGGTGTACCACTCTCCATAGTTCTTATTTCGCCGATCATCTAAATCCATAATCATCCTGTATTTTTGAGCAAGTGGAATAAAATATTTATCTTCATGACGTTCATATAATCTTTGTAAAGCCCATAAATAGTAATCAACAACTTGTAACCCTGCATACTCTGATGGGTAAGCTGGTTTAATAATAGTTGTACTATCGGAAGATATTTTCCATTTTGTTTCAAAATTTCTTTTTGCTTGATTAATAGCTTGTTGTAGTGCTTCTTCCCGTGCAGTTTTACCACGTCTAGCAAAAACGATATGATTAATATTTGCTTTATGTAATCTATCTTTAAATAGTCGTTTGACTAGATCATCATATATATCATCTTGATTTGTCTTTTTGCTCAGAGTTTCATAAGTTTTTTGAGTAGCTACTGCTAATTCTGCTTTATATCTGATAGCTATATACATTTTAATTTCAAAAGTTTGCATTAGTTTAAATACTTCCATTCTGACATCTTGATGATCGTCTTTTGCATGAAAGGTAATTGCTGTTTTGTTGGCTGAGGGTTGCATTGAGGGAATGTCTTTAAAGCGTGGATTAGAACAAAGTTGTTTTCTGAGTTCTGCAAGTTCTAAAGTTACTTGTTATGGTTGAAAAATTTGGGCTACACCTACCATAAAAAATTTAGATGCTCCTGGTTCTCCTACTATAATTCTGCCTTTTCTGTCAAAAAATGTTAAGTCTCCTGCTTCGTCAACAAAATAATGATTAGTTTTTTCTTGTTCTGTCATGCGGTTTAGATAATTTTACTAGAGTGATTTTTAGATAATTTTAACAAAGGTTATAGAAAATAAAATAATTACTCTATTATTTTATGATTAATAAAGATAAATAAAATATTTTTATAATATTAATCTACTTTTAAAGCATTGTCTAATTTTTCTAATCTTGTTATTATCCATCTATTTTTCCAATACTCAATTAAATCATCTTTTTTAAAAGGTTTCCACTGTGGTATATCAGATTCTCCTACAAGATATTCTTGCCAATTTTCTGCTAATGGACAACTATAATAGCCCCTTTGCCAACCAATACTTACCATATCTGCTGAAAATCCTAATTCTCTGAGTCCCTCTTTTAAAACTCTCATTTTCCAATTGGGACCTTGTCCAAATTTATAGGTATTAAAAAAATCTTCAGAAACAACTTGTTTAATTAATTCCCAACTTCCATTAGCTGTTATATGTAAATGACTTTGACCTTTTGTATAACCAATAAATTTCCAATTCATCAAGCGATTATATATAGAAGATTTACCAAAAGCTCCTAAAGTATCTATGTATAAAAGATGAGCTTGTTTATTTTCTCCAGAAATGAGAGATATTTTATCTTTGTATTTATTATAAAAAACTTCTCTAACTTCTGGAAACATTAAGCATAAAGCAATTAATTTACTGCCAAGAATTAAATTGTAAGGTGGTACTGCTCCTAAAATATAGGCAGTCATACAATTATACAATCTTTGTAACTTTTGTTCTTTTGTCCAACCAATATATTGATCTCTTATTCCTAAACCGATAACAGGATCACTCAATCCAAAAATGCCAATTAACTTATGATTCTGTTCGTCAAATACTAGAAAACGTATTCTTCTACCATAACCATTTGTAACAGGAATTGACCAGAAAGTTGTAGCATACTTCCAAAGTTCTCTTTGATTCTGATTTTCAACCATTTCTAAATAAGGATTAACTTGAAGAATATCTATTTCTTCTGGTTTAGCTAAAAAATCTTTGAATTTATTTTCATATTTTAGTCCTCCTAAATTAGTATGTTGAGCTAATTGTTTTTGCATTAGTTTTAAGTCATTAGCAATTAGCTTTTCTGAATCAACATCCCATTCAACGCCATACTCTGCTAATTTTGCTAATAATTCTATTCTGATTCTATTTAATTGTTTAGGCTTCATGTTTAAAGTGTGTTTTGATTAAGTAAATTACCCTGAGATTGTTCTACTAATTTATTAGCTTCTTTGAATTGATTAAATTCTGTAAACATTTGAATGAATAAAGGCGAGCCTGTAAAAGACAAAGGAGAAATAGGACCGAGAAACATGAAAGGATATTGTTTATTACTTTGAGGATCAACAAATGATTTATATAAGCTCAAAGCCTGTTTATCGCTTACTAATTCTTCAATTTGTCTGTATTCACTTCCAGAAGTTAGACCATATCCAAAAGCATAAAGTCTTAATTGTTGAACTATTTCCTTATGTAAAGATGCTATAGTTTGAGTGATAAACATATAACCTAATCCATACTTTCTGGTTGTTCTTACACCATCAACAAAAGCTCTTGTTAAATTAGACATTTCGGTATTATCATCACTACCAAAAGAAGATTTAACAAATCTATGAGCTTCATCAAGACAAATTAAGCAATTTAATTTTTTATCTTGATTAAAAGCTTTTTCACCAGCTACTTTTAAAGTAATACTAATTTCTTTTAAAATGAGTGCCTTGATTTCATCATTCTCTGCAAAAGTTGCACCTTTTCCTTGAATATCTAAAAAAACAATCGGTTTTTGTTCATCTGTAACAGATTTTTGAACAATATACCATAATGAAGTCCTATGATTACCTTTACTATCTTTTTCAAGAAATAAATCTAATACAGGCTGCCATATTTCTTCTTTAATTCTTTTAAGTTCCAGAGAATTATTCATAATATCATCAAGAGTATTTTCTAAACGTTTTCTTGATTCTTTACTTGAATAAATTCTTTCCAAAGCAACACTATCATTTCTAAGTGATTGAATTAACTGAATAAGTAAATCATCAGGAGCTTTTTTTAACTCTGTTTTTGATTGAGATAAAATATTGGCTATAATTATTTTAACTCTTTCAGCTGCATCCTTTTGATTTTCTTTAAATTTAACACCTATATTTGCATAAAAATCCGCTTTCAATAAAATAGAAGAAAAAAGGCTTACAGCATTACTTTCTGTTCCTAGTCTAATTTGATTAGTTAGACTATAAACTTCAACCTTTCTACCTAATTTTTTTAAAGAATCATGCAATTTCAAGGGTAAATCTTTATCACTTGCAAATTGATTTTGAGGATCAATAAAAATCATTCCCATATTTTTATGTCTAGCATATCCTAACAACATATAAGCTGCTAAACCAGATTTTCCTGATCCACTTTTACCAAAAACACCTATATGATAAGCCTCTCCTGCACCTGTTTTTTCATCATCTTTAGCATCTTTTGGATCTCTATCAAAATGCTTTAACCAAAGTGGCATTTTCACATCAGTAGCATAAGCATGGCCTAAATAAATAATTTGATTTTTATACTGTGCTAAAAGGTTATCTAAAATTTCATCTCGAACAGAAAAAATTGGAGTACCTGTAGCTGGAGATGTTCCTAATATTCCTTCGCTAATTTTGCCATCTGGTGCAATACTAAAACAAGCCTGTACATTCAACTTAGCTGTTCTTACATCAGCTTTTTCACTTAAATGAGGTAGTGAACCTCTACGTTTGATGATCCCTCTAAAGGTTAAATCTTCATGCCAACGATTTTTAGTTTCTATTTCACTAATTTGTCCAATAACGACTAATTTTTCTTGTTCTTGTGGTTGAATAAGATATACTAATTGTCCTAAATTTCTCTTTTTTTCGCTTTTCTGATTAATGTCAATCAGAATTTCTGTTGTATTACTTGGCGAACCAACACTACCAATATTAAATTCATCTGATTGGTTATTGAGTAAATCAAGCAAATCCATAGTTTCTCCTAAGTATTAATTAAGTCCTGTAAGATTGGGTAAGTAGCTGAAGAAAATCAGGGTTATCACTAAATTGATATTGTACCACCGCTCGTAGTGCTTCTAAACCTCCACTAATACTTTTAGCCATCATATCAGCTAAATACTGGGGGTAAGGCTCTTTGATTTCAGTAGAAACAACTTGCTCTTTAACAGCTTTTAATACTTTAGCAAGCTCAATTTCTGATTTAGCACAGTTTTCCTTGATTTCTATTCTATAAGCAGGAGACCACTGATAAGGTTTATAGTACGTAAAGTATATTTTGTGACTTTTAGGTAAAACAATAGCTTTATTTAATTCCTCTTTAATATTATCTCTTTGTCCATAAAAATCAAATTTATCAGAAAGTGAAATATTTAGAGAACTCCAAACCTCTTGTGTCTTAGGAGTTCGACCCACAGGTAAAGGTTTTGTAAACTCGTCAGATTTTAAAATTAATGTCATTATTGTTTTATCATCAAGTTTTAAATTAAAATTTTTCAAAAAACTTAAACCAATATCTTGTGAAGAATCATATTTAACCATATAGACAACATTAGGATTTGTCATAGTTTTTTTGAGAGAATCTATAACATCAAATTTATTAATTATGTCCCATGTTGCTTGTTGAAAATGAGGCTCATCTAAACTTGACATACTGGTTAAACTATTAATTCCAATTACAGGTGTTTGATGAGAACCATCTGCAATTACTACATCATGAGGAGTTTTACTAATTACTAATAATTCTAAAGCTGTCATTGCCCCTCTAGTTACTTTAGGATTACTTTCAGAACTATGAGGAAGTACATCTTGCCAATTTTTATATTGAACTGAACTCCATCTTCGCTTATCCTCTCTTACTAAACCTTCAACCCCAACAGCAACAGCAATTAAAGTATCAGCACCGATAGATTTTTCAATAGCTTGTCCTCCATCAACCGCAGCAACAGAAGGACTTGGAGGATTTTCTAAATCACCAACTCTACAAATTAAATTATTATCATCTAATGTTTGATGTAGTGTTTTTCTTTGTTGCTGTAATTCCTCAAATAGTGGTTTTATTTTATCGGCTATTTTGGGCGCATCTTCTAAAATATCTTCCAAAAGTTCGTCAGGAAGATTAGCATAACTATCATTTTGGTTATTGCTCATATTAATTCACTTATTTTTTCATAAACAACATCTAACCATACAGGAATCACAGCTTTACCTTCATCCAGGGATGCGATCGCTCTTTCCCTATCAAACTCTACCAAAGAAAGCGAATCATCCTGTGATAACAACAACATAAACCGCCTCCCCTGACCAGAAATAAACAACTCCGGTTCTTGTTCCTTCAGTTGTTTCAGGGTTTCACAGGCAATATCAAAACTTATCCCCGTAGACAGCCAATATACCAAAGCAGCCAGTTCTACCAGATTAGACCTGGAGTAATAAATACTGCGTCCCGTACCCGTATCACCAATCACAGGCACAACAATCCCCTTCTCTCGCCAATACTGAATCTGGCGGAGAGTACAACCTGTAATTTGAGCCGCTTCCTTACTTGTGAAAAATTTTTCTTGCATAAAAAACATTTTACAGAAAGCTGCTACAATACAAATATGTTAGTATTAGACAAATATGTTTATTAAGTATGAGCCAAATCACTATTCAGTGTCGTTTAGTAGTCAGTGAAACTACCCGTCAACAGCTATGGCAATTGATGGTAGAGAAAAACACGCCACTGATTAACGAACTACTGAGTCAAATTGGTAAACACCCAGAATTTGAAACATGGCGACAAAAAGGTAAACACCCCACAGGTATAGTCAAAGAACTGTGTGAACCCTTGAAAAATGATCCGCGCTTCATGGGGCAACCTGCAAGGTTTTACACCAGTGCCACAGCATCAGTAAACTATATTTATAAATCCTGGTTTGCCCTAATGAAGCGGTTTCAGTCCCAACTAGACGGCAAACTGCGCTGGTTAGAAATGCTCAATAGTGATACTGAATTAGTAGAAGCCAGTGGAGTCTCCTTGGATATACTTCAGACTAAATCTGCCGAAATTTTGGCTCAATTTGCTCCCCAAAATCCTGCTGAAACTCAACCAGCGAAAAGTAAAAAGACTAAAAAAGGGAAAAAATCTCCAACTTCAGATAGCGAACGTAATTTATCAAAAAACCTATTCGACACTTACAGTAATACAGAAGATAATTTAACTCGTTGTGCCATTAGTTATTTACTCAAAAATGGCTGTAAAATTAGCAATAAAGCAGAAAACACCGATAAATTTGCTCAACGTCGCCGCAAAGTAGAAATCCAAATTCAACGCCTTACAGAAAAATTAGCGGCTCGAATTCCCAAAGGACGAGATTTAACCGACACCATAAGATTAGAAACTCTTTTTAATGCCACTCAGACCGTCCCTGAAAATGAAACAGAGGCGAAATTCTGGCAAAACATTCTGTTAAGAAAATCCAGTCAAGTGCCGTTTCCAGTCGCTTATGAAACCAACGAAGATTTAGTTTGGTCTAAAAATCAATTCGGGCGGATATGTGTAAAATTTAATGGTTTAAGTGAGCATACCTTTCAAATTTATTGTGATTCTCGCCAACTTCACTGGTTTCAACGTTTCCTAGAAGATCAACAAATTAAGAAAAATAGTAAAAATCAACATTCTAGTGCCTTATTTACCCTGCGTAGTGGTCGTATCTCTTGGCAGGAAGAAGAAGGCAAAGGAGAACCCTGGAATATTCACCATTTAAAGCTTTATTGTTGTGTAGATACTCGTCTGTGGACAGAGGAAGGAACAAACTTAGTCAAAGAAGAAAAAGCCGAAGAAATTGCCAAAACCATCACCCAGACAAAAGCCAAAGGTGATCTAAATGATAAACAACAGGCACATCTCAAACGCAAAAATTCCTCTCTAGCCAGAATTACAGCAGTTTGAGATCAAAAGCGGTACAAAGATGGTAAACTTTAAAGATGGAAAAAAAAGAAAATAATTGAGATATATATGGCAGCAGCATATTCGACTGATATAAGACAAA
>NZ_JACJTO010000024.1 GCF_014698755.1 Aphanizomenon flos-aquae FACHB-1287 | reverse complement strand
TTTGTCTTATATCAGTCGAATATGCTGCTGCCATATATATCTCAATTATTTTCTTTTTTTTCCATCTTTAAAGTTTACCATCTTTGTACCGCTTTTGATCTCAAACTGCTGTAATTTTCTACTTTTGACTTTTGACTTTTAAATTGTTTATCTTCCCCACTGAAAAATGGCCGCACCCCAAGAAAGACCGGCACCAAAGCCAGATATAGCAATTATGTCACTAGATTTAATCTTCTCGGCTCTCACCGCTTCATCTAAGGCTAGAGGAATAGATGCAGCAGATGTGTTACCATAATCAGCAACATTACTGATAACCTTATCTTCAGGAATATTTAAACGTTCAGCAACGGAATTGATAATTCTTTGATTTGCTTGATGTAATACTAGCCAATCTATATTTTCAACCTTGAGATTAGCCGCAAAGAGAGCTTTATCTATCACTTCTGGAACTTTTTGCACAGCAAAGCGGTAAACTTCTTTACCGTTCATGGTAATAGGGTGATATTTACCCGTAGGTATATGAATATCTGGTGTCAATTCTGCGGTAGAAGCATGATAAGTCAGGTTGAGATAATGGTTTTGAGAACCATCACTTTTGAGAGAAAATCCTAATAAGCGATCGCTTTTATTAGCCTGTAATACCACCGCCCCAGCACCATCACCAAATAATACACAACTGCGCCTATCCTGCCAATCTACCCATCGGGAGAGGATATCGGCCCCAATTAAGAGTACATTCTGATAAGTACCTGTTCTGATGTATTGTGCGGCAGTGACCAAACCAAAGACAAAGCCAGAACAGGCGGCAGTTAAATCAAAGGCGACTGCTTTGATAGCGCCTAATTCACCTTGAACGCGGCAAGCAGTTCCAAATAGGTCATCAGGGGTGGAAGTTGCCAGTAAAATTAAATCAATGTCTGCTGCTGTAATTCCTGCTGCTTCAATAGCCTGTTGACTCGCAGCGGTAGCTAATGATGTGAGTGAGTCAGGGGGCAGCGCTAACCGCCGTTGACGAATCCCTGTTCTTGTGGTAATCCACTCATCTGATGTTTCCACCAATTGAGTTAATTCCTGGTTATGTAAACAAGTTGCTGGGACTGCTGAACCACTACCTGTAATTGCTATGCCATTGTTAAGAAAATTTTGCACTCTTAATATCCTTAATTGTCAGTTGTCAATTGTCAGTTGTCAATTGTCTTGTTTGTAAGCATTAATAACGATTACCAATGACAATTCCCGTTTTAGACTTAAGATAGGGGATTTTAGACTTATAATTAATTTATTCATCTAAAATCCGAAATCTAAAATTGGATGACAAGTGACAAATGGTTGTTAGCGTAGTCTCTCCACCCTTGAGAAACCACAACTAACTACTTTCATTTTGGAGGATTTGATATTGGGATTGTAGTCTTACTAACACCTGATTATCTACCGCTTCTTTAGCCATCCGAATGGCGCTGAAAATAGATGGTGCTTGGGAACTACCATGACCAATAAAACAAATACCGCTGACACCTAAAAGCAAAGCTCCTCCATGTTCAGCGTGATCCATGCGCTGTTTAACGCGCTTGAGGTTGGGTTTTAAAATCGCTGTCCCGATTTGACCATGTAGCCCTTGGGGTAATTCTTCTCGCAGGATTTGCAAAATTACGCCTCCAACTGCTTCGGCAAATTTTAATAAGATATTACCCACAAAGCCGTCGCAGACAATCACATCAAATTCACCAGATAATACATCACGCCCTTCAGCATTACCAGTAAAATTAATTTGAGTATTTTTCCGTAACAATTGGTGGGCACTAAAAACTACTTCGTTACCTTTAGTATCTTCTTCGCCAATATTCAATAAACCTATTTTGGGATTTTCTGTTCCCAAAACATACTGACTGTAAATTGACCCCATCACTGCAAACTGCTCTAGAAACTTAGGGCGACAGTCTACATTAGCACCGACATCCAAGATCATGACTGGTTTACCGGCTTTGATGGTGGGAAATACTGTACCAATTGCTGGGCGGTCTATTCCCGGTAATCTTCCTAAGCGCAGCAAGGCTGAGGCCATTACTGCTCCAGAATGTCCAGCAGAAAATACGGCATCTGCTTGTTGATTTTTGACTAAATCCATCGCTATATTGATGGAAGATTTCCGTTTACGTCTAACTGCGTTGAGAGGCTCTTCATCCATAGAAATTACCTCTTCGGCAGGAACAATCTCCAAGTCCGCCATAGTTGTTTTTGGCGGCATTACAGCCTCAATTTGTTGGGGATCTCCAACCAATAATATTTTGACACCCAGTTCTTCTCGTGCCCGCAGTGCGCCGGCGACGATTTCAGCGGGTGCATGATCCCCTCCCATTGCATCAATTGCGATTCTTACACCAGTCGATCTCATTGCTCAGAGCTTATAGAAACCTTACAAATTTTATCAGATTGCTATGCTGAAAAATTCAAAATTATCAAAAAAGCATAAAAAACTCGACTTTTCTTTTAACCAAAAAGATTAGCAAACATAATTTTATTGAAATCAGCTTGTAAATAGGTTAGCAGAAAAAGTTGTCTGTGAAGGGGGAAACAGGGAACAGGTTTTGGGAGATTTTACTTTTCTTTACATATTTCGGTTTTTTCTGTTCACCTAAACTTATATGCAAAAACCTGACACCTTTTGAGGATCAAAAACCCTAAAACCCTGACCTGTCCTTGTTTCTAATTTTATTCAGCCAGCCCTAATTAACTTTGAGCAATACCTTCTTCCCGTGCGGCTTGTTGGACAGCAGCAGCCACAGCACTAGCAACACGCTGGTCAAATACGGAAGGGATAATATGTTCCCGATTCAAGTCCGTAGGCTTAACTAAAGAAGCAATCGCATTAGCCGCTTGCAAACACATATTATTGGTAATCGTCCTAGCTCGACAATCTAAAGCTCCACGAAACACCCCAGGAAACGCCAGGACGTTATTGATTTGGTTGGGGTAGTCACTCCGACCCGTAGCCATGATCGTGACGTTTTTAGGTACTAATTCTGGTTGAATTTCGGGAATGGGATTAGCCATGGCAAACACAATTGCATCCTTTGTCATTCCCTCTACCATTTCTGGTGTCAAAACTCCTGGCGCACTGACACCAATGAAGACATCTGCACCTTGGACTGCACCGGCTAAAGTTCCTTGGGCTTTAACGGCAAATTCCAGCTTTTCGGCGTTTAAATCGCTGCGATTTGTGGAAATAATCCCCTTGGAGTCGCACATCAAAATAGTTTCTGCACCGGCTTTGACAAGTAGTCGAGCGATCGCTATTCCCGCCGCACCAGCACCATTAATCACAATGCGGATGTCTGCAAGAGATTTTTGTACGAGTTTGAGAGCATTAAATAATGCTGCTAAGGTAACAATAGCTGTACCGTGTTGATCATCATGAAAAATGGGGATATTTAATTCTGCTCGCAGTCTTTTTTCAATTTCAAAACAGCGCGGCGCTGCAATATCTTCCAAATTCACCCCACCAAAGACCGGGGCAATATTTTTAACTGCTTTGACAATTTCATCTGTATCCTGAGTATCTAAACAGATAGGAAAGGCATCCAGACCGGCAAATTCCTTAAACAGCATGGCTTTCCCTTCCATCACG
Source organism: Aphanizomenon flos-aquae FACHB-1287 (assembly GCF_014698755.1). GTDB lineage: Bacteria > Cyanobacteriota > Cyanobacteriia > Cyanobacteriales > Nostocaceae > Dolichospermum > Dolichospermum flosaquae. The sequence continues at coordinate 68,305 of NZ_JACJTO010000024.1, read as the reverse complement.
GGTAAAGCAGCAAGGGGACCCAAATTGCCCAAACCCAAGACTGCACTGCCATCGGTGACGATAGCAACGGTATTTTGTTTAATAGTTAGATTATACACTTCCTCTGGATTTTGGGCGATCGCTTTACAAATGCGACCAACTCCCGGAGTATAAGCCATAGCTAAATCAGAAACACTTTTGAGCGGAATTCTACTGACGATACTGATTTTGCCACCACGATGTAAATTAAAGGTGCGATCATAAACATCAAGCACCTGAATATCTGGTAACTCCCTTACCGCTTGTACAATAGTTTCCGCGTGTTCTGTACTAGCAGCATCAACGCTAATATCACGGATAGATTCTTGTCTGCTTTGTTGAATTAAATCAATTTGTCCCAGATTACCACCGGTGGAGGCGACTGCCTGGGTAACAGAGGCTAACATCCCCACTCGATTGGGAATTTGTAAGCGGATAGTTACACTAAAACTAGAATTAGGAGTAAGGTTTGTCATGATGCTAATCTCTATTTTAAATTTTAGATTTTATATTGAATTGCTACGGGAAATTTGATTTTCACAAAAAACCGTGGAATCCAAATTAATCAGATTTCCAGAATTATTGAACGCAGATAAACGCAGATAAACGCAGATAAAGATGGATATAGATTTCCCCCATGTTGACCAATTTGACATAGAATTTGTTTGGATTACACTCTTAACAGTTATGGTATTGGGGACAAGTCACCAAAAAAGTCATAATGATCTAAGGCTTCTAAAATACCCCAAGCATAATTTTTTTGGGCAAAATAAATCTGTGGTAAACCGCGCAGCTTTTCAATTTCTTGACTGTGATTTCCCACGACAACCGCTAGAGTATTACCAGCTAACATGGATTCATCATTACCAGAAGCCCCAGCAACTAAAAAGCGATGAACTGGTAAACCCCATTTTAAAGCAGCATAACGAATAGCATCTCCCTTAGAGGCACGAATAGGGACTAAATCCAGATACATATTATGGCTGTAAAACCCTTTGACCTGGAGGCTATTTTGACGCAAACGGCGGATAATTTCCCGGAAATCAGGTGATTTTGCCTCATCAACAAAATAACTGATCTTAAATTTACCTTGAGCATCCGTAGATTGTAATTCAACTCCAGGTATATCTTGCATGACTTTACGGATTTCCGACCGTCGCCAATGATAAGAAATATGTTTTTTCCAACTTGTGTCTGGAACTATCTGCGGACCGTAGTAAATTTCACTTCCTGCTGATGTAATTAGCAAATCTGGCCTCGGAAAACGCCATTCTTCCAGGAGACTTAAGGTACTTCTAAGGCTGCGACCCGTAGCAATACCGACTCCAGTTGTATTCCCTTGATCATGAATTCTCTGAATTAACTTTTCTAAGGCTTCTTGATCACCTAATAGGGTATTATCAATTTCACACACTAGAAACCGATCCGCCGTTGGTAAGTGATTGGTATCTTGTACATTCCAGTCTGGGTGTTTATCTGCTGGAGATTTGACCAGGGGACTCAAGGGCGATTGAATGCGCTTTTGGGGTAATAATTGGTGAATTTGGTCTAAATAATGCTCTACGTGACTGTCCCAAGAGAAATGTTGAGACACATTAATTAATCCATTTTTAGACCATTGTTGCCATTGTTCTTGATTTGTCAGAGCTATTCGCAAAGCATTTTGAATATCTTGAATATTTAGAGGATCAATCAATAACCCATTTTGACAAGCCGCAAGAATGTCTCTTGGACCACCATCCGCAGTCGCAATTATGGGGACACCACAGGCACTAGCCTCAATTAATGTTAGTCCAAATGGTTCTGTCAGGGCTGGGTTAATAAATATTCCCTGGTTTTTGGCTGTGAGTCGGTATAAATCTGGCACGTCATCAGCATGATGATGTTTAGGATAAGCTATATGACCATAAAGATCATAGCGGTCTATTAATTGCAATATCTCCATAAATACCTGACGAGGTCCCGATTCCATCGTCATTATGTCTTCTCGCTTTCCTAGTATCAGTACCAGATTAGCTAATTGGCGCAGTTCAGGATCTTCTCCATAAGCTTTAATGAGACTACTAACATTTTTACGAATAGCTGGGCGAGAAATCGCCATAATTATGGGCTTTTGTGGTTCTTTGAGAAACTTGTCTAATTCCTTTTGAATAGGTGGATTTTGCCAATGCTCTGGGGCTGGGTAAAAACGCTCTAAGGTGACACCAGGAGGGATAACTACCATACGTTCTGGTTGGTAGTGATCATAAACGCTATATTGCTCTTCAACTTCTTGATAAGTGCTGGCTATTACTAAAGCTGCACTTCCTAGGGTAATTTCTTCGGCTTCAATTCTGGTACTGATGTGAAAATTATCTTCAATGGTTTTCTGTTTAGTACCATGTTCTAATAATCTTTGTTGTTTAATGCGTCCCAGGGAGTGACCTGTATGTATTAGTGGGATTCCTAACCAACCGGCAATTCTAGAACCTACGTAGCCAGCATCAGCATAATGTGTATGAATAACATGAGGAATTTTGCCGATTTTGCGAATGTGTTTGAGTAATTCATCAGCAAATGTATCTAAATATGGCCAAAGAACTTCTTTCCTGAGGTAGCGTTTGGGACCACAAGCAATACGAATAATTTGGGCTTTGTCTGAGAGAATTTCTATTGGTTGAGCATAGTCAGAACTAATTTTTGGGTCATTTACTAACCGTGTTACTAGGTCAACTCTTTCTACTTGGGGATTTTTAGCTAATGTGCAAGCAAGTTCGACAGCGTATTTAGTTTGTCCACCAGTGTCAGCATCTTTACCTAACTCTAGATTTTGTCCACGAATTAAACCATGAACGCTAACGAGTAAAATATACAACCCTGGGTTATTTAACACAGTGCTGATTCCTCCATAATTAGCAATAAATGAAGTATTTTTGCCTGATTCATTATAGTTATATCATCCTAATATTAGGATCTTAAAAAATTAGTTGCTAATTTCAGACAATTAGCACCAGCAGACTATAAATATAGAATTTACACCTCCTTAAACGTGGTTCATATCAAACAATTAATCCATGACGCATTGCAATTACTGCTGCCTGGGTACGATCATTAGCACATAGTTTTTTCATAATGTTACTAATGTGTGTTTTTACAGTTCCATTTGTGATATACAGTTTATCAGCAATTGCATTATTACCACAACCATCGACTACCAATTGTAACACTTCTAGCTCTCTATTGGTGAGAATATTGGGGTCAATAAATGATTGATGATCATTTGACTTAAAAGAATTTTTTTGTCGGGCTTGTTCTAAAACGATTCGGGCAATTATAGGATCAATCCAAGGATTACCATCAGCAGTTACCTGTATAGCTTCCACTAAATTATTAAATTGAGTATTCTTTGTACAGTAAGAGTCTGCTCCTGCTTTAAAGGCTGCAAGTACAGATTCTTGATTATGATCAGATGTTAAAATTAATACTCTTGTTTTCAATAATTGGTAATAATTAGCGTTAACTTTAATTTCCCTGGTTAATTCAATGCCATCTTTGTCTGGTAAACCTATATCCACAATTGCTACATCTGGCCGTAGCTTTTTTAAGATAATAAGACCACGACGGGCATTATGAGCTTCTCCAACTACTTCAATCTGATCTTTTTGCTGTAATGCTTTGCAAATATAAAGGCGAGTGAGTTCATCATCTTCAATAATGACAGTGCGAATTTTACTCATATTAAAATAGGGCTAGATATTAAATAATATATACCTTAATTGAGTAAATCAGTCATAAAAAAAACTGATACTCAGACCCCTAAATGATTTATAGTAATTAACAAGGTGCTTGAGGTATCAATGGATCTTTGAAACTTGGTTATGATGTTAAAGTTTTGATTTTTGCGATATGTTACTTCTGAGCTACTCGTATTAACAAAAATAAACCTATTCCTAACCCAAATAAGTTTGGCAACCAAGCACCAATGAAGGGAGAAAATATACCAGCTTGTGCTAAAGCTCCAGAAACAGAAAGTAGTAAATAATAACTGAAAATCACAATTACACTAATCCCAAAACTTTTCCCGCGTCCGGTGCGTTGAGGGATACTACCCATAACCGAGCCAACTAAACCAAAAATAACGCACACAAAGGGAAAAGCAATTTTTTGTTGAATGCGGACTTGTAGTTTGCGAATTTTTTGATCATTACCACCTAGACGTTCTATTTCTAATTGTTCTAGAGCCTGGGAAATATTCATTTCGCCATAATCTCGACTATTTTCAGCTAGGGTTAAAGGGGTGCGAGGGAGTTGTAATTGCTGATGTTCAAATCGTAAAATATTCCGATAAGAGCGATCGGTTGCTACTAAATAAATAGTACCATTGTAAAAATCCCAAACTTGTTGTTTACTATTCCATTTAGCTGATTCGGAAACAACAATTTGATCAACTCCAGAGCGAGAACGATCTATAATTGTTAAACCTTTCATGGCTTTACCATCAAATTGGTCAGCATAAAATAAGCGAGAAAGTATTTTATTTTTGCTGCCATTTTCTTCTTGAAATTCTCGATATTCGGGATAGTAAATATTTTGTTGTTTTAAGGAAGGTTTATCTGATTTGAGGGCTTGTTCTAAGGTAATAGTGGCTTGATAATTGGCGGCGGGGGCAATTTGCTCATTAAATATATAAGTCATAATAGTGACTCCAAAACTTAATACCACAGCCGTTAAAACCATGCGATAAACACTCACTCCACACCCACGTAAGGCAATTAATTCACTTTCACCAGAAAGGCGACTATAGGTCATTAAAGTAGCTAACAAAGTGGACATGGGGAAAGAATAAACCATGACATAAGGTAGCTTTAATAGGAAAATCTCTAGGGCGATATTGAGTGGTAGCCCAGATTCTACAACTTTTCGTAATAATTCAAATAAACTATCAATTGCTAAAACTACAGAAGTAAATGCACCGACACCAAATAAAAATGGTGAAATTAATTGCATCGCTAAATAGCGATCCATGATAGAAAAAGAAAATAAAGAAAACGGTGAAAATAAATTAAATAAAGGTTTAAACTGTTTATATATCATGATTATATTTGGCAATTTCTGATGTTAATTTAGTAACGTCAATTTATAATGAATTTAAATTGAGAAATTATCACCTAAATAGTATTGTCGCACCAAAGGATTATTATAAAGTTCATCGGTATTACCAAAAGCAAGAATTTCTCCCTCGCGCATGATATAACCACGATCTGTAATAGACAGGGTTTCGCGGACATTATGATCTGTGATTAAAATGCCCATACCGCGATTCCGTAATTGACCGACAATTTCCTGAATTTCAGACACAGCAATAGGGTCAACTCCTGCAAAAGGTTCATCTAAAAACAGGAATTTTGGACCATTTTTACCTGCTGCTAAAGCTCTGGCTAATTCTGTCCGTCGTCGTTCACCACCAGAAAGTTGAATCCCTTTACTATTAGCTACCTTTTCTAAGCGAAATTCCTGCAATAAAGTCTGTAGTCGTTTTCTCCATTCCCTTCTGGGAACTTGAGTTTGTTCAAATACTAGGAGAATATTTTCTTGCACGGAAAGATGACGAAATACACTGGGTTCTTGAGCTAAATAACCAATACCTAATCTAGCCCTTTTGTGCATGGGAAAATCAGTAATGTCGGAATTATCTAACCACACTTTGCCATGATTGGGTTTTTCCAAACCTGTGGCAATATAAAATGTTGTCGTTTTACCTGCACCATTGGGACCAAGTAACCCGACAACTTCTCCCTGTGCCACGGAAAGACTAACATGGTTAACAATTAATCGCTTACCGTAGGATTTGTGAATATTTTCTAAAACAATTTTCACTATGAGATTTTGTCCAGGTGTAGATACTAATTAGAACGCTTCAGATTTGGGGTTTTTGGGGCTGGTTTATTAGTTTGTTGACTGGGATTAGAATCTTCTACCATGTATATAGATTCAACCTGACGATTAGATTTTGGTAAGGCAATAAATTTACCTTCGTTAATTAAATAAGTAACTTTTTCGGCACGGATACTATTGCTACCCTGTTGTAAAATGTAAACATTACCGCTGAAATCAATCCGTTTTTCTTTACTAAAGTATTGAGCTTGAGCAGATGTGGCTTGAATTTGGCGAGCCGGATACACCATTTGGACATTACCACGGGCAGTAATTACTTGGGTTTTTGCGTCATATTCTTGGGTATCAGAGCGGATAGTCAAGGGACGATTTCCCCCTGATTGGGCTGTAGCGGGTGGCAATTGGGTAGACAATCCTCCCACACATAAAAGGGAAATTGGCAGTGCTAAGGCTAATCCTAAGCGGTGTATTTGTGATTTTAGCAATTGATAGCGAGGTATCATAGCAATTGGAGAACGGTTATAGGGAGCAATAGGGACCAGGAAACTGAGGCACAAAATATTAGTTCTATGGCCAAAATGGACGGTTTTTTTAAACTTTAGTTTCGGGTTGAAGATCTGTGATCATAACTAACAAAAATTTGTTGCTTTTTACCGAATCTGACATATTTATAAAAGATCAATCAAATTAATTCTACAAATCATTAAAATCTCATAAATCATAGTTCAGACAGGGAAATAGTGGGTAAAAGCCAGGTTTGATTTGCTCCTAATTCAGTATTTGTCGTTGGTTCGAGGCTTTGTTGTTGTAGTGTTTTCAGTAAATCTACACTTTGAGTTAATAATTCTTCTACATGAATACCGCCGTAGCTGGGTAGATAACGCCGAAGACGATTGCTACCTTCTCCTAAAAGAATCATTGCTCCGCGTCGGTTATGATTACCCAGATGATATAGTCCTACGGCAATTTGCAGAATCCCTTGATAAAAAGTTTTATCTGGTTCGATACTATCAATCCAGAGTGCTTCGAGAATGTCATGGCAAGCGTAAAACTGTCCAATATTGAACTGTTTTATACCTTGCCAAAACTCTTCGGGCATGGTTTCATTCATCCCATACTATCCCGAGCTTCTTTAATGGTTTCCATGGATATTTCTTGTTTATCACCGACAAAATCATTATCCTCGGTGAGGAACAGCATACAGTGACATTCTTTCCGTTCGCGCATGGGTACGCAGGGACAGTTCCAAAAAGCGGCGTTAACTTCGGCCACTTTATCATCATAATGGCGACAAGGGCATAAAGGCGCGCCAAGTTCGTCTTTATGTTTGGCCAGTCCTTCTATAACAACTGCGGTTACGGAAGATTCAGAACAGAAGTATGTTCCCGTCCGTTTGGCATATTGTTCGGAAAAATGCCGCATTGCTTCTAGGCTTTTATCGCTAGATTTTAAATTTACTTCTGGTGTAGTCATTGCTGATAAATTTTCATGTTTCTTTGCATTGTACATCACGGTCAGTTAGAGAAATCATTTTTAAACAAACTCAGAGTTTTTTGTAATTGCGGTTGTAATTCTTGTTGATTTTGGATGATGATTCCCGGATATTCTGGATTAATAACGGTTTCTGCAGATAAGTCTAGATTTTGCCAGAGTAGCCAACGACTACCCAGGGGTAAGGAAGATATGGTGAGGGCGTTTTCTGTTAGCCAAATTATCGGACAGTGATCTGGTAGTAAGTTGTTTTTTTCGTTGGGGTTGGTGGCTGCTAAGGTTTCTAGAACTGAGATATTACCTGTAATTAAGCCTGAATCTGCTGTCCAGAGTTGTACTTGCAGTTTTTGCTTTTGGGCATAAAAATACAAGGAAGCGGCGGTAATTACAGCTTGTTCAAATAATTCTTGTTGCCAATTGAAGGAACTATCTATGGCGATTATAATCTCTTGTCCTGCGGTAATTATTTCTAATTCCCGCACTCGTAATTCTCCATAACGGGCACTGGTTCGCCAATGAATTAACCGGGTCGGATCACCAATGCGGTAGGGACGCAGCGATCGCACTAATCCTGCTGTAGCTATTTGTAAAGGTTTACCACGGGGATCTCCTCTTTGACTATCATCTTCTCCGATTTTATCAATTAAGGGGCAATTGGTGAGGGGTAAGACGGTGGGATAAACTATTGCTCTGGCTTCACATTTTCGAGGACGACGACACCAAAATAAACCCAAGGGTGCACCAGTGGCTAATTCCGCTCTATGCCAACGGTAAACGCCTCGCTGTTGTGTGGGATGATAATAGATCCAGTGGTAAATATCCTGTGGTTGAATAGTTTCAATATTTTGCTGGACTGGCTGACCAAAAATAAATGGGATAATGTCTCTAATTTGTAATAAATTTGCAGGTTGTTTTCTCTGATTTTGAATTTCTATCTCAATTTTTAGATCATCACCGACGGTGACTGGTGCAATAGGACGACGTTTAACAATTATACCCACAAGCGATCGCGGGGCCATAAAGGCTGATAACCCCAAAAGCGCGAAACTGACTCCACTAATAACATATAGCCAGCCAGCCATGGTATTAATCCCTGCTCCTAAATAACAGACAGAGATTCCCGCTAATACCCAACCGCTATAAGCGGGCGCACAAGCGTGGGTTTCCAGCCAATCGTTGATTTTGTCGGTAATTTTCATATTTCTTTTTTAACTCAATTTGGAAGGCAACTAACCACTGACCGAGGCAATATGAACTATGCTATCTCTATAGAAATAATCCGCTAAAAATTAAAGTGGTTGTTAGTAACATCATTGACTTATATGACGGTGATATTGCCAAGTTTCTAGAAAAATTATCTGTTAGATTCTCAAATTCAAATCACTTATTCCGCCTATGCGTCTAATTTCACTTGATGTGTTTCGTGGTATTACCATTGCAGCGATGATTCTCGCTAATATGGCCAGAGCTACAGATGATGTTTATCGTCCCCTCAGTCATGCTGAATGGCACGGTTGTACACCCACTGATTTGATATTTCCCTGGTTTTTATTCATTGTTGGTGTAGCAATGACTTTTTCTCTATCAAAGTATACCACTGGGAACAAGCCTTCTCAAGCAGTTTACTTACGCATTTTACGCCGGACTGCTATTCTGTTTATATTAGGTTTAGTCTTAAATGGTTTTTGGAATCAAGGCGTTTGGACTTTTGATTTCAGTAGTATCCGCTGGATGGGAGTATTACAACGAATTGCCTTAACTTACTTATTTGCATCTTTGATAGTTTTAAAATTACCTCGCAAAGGTCAATGGTTATTAGCAGGAGGATTACTTGTTGCTTATTGGTTAACAATGATGTATATCCCAGTTCCTGATTATGGTGCAGGAGTGCTGACACGAGAAGGTAATTTTGGCGCATTTATTGACAGATTAATTATTCCCAAAGCACATTTATATAAAGGTGATGGGTTTAATTTCATGGGAGATCCAGAAGGACTTTTTAGCACTATTCCGGCAATAGTTAGCGTTTTAGCCGGTTATTTTACAGGACAATGGATCAAAGATAAAAAACAGGCTACTTCACAAACTAGCATGGATTTAGTATTATTTGGTTTGTGTTGTTTGGTAATTGCAATTATTTGGGATGTGGCATTTCCCATTAATAAGAAAATCTGGACAAGTTCCTATGTTCTATTTACCACTGGTTGGGCATTAATGTTATTAGCTGCTTGTTATGAGTTGATAGAAGTGAGGTTAATTAAACGCTGGAGTAAATCATTTGAGATAATGGGATTAAATGCAATTGCTCTTTTTGTTGCTTCCGTATTCCTGATTAAAATCATAGCTAAAACCAAAATTGGTACAGGTGAAAATGCCATTAGTATCTATAATTGGATTTATCAAAATATTTTTGCATCTTGGGCAGGAAATTTCAACGGCTCATTTTTATTTGCACTTGTTACCCTGTTATTTTGGTATGGTGTTGCTGTTTTGATGTATCAGAAACGTTGGTTTATTAAAGTATAAATGTAAGCATCATAATCTATCCAAGGGAAACTCATCTGATCAATACAGTATTTTCCGCAATGATGATGTACAAAATTTAACCCTGAACTCCTGTGGTGCGGGCATCTTGCCCCCTAGATATTTACCTCGCAACACCGGAAAGGGCTGTAAAATAACCATAATATTCACAATATATACATTAAAACAGTATTTTGTCAATAAAATTTAGATGCGTTTCCCCTGATATACCCACGGAGCAAAATTAATTTAATGTTTTGGGAGCATACCTCCGGGAATCCAACGATAAATAAAAGACTTGAAAACGAACTCTGGTAAGGCTAACATCCGTTGCCAACGCCAGGGTTCTTGATATAATCTATACATCCATTCTAAGTTATTATTAGCCAACCAATGGGGAGCGCGAGTTTTTCTTCCTGACCAAATATCAAAACTACCACCAACACCTATCCAAATTGAGTGGGGACACAAATCACGGTGTTTAGCAATCCATAATTCTTGACGCGGTACTCCTAAACCCACAAATATCACTTGTGGCTGTAGTTGGTTGAGAGTTTGTAATAACTGTTGTTCCTCTGCTGATGAATGATAACCAGAATGTGTGCCTAATATATTGAGAGTAGGGAATTTTCTTTGCCATAAATCTGCTGCTTTTACGGCTACTCCTGGTGCGCCTCCATAGAAAAATATTGAAGTAGACATTTGTTCTTGAGCTATTTTTTGTAAAAGGGTTTCTGCTAATTCAATTCCCGGAAAACGTTTTACTTTTTCCCCTAATAAATATTTTAAATATAAAGCAACTCCTGCTCCATCGGGAATAACTAATTCAGCGTTTTTGATGATCTTAGCTAGGGGAAAATTCCGCTCCGCTTGCATGGTCATTTCTGCGTTGAGGGTGACTACATGAGTCCCTTGGCTTTGTTTCAGACAATCTAACAACCAGTTTGGGTAATTTTCGAGAATATGAACTGGTAAACCTAATACGAAAAATTTTTGAGGGAATTTCAACATAGTCTCTTGACAATTAAATTTAGAACAATGCCTGATGACAGTTAGTCTATCAAATTTTATAATATTCATTTATTTAAATGTACATAAATTTTGTCCTATATTGGAAAAGTCCCGGTTTTCAAGATCCTTTGGACAATCAATATCTGCTAAGGGTTGCAGATAGCCAATTGATAAATTTAATTTCTGAGCAATTTCTACTGTTTTTGAGAATACTTGAGCAGTTCCCCAGGGGATATTCGCAAATAATTTTGCTATTGGTTGTTGTAACCCAATTAAATAATAACCACCGTCAAGGGCTGGACCAAGGACAAGATTAAAAACATTTAATTGTTCAAAAGCGGTTGTTAAAATTTGCGGATTTAGATCGGGACAATCTGTACCAATAATTATAATTTTTTCCGCTCCTTGACTAAACGCATTAATTAGCGATCGCTTCATTCTTGTACCTAAATCTCCCTCACCTTGAAGTTGATATCTTAAATCATTTCCTAACCAATTTTGCATTTTTTCCAAATCACCACCCGTAAACCGTACTTCTACGGATACTGTAGTTATTTTTTGCAGTTCCTTAACTTGAAAAATCGTATATTCAGTCATTTGCTGTTGCAAATTCGCCGCCTCAACTTCACCCAAAGCAGGTATTAACCGGGTTTTTGTTTTCCCTGGTTCTGGGTAGCGGGTAAAAATAATCAGATGTTGTTTTAATGGTTTCCCGGAGGTCATTCAAAATTTGCTCCTATTAAGGATATGGCCACTATGGGGGCTGTGACTGCGCGGAGAATGCGACGACCCAAGGAAATGGGCTGAAATTCTAATTTTACAGCCATTTCTATTTCTTGATTTGTCCACCCTCCCTCTGGTCCAATGGCAATAATTATATCATTTGTGGTGTTGTTTATTACCTGTTTTAAATGAGGATAATTACCACGGGCTTCGCAGATATAACGGTGAGTGGCAACAGCTTTATTTAAAAATGTATTAAAAGTAACTGGATCTAAGATGGTAGGAACAAAGGTACGCTCTGATTGTTCAGCGGCTTCTGAAGCTATGCGCCGCCAGCGTTCTAGCTTTTGAGAACTGGGATTTAATAAGCTGCGATCGCTCAAAACAGGTGCAATACAAGTTACCCCTAATTCCGTACAACACCGGACAACTTCATCAAATCCATTTCCTTTTGGTAAGGCCATCATTAAGGTAATAGATACGGGTAATTCCATTTTGACTGCAAGTGATCCTAATATCTTTCCTTGTTCCCCTTGTAATTGCGCTAATAACCATTCTCCCATACCATCCATAGCAATAAATTGATCACCATCTCGTAACCGCAACACCCGCAACAAATAATGTTGTTGTTGGGATGTTAATAAAAGTTGAGTTGCTTGGATTTGATGGGTATGAATAGTAATGCGTTGAAGTTGTGACATAGAGGAGGGAGCGGGAAGTAGAAGGGGGATAATTCTGACAAAATTGCCTCAAGCAATTGACATTATTGTAATAATTCTTGAAACCGCTTTTCACCACGAATTTTATCAAAATCCGGGTCAGTTTTCGCTAGATTTTGATATTTCTGAGGTACAAACTCAATAGCTTTTTTGAGGTTATCAATTGCTAATTCTAAATTATTTTGCAAAGCATAATTACAAGCTTTGTTATAATATGCTTTATCCAAATTAGGATGAATAGTAATTGCTTGATTGTAAGATGCTAAAGCCTCTTTATAGAGTTGTAATTTTGTTAATGCAATTCCTCGGTTAATCCAAGCTTCATGTTTATTTGAGTGAATAGCGATGGACTCATCATAGGATCTTATAGCTTCTTTGTACTTTTGTAAAGCTGTTAAAGCATTTCCACGATTATACCAAGCTTCATCTTTATTTGGACGAATAGCAATGGCTTTGTCATAAGATTCTACAGCTTCTGGATATTTTTGTAAAGCGATCAAAGCGTTACCTCGATTTACCCAGGTTTCAGCATTATCGGTTTTAAGAGCTATGGCTTGATTGTATACGTTTAAAGCTTCTTGATAATGATGGGTATCTAATAAACCATTACCTTGCAATAATAAATTTTCGGCTTTTTGACTATCTTGTACTTCTGTCATCAGTTGATTAACATTGCTTTCTTGAATGACCTGTTGGGAATTATCTGACGCAGAATTTGCCAAATCACTACAGCCAACCACTAAAAAACTGATTAAACTAGAGGCAATTAATTGTCGCCAAACTACCATACTGCACCTACAAAAATCATATAAGTATCCTAAAACTGATGGAACGTTCAAAGTCGTATCAAAATCAACTAAATTAGTATTAATCGTTTTTTGATTGTGTGAACTAAAGATGAAGATTGGGATAGGGTTTTCATAAGTTGAGGAAATTATACCATACCCATACTCAATAAATCAATGATTCCTAAGTATAAACTTGTATGTGGATCAAAGTTGATAATATGCCACATAAAAATTCTAAATGATCTGTGGTACAATTGTTTGCCTGTTGCTTCTAGAGGCAGAAAATTTTCTTACCAACCCATTTACGGGAGGTGAGAACTATAATAATGCTGTTAATATAAATGTTTTTTACAGCTATTGAGCTTATAAGATGGGGGGATAAGAATAAAAAAACTATGACTATTACACCTGACTCATCTAACTCAGAAATAAATCAGGAAGATAAATTGGTAATTAGTGGTAATGATCAATTATTGCTGACGGAAGGACTGGGAAAAAAACAAATACTTGAGCAATTGTCCCTGACGACAAATATAATTAAAGGGACTGCTTTGATTGTGGAGAGCAATTCCAGACTAAAAACTGCTATCACCCCAAGAATTTTATTATTTACGAGTTTAGCGATTATCGCAACTGTAGCGGGTATTGTCATAAATAACTCATTTCTGGGAATTGTGGGAACTGTGTCCACCTTAGTATTATCACTGTTTATCCTGTTTCCGTGGTTACGAGATATTATTCAAGAGTGGTTTTCACCCCAAGATAGAAACGTATTTATTGGTTTAATAGGAATAATAGTAGCCATAATTGGTCTATTTAGATTTACTAATTTGGGTAGTGCTTTACTGCGTTGGGGAATGAGAATTAACTGGGATGCTTCTGGTACATTAGCAGAATGGTTTGGAGCATTAGGACAAATTGCCATTGCCATTATCGCCGTTTATGTGGCCTGGCGACAATATGTAATTTCTAAAGATCTGACTATTCAACAAAACTCACTGACTGTACAGCAAAATATTATTACCCAACAACAAACCATAGATTCTTACTTTCAGGGAATTTCCGACCTAGTATTAGATGAAGAAGGGTTATTGGAAGATTGGCCACAGGAAAGAGCGATCGCTGAAGGACGTACTGCTGCTATATTTAGTAGTGTAGATGGTAGTGGTAAAGCCAAAATTCTGCGATTTCTCTCCCGTTCTAAATTACTTTCTCCCCTGCAACGCGATCGGCGACTAGGAAGAGCTATACTAGATGGTAGTGGTGGTTATGCTGAAGATCTTTTAGAAGGAGTACGGGTTATTGATTTAGGTGTAATGTTAGCAGGTGCAGATTTAGCCGATAATGATTTGCGGTGGACGGATTTAAGTGAAGCCAATCTCATTCGTGCTAATCTTAGCAGTTGTGATTTAGTCAAGGCCAACCTTTCCCGAACAATCTTATATGATGCTAATCTGAGCAATGCTGATTTAAACGGAGCGCGCTTTTTTTATGGTTTACTAGAACAGGCTTCTCCCCGCAGTCGCACTGAACCTCCCAACTATCAAACAGGAAAACACACCGGAGCAGTAATTGAAAATGCCGATTTTACTAACGCTCAAAGAATGTCTGACTCTACCCGTTACTATTGCTGTGCTTGGTGTGGAGAAAAGACTAGACAAACAATTCCCGGTGGTTGTGAAGGAATCCCTAATAAATTGGGAAGATAAGTAGGTTAGCCTTAATAATTGCCATTATAGCAAGACAAGAAGTAAAAGGCAAGAGGAAAAAGGCAATTTTACTTTTCTTTATACAGATTGGTTTTATAGTAGGGAATAAATTGGTGTGTACTTTATCAGACTGGGAAACGATATACAGAGTTTTCCCCTCCAATAAGGTATAAAGTTGAACCATAAAACTCTTGTGGTGCGGGCATCTTGCCCGCTAGATATGTAACTAATAACACTGGTAAGTGCTGTAAATTAAGAGAAATTACCTGCGCGGAAAAACTGCAAATGTAGCAATTTTCCAAGGTTGAATATTTTTCTCTAATTGAATACGATTCTCTAATAAATCCAATGGTTCTCCTAAACTTAAAACCTGACTTTCTAAAGATAAAATTGTTGTCTTTCCATGACATTCATAAAAGCGAAGAATATATTTTTCTGGACTATCTTCACTAGGTTTGAGCGCCATTAAAATCAAATTATCTGCTGATAAATCTAGAAAACTTTCACTTTCACAACCAGACAAATTAGATTGATAATTTGCGGGATTTATTAATATTTGTAAAGGTACATTTAACTCATAACCCCGTTTCACAGTTTCTGCTTCTTCCCAACTACCCAAATGAGGATATAAGCTATAGGTAAATTCCTGTATTCCTCTATCAGCTTGGGAGTCTGGCCAGTGGGAACTTCTCAGTAAAGTCAGACGTAATTGACTGGGTTGGGCATCGTAACCATATTTACAATCATTGAGAAGGCTAACTCCGTATTTTCCGATGTCTGTATCTGTGGTTAAATCTGCCCAATGTAAAGCGGGAACTTCCCATTTTGCCTTTTCTGCGGGAGTTTGGGGGTTTGTTGGACGACGAATAGCACCGCAGGGAATTTCATAAGTAGCAAATTCTCCTTGAAGATTGAGAGGAAAGGCTGTTTTAACTAATACTTGATTTTCTTGCCAATTTACAGTATTAGCTATTTTCAATATTGGTGAACCAACTTCCAAAATGTAATCTTGACAAAATTCCGATTTTCCCAGTTGACGCACTACCCGCAAACGTTGTTGAATTTCTCCATATTCTTGCCAGGCAATTAATTTTAATATGGTTGCAGGTAGAGGTTTTGTGTTATAATTGGGGTCAATATTCCAAGCGTCCCAATATTGGCCGCTGTCGGTAAAAGCTTGGAGTTGGTTTCCCGCACCGTTTAAAATTTCTCGTTGCTGGATTTTGTCAAAAACACTGGTTAAATCTCCGGTTTCTGGGTTAACTTGTATTTGCAAATATTCATTTTCTAAAGTCCAATTTTTCGGGAATTTTTTTCCTGGGGAAGAAGACGGAGAAAGCCAAAAAATACTGTAACCTACAGATGGGACGGTTGCGAAAAATAATAAAGTTGAATTTTCACAGTTTTGTGATATAATCTCTCTACCTGCACTATCAGTAATTTTCCATAAGGGATAATCTTCTGTGATGATTTTTCCTAGGTCAATGGTGACAACTTGCGAACGTTCCCAGTTGAGAGAGTTAAAAATTATGATGGGGATATTCTCAAAATTGGGAATTTGTGGTAAACTGATCTTAGATGCGATCGCTGTTAATGAATCTTCTAATATTTTCCTGCCTATTTTTTCCACTGTTTCCCATTCGGGTCTTGCGTCTTCGTAAACTTGGGTAATGGAAGAACCAGGTAAAATATCGTGAAACTGGTTAAATAAAACTTTTTTCCACGCGGTTTCTATTTCTATTTGGGGAAATTCTGCACCAGAAAGGATATTTGCTAATGTTGCAAATAATTCAGCACTATATAATAAATGTTCAGATTGTCTATTCCAGCGTTTTTGGTCTCCGTGGGTAGTATAACATCCTCGGTGAAATTCTAAATAAAGTTCGTCTTCCCAAACTGGTAAATTTTGACTTGGGGACTTTATCTGCTGGAGATATTTTTCCGCAGTTGTAAATTCTAACTTGGGAAAAATTGGTGAACTTTCCCAACGTCTTCCAGTTTCTAGCATATCACGAGTTGGACCACCACCATGATCACCAACACCAGGAAGCCAAAGAGAATTTTGTAACCCTGTTTGATTTTTCCACTCACAGGCGCACTTGGCCATTCTAACAGGTTCAATGGTTTCGCCGATAGGTGCAGACATAAAACTTAATATTTGACTACCATCAAGCGATCTCCAAAAAAATAAGCTATAATCAAATTTGGTTGTATCATTCCAGCGCAGCTTTTGGGTGACAAAAAACTCAATTCCCGCATTTACGAAAAATTGAGGTAAGGTCGCACAAAAACCAAAGGTATCGGGAACCCAAACCACAGTAGATATTTTCCCAAACTTGTGGAGAAAATACCTTTGTCCATATAATAATTGACGAACTATAGACTCACCAGCAATTAAATTTAAATCCGGTTCGACCCAAAAACCGCCTAAAACTTCCCATTTTCCGGCTTTTACTTGATTTTGAATTGCTCGAAACAGGTCAGGACGATTTTCTTCTACCCAAGCATATAACGCTGGAGTGGTGTGACAGAAAATCAATTCGGGAAAATCTTGTTGAAGTTTTAAAACTGACTCAAAGGTGTTCTGTGCTGCTTTCCAAGTTTCCTCCACAGGCCATAACCATGCTAGATCTAAATGTGCATGACCTAATAAATGGATTTTATATTTTTGGTCTCTGATAAATTCAGATAAACCCAGATAGGTTTGTCGGAAATTAAGCAGATAGGTTTTCCAGTCTTGATTTTTCGCGTTGTGATTTGTAACTTTCTCAACTTCCCCAGCTAAATCTGGTAATTTCTCTGGTGCGAAGTTTTCTAAAAGAATTTCCACAACCGCTAATTCATCGGCAATAAAACCAGGGTCAGGACTATTATAATCTATTGATTCAAAAATTGCCACTGATTGCATTAATGCCCCTTGATCATGTCCTGGACTCACTAACCGCAAAACTATGGTAAAATCTTCACCAGGTCTGACCCTTGGACTTAGCAAGACTCGCGGTGAAGAGTCAAACAAATCACCGGTTAACACTAGCTTACCATTAATATATACTTCTGCCAAGTCTGCCCACCATACCAAAGCCAAGCGCAAGGACAAACCTGTGACAGGAAAATTGTGTAAATTCTCAGGTACGGAAAATTTCTGCCCTAACCATAATACCTGATTTCCCCCTTGCCAAGAAATATGGGCTTTTTCATTTAGCTGCACAGGTGGCCAATTGGTGACACTTAATGGGATAAAATCACTAATTACCCCGTCGGTTTCCTGATATTGCCAGTTTGACTGGATATCAACTTGACAACAACTGCGTAAATTAGCAATTGCTGTGGATATAGATTTGGTATTGAATGAGGGTACAGGAAGAGTCATATTTCCGATAAAATAATATAAATAATTGACACTGACGAAATTTAGCAATTTGCTGGGAGTCTCAACAACTAAAGCGACAACTTACACATAATTACCATGTCTTCCGATTCTTCAAATCGTTATCAAAGCAAACTCTTTAACTTTGTCTACCAGCATTCTCGGTGGTTGACAAGAACATTGGAAAACACCATCAAAAATTTGCAAGTTGTTACTCAGTTGGGTATAGGTTCTCTACTTTATCCACTGTACCAATTATTGCCACAAAATGAAACGGGAAAACAATTACATTCAATAACGCCTCCTGCTAGTGATGGACCAATTCAAGTTATTTTAAATATAGTCAAAAATCTTCCTCCTGGAGATGCTGACTTACCGATTTCTCAAAAAACAAATCCTTTGACATTTTTAGGATTTTTGTGGGAGAAAATTTTTCTTAAGCGGGATTTTCCAACTTCAGAAAATACTCTTCAACAGTATATACCAAAAGTACAAGGAATTGCTATAGAATTGCAAACCCGTAATTTAGTATTAGTCAGTGCTGATAATCGCATTTTTGATATTTTCACTCCCCAGCAAAACGCCAAATTAGCAGATAGAATTAATAGCGAAGTTAGCGAATATCAGTATTCTTTACGAGTAATTTCTCATCAGCAAAAAGAATTATTGCCGAAAATTGATCATCTTTTGAATAAGTTGACTAGTGAGGATTCCATGATAGCACAAAAATCTTATCTTCATCCTATTAAACCTTTTGGATTTCTAGATAAATTAGTTGCTGACTTAGAAAATACAGCTTTAGTCCCCGCACAAGAACGCAGTCAGAAAATTATCAATAATTTCCAAAGTCAGTTTCAGGAGTTAGGAGTAAATCACGATGATTTAAAATCCCAAAAACTACAGATTTCTGATTTAATGACAGCGGTGATAAATTACTTTTTGGGAGGAAAAAATAATTATCAAATTAAATCAAACTTTGTTGGAGAACAACCACAATCGTCAAATAATTCCTTAGATGTTAGTGATTCCTTAGAAGATAATTGGTTAACATGGAATGATTTATTTAGTGATAATCAAACCAATACCGGGGAATTATTTGATGATCATGATGTTAGTAAATTACCCCAAATTCAACTAAAATGGGGATTACCTGTAATTCTTCGGAAAATAGGTCAGAAACCGCCAATTTCTGAAAATGAAGAATTTCTAGAAATAGATAGTCAAACTAGCCAAGAATTTAATTTTCAGCCTGATTGGATTGATATTTCTGCTACATCATTAGGTTATGAAAAACACCCATTAGAGCAAATTCTTGAGTGGTTAGATCAGATTATATTATGGATAGAACAGATATTAATAAATGTGGTTTACTTCTTCAGGGGTTTATTATTAGGTAGATAATTGAAAAATAATATCCCCGACTTCTTAGAAGAGTAGGGGATCTAAAATTTGTTAAAATTCTACAATTACTGGTGTATGATCACTTGGTTGAACTAATTTCCGGGGTTCAATATCAATAATACAACTTTGAGCGCGTTCATATAGACTTGGTGTGAGATAATGATGATCTATTCTCCAACCCAGATTACGTTTAAAAGCAGCGGTGCGATAATCCCACCAACTATAATTTTCCCCCGCGCTGTTAAATTTACGAAAAGCATCTGCGAAACCTAAACTTATCACATCTTTTAAAGCTTGACGTTCTTGTTCAGATGCCATAATATGATTAGCTATCTTCACTTGACTATTAATATCTATATCTTCCAAAGCAATATTAAAATCACCACACAGAGAAATGTCAGGATTTAATAATAGTAACGTCTGTAAATATTCCCTCAAGATTTTTAACCAGCTTAACTTATATTCATACTTTTCGCTACCAATAGATGAACCATTAGGAACATAAAGATTAACAATTCTTACCCCTTCAAAAATACCAGAAATAACCCGTTTTTGTTCATCCCATGATGATGCTAAATCTGGTAAAATAGAACCAAAACCTATATTTACATCTGTCAAAGGTTGACGACTAATTAAAGCCACCCCATTATAAGATTTTTGTCCAGAAATATACGGATAATAGCCTAAACTTTCAAACGCAATACGAGGAAAATCATGATCTATAACCTTAGTTTCTTGTAAACACAAAACATCAACATAATTTTCCGTTAACCAATTAATAATCTGTTCTAAACGTGTCCGAACAGAATTAACATTCCAAGTAGCAATTTTCATTAGTTAATTATCAACACAATTGTTAAATAAAGGTAAATTAATTATCTCATAAAAATTAGATATTTATGATCCCTAAGATAGATGAATAAGATATACACTAGTATATACTAGTTTATAGTTTAATCATGTTCTTATGAGTTTTGATTGTTTTCATAGAAAAATCCAATTGTATAAATGTCTAAAGATCTCATGAATTTAACATTTGTTGATAGTTTTTTCACCACCAAATTCTCTAAATTGGAGAATCGCAAATAGGGGAACAAAAACTAGAGAAAATGATCATCATTAACTAAAGCATAAATCTGGAATTTTAATAGGTTTAATAGCCAGATCAATTTTAACATAATCGTTTTTAATTTTTTGGAAGGAGGATATTATATGAGTATCATAGTTAACACCTGTCCCTGTTGCGGTGGTTCGATTCTGCGTCATGTTCGTCACCATGAAGTATATTGGTTTTGTGTTTCCTGTAGACAGGAAGTACCACTTTTAAGTATAAATGATGTATCTAACTCACTATCTCAGTTAGAAAACCGTAATCAAGAAGTTTTACCCCAAACTGCTTTGAGTTCTTAACAGTAACTCCCTATTTACAAATATTTTTGTCCAGTTTCTAAATACCCAAAATTTAGTTAAAATTAGGCATGGCCAATTTTCAATCCAAAATATATCTATTCTAATGAGGTATAAAATTATCTGTGTTCATCTGCGTTCATCTGCGTTTGATTCCAACTTATTGTACATCACTGGCCTAGGAATTGCTATATTATGATACTATGGTATACAATCTTGTTTAATTTGATAGCATGATTTAAGCTATATTCACAGGTGCGTATTTTGCGCCCCTACTTCTTTTTTATGGGTGAAAAGTTTTGTTAGCAGCACTACTTTACGGACAAGAGGATTTACGTCTAGAACAAGTCCCTGACCCCACTCCCGAACCCGGTGAGGTGGTGATTCAGGTAGAAGCGGCCACTACTTGTGGTACGGATTTGAAGGTGTGGCGACGTGGTGGCCATGCTAAAATGTTGACACCACCAACACTGTTTGGTCACGAAGGTGCGGGACGGATTGTTGCTGTCGGTAAGGGGGTGACTAATTGGCACGTTGGCGATCGCGTGGTAGCAAATAATTCTGCTCCCTGCATGAAATGTTTTTTTTGTCAACGTCGAGAATATTCTTTATGTCCTCATTTGACATGGAATAACGGTACATTTGCGGAATATATACCAATTCCTGCCCCCATTGTTCAGTATAATCTATTACCAATTCCTGATTCTTTACCCTCGGTATTAGCGGCGATGACTGAACCTCTGGCTTGTGTGCTCCATGGTGTAGCCCGTTCTGGCGTTAAACCTCATGATCGAGTAGTAGTTTTGGGTGATGGGGCTATCGGCTTAATGTTTGTAGCTGTTTTATCGGAATATACTGAGGTGATTTTATGGGGTGGAAATAACCAGCGGCTAGAAATTGGTAAAAAGCTGGGCGCAGCAAAGACTTTCAATTATCATCAACTGACGGATATTCCCAACCTAGTTAAGGAATTAACAGACGGCTGGGGCGCGGATGTGGTTATAGAAGCTACTGGTGTACCGAGTGTTTGGGAAACTGCGATCGCTTGCGGTCGTCCTGGTGCAACTATCAATTTATTTGGCGGTTGTCCAAAAGATACCACAATTACGGTTTGTACTGAGCAATTGCATTACAGTGAAATTACGCTCAAAGGAGTATTTCATAATACACCAGAATTTGTAAGAGCGGCTTTATCACTCATCGCTAGTGGTAAGATTCCTTTTGACTTACTCATTAGTGAACAGCGGCCTTTGCAGGACTTAGAACAGGTATTTATGGATATGAAGGCGCGTAAAGTAATTAAGGTAGCGATGTATAATTGAAAAATGCTTAAACAATCTTTACTGAAATTATTAATTTTATCTTGTTCTCTAATACCTTTTGTATCAGTAGAAATACTTATAGATTCTCCTGCAAAGGCCTTACCTGGAGAAAGTACAAAAAATGTGGTATCATGGATTCGATCACATCCGACTCTACAGCCAAAACAAGGAGAACGATTATCTGTCAGAAAAAGTGATACAGCGGCTCAAAGATTTACCTTTGAAGCCTCCATATTACCTCCCGGTAGGATAGTATTTACTGAAGATAAGGTGACAATTCGCACAGAAAGCCTAACCATATTTGATGCTGTTAATGGCATTACAGCAAAGCGTTTGCAAGAATCTTTGCGGATAATTTATAATCTAGATGTGTATCAAGATTATGATGAGGCTCAAATTATCTATCAATATCCTAGCCAGAGTGAGATTAATACAGATCGGTTAGCTAAAATACCACTTAGGGAAGCTATACAGGGAGAACTGCGAGTAGGAGAGCGTTACGCTTATTGGCTAGAAATCGCCCAACCGAAACAAGGAAAAGCCATTATTGGTAATATAACAGTTTTACTCAAAGCTGATGCCAATAAATTAGAAGCTGAATTAAGGACTCGTTAATTCATGTTCCATTATAACTTCTGCCACGTTCCTGAAAAAATACTTTCAGCCGCCAGGGAAATACGTACTAAATCCTGATTAAGCAGAGGTGGCCAGTCTACACCTACTTTTCTTCCCGCTGCAAAAAACCTTTGGGCTTTTACGGCCAATTGATATAAAGCAAAAGCGAGTTCTCTGTCTAAGCTGGTATCTGTTTTTGAGGCTTCAAATACTACTTTTAACGCTAACAGGGTTGAAGTAATTTGACCAGGAACAGGGGGTTTACCTTGCTGTAAACGATTTAACAGGGTATCTGGATTATCTGGGCTGTTGGTTTGGTCTATAAGTAGTTTACGTGCTATTTCGTAGTTCATGTTTCTAGTTAGTTTTAATACCTTGTGAAAGTTACACTTGATTAATATACTAACCGCATTCTCTGTGCCTTGGACAGAATCACCATAGCAAAGTAGTCCTGTAATTCCCTCTAATTGGTTATTCTTCTAGGATTTTTCCATGATATCTTTAAGTTCATGATACCCTAAATCAGGTTTTCCATAGCTACTGTAAATTAAGTGGTATAAACTCATTGTGTTTCTTTCCCCTGGATTACTTGGTATTTGTCTATTAAGTAGTTGAATTGCTGCAAATTACTGAATCTATGGACATTATAATACATTAAATTTTGTAGCTTTGCTTACGTTTTATATTCATGTTGTATATTATAAAATGGTATTTGGTAGATTTTAGAGCAAATTCTATCTTTTTGCCTGTTTTTTAATTAAGTTAACAAAGCTCTTCTAAAAGAGGAATGACGAATTATTATGGAACGTGGTCTTTTATGGTTGCCTTTGTTATTCGCATTTTTCTGGTTAGCGTGGCAAGGTTCACAGGAATATCAAAAACTTGAAGCTTATCAGATTTGGGCAGCACAATTTGAACGAGCTAAATATGATATTTATGCAGTATTAGCTCAAAAAGGTGATGATATTACTTGGGGAAAACCTACAACGAAAGGACCAATTGAACTAGAAACTTTTTCTTTATTAGATGTTCAAGAAATCCGCTTTTTAGTAAATGGTAATTCTGTAGATATAGAAAATCCACCCCTACAAGGTCGAAAAATCGAATTAGAGTTTTTATTAACTACTCCTAAATCAATTCTTGTTCCCTTTACAGAAGTTCCCCTAGCAGCAGAATGGGGTAAGTTTTTGCACAGGACATTAAAGCATTTGCAGTCAGGAAATAGTGATCTAATTTGAACTTAATATTTAGATATTTAGATGGACTTTCAAGATGATTAGATTCTTTTAATTTTCGTTAGCTCTACTTACCATTTTTCTGCCCAATAAACAATCTCTGAAGATGCAATATCAATGGCTACTCCATGACTATTACCATGATTCCATTTAGAACCAGGTTGGCTTTTATCTTCGGCTTTTAATACTAATATTTCATAACTGCTAGGAAAGGTTTCTATTTCTGAATCGCTAGTATAAAAAAACGTTGTTGGTACGCCGTTGGGTTGATTAATATGATTATTTGTATTTCCTCCCTGGTATTGATGTTGAGAAATTTTTTGGTATTGCTTGAGGAGGTTTTTAATCTTTACTTGTGGTTCTTTGATCCGAATTTGTAAAGAACTACTTCCCGGAATTACTCCCGAAGCATAAGCCATTTGTAAAACTTGAGAATCACTAGAAATTTGTCCGGGAAAATGTTGGATTTGTTGAATATCAGTCCATTTATGATTACGGATTTCTGGATATTGTGATATATCAGTAATTAACTGTAATTGTTTGTTATTACTAGTAGCTTTACTAATCCAAAAACCACCAATCACTAGACCAAAACTACCAAAAGACAGTAAAATTATTGTAGCGAGTTTAACAAAAATAGATCGCTTCATGAGGTTGGTTGCATCTAGCTTGTAGATTAATATCCCAACCTTTAAAACAGTAGTCCTGATAGTTTTGAATCTAGCTTTGGTTAGATTGACAAGAAAATTTTGATTTTGTGAAATTAACTACAAATTCACTAAGAACCAATAATCATTCCTGCTAAAATTACAAAACCAATCCAGACATTTTGACGAAACATTTCCCCATAAGCAGAATTAGGTATTTCTGGCTTTTGTAAGCGGATAATTTGCCAAATCCAGCCCATACTAGCCAGTATTAAAGTTATCCAAAAAGCGGTATTTAAATTAACTAATAACCCTACTCCAGCTAGAAGTATAATAGTACCAATGAAGAATATAGCGATCGCTGTAGGAGCATATTTACCAAAAAACAACGCGCTAGAATTAATACCAATGCGTTGATCATCTTGGCGATCGCTCATTGCATAGATAGTATCAAATCCTAAGGTCCATAGTACAGTCGCGCCCCAAAGTAACCAAGTGGGTGCTGTAATATTAGCGGTAACTGCACTCCAACTGATTAACACCGCAAAACCCCAAGCTATGGAAAGTACCAATTGAGGTACAGGAAATACCCGTTTTGCGCCGGGATACAGGACGATAACGGGAACTGCGGCCACTGACAACCAGAAGCTTAACCGGTTAAGATAAAAGGCCATTACAGCAGCACAGACTAGGGCGACTATCCCCACCACTATACCAATTTGAACGGAAAGGGCGCGAGATGCAAGCGGGCGATCGCGTGTCCTCTCTACTTGTGGATCAATATCTCTATCCCATAAATCATTAACTACGCACCCTGCCGCACTGGTAGCGATACTACCGACAATAATCACTCCCACTAGGGGTAATGGTGGTTTACCCGCAGCAGCCAAAAACACGGCCCACAATGCGGGAATCATGAGAATTAATCTACCTTCGGGTTTATTCCACCGCAATAGTCGGATAATTATTAGCCATAATGGTTGTCGGTTGGTTTTTGGTGTTTTAAACATATCCGATGATTGTAAATAATACCTTGATTAGACCATAATTTCATTGGCTACAAACAATCGGGTATTTTAAAAATAAAAACGAACCACGGAGGCACAGAGGACACAGAGGTAGGAAAATAAGAGATGTTCACAGTTATATTAATGGAAAAATTCTTCAGAATCCATTTTTTGTTGATTTTCATATATACTTGGTCGTTTGGTAACGGCAACTAAGGTATCTAATGGTGATGTATATTCAATGGTTTGTTTACGCATAGGTTTTTTCAATTTGAATATTAAACTAATATAACATAAAAATAAGGGTTTAGCATTGCTAAACCCCTACAATATTCTCATTATTTCAAGTTGTAGCAAATTCTGTGAAAACTCTTTTACTGGGATGATGGAAACCCAAAACAATATCATTCTGTGGTATTCCTGCTGATAGTAAATCATCGACTATACATAAATCTGTTGCATCTTCTTCTACCCAAATTTTGCCGTTTTTAATGGTAAGATAAATGATAATATGCTGTATTTGCTTTTTATCTTCCCAACCAAAACGAAACCAAATATATTGATCTCTGGTTTCATCAATAGCTAAACGTTCACTAACTTCAAATTCACATTTTTTTGAAGTTTGATTATTCGTCATTTCGTAATATTCAGTCAATATTTTTTTGATAATATTCTGGTATTTTTCTAGTTTATCCATTGGTTCTCGGTTAGCAGATAGGGTAATTTGTTGTGGTGTTAGTTTGATTGTTTTTGATTAGGGCTGGTTAATGTATGGGTAGAGGATAGAAAGTAAAATAAAGATAATGGTAAACCCCGTCCAAGTTGAAACCTATAGTTTTTCTATGGCGCAAACTCAAGTTTTCAAGATGGATGGAGTTTAGCTACAATTTATTCAATATTTCTTGTACTTGTTGAGCATTTTGTGTATTACCTTGTTGTTGAAATAGTTGTTTTGCAGTTTCTAAATCTTTAATCGCACCAGCTTTATCTCCTGATTTAGATTTAGCATTTCCCCGGTTGTAGTAGGCTTCGGCATCTTGAGGATTAATGGGGATAGCTTGAGTATAATGTTTAATCGCACCAGCTTTATCTCCTAAATTAATCGCAATACCCCAACTATAATTACCCCATTCCTTTAATGTTTTCTCATTAGGTTGTTCACTTTGTAAATAGCGAAAATCAGTTTGTAAAACCGGGTGAGCAATTTTACTATTTATCCCCACTAAATAACCTTTTTCATTAATAATTGCTCCTCCACTCATCCCCTGTTGAATATCATTTAATTTTGATTCTGATAAAGTCCCTGGTTTGCGTGCGAATACGGAAGAACTACAACCAATGATAATAATCCCAGAAGCGGGAAATAAGAGGATAAAGAAGAATAATAAATGGGATAATTTGTGTAATTTCATAGATGGTACTCCTGGTATTTGATAATTTGGTAATTGGTTAATTTTCGGTTGGTTTCATAACCCGTCAGGGAATCAATTCCCCGGCTAATAGCAGAAGTCCGTTAAAACGGACTAAAACATTCTTCCATTCAGTCGCTTTCAACCGACTTTAGTTTTTAGACAAGGAATTTATTCCCTGGCTTTATTGGCTGGCTAATGTCCTGATTTGGCTTTACCATCAGCTATTAGTTGATCATTAGATTTGGGTAATATGGGCATGACAGCCATAACTACACCGATAATAATGATGATTCCTGAAATGGTGCCAAGAATTAATTTCCAGGGAATTAAAGGTGCTGGAGGTGGAGTTAGTTGATTTCTTGTTAATGCTTGTAAGGCTTCCTTGGCGTTTTGAAAGCGTTTTGTATAATCCTCACAAATCATTTTATTTAAAGTATCAGCAAATTCATGACTTAACACCCAGCCGCACTAGTAGCGATACTACCAGGGGTAATGGTGGTTTACCTGCAGCAGCCAAAAATACGGACCACAATGCGGGAATGATGAGAATTAATCTACCTTCGGGTTTATTCCATCGCAACAGTCGGATAATTGTCAGCCATAATGGTTATTGATTAGTTTTTTTCGGTTTAAACATATTCAATAGTTGTAAATAATACCTTGATTACACCATAATTTCATTAGCCACTAACAATCGGGTATATTGAAAATAAATCAGAACATGATCATCGTTAGGTTAATATTCCCAATGGGATTGAGTTTTTTCTATAGTTAACAATTAAAAATACGGATTGGACAGAATTTTTGTGAAATTTGTAACAGTTAGCTAATTTATGGTCTCCATCAATGTAATTAATATATTTTGAAAATGGGGAGACCTCAAGACCGTATTTTTGTCTATCTTTCGAGCAATAATCCAGATGCTGAATTTAATCCCTGTTGACAACAGAAACCCACTTAATCAACCAGTGCGGGAAAACCAGATGATTGCAGCCATTGATATTGGTACAAATTCTTTACACATGGTAATAGTCAAAATTGAAGCCGCTTTACCATCTTTTACCATGATTGCGCGGGAAAAAGAAACCGTACGATTAGGCGATCGCAATTTAATTACTGGTGAATTAAAACCCGAAGTGATGCTTAAAGCGATCGCTTGTTTAGGCAGATTCAAAACTCTTGCCCACAGCTTAGAAGTAAATAGTATTGTCGCTGTTGCTACTAGTGCCGTCCGTGAATCTCCCAATGGTAAAGAATTTCTCCACCAAATCGAAACCGAACTTGGTTTAAGCGTTGACTTGATTTCTGGACCAGAAGAAGCCCGTCGCATCTATTTAGGTGTATTATCGGGGATGGAATTTAATCACCAACCACACATCATTATTGACATTGGTGGTGGTTCAACAGAATTGATTTTAGGGGACAGTGAAGAACCCCGGAGTCTTACCAGTACAAAAATTGGCGCAGTCCGCTTAACGGGAGAACTGGTCAACTCTGATCCTATCACCGAAACTGAATTTAAGTACCTACAGGCTTACGCTAGGGGAATGTTAGAGCGGTCTGTAGAAGAAGTGCAAGAAAAACTCAAAATCGGCGAATTTCCCCGGTTAATCGGCACATCTGGCACAATAGAAACCATTGCTACTATTCACGCTCGGGAAAAATTAGGTCTTGTTCCTTCTACTCTGAATGGGTATCAATTCAGCCTCCAAGATTTACGTATATGGGTAACTCGCTTACGGAAGATGACCAATGTGGAACGGGCCACTATTCCAGGAATGCCGGAAAAAAGGTCGGAAGTGATACTTGCAGGAGCAGTAATTTTACAGGAAGCTATGACCTTGTTAGGGGTGGAATCCTTAACAGTTTGTGAGCGAGCGCTTCGAGAAGGAATAATCGTAGACTGGATGCTGGCTCATGGCTTCATTGATAACAGATTACGGTTTCAAACTTCCGTTAGAGAACGTAGTGTATTAAAAACTGCCAAAAAATACTACAGTAACTTAGAACACAGTGAGCGTATTACCGCTTTCGCGCTAAATATATTTGACCAAACTCAGGGAAAATTACACTATTGGAATACAGATCAACGTAAGTTATTATGGGCTGCGGCAATTTTACATAATTGTGGTCACTATGTTAGCCATTCATCGCACCATAAACATTCATACTACTTGATTAGAAATGGGGAATTACTTGGTTATAATGAAACAGAGATCGAAATTATTGCAAACATAGCGCGTTATCATCGTAAATCTGCACCGAAGAAAAAACATGATAACTATCGCAATTTACTTCACAAGGAACATCGGCAAATGGTTAATCAACTTAGTGCTATTTTAAGGTTAGCTGTTGCTTTAGATAGAAGACGAATAGGTGCTATTTCTCATGTTAAATGTGAATATTTACCCAATTTTAAGGAATTTAAGATGTTCATATTTCCATCATTAATTGATGATGAATGTGCTTTGGAAATGTGGAGTTTAGATTACAAAAAAGGAGTTTTTGAAGAGGAGTTTGGTTTAAGATTTATGGCAATATTAATGAATAGATAAATGATATATTTAGATCCCCGATTTCTTAGATAAGTCGGGGATATTCCTTATTTTTCATAATTAATTGAAGATTGCTATGATATTTTAAATGAGATTGTGGGAAAACTTTTTCTGGTGATATGAGAATTAGGGGGTTGACAATTGCTTCGGGATGTGTTATGTTGAAGCTGATAAGGAAGAACTAAGCAATAATAACATAATACAGCGTTTTCCACACTGATAAGGTACAAAATTAAATCATCAAACTCTTGTGGTGCGGGCATCTTACCCGCTTTGTCCGCTATATATGTACCTCATAACACCGGGAAGTGATTTATCAGAATTTTCTCCGGAACCGCTGACCACAAACGTAAGCGGTTATGTTTTTTGAGGAAAAATTATGCCTTTGTGTCTGCGGACAAGATAAAATTTTCAGTAAAAGCGTTTATTATGGAATAAGGGGAATTTATGGCCATGAAAAAAGGAAATATGGTGCGAGCTATTCGGGAGAAGCTAGAAAATAGCCTGGAAGCTCAAGCTAGTGATTCTCGTTTCCCTAGTTATTTGTTTGAAACTCAGGGGGAAATTGTAGATATTAAGGGTAATTATGCTTTGGTGAAATTTGGACAAGTACCAACACCAAATATCTGGTTAAAGTTGGAACAGTTGGAAGAGTTCGTTTAACAAACATACAGCGTTTTCCGCTGAAGATGAGGTACAAATTTGAATCATCAAACTCTTGTGGTGCAAGCATATTGCCCGCTGGATATGTACCTCATAACACCGGGAAGTGATCTAAATATAACAGACCCCCGACTTCTTCAAAAGATTGGGGATCTAATTACGTATATTTGCGATTTGTTTTTGTTTTCATAATTTAAGCGATATAAAGCACTTCCCGAAGGCATACTAAAGATAAAAATATTATTTTTTTATGAAAGCATATTCAATCGATTTCCGAGAGAAAATAATACAACAGATATTTAGGACAAAATATCAATTTGAATCTCTAAGTGCAAATGTTATTTGTTTATCTCGATATTTACCTAAAAAACCATACACCAAAAGACTTTCAACCCTGTTCCCTGTTCCCTGCTATAGCAGTTCCCCTGCTCGTGAGGTAAAAAGTTTTTTAGCTTTAGAGAACAGGGGAATATTGAATATTTTGCCATGATACTCAAACATAAGCCTTATTTCTTATATTTAGCAAGCTTTATAAGATTTTTTTGTTTAGATTGTGCTATATCTCTTCATGCTTGCTTCAAAAATACTTGGCAAATTATTACTGATAGTATCGAATGGCAATCGTTATTAAAAACTATTAAAACCAACTAATCGCAAAAGGATCTACATTGGTTGAGATGGGATAGTTTGACTAGCTGCAAAAACAGGTCTAGCTACTGGTGAAGCATTATAAGAACCTTCTAAAGTTTCCCAAGAAGTTACAAAAGCTGCTAATGCAAAAGGACAGGCCTTCCAAACCCCTTGTACTGGTGCGCTCAATTTTTCACACATACCACCACGGCGACCTTGTGGTTGGTAATAACGACAACAACGACAGGTAGATGTTAAACTCTTGATTAGTTTCATAGCCTTCATTTCCAGTACCATAGGACCAGTTATCACACCTATATATTTTATATTTCTGGCTTGTCGTCTAAAATAGGCATGAAAGGCAAAAAATCATGATTGGATATAGGTTCTAGCAATTATTAGCCCTAAATAAACTTTATTATGTCTTTAGATTCTTGTTATATTTGTAAATGATTATCGGAGTGTCCACATACTTGATATTGTCTAAAACCTATTGGGGATCAAGATTAAAAGTTTTATTTTAGATTTACTTTAGATTTACTAATCTTAAAAAATCATCCTTTGGATAGATTTAAAATCAGTCCCTAATGTCCAAATGTATTAAATAATTAAACATCCGAACTAACGGCCGATTATCTAAACCAACAGCTTAGTCACACAAAGGGAACAAACATTCCAGCGTTCAAGTTCACCCGGTGGGGTAGGACATTGACATTGGGGACATAAAGGCAGATAATGTGATCGCATTTGCATCATCTTAGCCCAATTCTCAAACGTACCCAGAGCATTATCTAAATTAGGTATTACCAACTTCTCAGGGGCCAGATCATCCGCTACATAACTAGGATGTTCCGAGGCCGAAACTGTTGGTTGTGTTTCCGTTCTTGATGAATTTTTCCACTCCGCTGTCGAAAATCGAATATCCACCAAAGACGTAGATAAGTGGTTGTTTAATTTCTTCAGTATATTTTTCCGTGCAAAAGTCAAATTTTGTGACCAAGCAGCGCTAGAAGTTGCTACCCACACTACATCACGTTGAATTGATAAAGGACGCGTTTGATCAGCAACCGGAGTTCCCACCACCTCTACCCAACACTTCAGTAACCGGGGAAATACTTGTTCTTGCCATATTTCTGAACGTTGAATATTTCCTAAAACCTGATTAATTGATTTAAAAGACATATTTGAGTATTTTTGTCGTGTTCTCTTTTAAGACAAAAAAGGCCTGTTATCAGCTATACTTCTAACTAATAACTTAAGTAAAATAGCTGAACACTCACAAACAATTTTTGCTAGTCTAATATTACATTAAAAAATAATTTAATCATCTACCCTGACACCCTCTTAAACAATGAATCAAAATTCCCTTGTAGATTCTGCAAAATCCTCCCCAACAGGAGGCCTAAACCCTGTCTTGACTCAAGCACTGGCCAGTTTAGAAGTACAATTAGAGCAAGAATTAACCAGATATAGACGCACACGCAAAAATCCTAGAAAACAACCATCAGAAAGCGTAAAAAATTACGCTAAACAGATGAAAACAGACCTGTTGAATATTCAACTACCAACAGTTCCTCCCATAGTTATTTCTCCAGAAAATCCCTTATTGACCACGGAGACCACAGAAGAAACCCCTATCCCTGTAAATTTAGAAAAATCCAGTAGCAGTATAGTTCCCACCACAATTCAACCCCTTGAAAATCAAACCCTCTTCACCGCAAATGACTCCACTAAACCACCAGATGATTATTTAGAATCTAGTGAAGCACTATTACGGAGTTTGACACCAGAAACATCACAAACTCAAACTCCTAGTTCTCCCGAATCCCATGATAGAATCTTATCACCTATGGGTATTGGTTCAATATTGTTGTTATTACTGTCAAGTTTAACCTTAGGCTATGTAGTCTTCAATCCCCAAAATTTCCCTAAGTTAAATTTTGATAAATTAATTAATAGTAATTCCTCAAAAACTGCGGAAAATACGGAAGTAACAGAAAAAAATTCTCAACCAAATAGCCAAGTACAAAATACTCCCATAGCCAAATATCCTAATTTAGCAACCCAAGAATTTCGAGAAGTCAGAGATCCTAAAGATGTCGTAGATTTAACACCTAAAGCTAAACCTACCTCCCAAATTATACCAACTCCTCCAGCTATTCAACCAGCTATAACTCCATTATCGAACTTTTACCCTCTTCCTACTCTTTCCACACCTTTACCAAAGTCTACAACCATTCCGTCAGCCCTTCCAGAAGATGTTAAACCCTCAGCCAATGGGTACTATTACATTATTGCTGATAATCAAGGTAATAACGCTTTTAAAGCAGCAAAGCAACTAGTTCCTGATGCTTATTTATCACCAAACAAAAAATTTATTTATCTAGGTGCCCTGAAAACCAAGGATGATATTAAGCGGAGATTGCAAGAACTACAGGCAAAAGGAATCAAAGCTCGCTTACAGCAGCCCTGATCAAAAAACCTAAAGATAAGGTACAAAATTGAATCATGAAACTCTTGTGGGGCGGGCATCTTGCCCGCTAGATATGTACATCATAACACCGGGAAGTGCTGTAAGATAGCAATCAAGCAATCCTCAAAGTCCGGTAAATGGTCAAGGTAGAACCAAAATGGAACTGATTAACCGTATTCTGCGGGTGATTCGCGCTAATTTCAATAATTTAGTCACCAATGCAGAAGACCCAGAAACAATTCTGGAAAAAGCTTTCATAGAAATGCAAGATAACTTGGTACAATTACGTCAGGGGGTAGCTCAAGCCATTGCCACCCAAAAGCGCACAGAACGCCAAGCAGCAGCCGGAGAGTCTAAATCTCAAGAATATTATCGTCAGGCTGAATTAGCCCTCCAGCAGGGTAATGAATCACTCGCACGGGAAGCCCTCAGCAAACGCAAATTCTACCAAGAAACCACTAAAACCTTAATCAACCAAATTCAGCAGCAAAAAAATGTAGTCACCAAATTGAAGCAAGATATGCAGATATTAGAGTTAAAATTGGCTGAGGTAAAAACTAAAAAAGATATGTATATTGCCCGTGCCCGTTCAGCAGAAGCTGCTTATTTGCTGCAAGAAATCTTGACTGGTAATTCTACTATATCTAGTTCGGGTGCATTAGAACGAATGGAGGAAAAAGTTTTACAGATAGAAGCAAAATCAGAAGTTATTGGTATAATGGGTAGTGATGATCTGGAAAAACGATTTGCATCTTTAGATTCTCATAGTGATATTGATACAGAACTGGTAACAATGAAAAATTATATGCTAGATCAAGGAAAACATTCTCAACCAGATCAGAATTTACCCAAAACATCCGAACTATAAGTTTACTTAGTTAATATAGCTAATTGATAGGTTGATGATTCACAATAGAAAAAAATACTAGTTCAGCCAGGAAAAACTACATTAGCATCGGTAGCTATTAAGTAGTAGGAAAGCTAACTATCTAACCAAGAGTGTAAACCTCAAAAGGAAAAATAAATTTATGGGATTATTTGATCGTCTTAAACGGGTAGTTGGTGCTAATCTCAACGATTTAGTCAGTAAAGCCGAAGATCCAGAAAAAATGCTCGAACAAGCCCTCTTGGAAATGCAAGAGGACATGGTAAAATTGCGTCAAGGCGCAGCCCAAGCCATAGCATCTCAAAAACGGACTGAAAAACAGTACCAAGACGCTGTGAATGAAGTCAATAAATGGCAGCGTAACGCCCAACTCGCTATTCAAAAAGGTGATGAGAGTCTAGCGCGTCAAGCCTTAGAACGCAAAAAAACTTATAATGATACAAGTGTAGTTTTAAAAACTAGTCTAGAACAACAAAACGTTCAGGTAGAAGGTCTGAAAAAGAATTTAATACAGTTGGAGAGCAAAATTTCTGAAGCTAAAACTAAGAAAGAAATGCTCAAAGCTCGAATTACCGCAGCCAAAGCCCAAGAACAATTGGGAAATATGGTGAGCGGAATGAGTACCAACAGTGCTATGTCCGCTTTTGAGCGCATGGAAGAAAAAGTATTAATGCAAGAAGCTAAATCTCAGGCTGTATCCGAGTTAGTCAGTACAGATTTAAATAGCCAATTTGCAAGATTAGAATCTAGTAGTGATATTGATGATGAATTAGCTATGTTGATAGAAGGATCTAAACAAAATACACTACCTCCAGCACAACCAAGCACTACAACTCCAGCACAACCAACTAATACAGCTAAAGCGATTCAACCAGTTGATGCTGAATTAGAAGCACTTAGGAAACAATTAGATAATATGTAGTTTTTACAGACAAATTAATTCAGATCATCCCACATATAAAATTGTGGGATTCTGCTTAATTTTGACAAAAAGTGTATTAGTCAATATTTAACAATCTAAAATCCCAAATCAGATCACAACTGACTCTCAGATTGGGATAAAGTATTTTATAAACCAACTTGATTAATTTGTGTCTGTTGCACAATCGGAGTATGAACATCAAAAAATTGATTTGTCTAACTCTTACTCTCCGCACCTGGAGAGACTCTGCGTGTTAGCGAAGCTCGATAAATTCATACTTTCTTTATCAACAGCAATTTATACTAATTTATGGAGAATACAATGGAAAATGGTGTAATTATTATCACTGATGCTGAATTTGAAACAGAAGTTTTAAAAGCCGAGAAGCCTGTATTAGTATATTTTTGGGCTTCCTGGTGTGGTCCTTGTCAATTGATGTCACCCGTGATTAAATCGGCTGCGACAGCTTATAGCGATTTAAAAATTGTTAAGATGGAAGCTGATCCTAATCCGGTCACTGTTAAGCAATATCAAGTAGAAGGTCTTCCCGCTCTGAGGTTGCTAAAAGGGGGAAAAGTATTAGAATCTACGGAAGGAGCAATTTCTAAAGATAAATTACTCGGTCTTTTAGGAAAGCATTTAATCAATAACTAGTTACCAGTGAGTAATCAAAACTCCATAATTTTTGATTACTCACTCGTGACCAACGACCAATAAATAATCATTAAAATGCAATTTGCGAATCGGTTACAACCTTTAAAATCTAATGTATTTGCGGACATGGATACAGCCAAGACCATAGCTTTGGCTGCTGGAAGAGAATTAATTGATTTGTCCTTGGGTTCTTCAGATTTACCGGTCGAGAATCACGTCATTGAAGCGATTGCTCAATCTCTCCATGATCCTAGCACCCATGGTTATTTATTATTTCGTGGTACTCAAAATTTTCGTCAAGCTGCGGCCCAATGGTATGAACAAAAATTTGGTATCTCAGTTAACCCAGAAACGGAAGTTTTACCCCTAATTGGTTCTCAAGAGGGAACAGCCCATTTACCCCTAGCCGTGCTGAATCCCGGCGATTTTGCGTTATTATTAGATCCTGGATATCCTTCTCATGCAGGTGGGGTATACTTGGCTAATGGTCAGATTTATCCTATGCCATTAAAACCAGAGAATAATTTTTTACCAGTTTTTAGTGATATTCCCGTCACTGTTTTAGCTCAGTCACGGTTGATGGTTTTAAGTTATCCTCATAATCCTACCAGTGCGATCGCACCTTTATCCTTTTTTCAAGAAGCTGTAGCCTTTTGTCAAAAAAATAACATAGTTCTTGTCCATGATTTCCCCTACGTAGATTTAGTTTTCACGGAAACCGCAAATCTAAAATCTCCAGTCCCCTCGATTTTGCAAGCTGACCCCGAAAAAAGCGTTTCTATTGAATTTTTTACCCTGTCTAAGTCTTATAATATGGGTGGCTTCCGCATTGGTTATGCAATTGGGAATCCACAATTAATTCAAGCCCTCAAACAAATCAAGGCCTGCATTGATTTTAATCAATATTTGGGAATTTTGAACGGAGCGATCGCTGCCCTCACCGGATCTCAAGAAGGTATAAAATCATCTTTAAACATTTTTCGTCAACGACGTGACACTTTTGTAAAAGCCTTACATAGTATAGGCTGGAACGTTCCCGCACCAGAAGCGACAATGTATATTTGGGCAAAATTACCTACAGAATGGAGTCATAATTCCAGGGAATTTTGCACTGAATTAGTTAAAAAAACAGGTGTAGCAGCTTCTCCAGGTATCGGCTTTGGTAAATTCGGAGAAGGATACGTTCGCTTCGCATTAGTACAAAAACCAGAAATATTAAAAACCGCTGTAGAGAGAATTGCCGAGTTTCTGAATTAAAGTACAAACTGGTGCAAATTTAAAACCGCACATTTTCTATTTTTGCGCGAAATAAAAGCCCCAATTACACCATACCAAAATTTATAAAGTTTGTTAAAGTTGTTTGTTTTTTCAATAAAAAACCCACTACAGCAATACTATAGCGGGTAAAATAACAGTTGCAGTTATAGTTAATCTTCAGATAGAGCAATTATGCAAACCATTCCAGAACAGCTTCATCTTTAGTATTAGTATGACGTGAAGGGGTTTCTCGCTCAAACTTCATGTGAATAGAACGAGATTGTTCACCATCAGCCGCAACAGCTACAATTGGATAGTCAATCAAACCATCTTGGAAAGACATTTGGAAGCGGAATGTACCATCAGAATTAAGTTTAATGGGACGACCACCAATAGTCACATTGGCATCAGGTTCAGTTGCACCGTAAACAATCAATTCAGCATCAGCAACTAACCAGAATTTGCGAGGACGCGTGGGAACAGCGGAAGCAGAGAAACCAGACATTCCCACACCGGACATAGTTAAACCAGATACAGTAGGAATAGCCCACATACCCACACCGGATGGGAAAACATAGGAACTGATAGCTTGTTCAGGAGCAGCAGAACCAGGAACGTGCTGCATAGAACCGAATAGAGAACCTGCTACCCGTTGAGCTTCAGCGGATTCCGCTAGATCAAAGATTTGTTCATAAATGGGGTTCCCATCACCAGCAGCCGCAGCAGCGATAATTGATAATTTTTTGGCTGGAGGAACTAGTTCATAGTAGGTCTTAGCACGTAGGTCTTCTTCAAAATCTACAGTGATAAAGACATCTTCAATCCAATCAGAAGGATAAACAGGGGGAATATGCACCCTAGCGGAACGCGCTAATACTAGCCAACCACCATTAGCGGTGCGATAACCGATATCTATCACATAATCACGATCGCTCACGGGAATTGGCAAGTACCATTCTCTGGCTAGTTCATCCGCAGGGTATTCTTGAATACTGTGGGGGCTTTGGTATTCTAGATCAATGTCGGTAACATCATAAATCCGCAATGCTAGGGTTTGTCCACCTTGACGACGAATTGCTTCTTTATGGTCGTTAGGAATATCCCAATAAGTATAAGCCCATTGAGGGTCACGGGGTAATAGAACAATCCGACTATCACCATAACCTGCAGGTAAATCCGTTAGTGCTTCATCAACATCAGCTAGAGAACCACCAGTTAGATCTTCTTGACCTAATTCAAATTTTGCTGCTTCCACTGTTTTTTGTGCCTCCAAATTAGGGGATGAACTGAGCGAGAATTTACTATTTTGAACGTCTTCAATTGATGCTAATAACTGCGATTTACGCATTCTGCTATAGCGAGATATGGAATACTCACTGGCAACTTTGCGTAATTGCCTTAGGGTCATCTCTTCTAGTGGTGGGCGTTCTTTTGCCATGAATTTGGACTCCAGTAGTTTACAAGGTAAATTATTTTTCCCGGGTTAAAAAGAGTTTGATTAAATATCATCTACCCAGATTTTTTTATTACTGACTCCTAGACAAAACCCAGTTTTAAATTTGTTTACTGTCTGTTTTTTTTATTGATATCTCAACCTCTCTCAATTCCTACTTTGAGGATTGCGAGGGGTTGTTAAGTAAATATTAACCAGTAAAACTATCTAGGGATCAAGGGGTCTAAAGATAGGTTTTACTCTATTTTACGTAGTTATCAGGGTTGCGGGGATCGTTTTGTCATGAAATCTTAATATAACGGTTTTGAATAGGGAATTCGTGTCAAGATTTGATGACATTTATCGTCAGAAATAAGAAATAGGAATAGATTTAACAACCAACAACTGACCACTAGACCAATCATAAAAATGTGTGAATTACCGACATTCGCAGAATTAGCCATTTACCTTCTTTATGAATCAAATCATAGCGAACACGCAATGTTTCATCAGAGGACTTTTTCTGCTGACTATTTTGATAGAACTTGGTAACTTCTTGTACTTTAGCGTCTATTGATATATTATCTTCATCTATGCCTTTTTTAGAGATAGCTACTATTTCTACATTATGCTTATAATGACGATAGCGGTTACTTTCTTGTTCCTGCTGGGCTACTGAAAGCCATTGGGATAAAACCTTACCCGTTAAAATTTCATTTAAAGCATCAATGTCATGATTTGGCCCTAAAGCTGCGGTTTTTGCTGATAACCAAGTTTCAATTACTTTCTTTGCTGTCTCCTTTGTCAGTTCTTTGTCGCTTAATTCCTCCTGAGTATTAGGATCAGGAATAGGAATTGGTGGTTGACTTAGTTCTATTGCTAACTGTTGTCCCCTTAATGATGGACTGGGAAAGAAGATATTTTTTACCAAGCTAAAAGTTGTTGACACTAGTAGGGAAAAAATTAATACCCCTCCCAATAAAAAGAAAACCAGCCATACTAAGCGTGTCTTTGGATCTAGGCGACTGAGAAAATTAGTTTGAGACCTTATAAACCGCCGGAAAAGATTATTAGCAAGGGGTTTGCGCCTTCTACGAGGGGGCTGGTGGTTTGTTGCGGGGCTTGAATGACCATTGCTTGGCTGTGGTCTTTTGTGGGGGGTTGTTACCGTTGGTGGTATTTGTGATGCTTGATTTCCCGCACTTCTATTTGCTGGTTGACGATTCCAGCGGGGTATGGAATCTTGGGTAGATTCAGATTCAGGACTAGAATGGGTTACTGGTAACTCAGGATTAGCTGGTTGGTGATCATGTTCCTGTTTTTGTGTGGTGTTACTAGTATGGTAGTGGAAATGATGAAGATCTGATTGGAGAAAGGATTGATGATTAATTGCAGCCCATTCATTAGTGATTTGGGCATCAGTGGGCAAAGATTCTAGATAAGCTTGTACTTGTCTATCAGCAAAGTAATCTCTTAAAGAGGCTTGCTGTTTGGCCAAATCCCGAAAATGGGGGAATACTTCTTGCTGTAACCATTGTTCACTATATAAACACAGTCCGGGTAATAGATCTGGTGAATCTTGGGATTTTTCCCGAATAAAAGCTAAGGCCTCATATTCTTGACTTAGTTCTAAAACCCGGGTAGATTCTTCCGTTTGTCCCATAAGCAAAGCACAAAGGGATTGTTCCAAGTGCACATCTTGGCGTTTACCTAATTGCATTAACATTTGCTTGGCTTGGCGAATTAAAGCTGGTTGGCGTTGAGCAAAACCTCTGGCAATTAAGGAGTATACTGCTAAATATATCGCAACTGGCGAAGGTCGTTTACTTTCTAATTCAAAGAGCTTATGTTGTTCCGCTACTGTTAAATAATGGCGAATTTGTTGGATAAATCGTAAAAAATCATCTATATTCAACCCAGATTGATCATTACCAGTTCCATCAATTCCACCACGGTCTTCCAAGATACTCTGTAATAGTTCTAACCCCTGCCGACGTTTGGGAATCTCTATTTGCGGTAGTGCCAATAGTTCCAAAATGCGATAGGGGCGAAGTTTGTAAAGATCAGCAGTCATTTCGGCGCGGACACTGGGAAATAATCCT
Organism: Aphanizomenon flos-aquae FACHB-1287; assembly: GCF_014698755.1. Lineage (GTDB taxonomy): Bacteria > Cyanobacteriota > Cyanobacteriia > Cyanobacteriales > Nostocaceae > Dolichospermum > Dolichospermum flosaquae. The sequence goes on along the minus strand of NZ_JACJTO010000024.1, from coordinate 27,462 downwards.
TCCCGCGCTAATAGTTCTTCACCCGTTTCTAAAGATACTGCTGCATTTTCATAGTGACCTTGCTGCCATTCTTCCCGTCCTAGTTCTAGACAAGCTAGGGAGACAGTGAGGATAATATCTGGTAAGTCTGGGTGATCGGGAATTTGTGACCGGGTAACAGAATGATCTGTTTTCAGGTTAACTGGACTAGATTTATTAACCAAGTACGGGCGACCCAGTTTTAATACTAATTCATATTCTCCTAGCTCTTGGAGAATTAACAAAGAGCCAATAAATTGCTCCGGGGTGATTTCAATGCTGAGACTTTGAGCATCTTGATCCTTGGAGTTACTATCTGGTAGGGTTTCCGGTGGAACTTGATCAGCAGTTGTATTAGGAGTATAAACGTGAGCTAGATAAAGCTGATCATAGGACTTGCGCTTTTCGGTGTCTAATAAGACCATATAAGCTTCTTCAATCAGCCTCTTACGAGAGGATATAGATGTAATCGAATATTCCCGTCGTGGCAATTGGGCAATGCGATCGCTGTATGCCTGTCGCAATTGTTCCTCATTGGCCGCCAACGGTAATCCTAGAATTCGGTAATAATCGAGCGGAATTCGCACAGCTTACGTCCCCTGCACTGTGTTATCGTAGCTTATCGTAAAAATTAACATAATTTACCCGGACTGTTCTAGGCTTCTAAAACCGTCTCATAATCATAGCCTGATTAATACCGTGTTGACCTAGTACAATAAGTGTAAATAGTAACGGAAATCTGATTTTTTACCGTTAATGTTTTTATATCTTGAGTTTCAGGTCGCTAAATCGGCAGTTGGGAGTCAGGAGTAAAATTTGATTACCTGTTACCTATTGCCGATTGCCTAATTCTTAAACAATCCATTCTGATGCTCGTTCACCCAAATCCAGGGGGATGCTAACTGCTTTGCCAAGACGTGGACGTTCTTTAGTTTCGGTAATAAAAGTTTGTACTTGTTGTGTTCCTCCTAAAGCGTTTAAATAATTAGCAATGCTGTCGAGATGATCTTGGTAATCTGTCTCACTCAAGGGGAAAGAAACTTGTCCAAAATATTTCCACATGATTTGTAGGAATATTTTCCCCTGGGTGCGACGAAACTGGAGATCATAAGCTTGTCCCCATTTATTAATCAACAGTTGACGTAATTCCCTTCCGGTCATAGCAATTTTAGTCCGTTGTCAGTTGTCCATTGTCCGTTGTTAAGAAGTTTCCTCCTATTCCCTATTCCCTGGGCTTATCTAGATTTTACATTTAGTTATGATATTAAGTTCCGTGACTCCAGTATGATAAGGATATAAAGAAATGTAATGCTAACAGAAAAGATGCTCACTATGTCTTGCAACTAAGAAGTATGGCATCGCTGTGAGCGTTATTGTTTCGATTCAGATAAGAGTTACTCAAGTGCTGGTACTCTTATCAAAATGATTAATAAATTACACAAACAGCGCGGAGATTATGGCTCAATTTTCTGAATCAGCAGACGTTCCCGATATGGGTCGTCGTCAGTTTATGAACCTGCTCACTTTTGGGACTGTTACCGGAGTGGCTTTGGGTGCATTGTACCCTGTTGTTAACTACTTTATCCCTCCTGCGGCCGTTGGTGCTGGTGGCGGTACAGTAGCCAAAAACGAATTGGGTAATGATGTTAGTGTTAGTCAATTTCTGGATGGCCATAATGTAGGCGATCGCACTTTGGTGCAAGGACTCAAGGGAGATCCTACGTATATTGTAGTGGAAAGTAAAGAAGCGATCGCTGATTACGGGATTAATGCTATTTGTACCCACTTAGGTTGTGTTGTTCCTTGGAATGTGGCTGAAAATAAGTTTAAATGCCCTTGTCATGGTTCACAATATGACGCTACTGGTAAAGTAATTCGCGGTCCTGCACCCAAATCCTTACCTCTGGCTCATGCAAAAGTGACAGACGACAAAATTCTGTTAACACCTTGGACAGAAACCGATTTCCGCACTGGGGATGCCGCTTGGTGGGCTTAAATAGTGCAAAAGTTATTAGTCTCAAGTCAACAATCTAGGGCTTTTAATCAACTCTTGACTACTGACAACTGACCAATGACAACTGACCAATAACCACTGACAAATGACTTTATAGAGATGAGAAATGCCCTTACACCTACGAGGTTAACTCGTACTGCTAAAGCAACGTTCAAAACATTGCTAATAGCGATCGCTACTGTTACCTTTTTCTTCACTAGCGATATAGTCGTACCACAAACTGCTGCCGCCTATCCATTCTGGGCTCAGGAAACCGCTCCTGCAACCCCCCGCGAGGCTACAGGCCGAATTGTTTGCGCTAACTGTCACCTAGCGGCTAAACCCACAGAATTGGAAGTTCCTCAATCTGTGCTACCTGATACTGTATTTAAAGCCGTTGTCAAAATTCCTTATGATCCTAGTGTGGAACAAGTGGGCGCTGATGGTTCTAAGGTGGGCTTAAATGTTGGTGCTGTATTAATGTTGCCCGAAGGCTTCAAGATTGCCCCAGAAGACCGTATTTCTGAAGAAATGAAGAAAGAAGTGGGTGATATGACATTCACTCCTTACAATGATGAAACAGATAATGTTTTTATTGTTGGTCCATTACCCGGTGAGGAATATCAAGAAATTGTCTTCCCGGTTCTTTCTCCTAACCCCGCTACAGACAAAAATATCCACTTTGGCAAATACTCTGTTCATGTAGGCGGTAATCGCGGACGTGGACAAGTTTACCCCACAGGTGAAAAAAGCAATAATAACCTATTCAACGCTTCTGTTGCCGGTACAATTAGCAAAATTGCTCAATCAGAAGATGAAGACGGTAATGTGAAGAATCTGATTAGCATCACAACTGCAACTGGTGATGTTGTTACTGATACAGTTCCTGTGGGACCTGAATTAGTTGTAACTGAAGGACAAGCAGTAGTAATTGGTGATGCTTTGACTAATAACCCCAATGTTGGCGGTTTTGGTCAAAAAGACGCAGAAATCGTTTTACAAGACTCTTCTCGAGTTGCATGGTTAGTTGCTTTTATCTGTTTAGTAATGTTGGCACAAGTAATGCTAGTTCTCAAGAAGAAACAAGTAGAAAAAGTCCAAGCTGCGGAAATGAATTTCTAAAGCAAATTCTTTGCTAAATTATCAGTTATTTGACAGGCTTTTTGCCTGTCTTTTTTTATAATTGGTAATTGGTGATTGATATGGGTAATTGGGAGTAACAAATGATAAAATCTAGAAGGTCTGTTAATGTTGATCGTTTGTTGGTGGAGATTTACAATTCAGAAGCGGAAATGTCGGAAAGTGTGGCTAAAATCACACATCAGTATTTACAAAATCTGCTCAATAAACAGGATAAAGTGGCAATTTTATTAGCTACAGGTAATTCCCAAATTCGATTTTTAGATGCTTTAATTGAGTTAGGGGAAATAGATTGGTCACGGATAATTTTATTTCATTTAGATGAATATTTGGGAATTGCATCAGATCATCCTGGGAGTTTTCGTCGTTATTTACGGGAACGGGTAGAAGAAAAGGTATGTCCTCACAGATTTTATTATATAACAGGGGATACATTACAACCAATAGCTGAGTGCGATCGCTATGCTCAACTTTTAGAAAATCAACCGATAGACTTATGTTGTTTAGGTATTGGAGAAAATGGACATTTGGCATTTAATGATCCAGCAGTGGCAAATTTTCAGGACATCTCTAAAATTAAACTTGTTAAATTGGATAATGTCAACCGTCAACAACAAGTAAATACAGGATATTTTGCTAATTTACTAGATGTTCCCCAATACGCATTTACTGTAACTATTCCCATGATTTGCAGTGCTAAAAAAATAATTTGTTTAGCACCAACAAACAGAAAAGCTGAGGTAGTTAAAACTATGTTGACGGGAGATATTACTACTAATTGTCCAGCTTCTATTTTACGTCAACAACCCCAAGCTACTTTATTTTTAGATGCTAATTCAGCTAGTTTATTAACTTATTAAATAACTAGACATAGGAAGGTATCTGACTTTTTTGATCAGTCAGATATCTCTATGTGAGTTGCTGCATTAAACGACCATCTTCCATAGTAATGATTCTGTCAGCAATATCTAAAATCCGGTTATCGTGGGTGACAATTAAAATAGTACAATTTTGTTCTTTTGCTAATTGCTGCATTAAATTAACCACATCTCGTCCTGATTTACTATCTAAAGCAGCCGTAGGTTCATCAGCTAATACTAACTTAGGATGACTCACTAGAGCGCGAGCAATAGCTACCCGTTGTTTTTGTCCTCCAGAAAGATCAGAAGGATAATAATTAATTCTATCTCCTAATTTTACAGCATTGAGCATTGTTTCTGATTGGATATAAGATTCCCATGAAGAAATATCATTTTGTAATTCCAAAGACATTTGAACATTTTGCATAGCTGTGAGGAAATCTAATAAATTATGCGCTTGAAAAATATAGCCAATTTGACGACGAACCTGTACTAATTCTTCCCGACTAGCGCCGAATAATTCCTGTCCATTAAATTGTAAACTTCCCTCTTGTACAGAACGTAAACCTCCAATTAATGTTAATAAAGTAGTTTTTCCTGAACCAGATGGTCCAGTCATAATCACAATTTCTCCAGGTTTGATAGTCAAATTAATCTCAAATAAAGTCTGAGTAAGTAATTTACTATGACCAAAGTAATGATTAAGATTTGTGATTTCTAAAATATTAGGAGAAGGTAAATATTGGATCATGAGTTAATTAAATATTTCCGCTGGATCTACCTTACGTAGTTTATTGGTAGAAAAGAAACCAGAAGTTAAGCACATAACAATCACAGAAATAAATACTAATAATCCCTTATTTAGATCCATAACAATTGGTAATTTAGTTGCATTTTTAGCAATATCATATAGTCCTAAAGAGATAGCAAAACCGGGAATGTAACCCAAAATAGCTAAAATTACAGCTTGTTGAAATACGACATTTAAAAGATATTTATTCCTAAATCCCATAGCTTTGAGTGTAGCAAATTGGACAATATGAGTTGATATATTACTATAAAGGATTTGATAAACGACAATTACACCGACAACAAAACCCATCATTACCATTAAATTAAATACAAATCCAATTGGTGTTCTTAATGTCCAATAGCTTTTTTCAAAGTCAATAAATTCTTGGCGTGTCATTACCGTGACATCCTTTGGTAAACTATTAGATAAAGTTGTGAGAATTGCTTGGGGGTTAACATTAGGTTTTAGATGAATTAAGCCTATATCTATTTGATTTGATCTATGTTCTGGAAAGATATTAAAAAAAGTAGAAGAACTAACTATTAAATTACCATCCACACCAAAGGAAGGTCCAAGAGTAAATAAACCACTAACTTTAACCTTATAACCAATAGTTCCCAAATAACTAAATATTTCCATACCTATAGGTTGATTTTTTTGAAAATATTCAGCAATTGGTCCAAATTCTGGCCGGGCTGCGCGGTCAAAAAATACTTGATCAGGAATTTTTAGTAATTGAAAATTTTGATCTACTTCTGGTAATTTAAAGATAGATTTTACCGGATCAAATCCTAGAATGTAAATAGGATATTTGCGGCCATTAATGGGATTTTTGAGTTTAGCAAATTGGACATATAAAGGTTCAACAGATTCTGTGCCGTTAAAACCTAATATTTGATGTAAACGACTGCGAGGAAAGCTTTGAGTAGAAGTTAAAGATTTGTATTGGGAGCTAATTAAAAACAAATCACCTCGCAGGTGTTTATGGACTTGAGTAGCACTAGCATAAAGAGCATCTTGAAACCCAATTTGCATAAACATTAAAACAGAAATAAAAGCAATACCAGCTAATGCTACAAAAAAGCGTACTTTTTGTTTTACCAATTGTAGCCAAGGCAAAGGTATATTTAAAATCATGTTTTTTCCTTGTGGTTATATAAGCACTAAATTTTTTAAATACATCTTATTAATCATCGAAATTATAGTTCAGTTTTATATCTTAATAAGTACCTGTACCTGTAAATTTGTTAAGCTTGAAACTCGTTGATTATCTGCGGGGTTATCAATGCGAATTTTTACATTAACTATTTTGTTATCTGTGTCTGAACCAGGATTAGTATTGAAGATGTTTTGTCTACCAACTTGTAAACCAATATCTGTAACTGTCCCTTTTAATGTTCCTGTAAAAGCTTCACCAGTGATAGTTACTGATTGACCTAAACGAACTTTTTTAATATCAGTTTCATAGACTTCTGCAACTACATACATTTGTTGAGTTTGTCCTAATTCTAATATGCCCTTATTGCCAATTATTTCTCCTGGCCAAGTATTAATTTTTAGCACTTGACCATTAATAGGTGCAAGGATAGAACTTAAATTTAGTTCTGCTTGAGCTTGTTGAACAGATGCTATGGCACTTTTGACATTTGCTTGTGCTAGTTGCAAATCTGTAGGACGAATTTCTGCAATACTAGTAAGTCTAGCTTGAGACTCACTTAACTGTTTTTCTAAAGTTTCTACAGTTCGTTTTAGATTAGCATTAGCTTCATTAAGTTGTTCTTGAACAGTATCCCTGCGTAATTTTTTAGTATCTGTATCAGAAGCAGAAATAGCACCATCTTGATATAATTTCTGATATCGTGTATTTTCGGTTTCTGAATTTTTTAGTTCAGCTTCTAAACGAGAAATTGTAGCTTTTTGAGTAGAAATTGACCCTCGTAATTCAGCTTCTAAACGAGAAATTGTGGCTTTTTGAGCCGAAATATCACCTTCTTTCGCACCTGCTTTTACTTGCTCAAGGTTCGCTTGACTCACTTCTACTTGTCGTTTTGCTTTTTCTAAAACTGCAAGATTAGGGATATAACTATCAAGAACTGCTACTATTTGTCCTTGACGAATTTTGTCTCCTTTTTTCACCAAAAGTTGATTAACTCTGATTCCTGTTTGTGAATTAGGTGCAGAAAGACGAATCACCTCTCCTTGAGGTTCTAAACGTCCTAAAGCCGCAACAGCATTAATTGTAGGTGCTAAACTGGGGAGAATAGGAGATATTTGAGAGGCTGATTTAGAAGGTTTCCAAAAATGTAAAAGGCTATCAATAGATAGTATACTAGTGGCTATAACCCCAGCACTTGCTAACATTATCGGCAATAAACTTATAGGTTTTATTAATGAGTGCTTTTCTTTGTGTACCATAATTTTGTCTTTTAAATTAGGAAATATGACAATATAACTGACTCTAAATACGAGACAGAAAAGCCATAACACTTGATAGCATCTCTTGATAACCTTATCTCTGATATAATAAATATCCAATATCCAAAAAAATACTATTTATCAAAAATTTTGTTAGTTTTGAAAACTTGATTATTCAAACCTACACTTAAATTTCTGATGACAAAAATTATTTACTGAGGTTAATTAACAGGAAATTACATAAAATGCTCAAATACTAAAATTTTGATAGGTAATTGGCAATTAGTTAATGACTATTACCGATTACCAATATCAAAAAATTATTTATTTAGTACAACCTCTTTCTCTTTCTTCTTCCGCATAATTGCCAAGTATTCGCTGCGGGTTCCGTCTACTCGGTAATGATCACAAATTTGGCAAAGTTTGAGAAGGTCTAAGCGACTAAATATTTTTTGATGTTCAATAGCGTTATCATTACGCCACCGCCAGAATGTTGTTCTATCAATGCGGCGATTGCTTTCAGGCCATCTTCTCCGTGATAGAAAATCTACTAATTCATCTTCATAAAATGAATAACCTTTTGGTAATTTAAGGAGGTCTTCTCGTAACTCATTCAGCGGGATGAGTGGATCTAATTCAGATAGTCTCATGCCAGCAATTCCTTGTAGTTTTTGTAATTCCAATATTGCAGAAGCCAGATAATGCAATAACGTTTAATTGACTAATTTTACGCTCAATGACTGTTTTAAATTTTCAGTCTAAATTTCCCCTGATTTAATAATTTAGATTAAACTTATTTTTTAGGAATTTCAACCTATATGCAACGAATTGTTTCATAAAACCTTATTTATGGTACTATCTTGGATTCGCAAAAATTGTAAGCATCAAATTCTCAATTCCTTAAATAGATCAAGGATTACTAATTTTGTATTATCTCAAACTTAGGAGATAAATTGATAAAAAATATATTTTTAATTCCTTAGATATATTTAATAGTGACTAATTTTACAAAAGCAAAAAAATATTTCTGGAGATAGATGCAAAAATTAAATATTTAGAATTAGAAACTAATGAACAATCATTATATATTTAAGATTTATTTGTATTCAGAGGATTTTCTATTCTTAGCTATTGTAAAATAAAGTTTTCAATAAGTGGAAATTAAGAATATGCAATCTCTATACAACTTTTGTCAAAATGGCTAAAACTTAGATAATAATTAGTGTATTGGACAAGGTAAGATATTTATTTGATAACTCCATCAATTTTACATTTGCAAGATTTTTATAAAATTGGATGTGAGTTGCTTATGAGTTGCCATGGGGTTGTCATTAGACTAGGATTAATATAGGCGGAAATTAATTTATAGGCTACAGGATTAATCAGACTATTTCATATTTGACCGCCACAGTATTCATTAATAATTCATGCCAAAAAAAGATTTCAATACCATTAAGGATGAAAATTAAAAATTTACTTAGGTTATACCTAAGTGAAAGTCATATTTTCGGAAATTAACTGAATTAAAAAAGCTCATTTCAACTTGCATATTGCCCGATCAAAAAAGTGAAATATGATCATGGCTGCTTCTAAATTTGAAGTTGATTTTGCACGGTTACAATCTGAAATTAGTAACTGCGAAAAGTCCGTACTCAAGATGATAACGGTGAAAAAAAATATGCCCGATACCACAAAGATGAAAAATGAAATTAATGCCAAACTGCGAACAACTAATGTAGCAATTATTGGTATGGCTTCTATCTTTCCTCAGGCGAAGAATTTACAGGAATACTGGGAAAATATTATTCAGAAAGTGGATTGTATTACTGATGTTCCTGCTTCCCGTTGGCATATAGATGATTATTATGATCCCGATCCTAAAGCACCAGATAAAACCTATTGTAAACGAGGAGGTTTTTTACCAGATATTGATTTTAATCCCATGAAATTTGGCTTACCTCCTAATATTTTGGAGGTGACAGATATTTCTCAATTACTGGGTTTAGTAGTAGCAAAAGAGGCGATAGAAGATGCTGGTTATGGTGTATCTCGCCAATTTAATCACGAACGAACAGGGGTAGTATTAGGAGTAGCAATTGGTAGACAATTGGCTGTTCCTTTGGGTGCAAGATTGCAAGATCCTCTTTGGAAAAAAGTTTTGAAAAATAGTGGTTTATCAGATGAAGATAGCCAAAAAATTATTGAAAAAATCAAAAGTGGATATGTGCAATGGGAAGAAAACGCCTTCCCCGGAATGTTAGCTAATGTGATTTCTGGACGTATCGCTAATCGCCTAGATTTAGGCGGGATGAATTGCGTAGTAGATGCAGCTTGTGCAAGTTCTTTAGGCGCACTGAGAATGGCTATTAGCGAGTTAGTGGAACATCGCGCCGACATGATGATAACTGGTGGTGTGGATACGGATAACTCAATTTTCGCCTATATGTGCTTCAGTAAAACCCCGGCGGTTTCTCCAGGGGATAAGGTGAAACCCTTTGATGCTGATGCTGACGGGATGATGTTAGGTGAAGGCGTGGGAATGCTGGTACTCAAGCGACTAGAAGACGCTCAACGAGATGGCGATCGCATTTATGCAGTCATCAAAGGTGTTGGCAGTTCTAGCGACGGTAAGTATAAAAGTATCTATGCACCTCGTCCCGAAGGACAAATAAATGCTTTACATCGTGCATATAATGAAGCAGGAATATCACCTGCCAGTATAGGTTTGATTGAAGCCCATGGTACAGGAACGATGGTAGGAGATCCTACAGAATTTACGTCTATTACCACCGTTTTTGGCGAAAATAACCCAAAAAAACAGCATATTGCCTTGGGAACTGTTAAATCCCAAATTGGACACACTAAAGCGGCTGCTGGTGCTGCTAGTCTAATTAAAGCGGCTTTAGCGTTACATCACAAAGTCTTACCGCCGACAATCAATGTCAGTAAACCCCATCCTAAACTGAATATTGAGAACTCACCATTTTACTTAAATACGGAGACTAGACCCTGGATAAGTCATCCCACTCAACCGAGAAGGGCGGGAGTCAGTGCCTTTGGCTTTGGTGGTACAAATTATCACGTTGTTTTGGAAGAATATGAACATGAACATCATCACCCGTACCGTTTACACCATACTCCACAATCGTTGCTGCTATTTGCTCCTACGGCTTCAGAGTTGTTATCTCGTTGTCAACAAATCCAGCAACAATTACAGATTGATGGTAAAGAACAACACTATCAACAATTAGTTACTGAGTCTCAAATTGGCAAAATTCCCGTTAATTATGCCAGAGTTGGCTTTGTAGCGAATGATTTAGCCCAAGCTGGGGAATTGCTGGAAATTGTGATTAAAGGGCTGAAACAGAAGCCTGAAGCCGAATCATGGGAACATCCTCAAGGGATTTACTACCGTCAAGCAGGGATAGACGCAAGGGGTAAAGTTGTGGCTTTGTTTTCTGGACAAGGTTCACAATACTTAGAAATGGGACGAGAGTTAGTAATAAATTTTCCCTGTTTGCGCCAAACATATACGCACATGGATAGCCTATTGTGTGAAGACGGGTTACAACCCTTATCAACCGTAGTATTCCCCCAGCCGATTTTTGATCAAGCACAAAAGCAAATTCAGTTAGCAACATTGCAGAAAACTGAATATGCACAACCGGCAATTGGTGTATTTAGTGCGGGCTTATATAAAATATTGCAACAAGCTGGTTTTAAACCCGATTTTGTCGCTGGTCATAGTTTTGGTGAATTAACGGCTTTGTGGGCTGCGGGTGTATTAAGTGAAGAGGATTATTTGTTCTTAGTAAAAGCTAGAGGACAAGCCATGGCTACACCTGCAAATTCAGATTTTGATGCAGGGGGAATGTTAGCCGTTAAAGGGAATATTCACCAAATAACAGAAGTAATTAAAAACTTTCCTTTGGTAGCAGTTGCTAATAGAAATTCTCAGCATCAAATAGTATTAGCTGGGAAGAAAAAGGAAATTAGTCAAGTTCAAGATATTCTCAAAAATCAAGGATTTTCTACTTTTTTATTAGGAGTTTCCGCAGCATTTCATACACCCTTAGTATCTCATGCTCAAAAACCTTTTGCTCAAGCTGTTGAAAAAGTAAATTTCAATGAAGCAAAAATTCCTGTTTATACTAATGTGACAGGTGGATGTTATCCTCAAGAACCTCACGATATCCAGAAGATTCTCAAAGAACAATTATTAAATCAGGTATTATTTCAGCAGGAGATTGAAAATATCTATGCTGCTGGTGGTTATTGTTTTGTGGAATTTGGTCCTAAAAATATCCTTACCAATTTGGTAAAAGAGATTTTAGCTGATAAACCCCACATAGCTATAGCCCTAAATGCAAATCACACTAAAAATAGTGATTGCACACTTCGAGAAGCTATAATTCAATTACAAGTAGCTGGGTTATCTTTGGAAAATTTAGACCCCTATCAAGTCGCCACTAAAATTCCCGAAATTCCCCAACAAAAAGTTTTGAATGTCCGGTTAAATAGTACCAATATTACCGAAAAAACTCAAAAAGCCTTTGCAAAAGCTTTAGAAAATGGTCATCATGTGGAGGTGATATCTCCCCAACCAACAGTTAACAACAAACCGCCAACTTCATTTAATGGGAATAAAGAATTACAGGGTAACGACAAACCGCAAACTTCATTTAATGGAAAACAAGAATTACAGGGTGACAACACACCGACTAATTCACTTAATAGTAAATTAGAAGAAATCAAAATTCAGCCGCAGAATTATGAAAAAGTTATTCACAGCTTAGAAAATTTCATCACAGAATTTAGTCAGCAACACCGGGATATTATTAATGTTCATGAACAATCTTTGCACAATCAAACAGAATACACAAAGACATTTTCTCAATTAATGCAGCAACAGTATTCATTATTAGGAAATAGTGAACTTACAGAAGATCAATCTCAAAATCAGCAATTAGTAATTTCTAGTTCTGAACGTAATATGATGCGGTTTCATGATCATCAAGGCGATACTCTTCGCATTCATGAACAGTATCTTAAATATCAACATGAATATAGCCATGATTATTTTCAACTTCTCCAGCAACATTTTCATTTACTGACTTCAGAAAATAGAGGTATTAGTTACGTAAATCAGCCTGAATCTGCTAATCTTTTAGTTAAAGAACCTATTTTCTCTCCCCAAGTTCCAGAGGAATTAGAAAATGATCAAAAGACCATTACCATAATTCCCAAAATTCCAATTAACATAGATAAAACTACCCTTAGTAAAACTCTGCTAAACGTTGTCAGTGAGAAAACAGGCTACCCTGTAGAAATGTTAGAACTGTCAATGGATATGGAAGCAGATTTAGGAATTGATTCTATTAAACGAGTAGAAATTTTAGGAGGTTTATTAGAAATATATCCTGATTTACCTAAACCCAGCCCCGAAGAATTAGGACAATTAAGAACCTTGGAACAAATTGCAGAATATATGCAAACTTTAGTTCCAGATATCTTAAATCAACAGGTAGAAATATCAACAGCAATTGCTACCACAGAGGTATTAATAGAAGTTCCCAAACCAGAATTAATTATATCTCCACCTGAAATTGAGGAACAGAAACCAGTAATAGAAATTCCCGAAAATCTAAGTCATATTCTTTTGACAATTGTGAGTGAAAAAACAGGTTATCCCGTAGAAATGCTAGAACTGTCAATGGATATGGAAGCAGATTTAGGAATTGATTCTATCAAAAGAGTAGAAATTTTAGGGGGTTTATTAGAAATATATCCCGACTTACCTAAACCCAACCCTGAAGAATTAGGACAATTAAGAACTTTGGGGGAAATTGCAAATTATATGCAGCAGCAAGCCCAGGGAGTGACTAAGTTATTGACTGAAGAAATATTAGAGATATCAACAACCAAATTCCAGCCAAATATTCGCCGCAGTATTGCAAAATTACAGCAACTTCCCACACCTGACAGTTTAGAATTTTCACCTTCTGAAAACCACATTGCATTAATAACTGATGACGGTTCTGATATTACTAATAAATTAGCAACAAATTTAATAGCTAAGGGTTGGAAAACTGTAGTTTTAAGTTTTCCAGGTATCGATTCGACCGTGAATGAAGATATCAATAAAGTAGTTTTGACTGATTGGAATGAAGAAACTTTAGAACAGCATTTAAAACAAATTGCAGATAATTATGGTACTGTAGCTGCATTTATTCACCTCCAGCCAGCAACACCATTAAATGTAGATAAATCTATTCTTCTTCATGTCTTCTTAATCGCTAAATATCTAAAAGAACCACTGAACAAAGCCTCAAAATTCGGACGCAGTTGTTTTATTAACGTTGCACATTTAGATGGTGAATTTGGATTAGCAGAAACCCATAACTTTAGTGCAATTGCTGGAGGATTATTTGGACTTATTAAGACTATTAATCAAGAATGGGAAAATGTATTTTGTCGTTCTCTTGACTTAAATCCAGACTTAGACCCAGAAACATCAGTAAAACATATCCTCGCTGAAATTTATGATCCAAACTTGTTAATTCAAGAAGTAGGATATAGCCGCAAAGGTAGAGTTAACTTAATCGCAGATTTCGCTCCATTACCAACTAATAATTCTCAAAGAAAAATTACCAAAAATCAAGTATTTTTAGTAAGTGGTGGTGCAAAAGGAATCACAGCCCAATGTGTAATTAAAATCGCCCAAGAATATCAATGTAAATTTATTATTCTAGGGCGTTCGAGTGCAGAACCCGAACCAGTTTGGTCGGAAAACTGCAAAAATGAAGCCGAATTAAAACAGCGAATCTTAGAAAATTTCCAAGCCCAAGGGGAAAAACCAACACCGATAATGGTACAGAAAAAGTATCAGGTTATTTCCTCACAGCGAGAAATTCAAAATACTCTTAAAGCCATTGAAAAAGCAGGAGGAAAAGCAGAATATCTGAGCGTAGATATTACCGATACAGTATTATTAGAATCAAAACTGGCAGATGTAATTGAACGTTTTGGGGTGATAACTGGCATCATTCATGGTGCAGGAAACTTAGCTGATAAACGCATTGAAAAAAAATCAATTCAAGATTTTGAAAATGTTTATGCAGCCAAAGTTAAAGGGTTAGAAAATCTCCTGCGGTGTGTACCAGCAAGTCAATTGCAATACTTGGTTTTGTTTTCTTCTGTAGTTGGATTTTATGGGAATGTAGGACAATCTGATTATGCCATAGCCAATGAAATCCTCAACAAATCTGCCCATTTAATTAAGCATAATTGCCCTAACTGTCATGTTATGGCTATTAACTGGGGACCTTGGGAAAGTGGGATGGTATCACCAGAATTAAAGAAAGCATTTGCGGAAAGAGGAATTGAGGTTATTCCTGTAGAAACAGGTACACAAATATTAATTGATGAACTAAATACCGCTAATCAAGACGCAGTTCAATTAGTGATTGGTAGTCCATTAATATATGTTCCCACAACTTTATCTAATGAGTTAAAAACCTATCGCATTAAACGCCAATTAACATTAGCAGAAAACCCATTTTTGCAGGATCATGTAATCGCAGGTCGTCCCGTACTTCCTGCTACCTGTGGGTTATTATGGATGACTAATGCTTGTGAACAAATCTATCCTGGATTTACAGCCTTTAGTTCTACGAATTTTAAAGTTTTAAAGGGCATAGTTTTTGATGAAAGTTTAATAAATGAATATGTTTTAGAAATTCAAGAACTTGCGAAACATCACAATCAAGAAATAGAATTTGCTGCTAAAATTAGCAGTAAGACATCAGACGGAAAAATCCGATATCATTTCAGTACCAATCTGATTCTCAAACGAGAAATTCCCACACCTCCCAGTTATGGAAGTCTGAATTTTAATCAAAATGAAGAACTTCTAAAAACTAATCAAGAATTGTATCAAGTAAATGATTGTAGCCTATTTCATGGAATCACTTTTCAAGGTGTAAAATCAGTTTTAAATATCAGTCATAATCAGATCACGATTGAATGTTACTTAACAGAACCAACAGCACAACAAAAGGGACAATTTACATTCCAAACATTCAATCCTTACATATCAGATGTCCAGATTCATTCCCTCTGGATTTGGACACAATACTTTCATCAAGTTGGCTGTTTACCATCAGAAATAAAGAACTTTGAACAATTTGCAAAAGTTCCCTTTGGGGAAACATTTTATGTTACTTGTGAAGTGCAATCGAAAACAGAATCATCAGTAATTACTAATGTGATTACCTATAACCACCAAGGACAAATTTACAATCGCATGATTGGTGCAAAAGGAACAATTTTACCGAGACCAATAGCCAAAGCTTAGATATTTTTTCACCCAGAGACGCAGAGGCGCAGGGAAAATTAAAATTCTAAAACTTTGCGCCTTTGCTCCTTTTTACTTACCCTGCATAATCTCTAAGAGAAATTGCAAGAAACATCATTAGGTTCAGTTCCAAAAAATGGAGAATGATCATGAAATTAACCGCACAAAATCAAAAGTTAGCAATTGTTGGTATGGATTGTTTTGTGAGTAATTCACCAACATTAAATCAATTTGAACGCCTGATTTATGAAGGTAAACAAAATTCAGTTACATCTTCAGATTATCAGCAAACTCCATTAAGTCGAGAAGTGATCAATTCGGCACTGGTAGATGCTAAAATTCAACCAAGCACAAAAATAGCATTAATCATCATTTCTCCCACGGAAAATTCTGCAAAATTAGCTAATTATATTCCTGCTGAGTTAGCATTTTTTACTGAAGAAAAGTCACTTTTATCAGCTTTAGATATAAGTCAAAAATTATTAACTACCCAGCAAGTTGAAGCTGTTTTAATTGTGGGGATAGATAAAAATTACTCAATAGAACTTAATACAGGTCTATATACTTTCAGTTATGATGAGAATGCTAAGGATGTAATTAAAACAGCAGGTGCAGCCGCAGTAGTATTACAACTGCATGAAACAGCCAAGCAACAAAATAATTGTATTTATGCAATTATTGATAGTTTGAGTGTTGTAAAACATTCTCTAAATCACCCAGAAACTCTTACCCAAACTTGTCAACAAGCTTTTCAAATAGCAAATATTAAAGCCTCAGATATTGGTTATTTAGAAGTTGTTGCTAGTGGAAATCCCAATGCAGATAAAGCAGAAATCCAAGGTTTAATATCGGCTTATCAGACAGGGAAAAGAAATCTTAGTTGTGCCTTGGGTAGTGTTAAAGCAAATATTGGCAATACAGAAGCCACCGCTGGTATATTTAGCCTCATCAAAACCGCACTTTGTTTATATCATCGTTATATTCCCGGTGTTCCCCAATGGTCTAATCCTAAACACTCAGAGATTTGGTACGGAAGTCCCTTTTATGTAGCAGTAGAATCAAAACCTTGGTTTTTAGAACCTGGTGCAACTAAAAGAGTTGCTGCGGTAAATATGATAGAGGAAGATGATATTTATGGACATTTAATTTTGTCGGAAGAAATTAGCCAAATAGAACGTAATAGTCAATATTTAGCAGAAATGCCTTATTATTTATTTGCCATTGCCGCTGATAATAGTTCTTCTTTATTAACACAAATTACCGCACTCCAACAAAATATTACAGATATTTCCTCCCTATCACAACTTGCTAGTGATTATTTCCAAAAATATCAGCAATATCAAAAATCAACCTACGCTTTAGCAATTCTTGCACGACATCCAGAGGAATTAAAACGAGAAATTGAAAGGGCAATTCAGGGTGTAAAAATTGCTTTCGCTACTGGCAAAGATTGGCAAACTCCTCTTGGTAGTTATTTTACAGTTAATCCCCAAGGTAAAAAAGGTCATATTGCCTTTGTTTATCCTGGTTCTTTTACTTCTTATATAGGACTAGGAAGAAATATTTTTCGTCTTTTTCCTCAACTACATAATGATGTAATCATTAAAAATGTTTATAATCGAGTCGACAACATTGAAAAAATTCTCTATCCTCGAAGCATCAACAAATTATCAAGAAGACAACTAGAAAACATAGAACAAACATTAATAGATGATCCCGTTTCCATGCTAGAATCAGAAGTTGGTATTGCGGGATTAATGACAGCAATTCTTAAAAACTATTTTCAAATTCAATCACCCTATGCTTTTGGCTATAGCCTTGGTGAAACAAGTATGATGTTAGCCCAAGGCATCTGGACTAGTTTTAAAAGTACCAGCGATTATTTGAACTCATCACCTTTATTTAAAACTCAGTTATCTGGACATAAAAATGCAGTTCGTCACCACTGGGGATTACCTTTAATTCATGGAGGTAAAAGTGAAGAATTTTGGAGTAATTACATTTTAATATGCTCACCTTCCAAAGTTCAAGAAGTTCTAAAAAATGAAAGTTGGGTTTATATGCCTTTAATTAATACACCCGAAGAAGTAGTTATTGCTGGTGAAACCCAAGCTTGTCAAAGAGTCATTGAAACCTTAAAATGTGATGCTTTTTCCACATCAATTAATCATGTAATTCATTGTGAACCAATGCAATCTGAATATGATGAATTAGTGAAAGTTAATACATTGCCCACTCAAGCAAATTCAGCTACAATTTTCTATTCTGCCGCCGAATATTTACCCATTAATATTGATAGTCATTTAATTGGCAAAAATATCGCTAAAGCCCTTTGTCAACAACTTGATTTTCCTCGCTTAGTTAATCATGTCTATAATGATAATATCAGAATCTTTATTGAAGTTGGTGTTGGTAGTAATTGTAGTCGTTGGATTAGTGAAATTCTCAAAGATAAAGAACATCTAACAGTGTCTCTAAATAAAAGAGGTGTAGATGATCATACTTCTATTATCAAAGCATTGGCGAAGCTATTTAGTCATCGAATTGAGTTAGATCTATCACCTTTATATTCTTCGTCTAATACCAAGATTAATCAAGATATTGCTTGCAAAAATCAG
This sequence comes from Aphanizomenon flos-aquae FACHB-1287, assembly GCF_014698755.1. Taxonomy (GTDB): domain Bacteria; phylum Cyanobacteriota; class Cyanobacteriia; order Cyanobacteriales; family Nostocaceae; genus Dolichospermum; species Dolichospermum flosaquae. Next base: position 9,269 of record NZ_JACJTO010000024.1, on the reverse strand, counting down.
TCATTTTTACAAAATAATTCTTTACTAAATTATGAACAGAAAATAAAGTCTATCCCTAATTATCAAAGTTTAAATAATAATAATGCCCGTATGACTAAAGCACATAGCTTTTTATTACAATCTCGACAAAGATCACTTCAACAACTTAGCCTCTTTCTTCAGCAGCAGTTAGAATTTTACAAAAAAATGATCATGCAAATAGAAAAGTAAAAATAAACAGAAATTTCTTTGAATTAATTATGGGATAGGCATCTTGCCTTCCTACAATACTCTAGTCAATTATCAGAGGTTAAATAAAGTGTTTAATTCAGAAATTACGCCAAATAAACATCAACAAAAACTCAAGTTTTCCCCTACAATGAATAATAATTATCAAGCATGGCAAGGTGATTTAAATACCGTCTCTTTTGATGCAGAAAATATTAAAAATAAACTGATGAATTTAAATTTTCCTTGCTATATTCTGAATAAAGAAGGACAAATTGGTATTAGCAACAAAGGTAGTTTATCATATAGTGCCAATGGTAAAAGTAACAAGTTAGAAATGCTTTTAACTGTTCCTGCTATCGAATTTCATCAATTAGGCGATCCAAATTTTCTAGAGTTTTATGGCACAAAATATGCATATATGACTGGGGCAATGGCTCAGGGTATTGCATCTGAAGAAATGGTAATTGCCCTAGGAAAAGCTAATATTTTAAGTTCCTTTGGTGCAGGAGGTTTATTACCTGCCCGTGTGGAATCAGCAATTCATAAAATTCAACAAGCTTTACATAACAAATCCTATGCATTTAACTTACTTCATAGTCCTAGTGAACCTGCTATCGAACGTCGTTTAATTAATTTGTATTTACAGCATCAAGTCAGAATAATTGAAGCCTCTGCATTCTTAGATTTGAGTGATAATATAGTCTACTATCGGGCTGCTGGATTAAGTTTAAATTCAGCCAATCAAATTGAAATCAACAATAAAATTATCGCTAAAGTTTCCCGTCGAGAAATTGCCACTAAATTCCTCCAACCTGCACCTACAAAAATTCTGACCCAATTAGTTGAACAAGGATTAATTAGCGAATTGCAAGCTAATCTTGCGGCAAAAATTCCTATGGCTGATGATATTACCATAGAAGCAGATTCAGGAGGACATACAGATAATCGTCCCTTGGTTTGTTTATTACCTTATATCTTAGAATTAAGAGATGAAATTCAACGCAAATATAATTATGAAAAACCTGTAAGAATCGGTGTTGCTGGAGGAATTTCTACACCGCAATCAGCACTAGCATCCTTCATGATGGGTGCGGCTTATATTGTCACTGGTTCTATTAATCAATCCTGCATTGAAGCTGGGACTTCTGAATATACAAAAAAGCTCCTATCTGAAGCAGAAATGACTGATGTAATGATGGCACCAGCGGCTGATATGTTTGAAATGGGAGTAAAGTTACAAGTTCTTAAAAGAGGAACTCTTTTTCCTCTCCGCGCTCAAAAACTATGGGAATTATACAGAAATTATAATTCAATTGCAGAAATTCCTCCAGATGAAATAGAAAAATTAGAAAAACAAATTCTGCGAAAAACAATTTCTGAAATTTGGCAAGAAACATCTACTTATTTATCCCAACGCAACCCAGAAAAATTAAGCAAAGCAACTAACAATCCTAAAATAAAAATGGCATTAATATTTCGTTGGTATTTAGGATTGTCTTCTCGGTGGTCTAACACAGGAGAAAAAGGTCGAGAAATTGATTATCAAATTTGGTGTGGACCAGCAATGGGCAGTTTTAATAATTGGGTACGTGGCTCTTATTTGGCAGATATTAATAATCGCCGAGTAGTTGATATAGCCGATCAAATTATGACAGGTGCAGCTTATTTATATCGGGTTCAAAATTTAAAAATCCAAGGTTTACAAATGCCAGAGGAATTTAGTCAATATCATCCAGTATCTAACTTAAATAAACAACCAAGTTTATAGTTAGCACCTTAGTATCGTAAATGAGGGATTTATCCCTCACTACCAACTATTTTAATAATTCTTATTTAGCAAATGGTAATAAATATGGCTATAAATAGAAAATTAGGACAGCTAGAAGAAACAATGGAAATTCTGAATCAACGAGCTAAAACATGGAATTTAGTTACTATTAGCCGTATTCAGGGAAATCTTCAAGAAACAGTTCTCAGGCAATCTTTAGATATTCTGCAATATCGTCATCCTGCCCTTAATTCTCACATTATTAATTCTAAAAATTCCTACTATTTTCAGTCTATAGATACAGGAAAACTTCCTTTGCAAATTGTTAATATTGGAGAAAGTCAGGAATGGGAAGCAGTCGTCAATGCAGAAATGAATCAATTAATTGATAGTAGTAAATATCTGCTAAGAGTTGTACTTGTAAAAATATTGAATCAGCGGAATATCAATTATCTGATCACAACTACACATCATGCTATTACCGACGGTTTATCAAGCATCAAACTACATTCAGAAATTTTAACCTATTGTCAAAGAATTACTGAAGGTAAATCTATTCCAGTAGCCACTACCTTAGCAGCACTTCCACCCATTGAAAAACTATTACCAACTTGGACAAATAGTTTTAAAGGAAAGATAGGTAGAATTTATTTATTATTAAATATCGCTTTTCAAAAATACTGGAATCAACTAAAAACCTTAAGAGTAGAAAAATATGTTCCTATTTCTCAGCGTCATTGCGAAATCATTCATAGACAACTTAATCAAGAATCAACACAGCAGTTTATTCAGCAATGCCGACAAGAAAATACTACAGTACAAAGTGCTTTATGTGCGGCACTAATGTTAACAGTCTCCAAACAATTGACTAAAAGCCATGAAGATAATATTCGAGTTAGTTGTTTATCATATCTTGATTTAAGAAGACATTTGCAACCAGAAATTAGTCAAGAAAATATGACAGTTTTAGCAGCATCTTTGATGGGATTTTATAGAATTACTAATAATATATGTTTTTGGGAATTAGCGCGGAAAGTTAAACAAACTCTTAATAAAAAAATTAACCAAGGAGAAATTTTTCAAATGATACTTATAGCTAAACAACTAATAAATTTCTCCTTGTTATTTCCTAATCAAGTATCCGCTACAGTTTCCATTTCTAATGTTGGTAAAATTAATATTCCTCATAGTTATGGTCAATTAGAACTAGAAGAAATTAGTTTTGTTGGTTCTCATGCTTTATACGCAGGAATGTTTATTGTTCATGCTGCTACTTTTCAGGAAAAAATGACCCTAAATTTTGTATTTTCTCAACCTTCACTTCATCGAGAAACCATGGAAAAAATCGTAGATAATTGTATCAATTACATTATGAAATTTTCGCCTAATTGCTTAATACCTGGGGTAACATAAATGAATAATCATCTTTCTAATTATCAACCTGATAACCAAGATAACACTACTAAAATTCAAGCTTGGTTAGTCTCAGAAATTTCCTCCTTATTGGGAGTTAATCCAGAAGAAATAAATATTCGTAAACCCCTCGATAGTTACGGTTTAGACTCAGCACAAACCATAATTATCGCTAGGAAAGCCGAAAAGTTCTTGGGATTTAAATTATCACTTATGCACCTTTGGTATTATCCCACCATTGAAGAACTTTCTCTCAGACTATCTGAAGAATTAGAAAATTCTCAGTCAGAAATTATCCAGATATAAGCTCTACAAATTCTGTTTAATTACTGACAATCCAGTTTTTCCTCCTTGATTATTAGGACACTTTGCCAGATTGGGACAACCCTAATTTAGCTAGGTGTCCTCTTTCCTAAGTTCTTATTTTTAAACACAGGAGATTTTGTCATGAATGCAGCAGAAATTTTAGCAAAACTCACTCAACAAGGTGTATTATTTTGGTCAGAAAATAGCAAACTGAATATTCGTTCCCCCAAAGGAGTAATTACCCCAGAAATCCAAGTAGAAATAGCCACATATAAAGAAGATATTTTAGCATTAATCCAGGAAATGAATGTTACTAATAACTATGCCCAAGAACCTTTAATTCAAGGCATTAGTTTACAAACTATTGGTAAATTAATTGGTGGCTTTTCTGGAGAATTACCCACAGGATATGAACCACCAATTATTAATCCTAAGTTCATGGCTGAAAACTTAAAAATTAGCTTTAGACCTTTACCAGATAATTATTATAATCAAGTCATTGTTAGATTTAGGCAACAATTAATCTTCTATCTTCAAAAGCATGGTGTCACAGTAATTCCTTGGAAAGAAGCGACAACAGAATTAAAACATACCATTAAAATTCCCATTTTAAACTGGCATAAATCTTTAAAAATCCAAAGTGTCAGAGCAGATATTGATGCTATTGTAGATGTAGAAAGACCAAATTCATGGTTAAGAAAATTAGGCATAATTATCGCTGAAAATTGGTATAAATTATCTTATAATTGGCTAAAAGAAAAACAACAAATGTCCGTTATTCAAATTGCTAAATTGAGTAGCTGGGCTGAAGATCATGCCGCTAAATATGTTGAAGATCCTACTAATACACAAGTAGTAACTCTGACTAACATAGATAATCAATTTGTTAGTCCACTTACACCCTATACAGAAAAAATTCGTATCGGCATAAATACACTAGTTAAAACCTTCTCAGAAATTGTCATTGGTGTATCTAACGAAGAATTTTCTATTCTGAATATGAATCTATCTGATTCTAAGTTTCTTCATAATGAAATTGAAGACTTTGCCTTAAAATCATTTATACCTAAAGTATTTGTCCCAATTACTCCACTATTGATTAGTCGTTTTGAACTAGGAAAATATAATCCTCATCTGTCAAATTATGCCAATAAATTAATTAAATTAGGGCAAGATCTAGAATCAACAGGTTTATTTCCAAATGGATTTAAATTAGATGAAGTTATTCAAAGAAAATCCCATCGAGATATAGTTGATGTCATTGTTAATGGTAGAACAGGAGTATCTTATGGTTTTGTCGCTTATATCGAACCTCCTCATTATGTAGGTAAACCAGAAATTACCATTGATGAATGGGAAAATTTATTACCTGTCGCAGGATTTAGTAGTTATGAACTTCGGCAAAATCAACAAAGTAGACGTTATATCAAACTGAATATTAATGCAGAAAATAGATTTAAACAAATCCCTGACATTTGGTTAGTTAGTTCCCGTTCTGGTGCAAACAAAACCAATTTAAATATTGATTCTGATATTCTGCGTATTGGTTTACAAGACAAATTACATCTGCAATTACCATTAGGAAGTAGCTCAAACAAAACAGATATCAAACCTTCCTATGATATCTATGTCATGTTAGCTATTAGCCTCGCTACCGCCTTATACACACCCGAAATAATTGCCAATGGCGCACCCATTGTTCATTTTCATGGCTATCCTGATTTTCATTGGTTTCAAGAAAATGAATACTGCGTTGGCATGAATAATCCCTCCGTACCTTGTGGAACTTATGAATCAGGAGTTTTCAATTTTCTAGGAATTGCTGATTTAGGTAATCAAATCATAAATGATGTCAACTTAATTAGCTTAATAGAACCAGATCATGGGACAAACTTTATTGCTAAAGATTTAGAATATTTAGTAAATAGGCTCAAAAACGGTTGCCTAACCGGACAAATTGAACTAGGTGGTAAAAATTTTCCCTCCCTGAAAAATCGGTAACAGGTAAGAAGGCAAGGAGGTAGCAGGAAAATATCCCTCTTTACTTATTTATAACCCCTCCTCCTAACTCCTACTGTATGCCGGCCGGATAAATGTCCATTTTTGCGTCATTAGCACATAATTGTGGCAGGATAGAAACAAGCCTGTGCAACACCACGGACTCAAAAAAGTATTCCCACAAAAAACCGCCAGAACAATTGTGAGTTTCGTACTGTCAACAAAAATTCTAGTGGAAGGGTATACTATCCTCAAAAGATTAGTTGCAGAACAAGCCATAGCGGTTGTCAGTTACATGAAAACATCCAGTTATCATCAAACTTATACCCTCATCGCTTTTAAGCTTGTTACCGTCCCCGGCCATATACACTCCCAACCTTGACTAGGAAATGAATCCAGAAAGCTCAGAAACTTACATAAATCATCCAACTTGGGGTTTACTCTATAGGATCTGTATGGTTGATGAGAACCAGGATCTGTTTACCACACTCTACGCCCAACGCTTATTTTTTCTAGTAACAACTGAACTTAAAGTCCTGAAATTTCAGTCGATTGGCCGGACTGAAGCCAGAATGGTGCTGGAAAATCGCCTACGTACTTTACGCCGCAGTGGTAACTCCCATGAGTACGAACTGCTTCAAAATGTTTTCCAGTGTACATTCCAATGAGCAGTTTAATTAGCGATAGTCTTAGCAATATTCGCGCCTCACTCCCATCTACAGTGAGGTTGATTGCTGTCACAAAAAAAGTATCTACTGAATTAATGCGGGAAGCTTATACCGCAGGAATTCGTGATTTTGCCGAAAGTCACATCCAGGAAGCCACCAGCAAAAAAATTGAGTTATCAGATCTATCAGATATTACCTGGCACTTGATAGGACATCTACAAACCAACAAGGCCAGAAAAGCCTTAGAACTATTTTCATGGATTCACTCCGTTGATAACTTACCGCTTGCACAACGTTTAAACACTCTAGCGCAAGAACTAAAAGTGACTCCGAATATATGCTTACAAGTCAAAATTCTCTCCGACGCGAATAAATATGGTTGGATGGTTTCAGAATTATTAGCTGACTTAGAAGCACTTAATCAATGTCAGAACTTACAAATTCAAGGTTTAATGACAATTCCGCCGCAAGGATTGGCGGATAGAGAAATTTTAACTGTATTTAATAGTACGTATGAATTAGCACAAACTATCCAATCGCAACATTGGGCAAATATTACAATGCAGCAATTATCAATGGGTATGTCTGGTGATTATCAACTAGCAGTACAGGCAGGAGCGACCATGGTACGATTAGGCACAATTTTATTTGGTCAAAGAGTTTAGATATAGCTGTAGGCATTGTGCTAGACAGCATGATTGATAATAGATCACGAATTTATTTTACCAACTATTGATAATAGTCAAAAAATAAAATAGTTTCATAAGTAATACTGAATCCCAAAACAGGGGGTCTCACCACCTTTATTTTTAATGATCATTAGGCTACAATTTTATCTCATTGTTACAGATTCATTAATGTGCTGGCATTAACATAAATAATATCTGTCAATGATTGATGGTTTGTGCTAAAAACGAAAATTAATAGTACAATTGCTACATCAAACATCTAATATAGTCATCACTGCTGCCTAGAAGAAACTTAAATGTAACTGATAGCCAGGAAAATTAGGGTAATTTTAATCCGGGAGCATACAACATGAGTAATATATTTTCCAAACTTAGAGACTTTGTTGGCTTAAACGAGCAAGTAGAATACGAATACTACGAAGAAGAAGCTGATACAGCAGATAATTATCAGAATAGCTATCAGCAAGAAAACCCTCAACCAGCCCCACAGGAAACCACTCCTGCAAATCGGCGTTGGCGGGAAAATCCACCTACCAGTACAGAAGAAGCAGTTGCAACAGTATCCAAACCTATGAGTAATGTTATTGGTATGCCAGGCGCAATTAATGGAATCTCTGAAGTTCTAGTCCTAGAACCTCGCACATTTGAAGAAATGCCCCAGGCAATTCAAGCACTGCGCGAACGTAAATCAGTAGTATTAAACTTGACAATTATGGATCCCGACCAAGCTCAACGGGCAGTTGACTTTGTAGCCGGTGGTACTTATGCCTTAGATGGACATCAAGAAAGAATTGGTGAAAGTATCTTCTTGTTTACTCCTAGTTGCGTGCAAGTTAGCACTCAGGGCGGTTTAATCCACGAAGTACCTATCAGCCAAGCTCGTCCCGCTCGTCCCGCAGCAGCCGCAGCCACTTGGGGGAATGAACCCACTCGGATGGCACAGTAAACCAAATTAGTCATTAGTTCCTATAATTAATTGACCACTAACTAGTGACTAATGAAAATGAATATAAAATTTGGCTTAATTGGCGGTGGGGTAATGGGAGAAGCCCTATTATCCCGCCTTATTATCAGTGGCACTTATCAAGGCTCAGAAATCATCGTCAGTGAACCCCAGGCTGAACGCCGCAACCATTTAGAGCAGAAATATAGCGTAGCTGTCACAACAGACAATAGCCTAGTCTTGAGCAAAGCCAAAACAGCCGTAATGTTGGCAATCAAACCCCAAATATTTGCCACCGTCGCGCAAGAATTAGCAGCCATTCTCCCCATAGAGCATTCACCCTTGATCATTTCTATACTGGCGGGTATAACTTTAAAACAATTAGAAGCCAGCTTCCCCCAAATCCCTATAATTCGCGCCATGCCCAACACTCCCGCCACAATAGGCGCAGGTATAACAGCAATTTCTTTAGGCGCGTATACTAATGCTAATCACCAACAAATAGCACAGCAAATTTTTACCGCCGTTGGCGAAGTAGTCGAAATCCCGGAAACCCTCATGGATGCAGTGACAGGATTATCTGGTAGTGGACCAGCTTATGTAGCATTGATGATCGAAGCCCTAGCCGATGGCGGAGTCGCTGTAGGTCTATCAAGATCCATCGCTCAACAACTAGCAGTACAAACAGTATTAGGAACAGCCACACTTTTGCAAAACACAAAAATTCACCCAGCCGAACTTAAAGATAGAGTTACCAGTCCCGGAGGTACAACCATTGCTGGTGTCAGTGCCCTAGAAAAAGCCGGTTTTCGTTCCGCCATCATTGAAGCCGTCAAAGCCTCAAAAGAACGCTCTCAAGAATTAGGGAATGGATGATATTTATGATAACCAAATTCATCAAAACCCTATCTATATAAAGCTTTTAGACGAAAATAGAGTTTGTATTCACCCCCTACCCAAAAAAACTTTAAAAAACCCCTTGACAGAAAAAGGAAGGATTGATATATTAGATAAGTGCCGGGGAGAGAAAACAACTCACGGCAACTGAACCGAGAAAAAATAATACTTTGAAAGAATAGATTAAACCAATCCTCGTCGTAAAGATAATTAAGAAAGAGGATTCGAGATTTTAATTAATTTCGGAGCCGAAGCAAACTCAAACAAAATGGAGAGTTTGATCCTGGCTCAGGATGAACGCTGGCGGTATGCTTAACACATGCAAGTCGAACGGTCTTTTAGGAGACAGTGGCGGACGGGTGAGTAACGCGTAAGAA
>NZ_JACJTO010000023.1 GCF_014698755.1 Aphanizomenon flos-aquae FACHB-1287 | reverse complement strand
AGTTATGTTCATTGGATGGAAGATATTATGAAATGTTGACATTTTTACCCTTGATAATACTAGTATACTTAAATATGTAAAGTTTTGTAACGACATTCAACATTTCTGCAATTGCGGGTATTATCTCCACGGTGGGAGTTAATAATAGTGAATCAGAAATATAAGAGATTTTACCGACTGTTTGCTGTTGTTCAAATATAGCAATACAGACAATAGATTGAGTGAATGTGATTAGATGATTATTTAAAGCTTTGTGAAGTTCATTGACCATGATTTGGAAAAGTTCTGTTTCCGTAGTTATTGGTGATGAAGTCATCATAGCTACAGAAATTAGATAATCCTGGAGACGAATTTGCAATTTATTTAAACTGTTTTCCAACCACAATTGATACCGCAAATGTTCAATTGTTGTTAAAATGGGTTTTTCCTCTATTTTTTGGTTTCATTGTGTTGTTAGCCACTGAGATTCTTTAATCAAAGATATGAGTGTAGTATTATTTCAATCCTAGATCTAATTTAATCCTATGTGCTAATGGTTCTATATTCCTTTGACTATAAAATTGATAATAATAACTATCATCGCTGTTTATTAATCTTAATCTTTTTAGGTTCTTAGGTACTGATTATGCTAAACCGAGAAATTGAGACTTGCCTCCAGTTTCGCATACTAACTCCGGTAGAGTCGAAATTATTAAGGTATTTATTATTACAATACAGCAAAGAAATAACCGAGCTTTACGGTGATCGAGTATTATTGTAAGCTTGAAGACTGTTGTATTCTCAAGTAGACTGCTGAAAAAACATTCTGCTCAACTAAAATGTAAACAGGATTTTGTATACTAACCTACAAATACTTTTTATAATGACTAAAATCACTTACGAGCCATTTTTTTAACAGTAACTTCATAATTATGGATATACAACAATTTGCCCAATTAATCATCAATGGTATTGCTGTCGGTAGTATTATTGCCCTAGGGTCAGTTGGACTGACCTTAACCTATGGAATTTTACGGTTGTCCAATTTTGCCCACGGTGATTTTCTCACATTGGGAGCTTATTTTACCCTAACGCTCAATAGTACAGGTATAAATATTTGGCTGTCAATGATTTTAGCTGCTGTGGGAACAGTAGGAGGAATGTTACTAGCAGAAAAATTACTGTGGTCAAAAATGCGGTCTATCCGTGCTACTTCCACAACTCTAATTATTATCTCTATTGGACTGGCTTTATTTCTCCGTAATGGAATTATTTTTATCTGGGGGGGTAAAAACCGAAACTATGATCTACCTGTGATTCCAGCTTTACAATTTGGGACATTAAGAGTACCACAAAATCAATTATTGGTACTGGGACTGGCTATTTTAGCAATTTTATTCCTACACTACCTATTGCAAAATACCAAAATTGGTAAAGCAATGCGGGCTGTAGCTGATGATTTAGATTTAGCTAGAGTTTCCGGTATTAATGTTGATAGAGTAATTTTGTGGACTTGGGTAATTACTGGGACTTTTACTTCTTTGGGTGGTAGTATGTATGGGCTAATTACGGCAGTTCGTCCGAATATGGGTTGGTTTTTGATTTTACCCTTATTTGCTTCGGTAATTTTGGGCGGAATTGGTAATCCTTACGGAGCGATAATCGCAGCGTTTATTATTGGTATTGCCCAGGAGGTTAGCACCCCTTGGCTAGGTTCACAGTATAAACAAGGTGTAGCTCTATTAATTATGATTTTGGTGCTGCTCATTCGCCCCAAGGGTTTATTTAAAGGCACGATTTAAGCAGCACCAGTCTACTTCTAATTAGTCAATGATATGGAAGTAGTAGGCTGCTACCAAAAAGTTAACAGCCAAAAGTAGTAAGGCCCAACCAGTACGGAAGACGTAGGAAGGTTTAGCAGCAGGTTTGCTTTTAGCAGTCATAAGCGGTTCTCCTAATTTAGTGACTTTTTAAGAAATAGCAAACTCACGGGCCAATTTTGCAAATTCTTTAAAAATATTTTTGTAAGGTTGTTTAGTGGTCAGTTGTTGGTGGTCAGTTGTTGGTGGTCAGTTGTCAGTTGTTGGTTGTTGGTGGTCAGTTGTCAGTTGTTGGTGGTCAGTTGTTGGTGGTCAGGGGGGGAAGAATATTTTTTGTTATTTTTTCCCGGCTTTCTGCTCCCTGTCTTTTAATCTTCCCCTGCGTGGTAGGAACTGCGAACCAAAGGACCAGAACGGACATGATTAAAACCCATATCCTTGGCTATATTACCCAGTTCTGTAAATTCCGCCGGTGTCCAATATTTTTGAACAGGTAGATGTTCCAAAGAAGGACGCATATATTGACCAATGGTAAGGCGATCGCATTTCACAGAGCGTAAGTCCGCCATAGTCTCAATTAATTCCTCCCTGGTTTCACCGTGACCCACCATTAGACCTGACTTTGTGGGTATCTGATAATTCAATTCTTTAACTATGGCTAATACAGACAAAGAGCGGTCATATTTTGCCCCACGGCGCACGGTTGGGGTTAATCTGCGGACTGTTTCCACATTATGGTTAAAACAAGCTGGTTGAGCCTGAACAATCATCTCTAAGCTGTGACGTTGAACTGCTACACCTCCACTACCCCAAAAGTCCGATGTCAGCACCTCAATTTGAACTTCTGGATTTAGGTGTAAGATAGTATTCATTGTTTCCACAAAATGACCTGCTCCGCTATCAGCTAAGTCATCACGGGCAACAGAAGTTAAGACCACATACCGCAATCCTAAAATTTGTACAGATTCTGCCACCTTTTGGGGTTCTTCCCTATCTAAAGCCATTGGGGCATGACCTTTATCCACTTGGCAAAAAGCACAAGCACGGGTACAGGTTGGACCCATTAATAAAAAAGTGGCAGTTTTTTGGGCGTAGCATTCACCCCGATTTGGACAACGCCCCTCTTCACAAATTGTGTGAATTTGTCGCTGCTTAATGATACGTTGGATAGTGGATAGTTCACTCGCTTTGCCAATGGGACGACGTAACCAGCTAGGCATGGTGATCATTTCTGACTTGATATCAATTTGTTGTGGGGAATTCATATATGAAACTGCTACTTGATTTTTGATAGTTTATGTAGTGTAGGCATACAAGATTTAGTACACGCCTATACCGTTCTTCCCTAAGCAGGATTTCTGTGGTAGGGAACAAAAATAAAGAAAGTTATTTGGTAACAATGTGTAGTCTACAGAACTATAATACAAATTTATGAGAATATCAGTGGAACGTTCATACAATACTCGTATTTAGGAAGTTTATGTTAGAAAATACTCTTTCCCAATCTACATAGATTTTGGATATAGTAGAGAAATTCTTAAAAACAATCGGCAACCAGCCATCTAAACATAAATTTCTAGTAGAGTAATCAGTTGTGGCAAATAATAAAATTTTAGTTATTGACGACACTACCGTTGTCAGGGTGAAAGTCCGAGAAATGTTACCTCCAGGTAATTTTGAGGTAATAGAAGCAAAGGACGGGTTGGAAGGGTATAATCTAATGCTCAAGGAAAAGGTCAGCTTGATCATGCTGGACTTTTTGCTGCCAAAAATGAGTGGTTGGGATGTTTTCCAGAATATTCAAGCTCAACCAGAGTTACGGAAAATTCCTTTGGTAATTATGTCAGGTCGTAAAGAAGAGGTAACGGAAAAATTTGGAGAACCATTTGAATATTTTGAATTTCTAGGTAAGCCTTTTGATCAAAAGCAACTCATTGCCTCCATTAAGTCAGCAATGATTAAGTCTAAAATTCCCCGTCCAGACTTCAACCAGCCTTTAACTACCGAACCTCAACGACTGGCTTCAGTTAGTCCGGCTGTTGGTAGTAGCAATTCATCTGCTGAGATTAAATTACTAAATAATAAAATTGTCAAGATGCAAGGAGAAATTGATAGCTTAAAAAAACAGCTTAATCAAGTTGTGAGTTTTATCAAGCAGAAAATTAAATAAGTAGCTGATAACAGGTAAGAGCAAAGAAGTAGAAATAAGCTATAATTTTAAATATTTTGCCATAATATTCTCTCTTTGCTCTGTTCGCTGTTACCAACTGGTAATTTAGCATCACAATTATCTGAGATCCTTGATTCAAGACCCGCAAACTGATAAAATTTGTAAAATCACAGAATATAGCAATAAATTGATTATGTCCAATTTCATGATCATCGCCCAACTACGGAATATGATTTTCTCACTATTCCTAATTCTGAGCATTAGTTTCATGGTTCCTACAACTGCTGGAGCTTCTAGCTTGGGAATTGAATCAAATTCTCTTAGTCCTTGTCCAACTTCCCCTAATTGTATTGTTAGTCAAAATGCTGATACTCAACACGCTATCGCCCCAATTACCTATCATGTAACAATAGATAAAGCTAGAGAAACCCTACTTAAGGTTCTCACAGTTGTTCCCCGCACAGAAGTTATCAAACAAACTGATAATTATATTCATGCTATTTCTAAAAGTCGCATTTTCAAATTTATTGATGATGTAGAGTTTTATTTCCCTAGCAATGAGTCAGTTATTCATGTTCGTTCTTCGTCTCGTTTGGGAGATTTTGATTTTGGTGTTAATCGCACTCGCTTAGAGCAAATTCGATTAGCTTTACAGGATTTGAATATTTGATTTTAGTTTTTTTACTTATTCCCTATTTCCCAGAGCAAAAAGACTCCCGACAACAAAACCGCCAAGATGTGCCCAATAGGCTACTCCTCCCGTTTCTATACCCATTTTAGCCGCTGTTTGGAGACTAGCAAAACCAGAGATGAGATTTTGCACAAAGAAAATACCAATAATTAGTAATGCTGGAATATTAATTGTGGTGATAAAAAAACCTAAAAAGATTAAGGTGGTAATTCTGGATTGGGGAAACCAGATTAAATATGCACCTAAAACTCCAGCAATTGCTCCACTTGCTCCCAAGGAAGGAACAACGGAGTTAGTATTAATAAACCATTGACATAACGCGGCTAAAAATCCACAGGTTAAATAAAACAGTAGATATTTAAAATGTCCTAAGCGGTCTTCAATATTGTTACCAAATACCCACAGATAGATCATATTTGATATTAGGTGCAACCAACCTCCATGTAGAAATTGTGAGGTAAATAAGGTTGTCCATTCTCCAAACCAATTGGTGGTTAATTCTTGGGGTATGACCGCATACAATTGAAAAAAATGTTCTAGTTGTAGATTTGACAAACCTATTTCATGAAGAAAAACTAGAACATTTACACCAATTAACCCATAGGTCAAATATGGGGTAGTCCGGGTTGGGTTTTCATCGTAAAGGGGAAACACAAATCTTGTTCCTCAGCATCATTAATAGCACTATAACAGGAAAGAATTTAGAAAAGATTTGCTGATTCATGAAGTCTTTTGAGGATAGCTACAATTTTAGTTCCGTAATCTAAATCCGCAGACCAGCGTCCCGATAATTGATGAACTGATGAAGCAACACCCCTGGTAACAAAACGAAATCTAGGATCTACCTCTTGCTGTACTAAAGGTTCTAAACTGGCATAGGCTTTTAAATGTTGAATATGGGCTCTAACACCAATTCTGGCGCTGGGAAATGATGCTCCTTCTAAACCACCACCAACTGTACCCAAACCGGCAAAGTTATTTTGCTGGGGTTTAATGTCAGTACCAAAACGTAAAAATCCAGTTTCTAAACACATTTGAGAAAAAGCAATATCATGATTTACACCCTCAATAGTTGCTTCTTCTCGATATAGCTTGGGAATATCAGAAAACTGGATAATGGCATTTTCATTATTAGTTTTCAGAAAAAGTTGTAGCTGCAATTCTGATGTATTCCCATTGGAGATAATTTTCTCAATTTGTCCGGGACAAACTGCTAAAATTGAGCGTAATTTTACAGTGCGGGAGACACTATCCCAATTAATAGAAACATGAGAATCTCGAAGTTCAATAGCTTTGATATAAACTATTTGACGATAGGTAATGCGGCGTAAATTAGTTACTTTTGAAATATCAATTCGTAAACAATCTACTAAATCAATGGGGATATAAGCATTGCCATTAATTAATACTCCTTGTTCAGAGTAATTTTGTCCATTGATATTGATATTAACGCTGGGATAATTTTCTGTCTTTGGCTTTTGAGGATTATTTGCTTGACTCCAACTAGCAAGCCCCTCCATAATTCCTATGGCAAAATCACGACGACGACCTTGCAATAAAGCTCGGTCTTCAGGACTGCTAAGGAAACAGACTTGTAATATTATAGCAGCGATCGCAGTTTGACGACAGAATTGTAAATTACCCAGACCACTATCTGTATCTGGTTTCGCTCCCCGATTTGGTAACTGAGGGACACGGCGTAAAAGTGCTGTTAATACCGTTTCTGCATTTTGTTTGCGTTGGTCATTTTTGGCAATATAGGAAGCACTTGCGCCGCGCACAGAGGGGCTACTGGTCGCATTGGCTTGAATTTCTATAGCTATATCCTTGTTATTGGCACGGGAATTAATCCAATCAACAGTTTGAGCCGCGCTTAAATCGTCAGGAACGGCTAAAACTTCTAAATTGCGGGCGCGGAGTTCTATAACCACTAAATCTCGCAAAAGAATCATTTCCTTTGCTTCTGTTGTGCCACCAGCAACTGCTCCAGGGTCATTTTTACCCGCTTCTATGCCGCCATGTGCCGCAGAAATAAAAATCCGTCCCATTTTCGCTATTTTCCGTTGTTAAGTCCCAGCACTTGCAATTTTATCCCAACATTGTAAATTAGTTATTAAAGTCTCTAAAAAAATTAAGTATTATGTAGATTCAAGAAATGTCTAAGGTCGCAGTTATTGTTGAATGTGGTGACTAGGTCTCAAATTCCTTGATTATAGCAAGATATCGCCAAAGGTAGGGTAAATATCAAATGTAGGGATTTATATAGGTAAATATGATAATTTGAGTTAAAATTATTCTTGGTGAAATAGATCACCCGGTCAAAAGATAAGCTGTCAAACTTAATTCGGTAATATTTCTGATGAGTAATTCTTCATTTTGTGAAAAATCAAAATCCCAAAGCCCTGGCGCTTTGATAGAAAAAACTTGCTACCCAACCTAAACCAATTATTTTTGAAGCTATTTCCCCGCTGAGAGGAAGACTGTTATAAAATCTGCGAGGTCTTATGATATCCAGGAAAAAACCGGGGTTAGTTAGTCTAATCCTCATAGCTGTTATTAGTTTTTACTTAGTAGTTGGTTTTCCCAAACCTGCCTACGCAATGCACATTATGGAAGGTTTTTTACCAGTACAGTGGGCGATTTTTTGGTGGGTTGTAACATTACCATTTTTTATTTTAGGGTTGCGTAGTCTAACTCGCATTACCCAAGCTAACCCGGAATTAAAACTGCTGTTAGGTTTAGCTGGTGCTTTTACCTTTGTCCTGTCAGCGTTGAAAATTCCTTCAGTTACTGGTAGCTGTTCTCACCCCACAGGAACGGGATTAGGTGCGGTGCTGTTTGGACCCCTGACTATGACAGTTTTGGGTAGCTTGGTATTGTTATTTCAAGCTTTGTTACTGGCCCATGGTGGTTTAACTACACTTGGTGCAAATGCCTTTTCCATGGCGATTGCTGGACCCTATGCAGCTTACTGGATCTATAATACCACAATGCGGCTGAGTGGTAAACAAAAAATCGCCATCTTTTTAGCAGCAAGTTTGGCAAATTTACTCACCTATGTTATCACTTCTATCCAACTTGCTTTGGCTTTTCCTGCACCTGTGGGCGGATTTATGGCTTCATTTGCCAAATTCGCGGGAATTTTTGCCCTTACTCAAGTACCCTTAGCAATTAGTGAAGGATTATTAACTGTCTTAGTTTGGAACTGGTTACAATCTTATAATCCTCAAGAATTGGAACTTTTGCAATTAATCAAGGGAAGAAATCACAGTAATGAATCAATCTAATAAAAGTTTAAATAACTGGTTTTTAATATTAGCCGTTTTAGCTTTAGGAATCGCACCATTAATACTTGTACGTGGTGGAAAGTTTGGTGGTTCTGATGATAAAGCTAAAGCCGCTATTACAGAAATACAACCTGAATATAAACCTTGGTTTCAATCACCATTTGTACCAGCTAGTGGGGAAATAGCCAGTTTATTATTTGCTTCTCAAGCAGCTTTAGGAGCGGGAGTAGTTGGTTACGCAATTGGTATTTATAAAGGACGTTCCGAACAAAAAAGACGGAAAGAATGACTTTAAAATTAGATACCCTAGCTTACACTAATCAACTGCGAAGATTACCACCAGAACATAAAATCATTTTTGCATTTACGACTCTGATTATTTCTCTTTGTAGTCATCCTTTAGTGCAAATTTTGATAGTAATTTGGATGAGTATTTGGACAGTAATTTATGCAAAAATTCCGGCTGGTATTTATTTGCGGTTGTTAACGTTCACCATAGTTTTTTGTTTGACGAGTTTACCAGCACTAATGGTAAATGGAGTTGCAATTTCTCATCTAGAAATTGTCAAATTAGATGCATTTTATGGGTTAAATTTTGGAGACTTCTATATTTATATGAGTCGGAGTGGTAGTATTCAAGCATGGGGGATTTTAATTAGAGCATTAGCTTCTGTTTCTTGTTTATATTTTCTCATGTTAACTGTCCCGTTTACAGAAATTTTGCAAACTCTACGTTGGTTAAGATTTCCAGTGCTTTTAACTGATTTGTTATTACTAATGTATCGGTTTATTTTCATTTTGCTAAAAACAGCCAATGAATTATGGACAGCACAAAATTCTCGTAGTGGCTACCGCAATTGGTATACTAGCATGAAAAGTTTAGCATTATTAATTGGACAATTATTGCAGCGAACTCTACAACAATATAGTCAATTTTCTTTGGGACTGCAAGCACGAGGTTTTGCAGGAGAATTGCGATTTTGGTACCCCCGTTGCTATCGTTTATCTCCACGATATACGATTGAAGCAATTTGTGGCTGTGTAATATTAATAGGATTAGAAATTTGCCAAAATGCAGGAATATTTACTCGAGTTTGATCAGGTCTACTACACCTATCCAGGTTCACAAAAATCAGTCTTAAATGGTTTAAATATGAGGATTCCTTCAGGGAAAAAGTGTGCCTTAATTGGTCAAAATGGTTGTGGTAAAACTACACTTTTCTTATTAGCTAATGGACTTTATAAACCTAATTCTGGAGTTGTTAAATGGTGTGGTGAACCATTAATTTATAATCGTCAATATCTCAGTAAAATCCGGCAAAAAGTCGGTTTAGTATTTCAAGATCCTGAACAACAATTAGTAGCTTCTACAGTTGAAGAAGATATTTCTTATGGTTTATGTAATTTAGATTTACCCACGGGAGAAATTAAACAGCGAGTAGAGCAGATATTACATGAATTTGAATTAACTAATTTAGCAGAAACACCAGTACATCATCTCAGTTTAGGGCAGAAAAAACGAGTTTCTATTGCTGATATTATGGTACTAAACCCGCAACTTTTAATATTAGATGAACCAACGGCATATTTAGATATTAAACATACTCGAAACTTGATGAAAACTCTCAAAAAAATTCATCAAAATGGAAATAGTTTATTAATGGCAACTCATGATTTAGATTTAGTTTATCGCTGGGCTGATTGGGTTTTTGTTATGGATAAAGGACAATTAATGCTAGAAGGAAAACCAGAAGATGTATTTAGTCAACGGACACTTTTAGAAGAATTAGAATTGGGTGTACCATTAATATATGAAATGTTGTTTAATGGGCTATCTCCTGAAGAGGTAATAATTATAGAACGAGTCCGACAACGGATATTAAAAGAAATTTGAAAATGTAGTTAACTGTAATATATTTTTGTGAATACATTGTAGGTTGGGTTAAGCGACAGCGCAACCCAACAAAATTACGAAAATGTTGAAACTGTAATTCCACAAAGTTCCGAGAATGTTGAAACTGTAACTCCATAAAATTCCGAGAATGTTGAAACTGTAATTCCATAAAATTCCGAAAATGTTGGAACTGTAATTCCATAAAATTCCGAGAATGTTGAAACTGTAATTCCATAAAATTCCGAAAATGTTGGAACTGTAACTCCACAAAATTCCGAAAATGTTGAAACTGTAATTCCATAAAATTCCGAAAATGTTGGAACTGTAATTCCATAAAATTCCGAAAATGTTGAAACTGTAATTCCACAAAATTACGAAAATGTTGGAACTGTAATTCCATAAAATTCCGAAAATGTTGGAACTGTAATTCCATAAAATTCTGAAAATGTTGGAACTGTAACTCCATAAAATTCTGAAAATGTTGGAACTGTAACTCCATAAAATTCCGAAAATGTTGGAACTGTAACTCCACAAAATTCCGAAAATGTTGAAACTGTAATTCCATAAAATTCCGAAAATGTTGAAACTGTAATTCCATAAAATTCCGAAAATGTTGGAACTGTAACTCCACAAAATTCCGAGAATGTTGGGTTTCCTTGCGTCAACCCAACCTACTTGTAGGTTAAATGTCACAAGACAGTCTGTCAAACATTTTTAAATTCTGTTAATAAAATAAAAAGGAGATGATTTATGGTAAATTAGTTAATTAAGCTCTCTGTGGAAATTATATATGCAGATTCAAGAAGTCCCTAACGTTGCAGTCATTGTTGGTGAAAATGCCGTTACCCTTTCTCAATTACCTTCTGTTTGGCAAGATATCGCTAAAGGTAGGGTAAATGTTAAACTCAGTGACCCAAAAATCTATGTGGAAATGGCGCAGTTGTTTCAATATAAACTGCAATATGGTGATGTTGATTTGTTTAATGAACGTCCCCATTTATCTCATTTAAAACGCTCATTTTCCGAGTTATTTGGGCAAATGGCACGAGAAACTCTAGAATTTTATGGTCATGATTTTATGATTCATAATTATCCGAACTTTGCAGAAGTTGTACGTAATTTTGAATCAAAAGGTTCTGAATACAGTAATGAACTGAAAGTGGCACATATTGGACTAGAACTTTTCCAGGAATTTGGTTATGATCTACCAGCAAGTTTTTATCATGTTCATTTAGCGCCAATTTATCGAGATCATGTATTTGAAGAAAGAGCTTTAAGATTTGATCAACGAGATATAGAACATAAACGTCCTTGGGATGCTATACTACACGCGGGTAAGGTATTTGCAATGCAAATGAAGGTACAAAGTATCGCCTCCAAATACGGTTTTACCTATCAACATGGTTGTGCTTGTAACTCTCATTTATCATCTATTGATGAATCTTCTGGTACATTTGAGTATGAATTAAGTTTGGAAAAACGTCAACGCTGGATTCGGAGTTTTATCTGGACAGCTTGGTATGAATATGCAATATTTCCCATTGTACCAAATACTAGTTATCTTGTTTAAGAAAAAGACAAAATAATTTGCTGCGGTAATGGGAAACTTACACCTCCCATTATCGGTCATATTCAATAATAATACGCATGGAAAATGTACATTTTTAACCTGTTGACCTAGTTGTAATAAGGCCAGATGATTCTTTACTATTAATTAAAAAAACTCTCAGTTTTATTGAGAGAAATCATTAGTGTGATATCATATTTTTCGAGAAAAGAGCTAGAATTATCTAAAAAAATTATTTTTTATATTTGTGTTTTAAGTTGGCATTATTATAAGTAGATTTACGATTAATTCCTGTAGATAGAAAACAAGTCATTAGTGAAGAGGGAGAATAAATTCCTATGGACTTTGGGTAAATATTGGGGCAATTGGTTAACAAAGTTAAAATATATGGTACTATGATGGGAGGTATAAATCCCCCATCATCAGTGTTACAAATTGCTAACCGCCTCCGCAATTTTCCCAGACACAAAAGGCAAAATTTCCCGATTTGTAGCTTGCTCTTTCCCTTCCGTAAACACCACCAACAGATAAGGACGTTGATCAGGTAATTCAATATAAGCCGCATCGTGACGGACTGTACTTGTCCAACCTGCTTTTGACCAAATTTGACTATTTTGCGGTAATCCACCGCCTAAGAAGCCTGTAACTTGGTTCTCGTCGCTATTTTGGGGTAACTCTTCTAGCTGAAGACTGCGTTTAAGTAAATTCATCATAGATTGCGATCGCCCACTGGACACCGCTACCCCTCCGATGATACTATGTAATAATCTCGCAGTGGCATCGGTGGTCAGCATATTGCGATTTTCAAACATCTCTCCATAAAAAGCTCTTTCTCGACCATAGGGACCATCACCCCAGGTTTTTTGACAGAGATTAATCGCTTGCATTTCTTCCCACCCCAAGGACTGATAATACCGATTGATAATATTGCGCTGATATTTCCAGGTTTCAAAGGGACCGGGGGTTAATTGGGGACCGGAAGTAGTCCCACTAAGAATATCAACAATTAAACTGGTAGCATCGTTACTAGAGTCAACGATCATATCAGTTAAAGCGCGGTCTAATTCTTTGGATGGTTGAATCATGGCCTTTTCTAACCATTCTTGCACCACTACCAAATAAAATAATTTTACCACACTAGCAGGATAAATCCGTTCCGCGCCTCGATAGCTAAAACCCCGTACTGGGTGTTCCCAAAAAGCATTGGGAGTCAGTGCACCACCTGTATTAACTGGTGCGGGATGATCATAGACAACCCAAGTAAGTGCAATTTGATTGATTGCTAAGGTTGAGAATTGTGTCCAAGTTGCTTCTAAAATTTGATTAGCGATATTTTCTAGTTGTTGGTCTTGATTAAAAAAAACCATTTGTAAATTCCTGATGATATTTTTACTATTGATAGTTCATTAATCTTATCATTTAGGACAATTACCGACAATAATGGGCATCTTAACATCTTGCTTAATTCTATGATTTCATGTATAATACTGAGATATCTATGATAAATGGGTGATTTTCGGGTAATTTACCATGACATTTGATTTAACAAGATTTTATCAAGCTTGTAACCCTAACAAAACTCTTGATCAAAGTAAAGCTGAAGATAGACAATATTATATTGATTTTTCCGAGGTACGGGGTGCAGAAATTATTAGGGAATTTAGAAGAACTATTGCTTTACTTTCTCCTGAAATTCCCACTTGTCAATTATTTACAGGACATATTGGTTGTGGTAAATCTACGGAATTACTGCGATTAAAAGCAGAATTGGAAGAATTGGAATTTCATGTAGTTTATTTTGAGTCTAGCCAAAGTTTAGATTTAGCTGATATTGATATTACAGATATTTTACTAGCAATTGCTCGTGAAGTTAGTCAAAGTTTAGAAGCAGCAGAAATTAAACTCAAACCCGGATACTTTCAAAATCTATTTACAGAAATAGCGGAACTTTTACAAACACCCTTAGATATTGGTTTTGAAGCGGAATTATCTGTAGGTATTGGCAAAATTACTGCTAAAACAAAGGATAGTCCTAAATTGCGGAGTCAACTGCGACAATATTTAGAACCTCGCACCAATGGAATTTTAGAATCAATTAATCAAGAATTACTTATTCCTGCAAGAGAAAGACTGAAAAAACGTGGTAAATCAGGTTTAGTTGTAATTATTGATAACCTAGATAGGGTAGATAATGCTGTTAAACCAAATGGTCAATATCAACCAGAATATCTATTTGTAGACAGGGGTGAACAATTAAATAAATTAAAATGTCATGTTGTTTATACAATTCCTCTAGTTTTGATATTTTCTAATGCTTTAGGTAGGTTAACAAATCGCTTTGGAGGAGATCCTAAAGTTTTACCAATGGTAGCAGTTAAAAAAAGGAATGGTGTAGATTATCCCGCAGGAATTACACTATTAAAAGAAATGATTATGAAAAGAGCTTTTCCCGGAGTCAGTGGAGAGGAAAGTCAAAATTTAATTACAAAAATATTTGATAGTCCTGAGACATTAGAACGACTTTGTAAAGTTAGCGGTGGTCATTTGCGTAACTTGTTAATGTTATTATTTCGTTGTTTACAAATGGAAGATACACCAATTTCTCGAAAATGTCTGGAAACAGTGATCAAAAAACGTTGTAATGAGTTAAATTTAGCAATTACACCTGACGAATGGGAGTTATTACAGGAAGTACAAAAGACAAAAAACTATCGAGGAAATGAAAAATATGATATCCTACTTCGCAGTATGTTTGTATTTGAATATCGAGACGAAGATGGATCTTGGTTTGATATTAATCCAATTTTAATAGAAACGTAGAAATGTTTGATTTAAGAGGATGTTTTAAAAGTGGTATCCCATAGTTTTACCCCCCTTAATCCCCCCTTATAAAGGAGGGAAACAATACCCCCCTTAATCCCCCCTTATAAAGGAGGGAAACAATACCCCCCTTAATCCCCCCTTATAAAGGAGGGAAACAAGAAAATACTGAAATGAGGAAATAATGTCATGAATAATCCAGAAATCTCTCCCGATAATAATGAAAATTCTTTGCGAACGATATTGAGAGCAATTAATTTTTCTCAAGGTCAATTATCGTTGATTTTTCTACGTTGTAATTATGCGAAATTACGTCAGCAAATATCAACACAAATTCATCAAGTTTCCTCTATTCCTATTCGAGAAATAACTTTAACAGCGTCTACAAAAAGTTTGTATAATCAAATATCTCAAGAATTGGGAAATGAACAACCACAAGCTTTAATGATTTCTGGTTTGGACTCCGTGAAAAACATTGATGTGATTTTGAGTTTGTCTAATCAAATTCGAGAGGAGTTTAGAAAAAATTTCCCTTTTCCGATTTTGATTTGGATAGATAATCAAATTCTTAAAAAAATTATCCGCGTCGCACCAGATTTAGAAAGTTGGGGGAGTATTCTGGATTTTGAAAATGATACGGAGGATTTAATTAATCTAATTCGAGAAAGAACAGCAGAAATATTTATTAATGATCATATTCCCAGTCCTCAAGTTTATCAAGAAATAGAATTTGCGAGTCAGGATTTACAAAATAGAGGAGCAGTAATAAACCCAGAAATACAAGCTGGTTTAGATTTAGCTTTTGGTTTACGGGAATATCAACAAGATTATCTAGATCATGCTTTAAATTATTATCAAAAAAGTGGAGAATTTTGGCAAAATTATAATAATACCCCACCCGCGCTGTCGCGCACCCTCCCCTTGCTAAGAGGAGGGTTAGAACGTTATGGGATAATTTTGGTAAAAATATCTTTAGTTTATACTCGCAAAGCCGAAATTAATAATGATGAAGATTTAGAAAATTGGCAAAATTCTAGAAATTATTTACAGCAAGCTTTAGAGATTTTTGAAAAAGCGCGAAGATTAGATCTAGTAATTCAATATATCAATGATTTAGGAGAAATATTCCGACATTTAAAAGCGTGGAATGATTTAGAAAATCTAGCTCAAAAATCTTTGAATTTATCTGAAAATGTAGAAACGTTCCGTGGAAAGTCTGTACTTTCACAAATTTGGTTAAGTCAAAATTATGGTTTTCTCGCAGAAGTAGCTTTAGAAAATAAAGACTATCTAAAAGCAAATCAGTACGCACAACAAGCAATAGATATTTTAACTAAAATTCCCAATTTACCCACCCAAGAATATAGCCAATATCGTTTATTTATATCCCGTTCTCAAGTGGGTTTAGGGGAAATATACGCAGCTATTCAAACCTTAGAAACTGCTAAAAATCAAAGTTATCATCAATATAATCCTAAACTTTATATTGCGATTTTAGAAAAATTAAGTTTTCTATATTTCCAAGAAAAACAATATTTAAAAGCATTTAATCTCAAACAAGAAAAATTACAAATTGAACAACAATATGGTTTTCGGGCTTTTGTTGGTGCTTCTTATCTAAACCCCCAACGTCAAATTATCAATACTCCCTTACCTGGAGAACAGAGGGAAGTCGAAAACTTGGAAAATACTGCTACAATTGCTAGAGAAATTTCTGCTTCAGGAAGAGAACAAGACGTTAAACGGTTGCGGACTAGAATTGCGGGAACTCAACATAAATTAACTGTAATTCATGGTCAGTCTGGAGTTGGTAAAAGTTCGATTTTACAAGGTGGTTTAATTCCCGCTCTTCAACAAGAACCCATTGGAGAACGGGACGCTGTACCTATATATTTACGAGTTTATACAAATTGGATAGAACTTTTAGGAGAGAGTTTAAAAACAGAAACTTTAAAATCAACAAATGATCAATTATCTCCACATTCTACAGATACAATTATTCAAAAATTGCGAAAAAATGCTGATAAATATTTATTAACGGTTTTGATATTTGACCAATTTGAGGAATTTTTCTTTGTTTATACTGATAAAATCCAGAGAAAACCATTTTATGACTTCTTCCGAATCTGTTTAGATATTCCTTTCGTGAAAATTGTCCTTTCTTTGCGGGAAGATTATTTACATTATTTATTAGAATTAGACCGTTTAGTTGATTTGACTGTCACTAATAATAATATTCTTGATAAAGATATTCGCTATTATTTGGGTAACTTTTCTCCCCCAGACGCTACAACAGTAATTCAAACTCTCACGGAAAAAACTCGGTTTTATTTACAAGCAGAATTAATTACGGAATTGGTCAAAGAATTAGCGGGAGATATGGGGGAAGTGAGACCAATAGAATTACAAATTGTGGGAACACAATTACAAACTGAACAAATTACAACCTTAGCAAAATATCGAGAATTTGGGAATAAGGAAAAGGTAGTAGAAAAGTTTTTAGAAGATGTTATTAAAGACTGTGGTTCAGAACATGAACAAGTAGCGCGACTGCTATTATATTTACTCACAGATGAAAATAATACCAGACCTTTAAAAACTAAAGATGAATTAGTAGTACAATTACCAGAAAGTGAAAATCTGGATTTAGTTTTGATTTTAAATATCTTCGTTGCGTCCGGTTTGGTCTTACTATTACCAGAATCTCCAGCAGATAGATATCAGTTAGTTCATGATTATTTAGTTGAGTTTATTCGTCAACAGCAGGGAAATGAATTATTAGCAAAATTAGCTCAAGCTCAAGCAGAATTAAAACAGGAAAAGGAAGCTAACCAAATAATAGAAACAGCCAGAATTAAAGCTGAAGCACGAATTAAAGAAGGAGAAAAAAGATTAAAATTAAGTTCTAGGTTAGCTGCGGGTTTTATAGTAATTGCAGGTATATCCTCTGTCTATTCCTTCAATCAACTTAGAGAAGCTGATATTTCTAAACAAGTAACAAAACTAGAACAAGGTGTAGTCAATGTTTTAAGACAATTTCAAGTGGAAGAATTACCATCTTTAGTCGTTGCTATCCAGAATGGTAAAAATTTAAAAACATTAGTTAAAAACAGTCCCCTAGACAAATATCCCACCATTAGTCCTATTTATGCCCTAAATAATATCCTGGATAATATCAAAGTCCGTAACGAGTTTCAGGGACATAAGGATTATGTCTATAGTGTAAGTTTCAGTCCCGACGGTAAAACCATTGCTACTGCTTCATATGACAAAACAGCGCGGTTGTGGGATTTACAGGGGAATTTGCTACAGGAATTTAAAGGACATCAAAGTGCTGTCAATAGTGTAAGTTTCAGTCCCGACGGTAAAACCATTGCTACTGCTTCTTGGGACAATACAGCGCGGTTGTGGGATTTACAGGGGAATTTGCGACAGGAATTTAAAGGACATCAGGATTCTGTCACAAGTGTAAGTTTCAGTCCCGACGGTAAAACCATTGCTACTGCTTCTGAGGACAATACAGCGCGGTTGTGGGATTTACAGGGGAATTTGCGACAGGAATTTAAAGGACATCAAAGTGTTGTCACAAGTGTAAGTTTCAGTCCCGACGGTAAAACCATTGCTACTGGTTCTAGGGACAATACAGCGCGGTTGTGGGATTTACAGGGGAATTTGCTACAGGAATTTAAAGGACATCAGGATTGGGTCTATAGTGTAAGTTTCAGTCCCGACGGTAAAACCATTGCTACTGGTTCTAGGGACAATACAGCGCGGTTGTGGGATTTACAGGGAAAATTGCTACAGGAATTTAAAGGACATCAGGATTGGGTCAGAAGTGTAAGTTTCAGTCCCGACGGTAAAACCATTGCTACTGGTTCTGATGACAAAACAGCGCGGTTGTGGGATTTACAGGGAAAATTGCTACAGGAATTTAAAGGACATCAGGGTGCTGTCTGGGGTGTAAGTTTCAGTCCCGACGGTAAAACCATTGCTACTGGTTCATTAGACAATACAGCGCGGTTGTGGGATTTACAGGGGAATTTGCTACAGGAATTTAAAGGACATCAGGATTCTGTCACAAGTGTAAGTTTCAGTCCCGACGGTAAAACCATTGCTACTGCTTCATATGACAATACAGCGCGGTTGTGGGATTTACAGGGGAATTTGCGACAGGAATTTAAAGGACATCAGGGTGCTGTCTATAGTGTAAGTTTCAGTCCCGACGGTAAAACCATTGCTACTGGTTCTTGGGACAAAACAGCGCGGTTGTGGCCTGTGCGGAATTTAGACCGGGTACTTAAAGATGGTTGTGCTTGGTTAAGGGATTATTTACACAATCGGGAGGTTAAGTTGAGTGACAAAGAGCGCCGATTATGTGATGATATTTGAAGTTGTCTGAATCAGGATATCCAGGATTAAAGGATTAACAGGAAATAATTTTTACAATGATAGGAAAGGTAATTAAATTACCCCCCTTAGTCCCCCCTTGGAAATGGGGGAAACCGGAAAATCCAGTTACTTTGAAATTACCCCCCTTAGTCCCCCCTTGGAAATGGGGGAAACCGGAAAATCCAGTTCCCTCTTCTTAACAAGGGGAGGGTTAGGGTGGGGTTAAAAATATTTGATACATCAATCATAACTTTCTAAACACCCTCTAACAGAAAGGTGATAAAATTACCATTATCTACATCTTTAAATCCTGTAAATTCTGATTTAGAAAATATTACATATTACTCATGTCTTTAAACTTATTAATTCCCCATTCTCCTACAACAGAATATCAATGTTTACGCGACCTCAATCTCTATAATTCTCCCGAATGCGTCAGTTTAACCACCCAAGCTGCTACAGGACGACATTTAAAAATAACATCAAATCATCAAAATACCGCAGTTACAGTATGTTTATGTGAAGATGATTATCCCGGATGGTTATCACTTGAAGATTTACAGTTTCTTCAACCCGCAGAAACCGTATATCAACCCCAATTTATCTCGTCCGCAGCAATTCAACAACACATACCCGCTGTTATCGCTTTTACCCACGCAGCAAAAGCACAAAATAATTATTACCTTTGGGGCGGTACAGTTGCACCTAATTATGATTGTTCTGGTTTAATGCAAGCAGCTTTTAAATCTGTCTGTATTTGGCTACCCAGAGACGCTTATCAACAGGAGGCTTTTACCCAACCCGTTGATATTACTGAACTACAACTGGGAGATTTGATCTTTTTTGGTACTCCTCACAAGGCCACTCACGTAGGTTTATATTTAGGTGATGGTTATTACATTCACAGTTCAGGAAAAGACCAAGGACGGAATGGTATCGGTATTGACCAACTTTCGGAACAAGGAGATAAGGTTAGTCTAGCCTATTATCAACAATTACGCGGCGCTGGTAGGGTTGTTAACAGTTATATTGGTAACTCCTAACTTATCTAAGTACCATTCCCTCTTCCCTACTTATGACTATCAAGTAAAACATGACGAGAAAAAATACCTTTCAGTTTTAAATTAGTGAATACATTGATAGAATTTATTAATTCTCGTTGTTCTGAACTTAAATTTATTGTTTCTAAAGCTTGATCAAGATTATTACCCTTGTGTAATTTATGAGCAAGTAACTCACGTTGAGATGAATCTAAAATTGCTGCAACTTCCTTATTTCGACGCTGACGAATAGCTTGTAGAGCTTGATTTTCTTGGGGGGTAAAATCATATTCGGATAATTTAATATTATCGCCAATTTCTCCAGAGTTGGTAAACAAATGACTAGCATAAACGAAAGGAACTTCCCAGGAAAAAAAAGCGATAGCACAAATAAGTCCCAAAGTCAATAACTGTTGTGTTAATTTATTAATCATGGATTTTGATGTTAATAACAGGTTAAGTCAAATTTTGTCAGGGGGAATAGTAGCTGGAATCATTTTTCTAGACCCGGTTGCTTGAGAAATCTACAAATATGATCCATACTTTATTTATAGAATAAATCTACTAATACATAACCGCAAAAATCCTTAATTCCAAATAGTGATAGCACAATCAGGTTGTTTCCATATTCCAGGTGAGCTAAAGTAGACAATGTATTTTGTATAACTAATTCCAGAAATTGATCATCAATTATCTTTCCCTGAAATTGTCAGAGGAATTTCAAAATCAATATTATACATATCCAGATATCTCTTATTTTCCTACCTCTGTGTCCTCTGCGCCTGGAGTGGTTCGTTAAAAAAAACTAGTTCATAACTCAAATAGGAGTCCTATAGAGTTTTCATCAATCCTTCAAATTGTTATCAATTATGACATTACCCGAACATCACCCTGATATTAAAGAAATTCACCCGTCTCCCCCTAAATCAAGTCGGTGGCCGCGATTACTACTAGCTGCACTATTATTGATTGGGGGTGGAACTGGGATAGTATGGAAATTACTAACTCCTGAAAAACCTGGTCCAGCAGTAACTAATGCTCCACCTCCGGGGGTCAAAGTTAAACTATCACCAGTGCAAACAGGTACAATTGAAGATAGCACAGAATATTTAGCCAGTCTAGAATCTCGACGTTCAGTCAGTCTTCAACCCAGAATTCAAGGTCAAGTTTCGCAAATATTCGTCAAGTCAGGAGATTTAGTTTCCTCTGGTGCTGCGATTGTACAAATAGATTCTCGACAACAACAAGCCGCAGTTAGTAGTTTATCTGCTGCTGGTCAAGGTTCACAAGCACAACTAGAAAACGCTCGCGCCACTCTAAAATCTTTACAAGCAGAACGGTTAGCTAATGTTGCAGATGTACGTTTAAATCAACAAGACTATAATCGCTATTCTGAATTAGCCGCA
Organism: Aphanizomenon flos-aquae FACHB-1287; assembly: GCF_014698755.1. Taxonomy (GTDB): domain Bacteria; phylum Cyanobacteriota; class Cyanobacteriia; order Cyanobacteriales; family Nostocaceae; genus Dolichospermum; species Dolichospermum flosaquae. The sequence continues at coordinate 53,109 of NZ_JACJTO010000023.1, read as the reverse complement.
CAAGGGGCTGTATCTCGTCAAACTAAAGATTTATATGCTAACAAGCTGGCGACAGCAAAAGCCCGATTAGGGGCTATAGAGGCTCGCATTCAAGCCCAAATGGCTACCATATCCCAGGTAGAAAAATCCTTACTGCAAGCTGATGCTAATATTAGACAACAACAAGTTCAACTTCAATATTACAAAATTACTGCTCCTTTTGCGGGAATTGTTGGCGATATTCCCGTAAAAGTGGGTGATTTTGCCAATACTTCCACACCATTAGCTACTATTACCCAAAACCGACCTTTAGAAGTGAAAATTCCTGTTCCTTTGGAAAAAGGTATACAATTGCGTCAAGGACTACCAGTAGAATTAATTAATGCCCAAGGTCAAATTATAGGTAATAGTAGTATATTCTTTATTTCTCCTAATATTACTAATAATTCTCAATCAATATTAGTAAAAGCACTTTATGATAATTCTCAAGGACAATTGCGAGCAGATCAAATGATTCGGGCAAAAGTAATTTGGAGTAAACGTTCTGGTGTTATAATTCCTACGACAGCAATATCTCGAATAGCTGGAGAAACCTTTGTATTTGTAGCCCAAACAGAAAAATCTCCTCAAGGTGTTTCCCAATTAATAGCTAAACAAAAACAGGTGAAATTAGGAAATATTCAAGGTAATAATTATCAGGTAATTTCTGGACTACAAAAAGATGAAAAATTGATTATTTCAGGAGTGCAAAATCTCAGAGACGGACTACCAATCATTCCTGAAAATAACGAAATAGAGAAAAGATAAGAATTTGAAAAAATACAAAATCCAAAAGACAAATTAATTATGTTTGTTGACTTTTTTATTAAGCGACCTGTATTTACTAGTGTCTGCGCTATTATTATTTTACTCGTCGGTGCAATTAGTATTCCCAGCTTACCCACCGCTCAGTATCCAGAAATTAGTCCTACGCAGATTATCGTCAGTTCTAATTATATTGGCGCTAGTGCGGAAATTGTCGAAAATACTGTAACAACCATCTTAGAACGGCAAATTAACGGTGTTGAAGGCATTAAATACATGACTTCCAGCAGTAGTAATGATGGCAGTAGTACAATTACTGTAACATTTGATGCTTCCCGTGACAAAGATATTGCCGCCGTAGACGTGCAAAACCGCGTTACTTCCGCTGAACCCCAGTTACCAGAATCTGTCAAGCAAACAGGAGTAACTGTGAGTAAACAGTCTAATAACATTCTGTTAGCGATAGGTTTATACAGTAATAATAAAGCCTTAAATAATGTCTTTTTAAGTAATTATGCAGATTTATATATAGCGGATGCCCTTAAACGGATTAAAGGGGTAAGTGAGGCGCGAATTTTTGGTGAACGCCGCTATGCGATGCGTCTATGGCTTGACCCGAATAAACTCGCTAGTCGGAATCTAACCACTAATGATATTATTAATGCCCTTAATGAACAAAATCTACAGGTAGGTGCGGGACAAATTGGACAACAGCCAGCCGTAGATGGTCAAATGTATCAAATTGATTTAAGGGCAGTTAGTAGACTTACGGAAGTGGAAGAATTTGATAATTTAGTGGTTAAAACTGCGGCTGACGGTAGTTTAATTAAATTAAAAGACGTGGGAAGAGCAGAACTTGGCGCTCAAAACTATAACTCATTTCTCCGTTTTAAGGGGAATGAGGGTGTAGGAATTGGGATATTTCCGACACCAGGAAGTAATGTCTTAAACGTGGCCAATTTAGTCAAAAAGGAAATGGGACGACTTTCCCAAAGTTTTCCCCCAGGAATGAAATATCAAGTAGCTTTTGACACCACTACAATTGTAGAAGAATCCTTAGCAGAAGTAGTAAAAACCCTTTTAGAAGCCATTATACTGGTAGTCCTCGTTATCTTTATCTTCTTACAAGACTGGCGAACTACATTAATACCCGTTATTACTATTCCTCTATCTTTAGTAGGGACTTTTGCCTTTGTCAAAGCCTTTGGTTTTTCTGTGAATACCTTAACCATGTTTGGTTTAACCCTAGCGACGGGGATGGTAGTTGATGATGCGATTATTGTTGTCGAAAATATTTCCCGCTTAATTCAAGACAAAGGAATGTCACCCCGTCAAGCTGCTTCAGTCTCCATGCAAGAGCTATTTGGGGCTGTAATTGCTACTTCTCTGGTATTAATGGCGGTGTTTGTCCCTGTAGCCTTTTTCCCAGGTGCGACTGGACAAATTTACAAACAATTTGCCCTGACAATTGCCTTTTCTATCGCCATTTCAACATTTTTGGCTCTCACCCTCACTCCCTCTCTTTCAGCCTTGTTATTACGGCAAAGACCCGCAGCTAGAGGCATTTTCGGCTGGGTTTTCGGTGGCATTAACTGGTTTTTAGAAGCTATGGGTCAGGGCTATGAAAGCTCCTTAATACTTTTAACAAAAGTTAAAGCGATAGTTGTTCTAGTATTTATTGGTTTATTGGGTGTCACAGCTTGGCTGTACACGACTGTACCCACAGCATTTCTACCGGACGAAGACCAAGGTTATTTCATTACCATTATTCAAGGTCCAGAGGGTTCTTCACTTAAATATACCAGTAAAGTCATGAGTCAGGTAGAAACAGAAATCCTCAAATTACCTGAAGTTACAGGTACTTTTGCGATTGGTGGTTTTGGTTTTAGTGGTAGTACCGCCAATAGTGGAGTAATTTTTACAACTCTTAAATCCTGGAATGAACGGAAAAAACCAAATCAATCTGTACAAGCAATTATTGGTAATTTAAGAAAAACCTTGTCAGGAATTACCGAAGCGAGAGTTTTCCCAGTTAACCCTCCTGCAATTCGCGGTTTAGGTAGTTTTAGCGGTTTCCAATTTCAGTTACAAGATATAGCCGGCACTAACAGCTTAAATTCTATGCTGCAAACCGTTGGTCAGTTTATGATGCAGGGTAATAAGACTCCAGGACTACAAGCTGTATTTAGCACATTTACCGCGAATACACCACAAATTTTAATTGAAGTAGACCGCAATAAAGCGAAATCTCTACAAGTTTCCATTGACGATATTTTCAAAACCCTCCAAACTTATTTAGGTTCACGATATGTCAATGATTTTAATTTCCTTTCTCGCACATATCGGGTATATATTCAAGCAGATGCTCAGTTTCGTTCTAATCCTAATGATATTGGCTTATTAAATGTGCGTTCTGCAACTAATCAAATGATTCCCTTGAGTAGTTTAGTAAAATTAACTCCAACAACAGGAGCGCAAACTATTAATCATTATAACTTATTTCGTTCTATTGAAATTAATGGTTCTCCTGCTCCTGGTTTTAGTTCTGGACAAGCAACTTTGACCATGGAACAATTGGCAAAGAAAATATTACCTACTAGTATGGGATATGAATGGTCAGGTATTGTTGCTCAGGAAAAAGAATCAGGAGGACAAGCGCCAATTATTTTTGTTTTAGGATTAATTTTCGTCTTTTTAGTATTAGCTGCTCAATATGAAAATTATGTTGACCCTTTAATCATTATGTTATCAGTTCCCTTAGCCATTATGGGAGCTTTAGCATCACTATCATTAAGAGGTTTAAATAATGATGTATTTTGTCAAGTTGGGTTAGTCATGTTAATAGGTTTAGCCAGTAAAAACGCAATTTTAATTGTAGAATTTGCTAACCAACTGCAAGAAAATCAAGGTTTATCAATTACCAAAGCAGCAGTAGAAGCATCAAAAGGTCGTTTACGTCCAATTTTAATGACTGCATTTTCGACTTTACTGGGAATTTTCCCCCTAGTAACTGCTACAGGTGCAGGTGCTGCAAGTCGTCAATCTTTGGGTACTGCGGTATTTGGAGGAATGTTCGTGGCAACCTTTCTAAGCTTATTTATTGTGCCAATTCTTTATATTATAATTGGCAAAATTCGTCAACGTTTACAACCAGTTTTCCCTCGTTCCTAGTCTCCGGCTAGGAATGCTATAAAGAGGCTCTGCCTCAATATCCCTCGTCCCTCGTTCCTAGTCTCCGGCTAGGAATGCTATCAAGAGGCTCTGCCTCAATATCCCTCGTCCCTCGTTCCTAGTCTCCGGCTAGGAATGCTATCAAGAGGCTCTGCCTCACAAATCAATCAATTCCACCTCTAATAAACTTGGTAATTCCATATAATTCCGATAACTAGAATAACGCCAATGAGCCGGATCATCAACATAACCACGACGCACCGGATTGTTATGAATATATTCTAATTTTTGGATAAACATTTCTTCATTAGCAATTGCTTGGGGATGAAAACCTTCTTGCCAAAGTTGATAATCTTGTTTTATTTTATGTTTTAATTTATGAAATTCTAGTTGGTTAAGTATATAGTTAGCGTTATTTTTCTCAAGTAAATCAATAATAGAACGAGCAGTAAATGATTTAAAATTGCCTATTTCTTTAGATAAGTTGGCAGCAGCAGCAATAAGATGCAGATGATTTTCCATGATTACGTAACCGTAAAATTTCAAACGCTGCTGACATTGGAGAAAGTTGAGGGAATCTATGATAATTTGGACAATTTCCATGTTACCAAATAATAGCATCCAATTTACTAATGTGCAGGTGAGGAAGTGCGGTTGAGTTCCTAATACATGATAGCGGCTGCGTCCCATTGTATTTCTTTGATTGATAGTGGTATGGAGTTTGAGGCTCTGCCTCTAATGGCATTTCCAGTCGGAGTCTGGGAACGAGAATAATGATAGAATATTAGGAGGCAGAGCCTCTAATGGCATTCCCAGTCGGAGACTGGGAACGAGAAAAACGAGAAAATGTGAGATTTTGTTTATTATAAATCTGGTTCAACACCAAGCGCACGCAGTTGGGCAATTAATCTTTCGGTTTTTTGCCTTTCTTGTTCTAACTTTTGTCTTTCTTGTTCAGCTTTTTTTCTTTCCTCTTCTGTGCTGGTTAATATCCAATTACCATGTTTATCATACCAACGTAACCAAGACATTTCGACAGTTTTATAACTTCCTGTCCACACTCCTAAACCTAATTCTATTTCGGGAATCCAAAACCGAAAATCTGATAATTTTACTTCAGCATAACGAGCGCCTGTTAACTGAAACATTCTAAATTCAGATTTATAACGATCAAAGATGGCGTAATAGGGTACTCTTAAAATTTGTTCGTAAACTTCCCATTTACCAGGCGGTTTTTCGACATCTCTTAATGTTTGCCCTAAGTCTTCTTTTTCTGTTCCTGGTGAGAGTAATTCAACTATAATATGAGGATTAACTGCTTCTTGCCAAACTACATAACTTAACCGTAAATCTCTTTTGTCATAAAGAGAGGGAACACCTAATACTGCAAACCAATCTGGACGTTTATACCATGAAGGATGACGCAAATCATAATAAAGATTCAGATCACTTCCTGTAAATATTTGGTCGCTAGGATAGTCAGGGGGACGGAATGTTTCTGCTAATAATTGTGGTTGGAATAAATGAAATTGATCTGGCAAACCAGGTTCCTCCGGGTCTTCGCTAGGAAGATCATACATTGTCGGTAATGTTTCTTTAGGGGAAAGTGGCGGATTTGTTTGATACATTCTTAACAATCCTAAAGATAGAATTTCTATTTCTATTATGTAGTAATATGATTCGGTTTAGAAAATGGTAGCGACTGTTTTGAATATTCGGTTTTGTGGGTGAGAAAGTCTTGTTTATTGAAAATTTACAAGAATCAAATCTTCCTAATCATGAATTGACCCGTCTGGCATTGTAGCGCCTGTGAGTATCGCTCCTTCCAAGTCGGCTTCTGTGAGCAAAACTTTTGTTATCCAGTCCTGTTCCAAGCGGTAGGCTCCTGTGAGGTCGGCTCCTGTGAGGTTGGCTCCTGTGAGGTCGGCTCCTGTGAGGTCGGCTCCTGTGAGGTTGGCTCCTGTGAGGTAGGCTCTTGGGAGGTCGGCTCCTCTGAGGTTGGCTTCTGTGAGGTCGGCTCCTGTGAGGTTGGCTCTTGTGAGGTCGGCTCCGAAGAGGTTGGCTTCTGTGAGGTCGGCTCCTGTGAGGTCGGCTTTGTAGAGGCTGGCTCTTGTGAGGTCGGCTCCTGTGAGGTCGGCTCCTGTGAGGTCGGCTCCTGTGAGGTCGGCTCCTGTGAGGTTGGCTCTTGTGAAGTTGAATCCTTTGAGTTTGAATCCTACGAGATTGAATCCACTAATATTAACTCTAGCTAAATCAATATATTTATTTTCTAAATCTGGGTATTTACGTTCTGCAATCACAGTTAAACACGCTCGAATAGAAATTCTAAGTTTTAGGAATTTTTCTTGATCTTCTGGAGATTGTGACTCATTTTCTTTTATAATAGGTGCATTCTGACGGACAAAAGCTGTCAGAACTTCCATAATTGTCCATTGGTCTGGTGCAGAATCTCTCGCAATTCGTTCTAAAGTATAAATTCCACCTAATATAACTTCCGGTTTATCACTCCCAAGCTGTTCAATAGCTTTAGAAAATCTTTCTGTAATTTGTTTTTGATTTGCAGTCTCTGCATTTTTATTTGCAGCCTCTGCATTTCTATTTGCAGCCTCTGCATTTTTATTTGCCGCGTCTGCATTTCTATTTGTAGCCTTTGCAGTCTCTTCCATAGCGTCTGCACGTCTACCTGCAAAGTAAACATTAACAATTACTGCCCCTCCACTAATGAATAAACCTAATACTTTAAGACTTTCAACAATATATTCATATTTGTTTCTTAATAAATCTTCTTTGTCAGTAGTTAAAATCATTGATATAGAATAAATTGCAACAGCAACAGCTATCAAAGACGAAAATATAGTTCCACGGATCGCCCAATTTTTAATAAAATCGTTTTTATCATCTGTGAACATAATACAATTTCTACTCCCTGTGTAAAATGGCTTTATCAAGTAAGCAATGCAAGATACAGACATTTTAGCACACCAAAAAGCAAATACACTAGAACAAGAAAAAATTTTATTGTTAAAATAACCTTAAATAACCGCAGAAAAATTAAAATTTATTCATTCTCAGCAATTAGAACCCGCTTCATTAATTTAGACCCTGACCTCTACAAGAAATCAGGGGTTTTATCATTTATTTTTTCACCTTGTTAATTTCCTCCTGTAACCTTTCAATTTCCCTTCGTAACTTTTCCACCTCATTATCAGATTTTGCTGGTGTCACATCAACCGAACCAACAGGAGAACGCTGATAATTACCCCTTTTAATTTCTTGATATTCCTCTGATACAGCCCATTTGCGTAAATAATGCAACCGTTCCACAGGGAAAGGATGACTTAACATCATTCCTTGCCCACCATTGTATAATAAAAATTTATACACTTGATTTAGCCCATCATCATCCAAAGCTTGATATTTTTCCGACTGCTCAATGAACTCAGTTAAACTACATTCATGAGCATACTTATTACTACCTCCAGAGAGTTTCATCATAGATGACATCACAGAATTTAAATCATCCATGACCAATAAAGCCGCTCTATCAGCAGATAACTCAGCTTTGCGTCGCCATTCAAAAAACGCATAAATCAAAGCTTGACTGACAAAATTACCTAAACCAAAAGTTAATTCACCAATGACAGAAACGGCGCTCATTGCCCAGATTGCCATTTGAATTAAAATACTATGACCACATTTAATATGGCCGAGTTCATGAGCCAAAACCGTCCGCAGTTCAGACTCATTGAGTAAATCCAGTAACCCAGTGTTAACAACAATGTAAGGGTTTTCCTGTCCCAGAGCATAACTATTGACCTGAGCATCTTGGGAAATAAATAATCCTGGTTCACCGCTGATATCCAAATCTCGGACACATTCCCGAAAAATCTGGTAAATAGTCGAATATTGACGCGGACCGACCTGAATAGAATTACCCATTAAATAGACTAATTGAGGGCGTTCATAGACAAATTCCACAAATTTACGAGCGATTAAATCAAAGCCCGGTAAACTGCGTAAAGCTTGCTCTGCTTGAATATCTAATGGATGTCTGAAAGCAGCGCTGGAAATTCCTGGGTAACTTGGCATAATTTAGGAGGATAGGTAAATGGTAAATAGGCAGTAGTTAGTGGTTAGTGGTAAAAATGAAATAGGAGACAACCAATAACTGACTACTGAGAATGAAAAACAACTTTGGATGGAATTAAAAGCCCGTGATTGAAGCAGAAGTTCATTTATCATTACATAACTTCCTGAGGTCGCAGGTAGGTTTCCCGTCCTGGCCTCATCATTTAACAATGGCCAGATTAGTAGCACGCGCCTTGCGTATGGGACGTAGTGCTTTAATTCAGGTGGGGTCAGTTTGTGGACATCAAGGGAGATATCGCACGAGTTTTATCGCTTCTGCTTTAATATGGCATGGTTCTGTAATTATTGTCGCTTCGGAAACTGTACAGCAACGGTTATTAAAGGTAGAAATTCCTCGATTAAAGCAATGGCTACCAGCGAATAAACCGATTAGAATAGGTGATAATTGGCCAAGTCCTGATTTTCAGGGTTTGCTATTGACTTCCCCTGCGGCTTGGTTAAAAGGACAATTGGCTGATAACAATGCCTTTCCTAAGCATATTCCGACTATTATTGATGGTGTTGACGATTTAGAGGACTGGGTACGCTCTCAACTTACCCAAAGTATTGAACCCCATGATTGGGACGAGTTAATGCTGGCTTATCCCCATGAAGTGGAATTAATTCGGGAAGCTAGGGTACAATTAACCCATCAATTATTTCAGCATCCAGAAAATCCCTATCACTGTTATTTAATTTCTCAACCGGAAATCGAAATTTTACAACGTTTATATTTGGATTTAGATAAAAATCATCTTCCAGATAATTGGCGAAATTTTTGCCAAAAATTGCTATATTTAGAAGATTCTTCTTTAAATTTCTCATCTTATGTCCCCCTATTTTGGTCAACTATTGCCCGTCGTCAGGGGTTATTTTCTTTACATTATGCTCCCATTGAATTAGGTAAAATCCTCGAACCGATTTGGCAACGTCAACCTGTAGTATTAATTGGCAGTTCCTTAGAACCGGAAACAGAAGCACCTCTTTTCCGTCAACGCTTGGGTTTAGAAGATGTTACTTGCTTAAAATTTGCTTCTGATAGTCAAGGAGAAGCAATTCAACTTTATGTACCTTATAAATTACCTTTACCAAATACGCCGGAATTTCAAGGAGCTTTAATTCATCAAGTTCGCACATTGGTATGTTTAAGTGCGACGGCAACAGGAATGACGGTAATATTAATCGGAGATGTACCGCTAAAATCCAAAGTAGCGACAATTTTAGCCTCAGAATTTGGTTCACGGGTACAGGTAGAAAAAACTTGTTTAGACGAAAATGGGATTTTAATTACTGGTTGGGAATTTTGGCGGGAAAATCAGGGTGTTTTACCGTCACCGAGATTGTTAATTATTGCCACTTTACCCTTACCATCTTTAGAGAATCCTTTAGTAGCGGGTAGAGTAGCTCATTATAAGCGATCGCATCAAGACTGGTTTAGACTATACTTATTACCTACAGCCATGAATGAATTGCAAAGAGCGATCGCACCTGTGCGCGAAAATCAGGGTATTGTAGCTTTATTAGATAGTAGAGTGGTTAACCGCAGTTACGGTGTTCAAATCCTCTCAGCACTGAGTCCCCTAGCGCGGTTGAACTATCTTGATCCTAGTTTATTTGCGGCAAATAATGAAGATGATTCTAGCTAATTAATGTCAATGATCACCGACTGGGGACTAATTTCTATTAAAATTTAAACTGAACTCCAAGGAAACTAAATCATCAAATTATGGGTGAAGCAAAACGCCGTAAAAACTCGCTAGGAGAAGAATACGGACAAGATACCAAGAGAATATTACCGTGGATTCCCATTAACAAAACCCAAGCTACACAATTTGTAGCTATCACCACTCGTGGTGCTTGGATAGGTATTGGGACAATGGTTGCTGCTTGGGTAATAATTCGTTTTATCGGTCCTGCCTTTGGTTGGTGGGAAATTGTTGGATAATTGGTAACTATACAAAAAGATCCCCGACTTCTTTTTTATTCTATAATCATATTATCAATTTACAGCGTTTTCCGCTGAAGATGCGGTACAAAATTGAATCATGAAACTCTTGTGGTGCGGGCATCTTGACCGCCATATATGTACCTTCTAACACCGGGAAGTGCTGTATCAGAGAAGTTGGGGATCTAGATATTATCATAATGTAAACTTCTTAATTTTTAATAGAAAATGCTCTTACATTTAAGCACTTGGCCAGAAGTTGAAACTTATTTACAAAAATCTCCAGGAATTATTTTACCAATTGGTTCAACAGAACAACATGGACCAACAGGATTAATTGGTACTGACGCAATTTGTGCAGAATCTATATCAAAAGGTGTTGGTGAAATAACTCAAGCAATGGTAGGACCAACAATTAATGTAGGAATGGCATTACATCATACAGCTTTTCCGGGAACAATTAGTTTACGTCCTAGCACTTTAATTTTAGTAGTTAAAGATTATTTAACTTGTTTAGTAAAAGCTGGTTTTACCAAATTCTATTTTATTAATGGACATGGGGGAAATATTGCAACTCTCAAAGCAGCTTTTTCGGAAACTTATGCCCATTTAGAAGATTTACAAATTCCCAATTCTGCAAAGGTGCAGTGTCAAGTCGCTAGTTGGTTTATGACTAGTTCTGTGTACAAACTTGCCAAAGAATTATATAGTGATCAAGAAGGTTCTCATGCGACCCCTAGTGAAGTAGCTGTTACCCAATATATTTACCCAGAAGCAATTAAAAAAGCTCCTCTTTCCCCAGAAGTTGCCAGTGGACATAAAATTTATAGTTCCGTTGATTTTCGGTTACGTTATCCAGATGGCCGTATGGGTTCAAATCCAGATTTAGCAACGACCGAACATGGAAAGCAGTTTTATGATTTAGCTGTGGAAGAATTGAGTCAAGGGTATCGGGAGTTTATGAAAGAGGAATAAACCCTAGAGGCGGGGAAATCCCGCCCGGTAGAGGTAAAATTAACTCAAAATCCAGCTAACCAGTGTCCGTACACCAAAACCAGTTGCCCCTGCACCGTTGTAGCCATTTTCCTTATCAGCCCAAACAGGTCCAGCAATATCCAAATGAGCCCAAGGAGTATCTTTAACAAACTGCTTTAGAAATAAAGCCGCAGTAATTGAACCGCCATAACGGGGTCCAGTATTTTTCATGTCAGCAATACCCGATTTTAGCCCATCAAAATATTTATCTTCCATTGGCATTCGCCAAATTTTCTCACCGGTACTGTCAGCGGCAGTTTGTAATTGGGAAGCTACGGCATCATCTGGGGTAAATAACCCAGCGATATCCTCACCCAAAGCTACCACGCAAGCCCCTGTCAGGGTGGCTAAATCAACAATTGCATCTACACCCAATTTATCAGCATAGACCAAGGCATCAGCCAAGGTTAACCGCCCTTCAGCATCGGTATTGTTAACTTCGATTGTTTTGCCATTGGATGCAGTTAAGATGTCTCCAGGGTGCATAGCCTTACCGCTAATCATGTTTTCAGTGACGGCGGAGATAAAATGAACTTCCACATCTGGTTTTAACTGTCCAATGGCTTTGGCCGCGCCTAATGTGGCCGCCGCACCACCCATATCCATTTTCATGGTTTCGATACCACTACCAGCACCTTTAATGTTTAAACCACCGGAATCAAAAGTTACGCCTTTACCGATAATTGCTAATTTGCGTTTAGCTGTAGTGGCTGGTTTATAGATGAGGTGAATGAATTTAGGTGGTAAATCAGAAGCTTGGGCAACTCCTAAAAATGCCCCCATGCCTAGTTTTTCGCAGTCTTCCTGCTCTAAAATTTCCAGTTGTAACCCGTGTTCGTGTGCGATCGCTTGAGCAGTTTCTGCCATAGTAATAGATGTAACCGCATTAGCTGGGGCTGCGACTAACTGCCTAGCTAAAATTACACCGGAAACAATTTGATCAGCGCGGGTAATAGCCGCTTCTTGTCCGGCTAAACCAATTAAATCAATGGTTTCGATATTGGGATTTTTATCTTCTGGCTCAGATTTAAAGCGAATATCTTGATAAAGTGCCAATTCTATACCTTCGGTCAATGCTTGGGCTGTGGCGGCTGGATCATTGTTCCATACTGGTAAACTAATTCCCAGAGTTTTGGTTTTTTGCTTTTTTGCAGTTCGCGCTACACTAGCCACAGCCCGCCGTAAAGTTTCTAATTTCAGCGCGTCCGGTTTCCCTAAACCCACGAAAATCACCTTCCGCACGGAATTAGTAGCACCTAAACGAATCACAATAGTGCTATTGGCCTTACCTGTAAATTCTTCTTCGGCAATTATTTCTTGGCAAATTCCCGCATATTTATGATTTAAGCTGGCCAGATCACCAGTTAACTCAACTGCACCTTCAAATAGTCCCACAGCTAAGGTATCACCAGTCCAATCTAATAATGCTGTATTTGTAGCTTGAATCGTCATTTTTGTAAATTCTGTTTATCTGCCATCATTTACCAGTATTGCTCAAATTTTTGGGATAATGGGGATTTGATGCAACATATTAACAATCTGTTGACACTCTCAGGGCTGAAGCCGCGCGAAGGCGATAAAACTTCGCGCACCTTAATCAATAAATATTTACAAGAAGAAAACTCTATGCGGTTAAAACCGCAGGATTCGCTTATATCTGAGGTCTAAAGACACGCTCGCTTTACGCTTACCCGATATTCTTGTAAAATCAGGAGTAGTTGATAAATGTCCAATTTACAAAATTTTATCTATTTTCCAGTAGTCTGTTGCTCACAAAATTATTAACTATGCCTAAAGAAATCAATCAACCCCAACTACCACCAACTAGCGCAATTGAAAGTGTAACTAATGTTGCATTTGAAAATTGGTTTGAATATCCAGTTAGGGCCCAACCTCATCACACGGACTATGGTGGTATTGTCTGGCACGGTACTTATTTAACTTGGATGGAGGAAGCACGGGTAGAATGTTTGCGGTCTATCGGCATTGAATTTGCCGATTTGGTGGCTTTAGGCTGTGATTTGCCTGTTGTGGAGTTATCAATCCGTTATCATCGGTCTGTAAAATTAGGTATGCCAGTTATAGTAAGAACACGAATGGCTGAAGTAACAGGAGTGCGAATCAACTGGGATTATACCATTGTTTCTCCTGATGCTCAGGATTTATATATTACTGCTCAGGCCACTTTAGTAGCTTTAGATCGGGAAAAGGGTAAAATTATGCGTCAGTTACCACCTGCGTTTCAAGATGCTTTAGCGAAGATCACCGGAGTTCGGAAGCCTGGGTAATTGCTAATTAACCCCCTCCACGACTGGAAAGGGATTAATTATCACTACTGAAAATTCAATTCCAGTAATCCTTAATAAGCATTTTGTAACTCGTAAAAATCAGGGGAAATGTAATCCTTGCGTAAAGGCCAACCTACCCAATCTTCTGGCATCAAAATCCGCTTTAAGTTAGGATGACCTTCATAAATGATGCCATACATATCATAGCTTTCCCGTTCTTGCCAGTCTGCTGTTTTCCAAATCCAGTAAACTGAAGGTACAGAGGGATTTTCCCTTGGTAAAAACACTTTCACCCTGATTTCTTCGGGACGGTCAGCATTATCACTAACTTTGAGTAAATGATAAACACTTACTAAATCCTCTCCCGCGCCTAAGTCAATCCCCCCCTGGAACTGGAGATAATTAAACCCATAAGCATACAAAGCTGTCGAAATGGGTAGCAGAAAACTTGCAGGGACTTTAATTATCTCTACTCCATTCGCATCAAGTTCTAAAAACTCATGGACAAAGCCATTTTCCATCAACCATTGGGAAACTTTACCGGGTTTAACTTCGTCTGCTTCCGCCACTGGAACTGGTTTAGATTCTTCTTCAGCCACGCGCTTGTTCCTCTTTCTGTGTCTTTGCTGTCAATAATGCTGGAGGTACAGTCATACCAATTGCTTCTGTTAATTCCTTGGGAGGATTAAAGCGAGTATTCGACTGCATATACTTACCAGTTAAGATCTCGGGAACTGGCTTCATATTATGAGTGGTACTGTAGTAACGGTGAACTTGCTTGATATTATCCCGTTCCTGCATAGACTCGTTGGCGATTTTTTTCCGCAGTTTAATAATTGCGTCAATAATCGCTTCAGGACGGGGAGGACAACCAGGTAAATATACATCTACAGGAATAAGTTTATCAACTCCGCGTACTGCTGTCGGTGAGTCAACGCTAAACATTCCCCCAGTAATTGTACAAGCGCCCATGGCAATTACATACTTAGGTTCGGGCATTTGTTCATAAAGACGCACTAATTGTGGTGCCATCTTCATGGTAATTGTTCCCGCAGTAATGAGTAAATCGGCTTGACGGGGGCTACACCGAGGAATTAACCCAAAACGGTCAAAATCGAAGCGAGAGCCGATTAAAGCCGCAAATTCAATGAAGCAGCAAGCTGTACCAAACAGTAAAGGCCACAAACTAGAAAGCCGTGACCAGTTGTAAAGGTCATCAACGGTGGTTAAAATCACGTTTTCTGACAGTTCATGGGTAACTGTCGGCCGTTGAATGGGGTTGATGATTTGTTCTGTGTCCTGGGTGATAATCTGAGAATTTACGACCATTCTAAAGCTCCTTTCCGCCATGCGTAAACTAAGGCGATGATAAGAATCGAAATAAAGACTAAGGCTTCTATAAATGCCAATAAACCCAAACGGTTAAAAGCGACTGCCCAAGGGTACAGAAATACTGTTTCTACATCAAAAACAACAAATACCAGAGCGAACATATAATAGCGAATATTGAACTGAATCCAAGCTCCGCCGATGGGTTCTAGTCCGCATTCGTAGGTAGTGCGTCTTTCTAGACTGTTACCACTGGGTCTAAGAATTTTTGAGGCTGACAGTGCTAGGACTGGAACTAGGCTACACAGGATAAAAAAGCCTAGAAGGTACTCGTAACCGCTAAGAACAAACACAATGTTTTTCTACCGCTAATGGTGTAAGAGAATCAGTTATTAATGAACAATGAATAATTATCAGTTTAATTACTTGCTAACTTTTCACTAAACTATAGATAGTATTCACTGTTTACTATTCACTGAATATATAGATAATGTTCTTTTCACATTATATCTTTAAGGCTGTTCTGAAATCGTGGAAATAGTTACACCGAGGGTGAGGGTGCAGGTTTTATCCGCAATTATATTTATTTTTGTATTTATTTTTGATTTTTTATTCCGTCTGGCCTAACTTTGTGATCAGTGATAGAAAAGTCCGGCAATTATGTCATAATTTGTAACGTATATTTAATAATTCCCCTGAAGCGAGACTAGGATCTATGAGTGAACAAGCTGAACAAGCTGTGGAAACTCCAGTGTTAGACCGCTATGAGTGTCGTTCTTGCGGTTACGTTTACGAACCTGAAAAGGGAGACGATAAAAGTAATATTCCTCCAGGAACACTTTTTGCGGAATTACCCACAAATTGGCGTTGTCCAGTTTGTATAGCCAAGAAAACTGCCTTTGCGAATATTGGACCGACGGGGACATCCTCTGGTTTCAAAGAAAACTTAGGTTACGGTTTAGGTGTAAACACCCTAACACCAACCCAAAAGAACATTTTGATTTTTGGGGCTTTGGCTCTGGGATTCTTGTTTTTTATTAGTCTTTACGGACTACAGTAAAAATCGCTATCCTTATTTACCGCAATTTAGCGAAAATCTCATTAAACCTGAACTGGAAAATCTCAGTAATACTGATGCAATCAATTGTGAAAAAGTGGCAAGGATTTTTTGCCGCACTGATAGTAGTTATCGCCTGTATCGGATGTAGTAGTGTTCCTTCTATGAGCTACAATCCCTGGCAGGTGATTAATGTACCAACAAAGTCGAAATTGCTAGATATTGGCTTTGCTGGTAACTCCCAACATGGTTATTTAGTGGGTGGTAATGCCACTCTTTTAGAAACTAATGATGGTGGTGAGACTTGGCAACCGCTAAAATTAGAATTGGATGATCCTAGATACCGTTTTAACTCTGTCAGTTTTTCCGGTCAAGAAGGCTGGATTGCTGGAGAACCTTCTCTTCTGCTTCATACCACTGATGAGGGTAAGTCCTGGTCACGGATTGCTTTAAGTGAAAAGTTACCCGGTAGCCCCATTGCCATTACAGCAATAGGCACTAATACAGCGGAAATGGCCACCGATGTAGGAGCAATTTACCAAACTACAGATGGTGGTCAAAATTGGAAAGCTAATTTAGAAGCCGCCGTTGGTGTAGTTCGTAACCTAGAGCGATCGCCTGATGGTAAGTATATCGCCGTTTCTGCCAAAGGTAGTTTTTACTCCACTTGGGAACCTGGACAAAATGCTTGGCAACCCCATAACCGCAATAGTTCCCGTCGTTTAGAAAATATGGGTTTCACTAACGATGGACAACTGTGGTTATTAGCAAGGGGTGGTCAAGTTCAGTTTAGTGATCCGACTAAACCAGAAGAGTGGTTAGAGGCAAAATATCCAGAATTGTCCACAAGTTGGGGTTTACTGGATTTAGCCTACCGCACAGCGAATGAAATTTGGGTTAGTGGTGGTAGTGCTAATTTACTTCGCAGTGGTGATGGTGGCAAAACCTGGGAAAAAGACCGTGAAGTGGAAACAGTTGCAGCTAATTTCTATAAAATCGTGTTTTTTAACCCTGAACAAGGTTTTATAATTGGCGATCGCGGCGTTCTACTCAAATATAACCCCAAAACAGCAGCAACAGCAGCCCCAGCGGCCTAATTACACCCAACTATGGATGTATTCACCAGAAGAAAGTTGTCAGTTGTAACTTAAGTCTAAACTTTGTAGGATAATAAACTCAATCGTAGTTTTTAAGAAGGGAGTGAAATAAATGGCAGGTACGACTGGAGAACGTCCGTTTTCTGACATCGTTACCAGTATTCGTTACTGGGTAATTCATAGCATCACCATCCCCGCATTGTTTGTTGCCGGTTGGTTATTTGTTAGCACCGGTTTGGCTTATGATGTATTTGGTACACCCCGTCCTAATGAGTATTTTACTCAAGTCCGTCAAGAAGTACCAATTGTGAAAAATCGTTTTGAAGCAAAACAACAAGTAGAAACATTTATTGGAAAGTAATTTGACATCATGACTAGCGGTAATAATACCAATCAACCAGTTACCTATCCCATTTTTACAGTCAGATGGATCGCTGTTCATACTTTAGCTGTCCCTACTGTATTCTTTTTGGGCGCGATCGCCTCAATGCAGTTTATTCAACGCTAGGAGTTAATCATGGAAAGAACGCCTAATCCTAATCAACAACCGGTTGAATTAAACCGTACCTCTCTCTATCTAGGACTACTATTAGTCTTCGTGCTCGGAATTCTATTTTCCAGTTACTTCTTTAACTAACTGGGTTTTTTAATGTCAGTTGCTAGTTAAGTGATAGGTAACAAGTTACAAAGAGAAGATATTCAACTGACAACTAACAACTGACAACTAACAACTAACAACTGACAAACTGACCAATGTGTTGATTTATTTTTAAGTGAGGAAAAAACTGTGTCTGGAAGTGGAAGAATTCCCCTGTGGGTTGTCGCTACGATCGCAGGTTTAGGTGTAATTACTGTTGTAGGTATTTTCTTTTATGGATCTTACTCAGGAATTGGTTCTTCAATGTAATACCATAGTAGGAAATAGGGAAAAATCCTCACCTACTAAGTAATTACAATCATTAGGAAAACCGCCTAACTTTGTGAGATAGGCGGTTTTGTTTGTTTTATACAAGTAATTGGTAGAAAAATTAAGTAACCAATTACCCATACCCTAATTAAGCAATATCTTCGCGTTCAATGTATGAAAACAAAAATGCGAAAATTACTGCTGGTAAAACCAAACCAGTTAGGGGAACGAAAACAGAAGGTAAAAAGGAGGAATAAGCCAAAATAGTCGGCAAAAATGAACTTGACATAGAATTAAAGTCCTGTAAAGTCTTACTACAATTCAAATTGAGCTTACTGCAAAATCCTACCTAATTTGCTAAATTATCAAGATTTTTAACACAGCTTCTTACATTCCCAAAATTTCATCCAATTCTCTTGTTGGTAAATCAGGAGGGACGACTGTCTTAATCACCGTAAATTTGTCACTTTCCTGCTGGGTAGACTGATTAACAGCAATGGCTGCTAAACGGATTTCTAAGCAACCAAAGGGAATTTTTAGGTAAATTGCCGTTTCCCTCCCTCCCTCAGCATTACAATGTAAATCCGTCAGAATATGTGGTCCATCTACTAAACTGCGAGTTTGGTAATCTTCCACCCATAACTTGACTGCTACCCAAGATAAAACTTCAGGTAATTTTACACGCACCATAACGGACTTACCGGCGATAAGTTCACCCTCTGGTAAATACAATTGAGGAGTGGCTAAAGACTCCAGTATCATAGGAGAAAAATTTGTCCCAGTTTCATCTTCCCCTAGAGGGGAATCATGATTATCTTCTCTAGTCTCATTACTCAAGTTATCAGCATCCAGTTCAATAACCCAATCATCTATAACTATTTCCTGAGACTGGGGTGCTATAGAACCTATGAGAGTGACTATTTCCCGTTCATTAAGTTCTAAAGGAATATTCTCAGCCAGGGTATTTTCCTCGGTGACTATTTCCCCATTTAACAGCAATTCTACATCTACAACTTGAATTTCTTCCCCAGGATCATTTTCTGAGGATTCTTCAGAAACCGCTTCAGTTAATAAAGATACTTGACTTTCTATCCATTGTTGGGGAAGCGACGGCTTTTCCTGAGTATCAACCACATCTAATACTTCACCCGTGATTACCTCCGTCACAATCTCCGCTATTAATTCTCCAGAAAATGTATCGTCCACCATAGATTCATCAGTCTGGGGAAGATCATCTGTTGCTGATACAGTTACTATCATTGGTAACTCTGGCGATTTTTTCCCAGTTATTAATTCTTCAACATCTAAGCGATTATAGACTGTTTCCCCCTTAGCTGGTTTAACTTTTAACCGTTTTAAATACGGAAAAATAGTTTTAACTGGTTTAATTACCAACTTTTTCAAATCTATCGGCTGAATAGTCCGGGTTTTTCCCAGGGAATCTTTTTCTGAATCAGGATCAGATGTGGGATCATAGGGTAAATTTGGTAATTGGGGTGAAAGAACTTTCCCCGATACCAGGGGTTTAATTTGGGGTGGTAAAGGTTGATTTGGAGACGGCTTTAAAACGTGAAACTGAGCTAATTTGGGAGTTTTCGCTAAATTGAACAGTTCTAACCGAATATTTATAGAGGGTTTTGGTTTAACTACTGGGTTATTTTCCAGTAAAGATCTACGGGAATCTAATTGGGAGGCTTGCTGTGCTAGTAATTCAGTAGCATCGGCCGTAATTATAAACGTATGGTTAGCTAAAAGTACCACTTCACCAACTTCAGCTAATGCACCATATAAATTAATATCTGCTAAAAGTAGCTTAGATTCACACTTGGGAGGAATATCAATTAGGGTACTAAAGCTGAAAGGTAAAAATTGATTTGTTAATGGTCGCTGAATACTCTTCAGGATTCTTGACTCTAAAGGCGATCGCAGTGTCACTTCTAATCGTAACTGACAAAGGCTATCTATAGAAAATCTCTCATTTTCCAGATCCTCTATTTCATTAGCCTCCACATCACCATGAATGATAAAATTATTTCCCCAAGGAGCAACATAAGTATCTTGATCTAGAGTCAAATTCAGTGGTAGAGGTGGTGGTAAGGTAGGAGCATTGTCAATGATTTCCTCATCTAGTAAAGATTCATCCTCAGGTAAAGCTAAATCTAATAAGTTTTGTAAAATCTGCTCTGTGGTTTCCCCCTTAAACCAGAGAAAATTACCATGATTCATCACTATACTGACTTCAGTATCACCCTCAGAAGCAAGATCAGATATCTCAGTCAGTTGATTTGTAGCCGTTGGGGTAGTTTCTTGAGATGATACTTGGATACAGAGAGTATGTTGCCAGGATTGACCCAGCATTTCTGACATAATATCCCCAGAACATCGTAACTCCCAAATCCCCGGTTTAAAATTGGTAAAAGGAATTACTGCCATCAGTCCTTCGGAATTAGTACGACGTGACCGCTTGATAAGTCTCCGTTTGGGAACTTCATCAACCGATATATGACTTACCCGCACATCTATATCCGTGTTTTTTAAATCAGAACGAGCTAAAATTCGATAATTACCTGCCCAAATCTTTAAATTTGGCGACTCTAAATTACGCCAAGTGTGATCTCCCTGTTTCTGTATCAAAAATTGCCAGTTTTCCATTATCAATAAGGCCCAAACCGAATACTAGCTAATTAATATTTTATATTTTGCATTAACTTGCTTGTCAGTTTAACCTAACTATCTTCTATCAACCCAAGTTAGCATCTAGTTGTCAGTTAAGCTAACGAGCAACCTATAGCAGTTCCCATGCTCATGAGGTACAATTTTTAATTTTAGGGAACACAGAACAGCAAAAAGGGAATGGTGAATAAATTTGTGTGTACTGCATTAACCTGGGAAATGATATATATTTTATCCAATTTCATCACGGTTTTGATAATAACTCACTATCTGCTTACACCATTCCCGACTTTCCTCCTCAGCGGTTGGTGTCCATGAAATCCATAAGCCAGAAATTTGACTTTGGTTGTAATCAAACTCTGAGGATGTTTGCGGTATCAATCCCACCTCTACTCCCAGCACCTGACGGATATGGGCTGCTATTTCTCGATATACAGCCAAAGGTAAACCGGGAAATTCTATTTTTTCCTGTGTGATCATATCTATAAAGCTGCTCCCACAAGATTATACTTAATTACGGAAACGGCATTTCTAGCAGCAGGACTAGGAGTAGCAGCAGGACTAGAAGTTGGTGTAGATGCTTTAACAGGTTGTTCTCCTACCTGTTTGGCGACCTCAATACCGTACTCCTCCAAAATCACTGTAGGATTAGCACCTTGGCTGATTTCAATCCGCTTTACTAATACCCCATTCACTAGCCTTTGTCCCGGTCGAACATATCTACTACTTAACTCGTCTGGTACTTTCACAATTGCCTGTGGTGTTTTACCAATTAATACTACACCAGTCACAATCACTGCTCTCGCCATTTCCGGTTGCCGTATTGGTGGTAACACGGTTGTGAATTTGGGAGAGTTAACAGAACCAGCTAGAACTCTGGGTAAAACCGGGTTAAAACCTGATTTTTTAGGTAATTGGGCTGTCTGTGCTGATTTTTTAGGTAATTGGGCTGTCTTTACTGGTTTTTTAGGTAATTGGGCTGTCTGTGCTGATTTTTTAGGTAATTGGGCTGTCTGTGCTGATTTTTTCTTAATTAATTTTTGCTGGGGTGGTGTAGGTAAAGGGGGTAATGTAGGAACTACAATTTGGGGACCTAGTGCAGTTGTAGAACCTATTGGCTCAACAATTTGGCCAAAAGGGTCTGTTCTTCCTTTCTTTACCACAATCAATCGCTCTGTACTGTTTGTTGGCTGAATTAAACTGGCAACTGCGCCAGAATTCATTGATACCCTGGTAGAAACAACAGGATCATTAAAAGGTTGAGCTAAGAACGGTTGTTGTACCGCTTGCTTGGTAACTGATTTAAGGCTAGGAGTCGGTTCAGGACTAGGGGTATTAGTCGATGTTGGCGTTTCACCTATTGTACATCCAGTAAGCGCCAAGGTTGTTAAAATAGCTGCGGCTGTAATATGTGAATTTTTACTCATTAGCTACTCTGAAAAACTATAGAAAAGTTTCTTGATCATGATAAAAACGTTATAGATCACAGACTTAATCCGTTTTCTTTATAACCTACATTTTGATATTTCGGAAGCCTATGTATACCACTAATCTTCTGCTACACCCATAAACTTTTTCAATAAATTTAAGCCTTTTTTAACTTGTCGAGAAACTGTCACCACACTAATGCCTAAATGTTCTGCTACTTGTTTTTGGGTTAAATCGTACAAAAACACACACTCCACAACCTCACGGGTTCGTTTTTCTAACTGGATTAAGGCCTGTTGTAAACGAATTCGGTCTTCCTGGGCTAGTTGAAAACTGCGATATTTACTATCTGGAACTAATTCCCCCAAACAAGTAGTACCTTCTTCTCCATCTTGGATAGGTACATCTAAACTCAGAGGAGAGCGGTTAATCCATGCTAATTTAATTTCTTGCCATTCACTGAGAGAAATTTCCAATCCCAGCGCTAATTCATGATCAGTAGGTTGACGATGATGTTGTTCTTGGAGAGAACGGGAAAGCACAACCGCCTGTTGCTGGAGTTCAAGCCAACGTCTGGGTATTCTCACAGTCACCCCTTTATCTCGTAGATAATGTTGAATTTCACCACGAATATGGGGCATTGCATAGGAACTAAAAGCACTTCCTTTAGAAAGTTCAAATTTCTCAATTGCTCTAATTAAGCCTATACAGCCTATCTGAAGAAGATCCTCGTGGCTCTCACTGCACTGATTAATCCAATAATGCGCTTCCTTTCTGACCAGTCCAAAATTGAGTTTTACCAGTTGGTTGCGGATTGTTTCCGAGGGGGATTGCTGATACTGTCGTAACAACTGTAAAGTTTCATGTTTTAGTTCATTAGGCATAACACGTTTATTTTTAAACCAGTAGATTTTTGATGTGATTGCCGCCCTTTTATTTCCTTTGTTATAGTTTAAAATATACAATTAGTCATTTTAATGATAAACCGAAATTGTACCCAATTTAACTAAATTAACTATGAGATTTGCTTATAGGTCTTGAGAATTAGATCCGGTTGATGATTATCAAACGTTGAGCTAGGACGATTTTCGCTGATCTGCTTCTTCTTTTTATAGACAAAGTCATTTTATGTAATTAAATAACTAAATTCACTTTAAAGCTTCAAAAATAAAATAGGATTTTAAGTTGGTAAATTTACGCAGGATGTAAAAAGCCTTAAGTTCCTAAAAAAAACCAAGATGCAGATAACGAACAGATTGCATCTTGGTCGAGGAAATTCCCACAAATAAATGCTTATAACTTGTGAATTGTTTTTATTTTCAACATCAGGGAGGTATATTAGGTTACTGAATTACCAAAATATTTATGGATTTTACGCTCCCATGATGTTGTATTAATATTTAAGCAAGGGGTTCAACACGTGCGTAGAATAAACCACGAATCTTGACTTCTTTAGGTTCACCTGCACCTAAATCTGTATCTGAAGGTTGTTCACTTTCAAAAGTCCCAGCTATTTCACCAGAAGTATTATCCACTTTGGCCACTTGTAGGGAAATTTTACCTTTGAGAATGTCTGTACGCTTGACATTAGTACGGGTTAAGTCTTCATCATCGGACTGGGCTGGTAAAGCTACAGCGTTATCATAGCCACTAACAACACCACGACCTTTAGGGTCTAAGAAAGCAGCACCGCGATAGGAAGGTACTTTAAAATTTCCTTTAAAGTCAGTGGATGTATTGATGCTGGTTAAATTAGGTTGTGTTTGTGCGACTAAGTTTTTAATGGTAAATAAGAAAGGTACTAGTTCACCACCGGGAAGTTTAACGGTGATAGCCTGGAAATCAATACCATCTTTTTCTGTAAAAGTCAGGCTATTATCTGAATTAATGGTTAGCTGACCTTGGACTTGGTCAATGGTAGAAGTATACCTAGTCATAACCTTACCAGATACAAATTCCGCTTTTTGGCGTTTGTTGGCAGGTTCTTCTTTAACAAAGAAACTAGTTGGTTCTAGACAAAGTTCTTTAATACTGTATGTCAATTTAGGATCAACAGCAATTGAACCACGGCTGGTTTCTGCTAGTTGGGGGCACTTGTTAGCCAAGCCTGTACCACGAATTTGTTCATAAGTGAGTACATCACTGAGACTGGTAGAAGGTGCATCACTGCAAGCGGTGATTAGCCCTAAGCATAGAGCTAAGAAAGCAACAATTAAAGCGCGATACCTCATGGTTAACCTCAATGTCAAAAATTAATGTCTAAGTTGTCGAACTGCTTTACTAAATGTACTTAAACGCATGGCGCTTGTGAGTCTGGAAGTCAAACCATAGACTAAGCAGCGAACCGCATCCACTTTGGATGATGTATGTGTTGTTAGTACATACAACAAGGGTGATTGGATAGGGAAATTAGCCAGATCATACGATTTTTTTTAACTCAAAATCAAAGCATTCTATTAGTTAAATTCTGCGGTTGCACAGCACAAATTATGAAAAAGCTTTCTCTACCTTATCATCAAGGATTCTTGTTACCTGAGAATAATCAGAAAGTTAAGTAGGTGGACGTGAGATCACCAAAATATGTGAAGAAAAGTAAAATCGCTCAAAACTTCTTCATTCAATTGCATACTGCTATATCTGATTGTTTTGTTGATCAATTTAGGGACTTTTCCAGTATCGTATTAGTTTTATGGAGTATAACCTTCCATGAACCATGATCAAGATTGGGTATCCAGGGATTTGTCGTACGAGCTAAAAGGGATTTCCGCTGCGGTTAACGATGTAGCTCAAAACTGCCAAGGGGATGTAATTGCTCTATTGGCTTTATTACGACATTTAGAGGAGTTGCACAAAGAAATTCGGGATGGAGTGTTTCAGGAAAATTTGCCTGATAATCGCCAAAGATTATATTCACTTCTCAAGGATATTGAGTCTGAGGGCGGTTGGCCTTATATTGCTCGGATGCGATTACAAGCTTTGTTAGTGAATTTGTCGGAGCAGGTTAGTGATGAGAATGCTGTTAAATGAGGCATGAACTTTAATCATAGAGGCTTGCACCTAAAGGGTTTTACCCCAGACTTTATGAAAAGCTAATTTTCCGGATCATGTCCATGATGCTTGAATAAGTTTAGTCTCTAGTATAAGCAATACCTGTGCCAATTTCCCCAATACAAATCTGAAACCCAATCAAATCCTGACGATATCAATGGGGTTTCAGGGTTTTGGCGAAGGTATTAATTAGCGAATTTAATATGCAATAAATTGAACTGATATTCATAAAGAGGTTTATATGGCTGGGATATTATCAGTTTCTCGGACAAATTTAGCTCAACGTCGCCAAAAATTACGTCGGCAACGACAAATCAAAATTATTCAGGCTCTTTGGCGTGCACTTGCTGTCACTGGATTTACCTTGGCTTTATTCTGGGTAGCAATCCAACCAATGTGGGTATTAAAAGATTCAGAGCAAATAGTGATCAAGTCTGGTGATCGAGTTTTGACCCAAAAAGATATTTATTCACTGTTAGGATTATCATTTCCCCAATCTTTATGGCGGGTTAAACCTTCCTTAATTGCTGATTCTTTAAGAAAACAACCAAATATTGTCAAAGCTACGGTTAGCCGGCGGTTATTACCACCTGGTTTGATGATTGAAATCCAGGAACGAGTACCGGTGGCCATTGCTCAAAAAACCCAAGATCAAACGGTTACTAATTGTATTCTTGCCTCTTTCCCTACGGAACAGCCCGCCGATATTAAGTCTTGTTGGCAAAATAGTGGTACTGCTAAAAAAGAAAATGAACTGGGTTTATTAGATGCCAGTGGCGTGTGGATGCCCTTATCCAGCTATATATTAATTAATCCCAAGGCAAAATTACCCCAATTAATAGTGATTGGCTCAAGGGCACAATATCAGATGTTTTGGACTCAAGTATATGAAGCTATCAGCCATAGTTCTCTAAAAGTGACCGAAATTAATTTTCAAGATCCTACAAATTTAATTTTGAAAACTGAATTAGGGAATGTGCATTTAGGCAGCCCTAGTAATAGATTAACTGGGCAAATTCAAGCACTTGTACAAATGCGCCGATTACCAGATGAAGTTAATCCTAGCAATATAGATTACATTGATATCAAAAATCCTGCTATTCCACTAGTACAAATGAATCAAAAAAAACCTAGCTTAGAGATCAAGAAATCGGGACCAGCGAACAAAACTCCAATAAATTGAAGGTCAACCTTGTTTCTTTTTACCCCCTTTTGCCTTTATCTACCTGAATAGGCAAATCTTCCAGAGAAACTCAAGCTACTAATTTATATTTTTGTAAATTAGTTATATATTGTACATATAGATATACAATTTTCTAACTAATGGCTGAGAAATTATGTTAAAGATTGTAAATTTAGTAACTAAAAAATCTGCTGAAAAAAGATTAGGGGGTTATTAAAAATTCTTACTAGTATGCGACAAATAAATGTCTAAGCTTTTTGGAACTATACTTTTTAAGAATAAGGGGGAGTCAGCAACATCAGCGGTTGGTATCATAAACTGTATAGCTAATCAAAAATCCACAAAAAAAGAGTCAGAAGTCAACACGCTAGATATCTGGCTTCAGTAATTGGGGTTTTATCCGCCACTCAGTGACAAATCGTTACATCTGGCTTATCATAATGTAGGCTGGCAATAGTAAAAACAATACAATACAGTGCCAAAGTTAATTTTGGTAATTAGTTAATTCTTAGGTGAATCACACCGGAAAAATTCGTTTATCTACCTTTTGCAAATCCCATGACACTTGATAACAACCAAGGGCTTAACCATAACTCTCAAGCGGCGGGACAATCAGGGTTCCCTCTGTCCGTCAACCCCAACAATCCTTTTAATAATTCTGGGCTAAATTTCACCCCAGCTAAAGATAGCAAAAGAATTTCCCCTGAAAATAGCGGTATTGGTGAAATTGTGCCCGGCCGTGTTGCCAACATCAAAGTGATTGGTGTGGGTGGCGGCGGTGGTAATGCTGTCAACAGAATGATTGAGTCTGATGTATCTGGGGTAGAGTTTTGGTCAATTAATACTGATGCTCAAGCTTTAACTTTAGCCGGCGCTCCTAGTCGGTTGCAAATTGGACAAAAATTAACTAGAGGATTGGGCGCGGGGGGAAATCCGGCTATTGGTCAAAAAGCGGCAGAAGAATCTCGTGATGAAATTGCCACTGCTTTAGAAGGTGCTGATTTAGTATTTATTACTGCTGGTATGGGTGGAGGTACAGGCACAGGTGCAGCCCCAATTGTAGCAGAAATAGCCAAGGAAATGGGTGCTCTCACCGTTGGTGTGGTGACTCGGCCATTTATTTTTGAGGGACGCAGACGCACTAGCCAAGCAGAACAAGGTATTGAAGGTTTGAAAAGTCGAGTTGATACCTTGATTATTATTCCTAATAATAAGCTGTTGGAAGTCATTCCTGAACAAACTCCTGTGCAAGAGGCTTTTCGCTATGCTGATGATGTATTGCGTCAAGGTGTACAAGGAATTTCTGATATTATTACCATCCCAGGGTTAGTTAACGTTGATTTTGCTGATGTGCGGGCTGTCATGGCCGATGCTGGATCAGCTTTGATGGGAATTGGTGTGAGTTCGGGTAAGTCTAGAGCTCGAGAAGCAGCGATCGCTGCCATTTCTTCACCGCTATTGGAATGTTCCATTGAAGGGGCTAGAGGAGTTGTCTTTAATATTACTGGTGGTAGTGATCTCACCCTCCATGAAGTTAACGCTGCGGCAGAAACAATCTATGAAGTAGTTGATCCTAATGCCAATATTATTTTTGGGGCGGTAATTGATGACAGACTCCAAGGAGAAGTCAGAATTACTGTGATTGCGACTGGATTTACAGGCGAGATTCAACCTCCATCCGCACAAACTGTAGTTACTCCTAGAGTTGTCACACCTACTCCCACTACCACTACTAGAAGACCTACACCACTACAACAACCTATTAATAACCCTACTCCACCTATGGAACAACCAAAAGAAAAACCCTCTTTGGATATTCCTGATTTTCTGCAAAGACGGCGGACACCTCCAAGAAATTAAATGATTGTGGATATGAGATTTTAGATTAAATTCACAGTGGTGTATAAAAGTTGTCAGTTGTTCGTTGGAGGAGAGAAGTACATAAATAAATTAATTTATCCCCGGCACTCTGTACCCTGCATTTTACCTATTTATTGTCTTCTAGCCATTTAATAACCTGATTGGCAATATGAGTACCATCGAGACGGTCAATTTCACGGATACCAGTGGGACTTGTAACATTAACTTCCGTGAGGTAGCCACCAATTACGTCAATACCAACAAAAATTAAGCCGTCTTGACGGAGTTTTGCGGCTAAATGGCTACAAATTTCCCGTTCTCTTGGGGTAATAGTGGTTTGAGCAACTGTACCACCGGTCGCCATATTATTACGAAAATCACTGCTACTAGAGAGGCGATTAAGTGCACCCATGGGTTCACCATTGAGTAAGATAATCCGTTTATCTCCCTCCTTGGCTTGGGGTAAATAATTTTGTACCATGACGGGAATTTGACCTTGGAGGGTGCTAAGTTCAACAATAGAATTGAAATTGCGATCGCTTGATTGTAAAAATAAAATTCCCTCTCCAGCCTTATTCCCCAGTGGTTTCAGAATTGTTGCCCCTTTCGATTCCACAAATTGGCGAATTACTTGTTTGTTGGCGCTGACAATGGTTTCTGGAATACATTCCCTAAACTGGAGAGCATACATTTTCTCATTAGCATTACGAATACCCGCAGGATCATTGATCACTAAAGTTTTATCTTGGTCAATATAATCCAGAATATAAGTAGCATAAAGATAAGCATCATTGATCGGTGGATCTGTCCGCATAAATACGGTATCCATCGTTTCTAAAGCAACAAAGCAACTAGGACTTAATTTAAACCAAGGATTAACCGCTAACCAACGCCCCTCTACTAACTCTACAGGAACAAGTTCTAACTGTTGCAAAACAGCCCAAGCTTTACCATCAATTACACTGAGCAAATTTGTCTGAGTTATCCAAATTTCGTGTCCTAGAATTTGCGCTGCTTCCATCAAAGCCACACTAGTATCATGACAGGGATCAAGCCGATGGATAGGATCAATAATAAAAGCTAGTTTCATTCTTTATACCTCTTTTATCTACGAGTTTTTATATTTAGGAATATTCAAGATCCCCAACTTCTCAAATTAATTTACAGTGAAAAATCAGAGAAAAAAGTCGGGGATCTGATCCACAATATTTTAAGAAACTAGCAACTTATCTAAGTTACCTTGACGCTCTAAAGTATGGATATCGTCACAACCACCAATGTGAGCATCATTAATAAAAATTTGTGGTAGAGAGCGTTTTCCATTAGCCCGCTGTGCCATTTTTGCTCTTGCGTCATTATCTCCATCAATGCTGTATTCGATAAAATCAACATTTTTCGTTTTGAGTAGACTTTTAGCACGCATACAAAACGGGCAAGTTGCCCAAGTATAAATTTCTACTTTCGCAGCCATAATAAATATTCTCAACTAAATCTAATGCTTCTTAATTTTAGACCTAAGTTAATAGGTAATGGAGACTGGGGACTGGCGACTGAGTAAAACATTCTTCCCAATCACCAATCACCAATCACCAATCACCAATCACCAATCACCAATCACCTATTCCCACTCAATAGTTCCAGGTGGCTTGGAAGTAATATCATAAACCACACGGTTCACACCTTTGACTTCATTAACAATGCGGGTAGAAATTGCCTCTAGCACATCGTAAGGAATCCGTGACCAGTCCGCAGTCATGCCGTCTTCGCTCGTGACAATTCTTAAAACAATGGGATAAGCATAGGTACGCTTATCACCCATAACTCCAACGCTACGAATAGGTAATAGAACCGCAAAAGCTTGCCAAACCTGATTATATAAACCGCGCTGATTAATTTCTTGACGGACAATTAAATCAGCATCTCGTAAAATATTCAAGCGTTCGTGGGTAACTTCACCTAAAATGCGAATGGCTAAACCAGGTCCAGGGAAGGGTTGACGTTGAACGATTTCTTCCGGTAAACCAATGGAACGCCCGACTTTGCGGACTTCATCTTTAAATAGTTTTCGTAGTGGTTCTACAAGTTTAAATCTCAAGTCTTTTGGTAAACCGCCCACGTTATGATGACTTTTAATTTTCACTGCTACCCGTTCACCACTTTTTGGATCAACATTGGTATCAGCAGATTCAATTACATCTGGATAAAGTGTCCCTTGAGCCAGGTAATCAAAATGACCAAGATTTTTTGATGTCTCCTCAAAAACACTGATAAATTCATGTCCAATGCGGCGACGCTTTTCTTCGGGATCTGTTACTCCAGCAATAGCTGAGATAAATCGCTCGCGGGCATTGACATATTCTACAGGAATATGAAATTGTTCTTTAAATAACTTAACTAATCTTTCGGGTTCTAATTTCCGCATGAAACCCTGATCAATGAATACACAGGTTAGCTGCTCACCAATGGCTTTATACAGGAGAAAAGCCAGTGTAGAAGAATCTACACCTCCAGATAATGCTAATAATACCCGTTTATCTCCTACCTTAGCGCGAATTTCCTCAATTGATTCCTCGACAAAAGCGGATGTTGTCCAAGTTGGTTCACACTCACAGATATGATAAACAAAGTTGCGAATTAAAGCTATACCACCCTGAGAATGGACAACTTCGGGGTGAAATTGGACACCATAGAGTTTTTTATCATGGTGAGCGATCGCAGCACAAGGAGTATTATCAGTATGTGCTAATAACTCAAAGCCGGGAGGCATACTTGTAACTGAGTCTCCATGACTCATCCACATGGTTGTACCCTCTTCGACATTAGTTAATAAGTCTGTAGGGTCATCTATATATAGAGATGCTTTACCATATTCACCCCGTTCTGCTTTAGTTACTTCTCCACCTAGTTGATTAACCATGAGTTGCATTCCATAGCAAACACCGAGAACGGGTATTCCCAATTTCCAGATTTCTGGGTTACAATAGGGAGCATGATCGCTATATACAGAGTTTGGACCACCAGATAGGATGATACCCTTGGGGTTGATTTCCCGTAACTGTTCGGCTGTGGTGCGATAGGAAAGAACTTCTGAATATACTTGTGTTTCGCGGATACGACGCGCAATTAATTCAGAATATTGAGAACCAAAGTCTAAAATTACAATTATTTGACCTTTAAGTTTCCACAGATTTTCCTGTGTTTGGGGTATTTCGACTGTTGGTAGGGTCACCGCTGTATTCATGGTAGAAAAAGTGTGTTCTTAAGGATAGTAAAGTCAGAAACTGTGGTTTTTATGATTTTTGTGAATAATGATCATTGCTAATCACAGATAAATTAATCAAGGAAATCATAGTTAAAAATATTTATTTGGGGTACTTACGATAATTCATATTAAGTTAGCACAATTTTTCCAGTAACATACAACCAATTTTACTTTTTATTAAGATTTGGCGATCGCGGTCAAAAAGCACAGAACCACAGGCTACAATAGTCTTACCTTGTTCGTTGTGGCTATTCATATATTCTTGACAGCGGGTATCAATTGTTTCAGCAATGGAGTTATATACTTGATTTACCCAATGACTACCAGTAGCGTGATCTAAACTTCTGAGATGTTTTAATGCGGCTTCTGCTGTAGAACTATGAAAAATAGCTTGAAGATCTGGAGACCTTAATCCTAGCATGGAACAATGGGCGGTTAAAATTTCCCGTCGACCATCAGCTAAATGATGATGAGTGTGAAAAATTCCCCCCGCTAGCTTGAGTAATTTACCGTGATAACCAAATAGTAAAATTTCTTTTATACCTAAGATATCAGCAGCTACTAACATCGGTCCTAACCAGTTAGCAGTTTTGACAATTTGTGCGGGGTTGATACCGAGTTTCTGAGCTAAATCCAGGCCATTTTCCCCAATACAAAATACTAAAGTTGTAAATTGACGAGCTTTATCTGCTAAATCAGCGAGGAAAGCTGTTAATTGCTCTGGTGTGCTTAAAGGTTGAGAAATCCCTGTTGTTCCTAGTAAAGAAAGTCCCTCGACTACCCCAAAAGCGGAGTTAGAAGTACGTACAGCAAGTGATCGTCCCTCTGGTAAAATAATTGTCACCTTGATTTTTTCCGTCGGTGCTAATAATCGTTGTAAATTTTCTGTTAATAACTT
The DNA here is from genome assembly GCF_014698755.1 of Aphanizomenon flos-aquae FACHB-1287. Taxonomy (GTDB): domain Bacteria; phylum Cyanobacteriota; class Cyanobacteriia; order Cyanobacteriales; family Nostocaceae; genus Dolichospermum; species Dolichospermum flosaquae. The sequence continues at coordinate 21,017 of NZ_JACJTO010000023.1, read as the reverse complement.
TTGAGCATAACCATAAATTGCTGCTTTCCCCTCACCATTAAGTTGTTTACCAATTCCTTCTCCACCCTGAATAATTACGGTTTCTCCATTTCCCTCGTACCATTCTACCATAGCCCAAATCGGTGTATTCTTCGTTAAATCTAGATTATCACCTGGATCACTGCGAGTGATAGCCAAGGCCTGATTTTCCGATATTCCCGCTACTTGCTGAATGGGTATATCTACAATTTCAGCGGGTTGAATCAAATCTATAGAAGTTACAGTCAGAGGTTGATTATGGCGTAACCAATGCAAAGCCGCAACAGCAGCAGCACAAGCGAAAACAGGCAAAGTGTATCCAGAACGGGACATATTAACAATTTAAAATTAACAAAAATTCAAAAAAATCCTACCCAGTTGTAATTTAAATTCCCATTTCTGATAATAAAACTTGCATATCTTCCCAAGAAATGTTTTGTTGAAGATAACGAGGTGAGTCAGGATTATAGGGACTTGCTATGCGGTCAATTGTGATAATTGTAGCTGTATTTGGCAACACTGGGACATCAGGATCATAAGCTGTGGGGCGCATTAAAGAACTAGAAAATCCTTTAAATACAGCAATTTTATCTGGTTCATTATCAATTTCTATGGTAACTATGAGAACTTCTTGGGATTTTTTGACTGTATATTGTTCCAGTCTTTTAGCAATGGGATTATTCATCAATTCAGTATTGAAAATTATAATTTGGTGATTGTTTTGATAGAGATGATTAATTAATTTGCATAATCACAGTTCAGAATTTTTTCTAAATTTTCAATTGCTCAATGTGTAGCTGAACGTCCATGTTTTCCTAGCTTAACCGCAACAAAATAACTTAAATAAACTACGTAAAATATTAAAGTAACTATACCCAAAAACCCTAAAAAAGCGGGTTTACTGTTGTGGTGGAAATAGTCTTTAAAAACTAATGGTGCTTCTAACCAAACGCTACAGTAAGGAGTTTTGAAAGCAGTTTCTGAAAAAGCACATCCTAAAAAAGGTAAAAGAGCTATTGTTCCTAAAGTACAATAAACTGTTGTTGCCCAACGCCAAGAAGTGAAAATTAGTTTTAATGGACTATGAGGATAATAGTCAATTTCATCATTGATATCTACCCAAAACCATAGCGCGATAGGAATAAGAATCCGAGCCATTAAAGCGGAAATAAAACTTACTCCAAAACCACCAATCATTAAGTACATACTAATAACTAATAAACTAGCTACTCGACAGTAAATGATTAATAAACGTTGCATGGCCTCTGCTTTTTGTACAAAAGTCCAAATTAGCAAAATTAAAGGAATAATTAGCGTAAATAATAACGCTAGTCGGTAGTCCATCCAAACATAAGGTCTAAACCATAGTTGTGTCATAAAGTCAATAAAAAATAGAAAAATTTGTGACTGGATATTTGATAGGATAGCGTAGAGTTAGCCATTCCAGAAAAAAGTCAGTTTGGAAGTTTTATTACCAAGTTAAAACGGGGAATTTAATCCCCGTCTGGTTAACGTCCAAGTGATTAATGGAGCTTCAAACCATCGATATACTGATAAATTGCCACTTAGCAACAAAGTACAACTACTGGTTATAGAGCAGGGGGGGACAAAAATAACTAACCATTAAAAATTGCGAGAAAGCTTGTAAAATATACCTTTTTAATTTTTAATTGTTAATCTTTAATTCCGTTCTGCGGTTTTAGTCTTCGTACAAGCGGCATTCATCTGCCTCTGGATTAGCATCACAGTATTGCTCTAGAGCGTTTTTAGGCTTAACTTGACGCTGGTGAGAAGCTGCCGCTTGCAATTCTTCTACAGCATCCCAAGCAGCAGCACATTCAGCGGAATTACCACCGGAGATGTCGCATACAGCGCGAGCTTGCTCAACTTCTGCTTGAATTTTTTCTTGGATGTCGCCAACTTGTGCTTCTGTATTGGTCATGATTGTGTCTCGTTATGTTTGGTTTCTACTAGAATAGAAAAACTTGGGAAATAGGATTTTTCTCTTTTATGAGCAACCATTTTTACACTTTTAATGATAATTCCGGTAGGTAGTATCTTGCAAATAGGCTATTTGCTCATTAAATGAGATATGTCTATAGTATTATCCCATAAATATGATAGGCTTTTCTACTTATCACTGGCTTGATTTTGATTTTGAACACAGACTCCAACTATAGCTTAACAATCCTTGGTCGGTTGTCAGTGGTCAGTTGTCAGTGGTCAGTGGTCAGTTGTTCGTTGTTTAAAATAAGGTTTGACGGTATATACAGCGGTTTCCGCTCTTATGAGGTACAAAGTTGAATCATCAAACTCTTGTGGTGCGGTCATCTTGCTCGCTAGATATGTATCTCATAATACCGGGAAGCAGTGTATAAAAAATAAGCCTTATGTTTGAATATTATGGCAAAATCTTCTCTTTTTCCCCATTTCCTTTTACTAACAAGTAATTTAGTATAACAAATACCAAGAGCCTTATTTACCTATACTCACAATTCCTGACCATTGCACCTTTTTTTCCCTTTCCCGACGATAGGAAAAGAAATGATCTGGAGTTTGGAAAGTACAATAGGGGGCAATAGCAATTTGTTCTCCACTAATTCCTAATTGCTCCAACTGTAAAGCATTCACCCGACGTACATCTAAACGTACCTTTCCTGGCTCTGTATCCCTCAGTAAAGGTGGATTAGGTAAATCGTATAAAGCGGTAATAACTTTTTCTGGTTGATTATGTGGTATGATGGTAGTGCCGATTTCCGCAGCTACTTCTACAGAAACTTGGTAAACTTCCCCAGCAATAGCTGGACCCATGGCCACGCGCAAATCTGCTAAATTAGTACCGTGGGATTGCATTTTGGAAATAGCCTCCGGGATAATTTTTGCCGCTGTACCCCGCCAACCAGCGTGTAAAGCCGCTACCTGTCCAGTTTTCACATCTCCAATTAATACAGGTGTACAATCAGCGGAAGCAACCCAAACAGCTTGTAACGGTTGCTGACTAATTAAACCATCTGCCAAGGCCAAATCATCATCACTGCTATTAAGATGATCATCAACCTCCTGGGGAGTCAAAACAGTATTGCCATGTACCTGTTTTAAGCGATAAGCTAAAGCGTCTGGTTGTAGTACCTGAGTTAGCTCATGAGGTAGACGGGGCCAAAACTGTTGGGTAAAGAAACCATGAGACCAAGGTTTTAGGAGATTACAAGTCAGATAAGGTAGTCCTTCCCAATTGTGCCAGTGCCAAGTGTGCATCTTTAACCAAACCTCAATAGAAAATTAACAACCTGCAATCAATGTTAACTTGAACAACTACCAAAAAAGATTTAAAATGATGGTGAACTGTGGTGGAATTTAATCAACAACTTTTGGTAGATAGCTTAAAAGCCGAATATCAGCAGCAAGATATACCATTCTCTCTACATATTTTTAGCACTCTATCCTCTACAAATCAAACTCTGTGGCAATTAATTGACCAAGGAGAAAAACCCGGTTGTGTGGTTATTGCTACCCAGCAGACCGCTGGTAGGGGGCAATGGGGTCGTCAATGGCAGTCTCTGGCTGGTGGTCTATATCTTTCCATGGTAATAGACTCTCAATTAAAAGCTATCAATAGTTATCAACTTACTTTGGCCAGTGCTTGGGGAATTACAGCACAATTACGAAAATCTGGTATACCGGTGGGCATAAAGTGGCCAAATGATTTAGTATTAGATGGTCGCAAATTAGGCGGCATTTTAACAGAAACTAAAGTCAATCAAGGACAAATTACTCAAGCTGTGATTGGTGTTGGAATTAACTGGGAAAATCAAGTTCCAGAAACTGGAATTAATCTGCAATTATGGCAAAATTCCCGTAATTATCAGATGATTCACCACCTGGAAGTTCTCACTTCACAAGTTTTAATCGGAATTAAGTCCGGTATAGAGTGTCTACAGGTAGAAGGAATAAATACACTTTTGCCTCGCTACCTTAATGTACTTGTAAACATCGGTGATCAGGTTTATGTCAATAATATTTTAGGTAAAATAGTTGGGGTAACTCAAGAGGGCAATTTGCGGTTGCAAGTGATAACTGATGATCCAAAAGCAATCTTAACACCAGAAATTTCTGTCCAACCGGGTACAATCAGTTTGGGTTATAGTCAAACCGGCAACTGACCACTGACCACTGACCACTGACCACTGACTACTGACTACTGACCACTGACGAATATTGATTATTTACCCTTTATTACACACAACAAAAGAGAAAAAATGACGCAGCACCATAAATCTGCCCATAAAAATTTTTACTACCGTGGTATGGGTAAGCGTTTTGCCTCTAGAATACCAGTACAAGGTCTTTGTTTATTAAGTAGCCTTGGTCTTCTTAGCAGCGGGTTTGTAACTGCTCAAACGGAAAGTGGAGCGATAGACAATATTGTTCCCACTATTGAGAATTCCCAACCAACAGCAGTCACAAATCCAGTTGAGAAGAAAACTATTATTCCCAATATAACCGAGCCAGAACCAGATTTTTCTGTCCGTCGAGCTAATCTGAAAAAGAAGCTAACCAGTAAGAGTGTTTCTGAAGGTGAAGATACTCGACCCACTACTAGTGTTAGAATTTCTCAACCTAAAGGTGAAGATACTCGACCCACTACTAGTGTTAGAATTTCTCAACCTAAAGGTGAAGATACTCGACCCACTGCTAGTATTAGAATTTCTCAACCTAAAGGTGAAGATACTCGACCCACTACTAGCGTTAGTGAGGTTGATACTGTAAAAAAACTGCCACAAGTCTCTCAAACAAAGAATATTTCTCAAGACACTGCTAAGGATACAGAAAACAAACCCAAGGATTCCAATAACGCTTATATTGATACAAATGAGTACAATAGTGGTGTAGAAAGTAACTATGAACCTCCTAGTTCTGTAGTAGTGACAGAGCGTTCTAGTAGTTGTGGTGCAACTGTATCTAGAACTTGCGCTAAAGCTACACAAACTCCGACTGTGGCTAAGTCTAAAGAATCATCACCAACTTGGCTGAAGAAAAGTGAAGTTGCTAAATTAGTTCCAGTTTCTGGTCAAAAGAAATTAGGCTGGAAAACTATAACTGCTAACAGTAATCAAAGTGAGAATCTGGCTCAGACAGTTGCTAGTAGTGTCAGCAAAATTAGTCAACCTGAAAATAATTGGCGGATTTCTAAACCTAACAGCAGCAGTCATACAAAGGCTAACTATCACGCTAATCGCTTTATTCCCAGTCCCGGGGAATTTAGTACAACAACAGTGAGAGCTAATCCTATCCCTCCTCAGGTAGGTAGTTTACCAGCACCAATGATAGAGGGTAATATTGCACCCCGTCCTAGTATGGTGTCTTATGACTTCTCCCTGGCCTCAGTTTTACCTGAAGTTCCTTATACTAATACCCTGGCCTATCGTGGCGCTGGTGGTGGTTCGGGAGTAGTTTTCCCACTGTCGGTGGCTGCACCAATTACGTCTTTATTTGGCTGGCGAGTTCATCCTATCACAGGCGATCGCCGTTTTCACGCTGGTACAGATTTTGGTGCGCCCACGGGAACACCAATTTTAGCAGCGGCTAAAGGTCAAGTAGAATCAGCTAATTGGTTAGGTGGTTATGGTTTAGCTGTAATCATTAATCACGGTTCTGCTCAACAGAGTCTGTATGGGCATATGTCAGATATCTTTGTTCAACCTGGTCAATGGGTAGAACCAGGAACTGTCATTGGTCGAGTTGGTAGCACTGGTAACTCTACTGGTCCTCATTTGCACTTTGAAATCCGTCACCTGACTCAAAATGGATGGATTGCTGTAGACCCAAGTATACAGTTACAAGGTGGAGTTAGCGAGTTAGCACAAGGAACGGAAGGAATAAAAACCGCCCAAGCTCGGTAATTTGGGCAGGGAGTAGGGGTAGGAAGTAGGAATAGTGGGGAATCTTCCCCTTTCTAATTGCTAACTCCTATTCCCTTTATAAATATCCGTTTTCTGCTAGGAATGTAGTTGTAATTTCCTCTTGTCGATGGTGATTATTTCCAGGAGTGAGGAATTTTTCTACGTATTTACCCAGAATGTCTCCTTCCAGATTTACCCAACTACCTGCTACTAAATGACTGAGATTAGTTTCGCTATAGGTCAGGGGTATGACGGCGACGGTAAATTGAGATGATTCTGATTGATATTCAGCTACGGTGAGGCTGATACCATTGACGGCAATGCTACCTTTAGGAACTATATACCGGGTGATAGTCTGTGGGGCAACAAAGGTCATTTCCCAGGAACTGGCAGTTTGTTCAGATGTGATGAGTTGACCAATTCCATCTACGTGACCCATAACAAAATGACCGCCGACTTTACCTCCTACTCGCAGTGATGCCTCTAAGTTGACATATCTTTGTTGAATTTCTTCTTTATCTAATGTTGTGCGGCGGAGGGTTTCCGGTGAAGCGGTGGCAATAAATCCATCTTTTAGGATATTTTCAACTGTTAAGCAGACTCCATCTACTGCCACACTGTCACCATAGGCCAAATCCTCAATGATCATCTTAGCAGGATCTCGATAACTAATTTGCCATGAATCTCCCGTTAAGGGTTTTATTGTTCCTAAGCCTTGAATTAATCCTGTAAACACAGCTTTTACGAAAATAATTTTATTTATTGCCTAATTTTGGCGGAAATTAACTAATAGTTCTCGGAAAAAATCTAAAGCCCGCAAGTTTAATTTTTTTCCTGATTTTGGTCAATGAATATTAATATATTAGCATCAATTTCCAGACACACTGGCCTCAGGAAATTAAAATCAGGATAAAATATGTATGAAGGATGAATAAATTAGTTGTCAGAGTCGGTGAAAAATGGATTTGTCTATACCTGTTCACTAGAGAGGTATATCAACGTCCGGGCTTGAGTTAACTTAATTTTTTCATTAACTAAAATTATGGCTTATTCCCTGCTACGCTATCGGAGTTTAATGGAAGTATTATAAACAAGAAAAGTCCTATGTTTATTTCTGTCTTGTGAAAAAACTAAAGAAGAGGGTTATATGCAACATAGTTCCAAGCGATTAAAGAATTTTAGAGGCTGAACCAATGATAGAAATGAAAGTCGCTGGTATAGCATTGGATGCGATTACTCGTAGCCCGATTGTACTTCTGAAGGATGGTTCAGATCGTCGCGCTTTGCCCATTTACATAGGTCAGGAACAAGCAAGGGCAATTATGGGGGCAATGGAAAATCAAAAGCCTCCTCGACCTTTAACCCATGATCTGATGGTGAATATGCTGGAAGCATGGAATATGACTTTAGATAAAGTTATTATTCATACTTTGCAAAAAGATACTTTTTATGCTGCGTTGATTTTACAACAAGGAGATGTTAAAAAAGAAATTGATGCCCGTCCTAGTGATGCGATCGCTATTGCTCTTCGTACAAATACTCCTATTTGGGTGATGGAGGAGGTAGTGGCTGATGCTTCTATTCCCGTGGATCGTGATGCTGATGAGGCTGAACAGGAAGCTTTCCGCGAATTTGTTGCTAATCTGCGTCCTGAGGATTTAATTAAGCGGTTTGGTAATGGTGACTAAGTTGTAAATGCTGGGAATGGAGAAAAATCGGAAGGTGGTAAAAACTACAATTTCTGGATTTTTTCTCAAACTCAGCAATTATAACTATTTTTTGGATGAATTTATTCTATATGTTCTAAGTAGGTTAACACAATAAAGCCAAACTGCGTAAAGAACTGTAAAATCCGTGATCACTTCTTTACTCTTATTTATTGCCAGTTACTTATTACCAACTACCATAACGACAATTTTTAAGGTCAACCTACTTATATCATTATAGCATTTCCTGGTTTAATGAAGTGCACACCAATTTATTCCTTGTTCACTGTTCACTGTTCCCTAAAACTAAAAAACTTTATACCTTACGAGCATGGGAACTGCTATATCATTCCAATACTGTTAAATTACAATGAAATTCAATTTCCATAGAGGTTCTCAGAAATTACTGAAAAGGTTATTTCTGCCCTTATTTTTAATTTCCTTACTCCTGGTTTTCCGGGGAAATATCTTTACACCTGTTACCGCGCAAGAAATATCACATCCAGAAATTCGTGGTGTGTGGATGACAAATAATGATCTAGACGTTCTCAAAGATAGGACTAAAGTTCAGGAAGCTGTAACACAACTGCAAAAACTCAATTTTAACACTATCTATCCTGTCGTTTGGAATTCTGGTTATGTCATGTATCCTAGTGCTGTAGCCAGGCGTTTAGAAATTCAACCTTTTGTATTTCAAGGCTTAGATGGACATGATATTCTTGCCGATTTAATTGATAAATCTCATCGGCAAAATTTATTGGTAATTCCTTGGTTTGAATTTGGGTTTATGACTCCTCCCAGTTCAGAATTAGCAATGAATAAGCCAGAATGGTTAACACAAAAAAAAGATGGTAGTCAAACATCTATTAGCGCTGGTGGTGAAGTTTCATGGTTAAATCCATTTCATCCAGAAGTACAACAGTTTATTAGCGACCTGCTAGTGGAACTTACTAATAAATATAATCTTGATGGCATCCAATTTGATGATCATACCAGTTTACCTTCTGAATTTGGCTACGATAAATATACAGTTGCCTTATATCAACAAGAAACCAAAAAAACTCCACCAAGTGATCCTCAAAATCCAGAATGGGTAAATTGGCGGGCCAATAAAATTACAGAATTTATGGTAAGACTTAACCAAACGGTTAAACAGATAAAACCGAAAATGATTTTCTCTGTCTCTCCTAATTACTATGATCATGCTTATAAATTTCAACTCCAAGATTGGTTGAATTGGGTACGATTAGACATAGTAGATGAGTTAATTATGCAAGTTTATCGGGAGAATTTAGATCATTTTGTTGATAAGCTTTCTCGTCCAGAAATGGAAGAGGTAAAACAAAGAATCCCAACGGGAATCGGTATCATGGCAGGTTTAAGAACTAAATCTGTATCAATTGAACAGATTCAATCTCAAGTCCGTGCTGCCCAGCAACGGGGACTGGGAGTGGCTTTTTTCTATTATGAAAGTCTTTGGAATACTGCACCAGAAGCATTATTAAAAGAACGGTTGACTGGATTTCAAAATTTATTTCCATATTCTGCATCCCGAATCGTGTTAAACTCAGAAGAAGACGAAGAGGAAAAGGAAGAGGATGAGCATTTTCCTGTTAACGACAAAATGCCATTTTAGTCTGTGAATGCAGAAATCAGAATTGATCATTTAACTGATTTTTTCTGATTCTTTGTTTTTCCAGTTCTTACAGCAGTTCCCGCTATTATGAATTACAGATATCAATAATTAAACTCTTGTGGTGCGGTCATCTTGCTCATGGTGTACCTCACTCAAGCTAAAAGTGCTAGGTACTTGTTATCCTAAACTGAGAAGGGAACAGGAACAAGGGGAAAAATTTTAATTTTCTATTTTGTGTATATAAAAAAAATTTACTGTTCTGAATCTTTGATTAAGAATTAGTTTGTAAATAATCAATTGCGGCTAGTAATCTGTTAGGATAACCTTGAGCAAATTTTTCAAACCATATTCCTTCTGGTGATAATGGATCTAATTTAGCTAACCATTGTTTAGCAGATTTTTCTAAAACTGCTTTTTGTTTAGCTTGAAGGTTTTCTTGACGAATTTTTTCCTGTGTTAATTCTTCTTGTTTTTGCAGTGCGACCGCCGCATCTTTTGCCAAAATATCAGCTTTTACTTTTGATAATAAATTATCTGTGAATACATCAGATTTTATTGTCGGTGAAATCAATTTAACTGGGGTTAAATTATTTTGTGCTGGTGGAGTTTTTGCTTCTATATATTCAGTTTTGAGTTCAGCTAATAGCTTGTCAATTGCATCCATATTTGTAATTCCTGTGTACAAAATATAATATCCCTAACTTCTTTTCTGATCTTATCAATAAATGATGGATTAATGTAGAAAGCTAGGGATATAATTGTTTAATTTTGAATTTCTAACTTTCAATTCATGAGCTTACTAGTCATTAATGGCATTGAGTAAAACTTCTGATAAACTCATATCTTCCATATCATCCATTGTGATAGTGTCGCAAATATCAAACTTAGCACCTGCACTTTGCAGTTCATCATCCAAGATTTTCAAAAAGCGAGTAGCTTGAGCATCATTCCCCACTTGGATAAAAGAAATAGCTAATTCTTCATCCCTATCCAAACGACGAGAAACTTCAATAATTACCCTCATGACGGCTTTACGATCATCTGGTTCACCGTCAGTAACTACTAAAATTGTTTCCCCATTGGGTTTAGTTTGACCCGCTGCTTTGCGTTGTAAATAATCATCAGTAGCGTTTTTCAAAACACCTGCTAAATCCGTTGTTCCTGAAGGATCATTTTCAGTGAAAATTTGCGTTACTTTGGCAGATGTCACATTATCATAACGTTTAAATTTTCCAGAAAATAAGTAAATAGTAATACCATCTGGATCAAACTGTTCACATTTACTTGCTAATGCTAAAGTTGATTCTTGTGCTGCTACCCATCTACTTCTCCCACCTTTTTGATCTGGGGTAGCCATGCTACCGCTCTTATCAATAATCAAGGTGTAATCACGGTTTTCTAGCATGACTAAACTCTCCAGATATTAGTAATTTTTGTTAATTAATCTGTGATAGCATTCATTAAAACATCAGTTAAACTCATGTCTTCTAAATCATCCAGAGTTATTGTATCACAAATATCAAATTTAGCACCGACACTTTGTAATTGATCATCCAAAGCTTTAAGAAATTTGGTAGCTTGAGGATCTGAACCGACTTGAATCATGGAAATTCCTAATTCTTCATCCTTTTCCATTTGTCGGGTAGCACTGATGATAATTTCAAATACCGCTTTGCGATCATCTGGTTCACCATCAGTAATCACTAAAATGGTTTCTCCATTAGGTTTAGTTTGACCTGCGGCTTTGCGCTGGAAGTAATTATTTAGGGCATCTTGGAGTACACTTCCTAAATTGGTTGTTCCTGCTGGATCATTCTCCTGAAATATTTGGGCTACTTTGGCAGTAGTAACATTATCATAACGTTTAAATTTGCCGGAAAATACGTAAACTGTAATGCCATCAGGATCAAATTCTTCACACTTTCTGGCTAAAGCGATAGTAGACTCTTGGGCTATTTGCCATCTAGTTCTTCCACCCGCTTGGTCAGGTGTGGACATACTACCACTTTTGTCAATAATTAAGGTATAATCACGATCGCTCATCATAATCGTCCTATTGTGATTTTTCTATCTCTAGTTTAACCATTAAGTATGAATATAGCATACAATTCATCTGCATCGGCGTTCATCGGCGTTCATCGGCGTTCAATTATTCCTAAAGTTCTCATGTAGCTTCATCTTACAGCAGTTCCCGGTGTTATAAAGTACAGATATTAATAATAAAACTCTTGTGGTGCGGGTCTCTTGCCCGCTGATGGTGTATTTCGGTCAAGCAGAATGTGCTGTAATTACGAATTACCAGCTTTTGCTTTAGGATAAGCAATGCGTTTATGATGAAATTGTTGCCAAACATCCACAAAGATTCGAGCAATTTTTGGCATTTCGGCCCTTGTCAAACCTGAATCTATTAATTGATCATCTTGCCATTTTGCCCGCAAAATATTATTGAGCATATTTAATGCTTTTTCTGGGGTTGCATCTTTGAGACTACGTAATGCAGCTTCACAAGAATCTGCCAACATAACAATACCTGTTTCCCGTGATTGGGGTATGGGTCCATCATAACAAAAATCGGCTTTATCGACAATGATCTGCGGATTTTCTTGGGCTATTTGTTGGGCTTGATGATAAAAATAGGCGATCGCCATTGTTCCTTGATGTTCGGGAATAAAAGCCTGAATTGCCGTTGGTAAACTATGTTTTTTGGCCATAACTAACCCTTCGGTAACGTGCTTTTTAATCAATGCGGCACTTTTCCAAGGATCTTTAATTTCTGTTTCATGTTTATTGGGACTGCCGATTTGATTTTCTATAAATCCTAAAGGATCGTGCATCTTGCCAATATCATGATACAGCGTTCCAGCCCTCACTAATTCCACATTACAGCCCAATTCTTTAGCTGCAGCCTCAGCTAGAGTTGCCACTAATAAGGTATGTTGAAAAGTTCCTGGAGTTTCCGTAGCCAGTCGTTTTAATAATGGACGGTTGGGGTTAGCTAATTCTGCCAAACGGATGGGGGTAATTACATCAAACAGCGTTTCTAAATAAGGACTTAAACCCAAAGCCACAACACTCCAAGACAGCCCAGATATCGCAAATAAACCAGCTTCTTGGATGATATACCAACCTGAACCAAATACCCCACCAGTGAGGATTTTTAATAATAAGAATACAGTCCCTTGGGTTAAGGCCGTGATAATACCTAATAATGCCAATTCTTCCCGCGATCGCAATCTATGCGCTACATAACTACTTAATATCCCTCCCACAGCCCCAGACAGTAATACAAGAATATTTATACTTGTAGTAACTGGTAATATTAGCGACAACAGCCCCACCACAGTCATACCTACAGTTGGTCCATAGAAACTGCCTAATAATAAACCAATAGCACTCCAAGTAGTATAGGGTAAACCCATGGCTAATACTCCGGGAACAGTCAGGGTAAGTAGTAAAACTAACAAGCGATCGCGTTGTCGCAAATAGTTATGACTTTTTCTTTCTAACCACGCAAAAACCCAAACTCCTAGAGTCACAACCACTGCTACAATTGTTAAACCCATCCAATTTATTTGGCGGACAATTAAGCGATAATGTTCTAATATCTGAAATTTTCTGTTTGTAATCTTTTCGCCTTTTTTGACAATTACCTCACCTTTTTTCATCGGTACAATTACAGATGGTATTGTCTTAGCTACCAGTTCAGCTTTTTGTTTAGTTTCTGCCTCATCTTGTTTAAGATTTGGTTGTAATACCGCTAATAATAAATTTTTTGCTAATGGTTCAGCTTCACTAGGTACAGATAATTCTACTTGCAAACTAACCGCATTCTTCAAAATAGTTTTGGGCAAGCCAACAGGTATACCCTGGGCAAGAATCCGCTCGGCAATTTTACGAATTCCCACCTGTGTTTTCACCCAATCATTATCAGTTAACTCTAAAATAATAGGTGCTGTGTGAGGTTTTTTGACTTGCCCGGTTTCTATTTGCAAGGCTTTATCAATAGCTAGATTATATCCTTCTCTAACTTTCGATATTTGGGTAATCAGCTTCGAGAAATCAGGTTCTGGTGCAGAAAATTGATAAGTTTGCAGTTCTGACAACGCTTGAATAAAAGTAGCTTCATTACCATGGTTTTCATCATCAGAAGAAGTTCGAGAAAATGGTAAACCCGGAAAACTTGATGAATTAGATATTGATTTACCATTACTGGAAATTTGCGAAGGCAACAAAAATTTTGAATTTTTTTGTCTTAAATTTTGCTTTCTATTATTTTCTAAAATCCCTTTTAACTTTTGCCATTCTGATTCAGGAAAAGTCCGTAGATAACGTTGAGTAGAAATAGATAAAACTGAACTATCAAAAAACGGAAAAACACCAACTATTCCCCGCACTTGATCACCCGTATCTAAAATTTCTGCCAATTGATCATTGATTTGCTGATTTATTTGGTTATCAGTCATCAAAACCGGCACATACTTATCTATAAAATCTTTTCGTTTTTGTTCTGTCTCTTGCCTATCTTCAATATTATCTGTATGTGGAGCAACAAATGTTTGTAAAGCAATACTATCAACTTTCACTCTTGGTTGATTATATAAATCATGACCTACTATACTTGTTAATGATAATATTGCCAATACCAAAACTATTGACGAGCGTTTTTGATGCACCCATCTAAAAATAAATTTATCAATGCTACCAGTTTTCCTCACTAATTTAGCAGTTGATTGTTGAGTCTGTCTTTGTTTACCTTGTTTGCCTTGATGACTCTTTGCTGATAAATATAGAGGTAGATTCCTCAAAAAATTCCCATGCAGTTTACTTGAATGCTTTCCTTCACGGAATAGCACTTTATACTTTTGTTGCCATTGCCTTAAATGTTGACTCAAGGACTGGAAAAATTGCTGCGTTTTCATCTTTTCTGCCGCGAAATACCCCAAATATGGCTGATACCTCCGGTACGCTACTGCGAACACGACCGAAGTTGTTTAATAACTTAGGGAGGAATAGCGGTTCGTACTTGACCCTCAGCAGGGCTAAATACGAAAGTCTCCAAGTTTATTAGATAATTAACTTCATAATTCACAAAAATTAAATTAACTCAACGTCTACGGATAATATGAGGAGCCGCAAAAACAGTATATCCTGTTTCTACACATTCACCAAAATTATCACCACAGTTATAAACTCCAGACCACACCGCCATCATTGTATCGGTTAATTTTAACATCTGGGCAAAATTCTCAAGTCCCCATACAGGAGAGTTGGTGACTGAGGGGGAAATTTGCCAATTTACAGGTATACTCACTATACTATTATATGTACCTGATAATGTTCCAGCAATTGCACCTGTAATATTTTGATTAGCAAATTCGTGATTTTGATTAGCTCGTAATACGGTAAGAGAAAAGTCTTCTAAGGTACTCAAAAAGCAGTAGAAAGCTAAACTAATATTGCTAATCAATTTTTCTGGACTGGTTAGTTCCCTTTGTGCTGTTTCTAGTCCTGTAACAGTTTGTAACAAATCATTGACTTTTATCAATTGTTGTGGTATAGAAGATGAAGGATTTGATGTTTGATCTAAAAAACTCACGATTTCGGAAATTAGTGTCCGGGGGTTAAGTTTCTCATTTAGGGACTGAGCGATCGCATATCCTATAATCAAACTAGCATCTTTTATGACTGACTCATGTTGCCAGTTAAATATTTGTTGCAATTTTAGGATATTTTCTGCCATCTTTGGAGGATTTTCATGGAAAAAAATCACTACTGGTAATGTAGCGAGAATTATTTGTCCCCAGGAATCAATATTTGTTTCTAATTTAATACCTGTTTGTTGTTGTCGTTTTAACCAATCATCCACATCTAACTTACCTAAACTAATTAAACTTTCTGTCCCCAAAACCGCAATTCTACCCAAAGCAAAACTCTTCGGGTTAGATAAACTCTCTCCTAAAAAAGCTCCCAAAAAAGCCCCTCTAACCCGATTAATGAGAGAATAACGCATAATTTTAATAGGTTAGTTGTCAGTGGTCAGTTGTTAGTGGTCAGTTGTTAGTTGTCAGTGGTCAGTGGTCAGTTGTTAGTGGTCAGTTGTTATTACCATTACCCATTACCAATTACCCATTACCCATTACCCATTACCAATTACCCATTACCAATTACCCATTACCAATTACCCATTACCCATTACCTATTGCCTTAAATAGTACACCAGTGCTTCCAAGCCTAACAAATAGCTTTGAGAGCCAAAACCACTAATTTGACCAATTACCACTGGTGCGATATAAGAATGATGGCGGAAATCTTCCCGACGATAAATATTACTTAGATGTACTTCAACAGTAGGTAAATCAACAGCAGCGATCGCATCTCGCAGAGCTACACTAGTATGAGTATAAGCTCCAGCATTAATGACAATCCCCTGATGTTTTCCTAAAGACCCATGAATAGCATCTACTAAAAACCCCTCATGATTTGACTGCATGGGTAATATATTTACCTGTAGTTCCATAGCTTTGGACTCTAACAAGCGATTAATTTCAGACATTGTTAAAGAACCATAAATTCCAGGTTCTCTGAGTCCTAGCAAATTTAGGTTTGGACCATGCAGTACAAGAATACTTAAAGCTGACAAATTCAACCCCCACACTCCGAGAATTTTAGCGTCGACGTGTAGAACGCTCATGTACCGGAATTGGAATCAGTTCCGGTTCTGATTCCACCTCTGGTCCTAGCAGACTATCAATCAACTTCCGAGCTAATTCCTTTAGCTTTTCCAGTACCTTTTCTATATAATCCATTAAACTGACCGCTCCTGGGATAGTACCTCAATTTTATTTAACCGGGTCGCAGAAACTGGTGTATGATTGCACCTTTAGCCCTTAAAAAGGTTGACACATTTCCATAAGTCTGGTATGAACTACAAGGAAATTTTAGTTTTGTGTTTTCCCTCACTTCTTACATTATCACATTCACAATTAGTAATGGGTAATTAGTGATAGGGAAATAAATTACCGAGTGAGAAGCAGGAAGAAGGAAGAAAAAAAATTTTTCCCTACTCCCCCAAATCTAGGTTTATGGGTCTTTCTTTTTCCCTCTAGTAGTTGTTGACTTAGTTGTTTTGCGTGGAGATTTTGTAGATATTTTAGCGGAGAGTAATTCAATAGCCGTAGACAAAGTTATATTTTCTACCGTTTCACCTTCAGGAATACTGGCATTAGTTTTCCCATGTTTAATGTAAGGACCATAGGGACCATCATAGATATTAATTGGCGAATCATCTTCTGGATGTAGACCCAACTCCCGCAAAGCTTCCTTTGACTTACTTTTGCTGGCTGTACGTCCTTTTTTCGGTTCTGCCAATAATTCTAGAGCACGATTTAGGGAAATTGTCAAGACATCATCCGTAGATTTTAGAGAACGGTAGTCTTTTCCTTCTTTCCCTTGGTCATGGACTACATAGGGGCCAAATCGTCCCAAACTAGCTTGGACTTTACCTCCAGTTTCCGGGTGAGTTCCCAAAGCACGGGGTAGAGACAATAAACCCACAGCCATTTCTAGAGTGAGAGTTTCCGGGGTTACACCTTTGAGTAAAGAAGCTTGTTTGGGTTTAGGATTTTCCTCAGTTTTATCCCCTAATTGAACGTAGGGACCATAAGTACCCAGTTTAATATAAATTGGTTCTCCAGTTTCCGGGTGGCGACCAAGTTGGTCTGGTCCTACGGTTTTTTGTTTGAGGAGAATTTCCACCTGTTTAGGGTTAAGGTCAGCCGGGGTGAGGTTTTTGGGGATAGAAGCGGTAATTACTTCTTCACCATTGGTAACTTCAATGTAAGGACCATATTTACCAATTCGGACTTTAGCATCTAAATTTTCTAATTCTACAGTTCTAGCCTTGGTAGCATCAATTTCGGTTTCTTGTTCTCGCACCAAAGTTTCTAGACCTTGTTCACCAAGATAAAATTTCTTTAGGTATGGTAGCCATTGAGCTTCACCTGTGGAAATTTCATCTAAGGTTTGCTCCATTTTAGAGGTAAAACTAGGGTCAACAATATCTGGAAAATGTTTTTCCAGTAAATCAGTGACAGCAAAAGCCGTGAAAGTGGGAATTAAGGCATTATTCACCAATTGGGCGTAATCTTTATCAATGATTGTCCCAATAATGCTGGCGTAGGTACTAGGACGACCAATACCTTCACTTTCTAAGGTTTTCACTAAAGTTGCTTCAGTATAACGGGCGGGAGGTTGGGTTTCGTGGCCGACTGCTTCCAGTTCGTTGCATTGAGGATGATCACCAACTTTTAAATTAGGTAGAATTACTTCTTGATCTTCTAAAGCAGCATCAGGATCATCCGAACCTTCGACGTAGGCGCGAAGGTAGCCAGGAAAGTCTATGCGTTTACCAGAAGAACGAAAGCCAGCTTCTTCTACTTGGATTTGCACAGTAACTTGAGTTTGACGAGAATCAGCCATCTGTGAGGCGACGGTGCGTTTCCAAATCAAATCATATACAGAAAATTCCCGTCCAGCTAAACCGGTTTCTTGGGGGGTACGAAAACTGCTACCAGCGGGACGAATCGCTTCATGAGCTTCTTGTGCACCCTTAGATTTAGTTGTGTATTGTCTAGGTTGGGGACTCAGATATTGTTTACCGTATTTTTGTTCTACACAAGCGCGAGCGGCGGATATCGCTTGGTCAGATAAATGTACGGAATCGGTTCGCATATAGGTAATATAGCCTTGCTCATACAAATTCTGAGCGACTCGCATCGTATCCCGTGCTGATAAACGCAATTTGCGGTTAGATTCTTGTTGTAATGTAGAAGTTGTAAATGGTGGTGCTGGTTTGCGAATTACAGGACGTTCTTCCATATCCGTCACTGTCCAAGTTTTCCCTTCTAAGCGGGCTTTTAGGGCTTCCGCTTCTTCTTCATTGAGCAAGACGACATTGCGACCTGCGGTAATTCTGCCAGTCGTGGGGTCAAAATCGCTGCCTGTGGCAACTTTCGTACCGCCAAGAGTCACCAGAACCGCGCTAAATGGACTTTTTTCATGTTCTAGACTGGCTTTTAAATCCCAATAGGTGCCTTCATGAAAAGCTCGCCGTTGTCGTTCCTTAGTTACTAATAAGCGTACTGCTACAGATTGTACTCTACCAGCGGATAGTCCCCAAGCAATTTTTTTCCATAGCAGCGGAGATAGGGTATATCCTACTAATCGGTCTAAAATGCGTCGGGTTTCTTGAGCGCGAACTAACTGCTCATCAATATTACGACAGTCCTTCAAAGCTTTTTGAATAGCTTCCTTAGTAATTTCATGGAATACCATGCGCTTTGTCGGCACTTTAGGCTTAAGTAATTGGTATAAATGCCAACTAATACTTTCTCCTTCCCGGTCTTCGTCAGTAGCCAGAATCAGTTCACTTACGCCCTTGAGAGCTTCTTTAAGCTGGGTAACAATTTTCTTTTTGTCTTTGGGAACTACATAAATCGGTTCAAAATCAGCTTCTACATTTACCCCAAGCTGCGCCCATTTTTCTCCTTTGACGGCCGCGGGAATTTCGCTGGCCGACTGGGGAAGGTCACGAACATGACCCATAGAAGCTTCTACCCGATAGTCATTTGGTAGGTAGTTGCGAATAGTGCGAGCTTTTGTGGGAGATTCAACGATAACGAGAGTTGACATGGAAATTTAAAATAAATAATAGCTATCCAGCTAAATAGTCAAGTTGAGTTAATTTTTGTGAAATGTCAAGATGAAATATCTCGCCTAAGTAGTGATTGTATACTTACACAAACTGACCAGCAGGGGTGGAAATTTTCTTAACTTCAGGTAAAATGATCATCCATGAGAATGCTAGAAGCCACCTTTAAGAGTTAATTACTGGTTATTTCCATCTTTAACTTATCTAGCAGTGGTACAAGATCACTGTTGTTAAAGATAGTAGGATATCAATAATTTAAAATTAGCTTAATTTTCTTAATTTGCCATTTTTTACGGGTTACGGGGGGATATAAACTTTTATCACTTAGTAGCATTATTGACGGTGCTAATAGGGTTTATGTCAGTAGCAATCATAAGATTTATTTATCAGCTAATTTCAACAGCTACAGCAGAAGCAATTAATGGAGTTTTGCGAGAAGAAATTGGGTACTTTTAGAAGTATACCCGACCCTTAAAGAAGTCGGGTATATTGTTATATTACCAATTACCTATTTTACAAACTTAGGCATGATTTCTGCTGCTGTGAATAAACCCGAAATACCGCGTTGATGTAATTCCTGACCAGCTTTGAGATAACCAAAGGCAGGTCCACAGACGTTGGCGGCCATGCTGGTTTCATCGCCTAATGTAAAGGTGTGGGTGGATATCTTACCCTCAAAAGTACGTCCTGTCACTTTTACATTGGTACTCAGGGGCTTTTTAGGGTTACGGGTATCAACTACACCACCTACAGTTACTCTGTCCCGTGAACAAATTCCGGCAATTTCTAACATAATATCATCGGCGTGTTCCATGTTTTTCAGGGTTAACACGCCGTTGGTTTGATCTAATAATGCTTCTATCTCTGCGTCAGTCATGGCTTTAGCGGCTTCTACACTATAACCAGGTATGTGGCCAATATCTTCCCGCACGGTGGCGCGGTAGGCTTCCCAGTTAGCAATTCCCACACCAAAGGTAATTTCCACATTGTGAATTTCCGCGTAACTTTGGGCGGCTAAGGCGGCGGCGGCGGTTAATAGTCCAGGAGTTGCGCCACAGCCGGTCATGTAGGTAATACCAGCGGCTTGTAGTTGGTTTTTCATGGCCAGGAGTTGTTCTACTGCACTGGTGCGTTTTATGGCATCGACTAGGACACCTTTCCAAGCGGCTTTGATAAATTCTTTGGCGACGGAGGGGATAAAATCGTTGGGGAGGTTGGGTAGGGCTAGGAAATAACCATTGACAGTGTCACCTGTAGCTTGAATTAAATCTTGAATGCTGTTATTGCTTAGGGTCCCAACTGGTTCTAAATAACCGACTGTTCCTTGGGTTTGGTATGTGGTAATACAAGCTTGAGTGTTTAATCCTTCTGTGGAGTATGCGTAGCCTTTTTGATCTGCAACGGCGACAAGGATCATTTCCCGTTTACTGGTCAGGAGTTTTGCTGCTGCTTGTCCGAGTCCGCCAAATCCCAGGACTCCGACGCGGAGGGGTGGTGTGTTCATGGTGGTTTTGTTGGTTAATGGTTATAAAGGTTAATTATGCTTTATTTTTATGGGTTCTCTAGTAAAAAAAGCCATAATTACTGGAACGTTATTTAAGGTAGCTGAAAAATCATCAGTAATTTATTAACCTTAAAAATGAATGATCACGCTTGTTTTATAAGTATTTTAGCGTGGTTGAACTTTCATAGTTTTTTCTTCTGAGATACGGCATTTACTGGTGTTATGAGGTACATATCTAGCGGGCAAGAGGCCCGCACCACAAGAGTTTTATGATTTAACTTTGTACCTCATAAGAGCGGAAAACGCTGTACAAAATTACCTTTTCCCTATACTTTGGAAAGGGTAGGGTTGGGGTGTATTTTTTGAGCTTGAATTGCTATATGAGTGACACCCATGTTCATTTAACCAAAATTTTCTACCATGTAAATATCCAGAAATGTTGAATGTCGTTACAAAACTTTACATATTTAAGTATACTAGTATTATCAAGGGTAAAAATGTCAACATTTCATAATATCTTCCATCCAATGAACATAACTGATTT
>NZ_JACJTO010000022.1 GCF_014698755.1 Aphanizomenon flos-aquae FACHB-1287 | reverse complement strand
CTTGGGAAATGAGTTTATGATCATGGTTAATCAAAATATTTTAATCCTTCGCCCAAAATTTAACATATTTTTGGCTATTTTTATCAGGCTTTTCTTAACATTCAACACTTCTGGTTATGAGTTCATGTCCTCATCTGAAGATGATCTTAATAAAGATAATTTCAGTACCTAAGTAAAATTAATTGTACATATTAATTAAAAACATTTATACAGATAATGGTTAATTTGTACAGTAGGCAAGTTCTAAAACATTAAATTTTAATTAAGAATTAAAGAAAAATTCTAATATAAGCTATTTAAATACATAGCCTGTAATTCTGGCTAACTTGGTTTTATAAATGTTTATCATTGAGATAAAATTTCTATCAATACCAAGATTCAGCTATGCTTTTATTTACAAAACTTAATTAATCCAGATCATACAAACAATTCAGCAGACCAAGAAAATGATAGATGCTCATATTCCCCATCTCGATAATTGTAGTTCCACAACCCTACTCAAGTATTTTGAAAATTCCTGGGAACTCGAAGAAACCTTGATGAAAAGTTTAGTTGAGGAAGAAACTTTCTATCTAAATCCCGATTCTCTCAGAAATAAATTAATTTTCTATCTTGGACATTCGGCTGTTTTTTACATTAATAAATTAATTCAAGTTGGTTTATTAGAAAATCGGATTAATCATAAATACGAGACTTTATTTGAAATTGGAGTTGATCCAGAAAGCCCCGCAGAACTAGAGTTAGCTATTCAAGGAGTTAACTGGCCTAATGTTACAAAAGTTTGGGAATATCGAGACAAAGCTAAGGAAGAAATTACAACAATTATTAATCAGACTTCCCTCGATTTACCCATTCATCAACAACATTCTATTTGGGCTTTATTAATGGGAATAGAACATAGTCGCATTCATCTGGAAACCTCCTCCATGCTACTGCGTCAATTACCCGTTGATAAATTAAAGCGTCCCCAAGGATGGAATTATGCACCTAGTAATGGAGAGATTCCTGATAATCAAATGCGAGAAGTTCCTGGTGGCGTAGTAAAATTAGGAAAACGTCGAGATGATTTAACTTTTGGTTGGGATAGTGAATATGGTAATTTAGAAGTTAAAGTCAAGACATTTTTGGTTAGTCAAAATCTCATTACCAATGGAGAATTTTTAGAATTTGTTCAAGGTGGTGGTTACAATAATTCTAATTATTGGAATACTGAATCTTGGGAATGGAAACAAATTCACAAAGTAGAACATCCTAAATTCTGGATATATCAAGAAAATAATTATCGTTATCGTGCCACATTTGATGAAATAGATTTACCTTTAGATTGGCCAGTGGAAGTTAACCATTATGAAGCAATGGCTTATTGTCGCTGGAAAGGTAAAAATACTCGGTTAATGACAGAAGCAGAATGGAATCAAGCTCTAAAAATATCTGAGGATTCTCGGTTATCAAATAACTATAATCTCAATTTACAATTTATTTCTCCAACTCCTGTAGGAATGTTTTCAGAAAATAACCAATCTAGTATTTCTGACTTACGGGGTAATGTCTGGGAATGGTTAGGAGAAACATTTTATCCCTTACCAGGATTTAAAACCCATCATCTTTATGAAGATCAATCTGTACCGTTCTTTGATAATAAACATTTTATGATGTTGGGTGGTTCTTGGGCGACAAATGGTACAATGGCTTTAGCCTGTTATCGTAACTGGTTTCGTCCTTATTTCTATCAGCACGTTGGTTTTAGAATTGCTGAAAGTTTGGATTAAATAAATATCTTTTTATCACTCAAAGTCAACAACAGAGGATTTAGAAAATGATTGCTCAACCTTTAACAATTTTAGATCATCATTATCAAGAGTTAAATAATGGTGGAGAAGATGTAATTCAGGGATTAAGTCAAAATCCCAAGATTTTATCTCCCAAATATTTTTATGATGATCCTGGTTCTCAATTATTTGAAAAAATTTGTGAGTTACCAGAATATTATCCGACTCGTACAGAAGCCTGGATTTTACAACAATATGCTGATGAAATTGCAGAAATTACAAATTGTTGTGAGTTGATAGAATTAGGAAGTGGTAGTTCTACAAAAACTCAAGTTTTATTAGATGCTTATCAAAAAATTGCTACTTCTTGTAGATATGTTCCTATTGATGTCAGCGGTGGTATTCTGAAAACTAGTGTTTTACAATTACAAAAAAAGTATCCTGATTTTTCTATTCATGGACTATTAGGAACTTATGAACAGGCTTTAGTTCATCTAGAGTCTAGTTATTTACAATCAAGGATGTTATTTTTCTTAGGAAGTTCTCTAGGGAATTTTAATCCAGAAGAATGTGATAGTTTTTTAAATCAAGTTTCTCGTACTTTACAAACTGGGGATTTCTTTTTACTAGGAATTGATTTACAAAAGCCCCAGGATATTTTAGAAGCTGCTTATAATGATAGTCAAGAAGTGACTGCTGCTTTTAATTTGAATATGCTTTCTCATTTGAATTGGCGTTTTCAAGGTGATTTTGATATCAATTTGTTTAGACACCAAGCAATTTATAATCAAGTTGATCATCAAATTGAAATGTATTTACATTGTCAAAAAAGTCATTGTGTATTCTTAGAAGTTTTGGGTTTAAAGGTTGACTTTGAAGCAGGAGAAAGTATATTAACAGAGATTTCTCGCAAGTTTGATTTAAGAACAATAGAAACACAATTACAAAGTAAAGGATTAAATACTGTGAAAACTTGGACAGATGAAAAAGGATGGTTTGGTTTGATTCTTTGTCAAGTTTAATAAGTTTTGTGTCAGCATTCAGGCTGCTAAATGCTGATAACTGTAATTTAGATGAATCTAAAATTAATAGCATTTTTAGTGAATTAAATATTATAAAATTTGTAAATAAATGATATAATGACGTAACTATAATGATCCAAAATCATCCATTAAATCACCATGAAACCAAATCCTATACCTCCAAAACTCGGACAAGAATCAGTTTGGGACTATCCCCGTCCTGCTATTTTAGAAGATACTGACAAACATCTCAAAGTTATTTGTAATGGGATTATTTTAGCAGAAACCACTAGAGGAAAAAGAGTTTTAGAAACTAGTCATCCTCCAGGTTATTATATTCCTGCTGAAGATATTAAAACAGAATACTTAATAGCTACACCTAAAAAAAGTTATTGTGAATGGAAAGGTGTTTGTCAATATTATGATGTTTCTGTGGGAGACAAGTATATTCATAATGCTGCTTGGAAATATATTCAACCTAGTCCTAATTTTCAATCAATTCAAGAATATTACAGTTTTTATGCCAGTTTAATGGATGCTTGCTATGTAAATGATGAATTAGTTAAAGCGCAAACAGGTGATTTTTACGGAGGGTGGATTACTACTGATATTGTTGGACCATTTAAAGGTGAACCCGGTACTTGGGGATGGTAAACAAGGAAAATTTCAGTTTTGACATACTCACCGACCTGAAGGTGCGGTGATTCTTGACGCTTCACCAACTGACGCTAATTTCTTCAAGACTTTAATTCCTGTTGTTTATTCAAAATCAGCGAACGGACAGTAAAAAATTAAAATGTCGTCTTAAAGTCTGATGGCCTATCGGACTCTGTAGGAGATCGCATTCAGCTAAGTATGAGGAGCTAGAAAAAGCTGTTGCTTATAAATGGATACTGGGGAAATCTTAAGTAAATGTTAAAAATATAATTGATAATTATCATTGGTATTCTGCGTGTGATAATTTCTTTAACAAGGGGGGAAAAACAGTTTCCCAAAACCACAAAACTTGATGGTCAGATAATATTTGCTGCTACAGATGCTAGCAATAGTGGAGGAAAACGAAACAACCTCACACTTTCTGATCGGGTGCGTCTAAACCTAAAGACGAGCTTTACTGGGGAAGATCAGCTACTTGCAAGACTTCAAGCAAGCAATGTGATAAATCCAAATGGCCCCGGATATGAGACTGGTTTAAGCTTTAAATCTGGTAGTGATACAAGTAACAGTGTTCAGCTTAGTAAATTGGAATATCGTTTTCCTTTTCCTAGGAACGAAAACATATGTGTTATGTTTGCTACTGGCTTTAATACGTACTTTGATGATGCGGATGTGATTAATCCTCTAAAAGATGATAGTAATGCGGCTATTTCTCGCTTCGGTCGATACAGTCCGATTTATCGTTTAGGTGGAGATACTGGTATAGGTGTCACTTTTAACTTGAGAAAAGATTTAACAGCACAGACGTTCTATTTAGCAGGTAGTGCCAATGCCAACGATCCTAATGGCAGCAACGGCTTGTTTAATGGTAAATATGGTGCATTGGCACAGATTATATTCTATCCAAAGACAAAACCTGTAGATAAAGACACAAAAGTTGCTTTCACTTATGTCAATGCCTACAATAACACCACCACTAAGGTGAATAATAATGATGTTTTTAATGGTTTAGGACATAATACTGGTAGTTTCGCGTCGAACTTGTTTGGACGAGAGGTTTCTTCCAATTCCTATGGTATTGAAACGAATGTTAAAATTAATGAACACTTTCAACTTGGTGGATGGTTATCCTATACGAATGCACGAGCATTGACTGGTGCGGTCAAAGGTGATGCTGATATCTGGAGTTCGGCTGTGACTCTAACCTTCCCTAGCAACAAAAAGGACATTAACAAGGGTAACTTGTTAGGAATAATTATCGGAATGGAGCCTAAATTGACTGGTTCTTCAGCACAGTTATCAGGTTTACCTTATCGCCGTGATCCTAGTACAGGATTTCACATTGAAGCGTTTTATCGATATCAAATAAACGACAAAATTAATATTACTCCTGGTTTAGTTTGGTTGACAGCACCAAATCACGATGATCAGAATGGAGATATTTTACTGGGAGTAGTTAGGACTACTTTTAAGTTTTAAACAATATTGCTATTCCCTGTTAAATCTAACTGTGAGAGGTTAGAAATAATCTAACTCTTTTAAGCAAACTGCTTGCAACAGCGCTTCGCTATCCCCGCTTTCTAGGACTTATTGCTCCTTTGACAAAAAAGGGATAACTATTAAATTAATAACGCTTTTATTCTTTTTCGATATTTGTCATTAATACGAATATCGTAATACTAACAACAATCTACAATTTTTGAGATTTTAACCACTCACTGACAACTTTTCCCACTGGTTGAGATTGATTATCTACTTGATAATTCATCTTTTGGATTGCAGTTGTAGAAACTTTACCTCCTAATTGATTAATGGTATCTGTTAATTCTGGATATTTTCGGAGAATTTCTTGATTAAAAATAGGTATGGCCTGATAAGGTGGAAAGTATTTTTTATCATCTTCTAAAATCACTAAGTTTAAAACTGGAATTAAACCGTCGGTAGAATTTGCAGCAATAAAATCTAATTGCTTTTCTTTTAATGCTTGATACATTAATCCTAATTCCATTTGTTTAATATTGGCAAATTTTAAGTTGTAGGTTTTAGATAATCCTGGATAACCGTCTTCACGTTCTAAAAATTCATATCCAAATCCTGCTTTCATCTGTGGACTATATTTACCAGCTTCAGAAAGGCTTTTAATTTGCCATTTTTTAGCATCTTCACCGCGTATAATCATGGCAAAGGTATTCTCAAATCCTAAAGGTTTCATCACTGTTAATTTCAATTTTTGATCATAGTATTCTTTGACTTTTTCATAAACAATTTGTGGATTGCTGATTGGTTTTTCTTTCAAAATAGTAGTAAATGAAGTTCCTGTATATTCTACATACCCGGCAATTTTTCCCGCTTTCACTGCTTCATGAACAATAAATGTTCCTCCTAAATTAAAACGACGGTCTACTTTTAATTTAGTATGATTTTCTATGTGTTGTGCTAACAATTCTCCTAAAATTACTTGTTCTGTAAAGTTTTTTGAACCGATAATAATTGTCTCTGGTGCTTTTTGATAGTTAAATGCAATTAACCCAGCTATAATTAAAGTGATTATTCCTAAAATAATCGCCAACTTTGATTTATTCCCTGTTGGTTTAGTCAGGTTTTTTTCTAAAAATCCTAAACCAAAATCTGCACTCAAAGCAATTAAAGCTGCGGGTATTGCTCCCGCTAAAATTAATTCATTATTAACTGTGGAAATACCGCGAAAAATAAATACTCCTAAACCTCCACCACCAATAGCAGCAGCAATTGTGGCAATTCCTACAGATATGACCGTGGCTACTCTTACCCCTGCTAAAATAACAGGTAAAGCTAGAGGAATTTCTACTTTTAATAATAACTGCTGGTCTGTCATTCCCATCCCTATACCAGCTTCTTTAATAGCGGGATTGATGCTATTAATGCCAATATAAGTATTACGAATTATGGGTAATAAAGCATAAAGAGTTAAAGCAACTATTGCAGGAACTTTACCAATTCCTCCCAGAAAAGGCACGGAAATTAAAAAACCAAAAATGGCTAAACTAGGGATGGTTTGAATGGTATTTGCTAAACCCATAATCGGAGCAGCTAATTGTGGTTGACGAGTAATAAAAATGCCCACAGGAAGCCCAATAGAAATGGCTATTGTCATAGCTATAACTACTAATATTAAATGTTCTCCACTGTGAAGGATAATTTCCGAACCGTATTGAAATAAAAACATGATTTTATCCTAATTTTATCCTAATTTTAATTAAGTTGTTCCCAATTATTTGCGGCACTTAAACAACCTAAAAAGGCCTGTGCTTCCGGGTGTTGAGAACGAATAAATTCCCTTCTCGTTCCTAATTCAACCAAATTACCTTCATACATTAAACCAATTCTAGAGGCTAAAAAGAAAGCTTCTTGAATATCATGGGTGACAAATATCACGGTTTTTCCTAATTGTTGTTGTAAATATTGAAATTGTTGTTGTAATTCCAAGCGAGTAATAGGATCAAGTGCCCCAAAAGGTTCATCCATTAATAGTATAGGTGGATCTGCGGCTAAAGCCCTAGCTACTCCCACCCTTTGACGTTGGCCTCCTGATAATTGATGAGGATAACGTTGAGCAAATTGTCCTGGTTCTAACCCTACTAAGTTTAACATTTCATAGACTCTATTTTGGATTTGTTGGGGTGGCCATTTTTCTAAAGATGGTACAAGTCCGACATTTTCCGCAATGGTAAAATGAGGAAATAACCCGGTTTCTTGGATGACGTAACCTATTCTTCTTCTCAATTTTATAGCATCCCATTGATTTGTGGGATAATTGCTTACTAAAACTTCTCCTTGGGTGGGTAAAAGTAAATGATTGATTAATTTTAAAGTTGTAGTTTTACCGCTACCACTACGTCCTAATAAAATTAAGGCTTCCCCTTCATAAATAGTCAGATTTAGGTTAGATACTAGGGGACGTTGATTAATTTCAAAACTGACATTACGAAATTCAACTGCAATTTCTGATGTTATGGACATAAGTTAATACATAATAGATAAAGTGATTTAGAAAAAGTTAGAATTAAACGCAGATAAACGCAGATGAACACAGATAATTTGTTTGAATATTTCTCGTGTTCTCTGTTCTTAACTTCTCGGTTTAGCATAATACCTAAGAGTCAATAATGTGATTATGGTTTTTTTCTATGCCGTTATAATCATACATGAATTTTTGATGATGGAAAATATCAAAATAATAACAATTACTACGAATTTGTATCATGCAAGTAAAAATTATTACTTTTTGTGTACAGTCGCATTTGCTTGATTAAATAGCTTTATACTAAATATTAATAGTCATTAATACAATATAAACGAACAGGTGGCTAGAAAGTAGGGTTTCTATTCAGTTCCTGCTACCAACTTTGTTTTATTGCTGTTAAGATTGCGACATTTATTAATACAAAAAGTCAGTAGTCGATCTTTAACTTCCGGTGGAGATAAGCTGAATGGTAATCATCAATTTTTAGGGAATGGGGAACAGGTTTCTACTTTTATGTCTGAGGGGAGAAATATAATTTATACCACTATTATGGAATATCGAAAAATTTATCTCTGAGCAAGTATTCTCTACTTCTAGCAACTCTGAACCTTTAATAGGGAATAAACCTTTCAAAAATAGCCAGTTTTCAGACTTGACATCTAACTTATAAGAGATACATTTATAGAGATTCATTTTTGCAGATTTAATTACTTTTCCTTTTTAACTGTATCAATTTAAGCAAAACCATACCCATACAGGTAACTATAGCTAATGACACTAGATATATTAACAACATCAGAAACAATTGTCCTTGAGGGTAAAACTTTTACTCTCGCAGACGAAAAAGAAATATCAGAATGGCCTTGTGTTGTCAGTCAAAGACCACAACCAACCATTACCCTCAAAGATGATGATTTATTCCTGGTGACAGATACTATGGGGAATATTTCCGACTGTTACCTTTATGGTAGCACTCCTAGTATGGGAATGTTTTGCCGTGATACAAGGTTTTTGAGTCGTCTGGAGTTACAAATTGAAAGGCGATCGCCTATATTACTGAGTAGTAATGCTGACAAAGGATTTGCCCTCTCTGTTCTATGTACTAATCCTGATTTAGAGAATCTTTTTAAAGCTGATACTCTGGGTATTCGTCGAGAAATTGTCCTCAATGGTGCATTATTTGAAGAAATAGAAGTTGCTAATTATAACACTACCAGTATTAGTTTTGAACTAAGTCTCAGTTTTGATGCTGATTTTGTAGATTTATTTGAAGTTAGGGGACATCACAGACAAAAACGCGGTAGAGTTTTACACTTGGTCGAACCAAAATCTGATGGTATTATATCTGCGTTCTCTCAAGCCTATAAGGAAGAATCTCTTACCCTTGCGTATCAGGGTTTAGATAATTCAACTATGGAGTCTCTCATTCAATTTCAGCATTTACAACCAAGTCATTTTCAGGGTTATACAGCAGTTTGGCGCGTAGAATTGGCTGCTCATGAAACCAAAAAGCTAGGCTATCGGCTGAATATCTTCACTAACAATCAACCTAGCTCTGCTATTAGTGCAGCATCCACTTTGTCACAGGCAAAAGCCGCTGAATTAATGGAGGAACAAAAATGGTTACAGCAAATTACTCGAATTAGCTCAGATAAAAGTCTTTTTAATCGCGTCCTAGGTAGGGCTGAACAAGATATATATTTACTACTTCAGTCCTTCGGTAAACATAAAACAGTTTCTGCCGGTGTACCTTGGTTTTCTACGTTATTTGGCAGAGATTCTATTATTACTGCGTCCCAAACCTTGATGTTAAACTCTCAAATTGCCAAAGAAACGCTAATGCTGTTAGCAGAGTATCAAGGTAAAACAGAGAATATTTGGCGTGAGGAAGAACCTGGTAAGATATTACACGAATTGCGGTTAGGAGAAATGGCAAGATGTCAGGAAATTCCCCATACACCCTATTACGGGACTGTAGATGCAACGCCGCTGTGGTTAATGTTGTATGCTGAATACTACAGTTGGACTCATGATCAAGAAACCTTGGAAGCACTATGGACTCATGCTTTAGCGGCTATGGATTGGATTGACAATCAACTGCAAGCAACAGGTTATCTTAGCTATACTCGTAAATCAAAAGGTGGTCTGATTAACCAAGGTTGGAAAGATTCTGGTAATTGTATTGTCAACCGCAAAGGAGAAATAGCCACTGGTTCAATTACTCTGTGTGAAGTCCAAGCTTATGTCTATGCAGCAAAAAACCGCCTAGCAGAGATTGCTAAAATCCAACAACGTCCAGATTTAGCCGAACTTTGGCAAAAAGAAGCAAAAGAACTCAAAACCAGGTTTAACCAAGATTTTTGGTTAGAAGATGAAGATTTTTGTGCTTTAGCATTAGATGGAGATGGTAAACCAGTAGATAGTATTACCTCTAATCCTGGCCATTGTTTAAATTTGGGAATATTGACACCTGCAAAAGCCTACAGCGTAGCGGAACGGTTGCGAGCACCTGATATGTTTAATGGTTGGGGAATTAGAACTTTAAGCAGTTTGTCACCGGCATATAATCCTATGGGTTATCATATTGGTTCAGTGTGGCCTCATGATAATTCTATCATAGCCATGGGATTGCGATCGCTCGGTTTAATTGATCAATCTTTGGAATTATTTCAAGGATTATTCAATATGACCAGTAAACAGCCTTATCAACGCCCTCCTGAACTATTTTGCGGTTATGAAATGAACGGTGATAATAGTCCTGTCCAGTATCCCGTTGCTTGTAGTCCTCAAGCTTGGGCTACAGGTAGCATTTTTCAATTATTGCAAATGATGGTGAATTTAGTTCCAGACGCACAGAATAATTGTTTGCGAATTATTGACCCAGCTTTGCCAAAATCAATCAATCATTTATCCTTTCATAATTTGCGGGTTGGGGGGACAATTTTAGATTTAGAATTTGAGCGAGTCGGTAATACTACCGCTTGTCGAGTTGCTAAAAAACGGGGTAATTTGCGGGTGGTAATTGAAGCATAAATAAATATTGAATAGAATTTGGTAGGGGTTTAGCTTTTGCTTTACCCCAGAAAATTTTTCTTTTATTCCACTGTTGACACTAAGCGGCGCTATTACCAAATACTCACACATAAAAAAAGTTAATGAAACTTTCATCTATACTTGATATTAACTTCATTATTTGTATGTTAGATTTACCTAAGTTTCAGAGACTCAGCATTTAGTGTTTTTCTGGGACTAAGATCAAATACATTTTTAGAGATTTCCATGAAATCTGTGCATCTAGGATAGCTTACTTCACAATTATTGAGGTTTATTTATGGTTGCTAGTCTTAGAAAAACAGTTCGGTCTATGGTTTTTACAAACCGCCAATTAGCACAACTTTACTATTTCCTGAGTTTTTCCCGTCCAGTTTTACCCCAATGGGTTGGTACTGATTACTACCGTGAAAAATCATCTTGGGAATTACAACCAGACCGCTGTCCATGTGATCTTGAACTTGTTGAATATTTGCAGAATAATAATATTCAAGATCAGAATATATTCCATTTTGGTACAGGATCTCATCATATTCTAGGGTTAGAAAATCAGAAATTTTCTCAACCAAATGAAATAATTGGTATTACCGCTTCTGCACCCGAACATCAAGAATATCTGCGGTTATCTCTTAAAGATCGTCTACTACTGAAATATTACAAAGTTATCTTTGCAGATATATATACTTTGACAGATCGTTCTCTACCCATGCTAGATGTAATTGCTCTCTTTCATCTGGGAGAATTTTATATAGCTGAAGAAGCACCTTTCCTACATCATAATGACGAATCTCTATTAGAGATGTTTCTTGGTAAATTAAACCCAGGTGGTAAAATTCTCTTTTATACAAAATCAATTGGTTGGGGTTATGCTGAACCAATAATTGCATCATTTGTTAAACAGGGAAAAATGCAGAAAATTGAAGAATACAAGAGCTTATTGGTTTATACCAAGGGTAGCTAAACTCACGGTAATAGAGATTAGTATCATGTTCATTTAATTAAGGTAAGAGTCAGATCCTCAATTTTTCTAAAAGTTGGGGATCTTGTTTTTGATCACTAAATAGGGCTATACTCAATAAAATTAATCTAAATTAATCTAAGGTGGACGATGACTTCAGAAACATTTAACTCAGTACCAGTAACCGTTTTAACTGGATATTTAGGTGCGGGTAAAACTACCCTATTAAATCATATTCTCACCTACGAACATGGTAAAAAAGTCGCTGTTATTGTCAATGAATTTGGAGAAGTAGGTATTGATAATCAATTGGTAATTGATGCAGATGAAGAAATATTTGAAATGAATAATGGCTGTATTTGTTGTACAGTTAGAGGTGATTTAATCCGCATTATTGGTAACTTGATGAAACGCCGAGATAAGTTTGATCATTTAGTCATTGAAACCACTGGATTAGCTGATCCTGCACCTGTAATTCAAACCTTTTTTGTAGACGAAGATTTGCAAAGTCAATTGTCATTAGATGCAGTGGTTACAGTTGTTGATTCCAAGCATATTTGGCAACATTGGGAAGCAGACGAAGCCCAGGAACAAATTGCTTTTGCTGATGTGATTTTATTGAATAAAACTGATTTAGTCACAGCAGAAGTTTTAGACGAATTAGAAACCCGCATTCGCTCAATGAATGCAATGGCAAAAATTTACCGTACCCATAATTCCCAATTAGCAATGTCAGCTTTATTAGGAGTAAAAGCATTTGATTTAGATCATGCTTTAGAAATTGATCCTCATTTCTTAGGAGAAGATGCTCATGTTCATGATGAAAGTGTTTATTCAGTTGCTATAGTATCACCAGGGACTATCAATGGTGAAAAATTAAATGCTTGGCTATCAGAATTACTCAGAACTCAAGGAACAGACATTTTCAGAATGAAAGGGATTTTGAATATTGAAAATGAAGATAACCGCTTTGTTTTTCAGGGAGTACACATGATATTTGAAGGTCAAGCTGATAGACCTTGGAAAGTAAATGAAACTCGCAAAAATGAACTTGTATTTATTGGTAGAAATTTAGATGAAGCACAGTTAAAAAAAGATTTTTTTGCTTGTATGAGTTAGGTGAATAAAATTCACATTTAGACAGACAAAACCCACCTGTGTAGGTTATAAATCTAGTAAAATTAGTCCACACAGGTGGACTTTGATTGTGTAGTAGCGACTTCTAATCGCCTAAAATTTCCGATAAATAAAAGATAAAAAGTATGAACCTAACTAAACACTATTCCACAAAACTTGCAGATTATGTCACCGCTTTAGCTTGGTCTTCTCAAGGGAAAATCCTCGCGGCTAGTTCCGCTGCGGGAGAAGTTATTGTATGGGAAAATGGTAAATTAATAACCTTACAAACAACTACAAATCAAGCAGTAAATTGTTTAGCATTTTCCCATAATGGTAAATATTTAGCCATTGGCGGACAAGATGGAAAAGTAAAAATTTGGTGCGAAAATCAATTAATAACCACGTTAGAAAATGCGCCTATTTGGGTTGATCAATTAGCATGGAGTTATACTAATAATCAACTAGCTTTTAGTTTGGGTTCTTATGTGCAAATTTGGGACGCAGACACATTAGAAGTCGTTGTCACCCTCAACTTTAATGATTCCTCTATTTTAGGAATTGATTGGCGTAAAGATGGCAAATATTTGGCTATTAATGGTTATAAAGGTGTAAAAATTTGGTCTACTCAAGATTGGAATGCAGAACCATTTATCTTTTCCATACCTAGCGTTAGTATAACAACAATTTGGTCCCCCGATGGTGAATATTTAGCCTCTGGAAATATGGATCGAACTCTCACCGTTTTACAATGGGAAAATCCTGATCCTTGGGTCATGCGCGGCTTTCCAGGGAAAATTCGTCAACTAGCTTGGTCAGACCTAAAAACCTCCACAGGTGCGCCAATTTTGGCTGCTTCCAGCGTTGAAGGCATAGTAGTATGGGAGAAGTCCGTAGATGAATCTGTGGGTTGGGAAGCGCGAATATTGACGAATCATGTAGATATTATTCAAGCAATATCTTTTGCACCTCAAAGCTTGATTCTCGCTTCCGCTGGCGCTGACGGTTGGTTATGTTTATGGGATGAAAATCAAGAAGTATCCCAGATTTTGACCGATACAGAAGCAGGTTTTTCTACTCTATCTTGGCATTCCCAAGGACAATTATTAGCCGCAGGTAGTGAACAGGGAGAATTAATTATTTGGACAAGTTCTTTGGGGAATTGAAAATTAAAAATACCTTGAAATTTGCTAAGGTGTTAATTAAGGTTTAATATTTTTGGATAGGTTGTTTGGAGATAATAGTAAATTATCACACCAGCACAAAAACAAGAAATCCTGAATTTACGGACATTAAAGTTAACACCAAAACAAATAGCCTGAAAACTAGGTATCAAAGTATTAGAAGTTAATGCAACGATTCACAATCAAGCAGAACAAAGGACATCAGAGAGATTAGTAAAAGGAGAATTATTGTTTATGAGTCGGTTAAAACCGACTTTTGCTTTTAGACAGGGAATTTATTCCCTGGATATCTGATCAATAAGGCTAGAATTAATACTATGAATGATGAGAAAATAGATAATACAGAAAATTTACAACAAAAAGAATATATAGAAAAAGAGAAAGCTTTCTATAGTGCTATGGTTAGTGCTTGGATTAACACAAGGATTGAAAGAGATAAACAACTATTAACACTATCTGTAACTGCAATTGGAGTTCTGGTTACTTTACTTAGAACAATTGGCGTTTCAAACTTTACTCAGCTACTTCTGTTTAGTTTTGCTCTACTTAGCTTTTTAATTACAGTTATTTCTATTATTTATATACTTGATAGAAACGCTTTACACATTGAGAAAATTCTGAACGAGAATCAAACCCAAGATGGGATTTTGATGATTGTGGATAAAATTGCTGGATTTAGTTTTAGCATAGGTATAATTTTAGTAGTTATAATTGGAATTAATTCAGCAATACTAAACCTCAGCGAGAAAAAAACAAGTATGAGTCAAGAACAACACCTTAATAAACAGCATCAGCAACAGGGAGAGAAGCACAGTATGGCTGGCGTTTCTAAATTGCGTCCTCAACCACCCAAAGCTCCTGAGCAACCTTGCAAGCCTCCTGAAAAACCTACCCAAAATCAAGGATCTCAAAATTCTTCTGGTAAATAAATGATCAAGCCTGCTAACCAGAAAATTAAAGTGGACTGCCTCGGAATTGAACCGAGTTTTCTCCCTTTTGTATGCAAGCATAGATATATGACTTGCATATAGAAAGGAGGGGAGCGGGCTACCGTTGCACCTAGCAGTCCGTGTATACTATTATAGTATAAATGATTGAGAGTAAATAAGTCAATAGTAAACTATGAGAAAGCATTCAGAAAGCTATTTCAAGCTAAAATCTCAAATACAAGAGTCTCTTGATTTTATAATTTTGTGTTGTTACGCTGTACCCTCTCTTAACGCTTACATGAAGGCTGTTGAATTGGGTAACGGTAAACCAGATAAACTTCCCGATCCTGATCATTTTAAGAAAAATCCAGAGTATGAAAATGCAGATCATAGTAGATTAAAGGAAATTAAGCCTAATTATCAAAAAACTTTAGGTAAATTACTGCTAATAAGCTCATTTACTTATTTTGAGTATTATATTTCTAATGTAATTGAAGAATTTTTTGATCTTAATGGTGGTAGAGAAAATTTTAAAAGTTTATTAAAATCAAAAATAGATAGAAAAATTAGTGATTATGAAGATACTAATAATTTAGTAAAGAAACTAAAAGAGCCAAAGAAACCATCAAAATTAGGAAAATATGAAAAAGCAATAAATGAATTACAACAAACAAACTATTCGTTTCCTTCACAACTGCTTTGTTATTTTGGACTCATAGAACTTCAGGGTAAATTCAAAAAGGATAAAAACATTGAAGCTAGAGATATTTTAAAGATATTAAAAGATGCTTTTCATGTAGAAATAACCGAAAAAGAAGCATCAGAATTTACAAAAATACAAGAGAAACGAAATAGAATAGTTCATGGAGGTAATACAGAGATTAATTTAGCGGAGGCTTTACAATTTAACGATTTTTTAAAAGATTTAGCACAAAAAGTAGATCAACATTTATTGAAAACATTTTTTATATTAGAATTTATTACCAAGGATTAATTTGCACAAACAAAATTTAGTTTAAAATTAAAATATTTTTTATATAAATTTGTCATTTATTTAAAATTAATAAATCTACTTCTCAAAAAAATATCCTTTTAGTAAAAACTATAACAATGAGAATTATTGCTCGGAGTACCCTAAGAGAATATTGGCAAAAACATCCTGATATAGAACAGCCTTTAAAAGCATGGTTTGATGATGCTTCCCGTGCAAATTGGCAAAGTCCATCAGATATTAAAGAAGTTTATGCTAATGCCAGTATTATTGCCAATAACCGAGTAGTTTTTAATATTAAAGGTAATAATTATCGTTTAATTATCCATATTCGTTATGAAATTGGCATTATTTTTATTCGCTTTATTGGTACTCATCAAGAATATGACAAAATAGATGCTACTATTGTTTAAGGAGGCTTGATATTATGAACTTAAAACCCATTAGAACAGAATCAGATCATCAACAGGCATTAAAAGAAATCGAACAAATTTTTGATGCTGAACCTAATACACCAGAATATGAGAAATTAGATATTTTAACGACTTTAGTAGAAGTCTATGAACAACAAAATTATCCTATTGATCCTCCATCTCCTATCGCAGCTATATTATATTATTTAGAAAGTCGTAATCAAGGAGTTTCTACTTTTATTGAAAATTTAAAATATCATGGAGTTAGTGAAGAAATAATTAATATAGCTTTAAATGAAATGACTCACTGATTATTGATTATCATGTCATCAAATAATTGCAGTCAGAGGTAAATTAAATCTATGACCATAACTTATCAAATAGACTTCAATATCTGGCTTGAAGAAACAGCCAAATTATTACTAGAAAATTGCTGGACAGAAATAGATAAAGAACATTATCAAATCTTCCCAATATTTGGACATCGTTAAACCTGCATTTAGATCCCCGACTTCTTTGATAAATTATCATTATTTACAAGAGATTAAATTAAGAAGTCGGAGATCTTTAGCCTGAATTGAATCACCCTAGAGAATTTGTGATAAAAATTTCCTTGTTCTTTCTTCCTTGGGATTAGTAAAAAATGTGTCGGGGGTAGAAGATTCAACTAATAAACCGCTATCCATTAACACAACTCTATCAGCAACTTCTCGCGCAAATCCGACTTCATGGGTAACAACTACCATTGTCATTCCCTCACTAGCGAGATTTTGCATAACATCTAAAACTTCTCTCACCATTTCTGGATCTAATGCTGATGTCGGTTCATCAAATAACATGATCTTAGGTTGCATTGCTAATGCACGCGCTATAGCTACTCGTTGTTGTTGTCCACCAGATAATTGTCCTGGATATTTTTGTGCTTGGGCTAAAATTCCCACTCTTTCTAATAATTGCATTGCTAATTCTTCCGCTTTAACTTTGGAGATTTTGCGGACATATATTGGTGCTAAGGTGATATTTTCTAAAACTGTTAAATGGGGGAATAAGTTAAATTGCTGAAATACCATTCCCACTTCTCGACGAATTGTTTCAATGTTTCTTAAATCATGACCCAGAATAATTCCGTCAATAGTAATAACTCCTTGTTGATATTCTTCTAAAGCATTAAATGTGCGAATAAAAGTTGATTTTCCTGAACCTGAAGGACCCATTAAAACAACTACTTCTCCTCTTTCTACACTTAAACTTACACCTTGGAGAACATGAAATTTACCATACCATTTATGGACATCTTCAGCAATTATTATCGGTTTTGGTTCTGTCATATTTTACTCTTTTTTTAAGTTGATTTTTTTTAACTAACCACAGAGGCACGGAGGATAAGGGAGGAAGAGATGTTTTATTAATATTAATTATTTAATTGGTTTTCTAATTTTTTAGCAGCTAAGGACATTGAATAACAAAATAGCCAATAAATCAAACCAATAAATAAATATACTTCTGCATATCTTCCTAAAAATCGCGGTTGTGCTAATATAGAACGTGCCATTCCTGTTAATTCTACTAATCCCACTAATGATAAAAGTGAGGTATCTTTAAATAAGCCAATAAATTGACCCACAATTGCGGGAATAACTGCGCGTAATGCTTGGGGTAATATTACTAATGTTAGTAATAACGGGGTATTTAATCCTAGGGCTTTTCCTGCTTCTATTTGTCCTCTGGGAATTGATTGTAGTCCTCCGCGCACGTTTTCAGCCATGTATGCTGAACTAAATAATATTAGTCCCACAATCCCTCTGAGTAATCTATCTAAACGTAAGTCTGCTGGTAAAAACAATGGTAACATAACTTGAGCTAAAAATAGAATCCCAATTAAGGGTAATCCTCTGATAATTTCAATATACAGAATAGAAAACCACCGCAGTACAGGTAAATTACTTGTTCTTCCTAATGCGAGTAAAACCCCCAGGGGGAAGGAAAGTACAATACTAATTATTGCTATTAATAGGGTGAGTAATAAACCATTCCATAAATTTGTAGATACAGATTGTAACCCTAAACCACCACCAATTAACCAGATAATTATCGGAAAGGATAATAACCAAATCCAGGAAAGCCAAGGAGTAATAATTTGGGCAAATTTTTGACCAATTATCAAACCTAAAATTAGTAAACCTGTAATTAATAATAAAGATAAACGACTAATTAACGGGAGGGGTATTATTAATAATAAAACCCCAATAACAAAACCAAAAATCAGAGAATTGCGTTTTGTGAATATTGCCTTTTTAGTAAATGCACCCCCAGTAATTGCGGTTAAAATCGTAGATATTCCCAAAACAAGCCAAATTCGCCAATATAAATTCTGGGGAAATCTTCCCACTAAAAACAAAGGTAAATTAACACTAATTACTTGCCATTGTGCCTTAGTAACTAACCAAATTGCCAAGCCTTGAAACAGCCAAAATAGAAATATAAAACAAACAACAGTTAATAAAGAATTGTACCAATTATTAAAAAGATTTTTTCTGAGCCAAATCAACCTAATCATCATAGAAACCCTAAATAAAATATTGTTCCATAGCGTACCATAAACATAAATCTCTTCCTCTCTTCCTCCGTGACCTCTGTGCCTCCGTGGTTCGATAAAAAATAAATCCTGCTCACAAATCAAATAAAATTGCTATTTTTCATCTTTCCTGAATTTGAACAGAACGATTAAATAAATTCATAGTCAGAGAAATAATCAAACTCAAAGTCAGATAGGTAATCATAATTAACAACATTACCTCCACAGCTTTTCCAGTTTGGTTAAAAGTAGTAGAAGCAACGAAATAAATATCAGGATAACCGATAGCGATCGCTAAACTGGAATTTTTTGTTAAATTTAGATATTGACTAGTTAATGGGGGAATAATCACCCTTAAAGCTTGGGGAAAAATTACCAATTGCATTGCTAAACCTGGTTTTAACCCCAGAGATTTAGCCGCTTCCCATTGTCCTTTTGATACTGATTGAATCCCTCCCCGCACAATTTCCGCAATAAAAGCTCCCGTGTAAAAAGTCAACCCCAATAATAAACTAGAAAACTCTGGAGACAAGGTAAACCAAGGAAATTCCAGGCCATTTTGACTAAAATTAGCGAAACCCAAAAAAGAAATTTTATTTTCGGCCTTGGGGAAACTCAAGAAAACCGCAAAGTACCAAAATAGCAATTGTAATAATAATGGTGTATTCCGAAAAACCTCCACATAAACAAAACTAATCTTCCTGACTAACCAATTATCTGATAGTCTAGCAATTCCCGCAGTAATTCCCACAATTGTGGTTAAGAAAATCCCCATTATTGCTATTCGCAAAGAATTAATTAAACCCACGAACAAAGCATAATTATAAGCGTCCGTTGGTTGATAATTAATTAGGGTTTCCCCAATATCAAAAGATGCTTGTTGCTTGAGAAAATTGAATCCAAATTCAATTCCTAATTGCTGTAAATTCCGTCTGACATTACCCCACAAGATCACAACTATAACTATTGCTAAAAATACAACAATTAACTGAATAGCATTTTGCCAAAACCGATAATCACGCCATAAAGGAGGTTTATAATTAGTCATTATCTTAAATTAGTATTACCGGAAAGGTGGAGAATAGAGCAATCCTCCTTTTATCCCCAGTTGATTTTGACCACGAGGAAGATTTAATTTTGTCTTTGTTCCCAAATTACGTTCATAAATTTCGCCATAATTACCAACGTGTTTAATAATTCTGGCTGCGAAATCATTTGTTAAACCAATTCCTTCTCCTAAGTTTCCTTCTGTTCCTAGAAAACGCTTAATATCGGGATCTTTACTATTTGCAAACTCTGCTAAATTTTGAGAATTAATTCCCAATTCTTCCCCTTTTATCAAAGCATAAACAGTCCACTTGACTATATCACTCCACTTAGTATCCCCCTTCGCAACTGCCGGCGCAAGGGGTTCAGAAGAAAGAACATCATCTAAAATCACATTATCTTCTGGTTTTGGTAGGGTTGTGCGTCGAGAAACTAAACCAGAACGGTCTGTGGTTACAGCATCACAACGTCCTTCTGCATAAGTAGCAAAGGTAACATTTACGTCCTCAAAAACAACAGATTTATAAGTAATACCCCGTTTTCGCATTTGGTCTGCTAAATTCTGTTCAGTTGTTGTCCCTGTTTGTACACAAATGGCTTTGTTTTTCAGGTCTTGGACAGATTTAATATTGCTATTTTTGCGAACCATCACAGCCTGACCATCGTAAAATACCACAGGTGCAAAATCTAAACCCTGAGAAGTTGCGCGGCTAAAAGTCCAGCTAGTATTCCGACTGAGAATATCTACTTCTCCAGTTTGTAAAGCTGTAAATCGTTCTTTAGCATTGACATTCCGGTATTCTACAGCATCAGGATTATCAAATACTGCTGCTGCTATAGCCCGACAAATATCAACATCAATACCTCTATATTTACCGTTAGTCTCTACAAAACTAAATCCTGGTAATTCACCATTAGTCCCACAAACAAGCTG
Organism: Aphanizomenon flos-aquae FACHB-1287; assembly: GCF_014698755.1. Classification (GTDB taxonomy): domain Bacteria; phylum Cyanobacteriota; class Cyanobacteriia; order Cyanobacteriales; family Nostocaceae; genus Dolichospermum; species Dolichospermum flosaquae. The sequence continues at coordinate 53,752 of NZ_JACJTO010000022.1, read as the reverse complement.
GCCACGGCTTTTAATGCGGTCCCAGAGAATGCGAGTAACCTGTTCTGGGGTCTTACTTTGGGAATTCTGTGTATTTTGTGGTTCATCACTACAACCACTCAGAAAAAATATTAAATCCAGAGCTACAATACTAGATAGAATTGCAGATAATTTTCTAAAATTCATAGGTAATTAATAGGCGATATTTGCACTTAGTTTCATTTTTCCATAAAACCCTCGAAAAAGTCAATAAGATAACCGAAATTTAACAATTTAGAAGACTATGGATTAATATTTAGTGAGTATGAATAAATGGCTACCTTTAAATCTGAAATTGCAAAAACTCCGTGCCAAACTACTTAATGATCCCTATTATCGCTTACAATCGGGGGAAGAAGTGCGATTGGCGGCTGAATTGGGTATTGGTATTGATGCTAATCAAGCAACTGTGGATGATTGGCTGCGTTTACCCGGATTATCAATTCATCAAGGGCGATTATTGGTGGAGCTTTCCCGCGCTGGTGTATTATTTTATTGTATTGAAGATGTAGCCACGGCTTTGGGTTTGCCAGTGCAGCGATTAGAAGCTATAAAACTACTGATAAAATTTAATTATTATGATCACAATTCCCTAGATAAACCCCAGCAAATTAACCCAAATACGGCTTCGGTGGAGAGTTTGTCGCAAATTCCCTTTATAGATTTATCCCTAGCGCAGACAGTTGTAGAAAACCGTCTGGCTGCTGGTCCTTACCTAAGTTTAGTAGATTTCCAAAGACGGCTAGAATTACCTGGGGATACAATCACTCAGTTAATGTATTATTTGCGCTTTTCCTAAAGATGTAAAACCTGCACCCGGTTTATTTATCAATTAAGCCAATGCGGTTAAGAGGCCAAAAACGAAACGTGGCGCGACCAATGACCTTTTGACGAGGGACAAAACCCCAGTAGCGAGAGTCATTACTATCATTGCGATTGTCTCCCATGACAAAAAATGCGCCTTCTGGGACTTTTATTTCTGGAAATGGGTCATTTGTTGGTTCAGCAATGTAGTCTTCTGTTAAGGCTTTACCGTTGCGGTAAACTTTACCTTGAGCAATGCTAATTACTGATCCTGGTTCACCAATTACCCGTTTAATAAAGGCTTGGTTTTGAGGATATCCCCGGCGTTGTAATTCTGGTGGTGAGCTAAAAACGATGATATCGCCGATTTTAGGAGGGTGAAAACGGTAGGATACTTTTTCTATAACTAAGCGATCGCCTGTATGTAAGGTAGGATACATTGATGCGGATGGAATTAAACGCGGTTCAGCAATAAATGTTCGAATTAAGAGAGCTAAACACAGGGCAATAGTTATTAAAACTACATTTTCTTGCCAACTACTCCATGTTTTTGTTTGTGGAGGAGTTTCTTTCGTATCACTTGTGTCAGGGGTCATAGTTAATAGTTAACAGTGTAAGGGGGATAGAGGGCAGGGGAGATTATATTTACCAATTACCAATTACCAATTACCCATGATCTGATTTAGCGGTAATAACTTCTGTGGGCCGGAGGACTTTTTCACCCCAATGAAATCCACGACGGACAATTTTAGTAATTGTTTGATCTGGGAGATCTATTCTTTCCTCTCGATCAATGACGCGGCACAGGTTAAAATCTGGTTCTGTACCTTCGCGTAATTCTATAGGTAAAAGTTGGCGCTTTCCTAATATACTAAGAAACTTGCGATTAACTGCACCGATAGATTTGGGTAGACGTTCTATAAATTCTGGACTGGGATTAGGATTATTTTCTAAATAGTCCAATAAAGCTTCTAAGGCATCAGCAACTTCTAAAAGGTCTAAGAATAAATCTTTTGTTTGGGCTGTGGTTTGGTTGTGCTGTTCTCTTAAAGATTGTTGTAAGATCACATTATCTTTTTGGAGAACGCCGAGTTTTTGTACGAGTAATTCTCGTAATTCTGAGCTAATTAGATAGTTAGGCGATAAATCAAACACTGGAAATCTCTTAAAAATAGCAGTTGTCAGTTGTCAGTTGTTCGTGGTCAGTTGTCAGTTGTTCGTTTTTGTCAGTTACCAAATCAAAAGTAATTACAAAACTTGACACTGGCCATAATGCCTTAATAAATGATCGCATAAAACCAAAGCCACCATAGCATCAACCATAGGCACAGCGCGGGGTAAAACACAAGGATCATGTCTTCCCTTCCCAGCTAAAACCGTTTCTTCACCTTCCTTAGTTACAGTTTTTTGTTCTTTTCTAATTGTTGCAGTTGGTTTAAATGCCACTCGAATAATAATATTTTCACCGTTAGAAATTCCTCCTTGAATTCCCCCAGAACGATTAGTTACCGTTCTAATGTCTCCATTTTCATCAATATAAAATTCGTCATTATGTTCAAAACCTGTTAACAAAGTTCCGTCAAAACCAGAACCGATTTCAAAACCTTTGCTTGCGGGTAATGACATAACTGCCTTGGCTAAATCTGCTTCTAATTTATCAAAAACAGGTTCACCTAAACCCTTGGGAACATTCCGCACCACACATTCAACCACACCACCGATAGAATTACCATCTCGACCGGTTTGTTCAATTAGTGAAATCATAGTGTGGGCAATTTCATCATCTGGACAGCGGACAATATTGGCTTCCACATCTGCTACAGTGACAGTATCAGAATCAACAACAGCTTCTAGATCCTTAATTCGTTTAACATAAGCAATGACTTCTACACCTGCAACTTGATGCAAAATCTTTTTAGCGATCGCTCCTGCGGCTACTCTGCCTATAGTCTCACGGGCCGAGGATCTACCACCACCTTGCCAATTTCTCAAGCCATATTTAGCATCATAGGTAGCATCAGCATGAGAAGGGCGATATTTTCGGGCCATCTCATCATAATCTTCGGGACGAATATTGTTATTTCTGACCAAAATCGCAATTGGTGTTCCCAAAGTTTTCCCCTCAAACACCCCAGATAATATCTCACAGGTGTCTGCTTCTTTGCGAGGGGTGGTAATTTTACTTTGTCCTGGCCGTCTTCTATCTAACTCAAATTGAATTTCCTGGGCAGAAATTTCCAATCGTGGGGGACATCCATCAATGATAACACCCACACCGCCGCCGTGAGATTCGCCAAAAGTAGTGATCCGAAAAAGATGACCAAAAGTGCTGCCCATAATATTGAGAAAATACAGACTGGAATCTTAATTTTACACGGAGTTGGGCAATATCGCCCCAAAATTTCCCATCACAATCAGTTATCTTAAAGACTGTCACTTTGTCCCCTGTCACCTGTTAATAATCGAGTCTGGCAGTTAAACTATTAGCAGAAAACTATAACTTCTAGATTTGACAATTTCTTCAGAAAAACATCCATAAAGCATAACTATTATGAAAAATTTGCAGACAAAGGCTTCAATGAAACAGCGTTTATCCGGTTCATCTCACCATCATATTTTAACCGGAGTCATAGCTGCCGGATTGATGATGTTACCGGGGCTGGTTGGTGGTAGTCCCGTTTTAGCGCAACAAAAAACCGAGCGAAATTCTTTAACCTATGGGAAATTAATTGAGAAGGCTGACAAAGGAGAAATTAAAAAAGTAGAGTTGGATCAAGCTGAACAAATAGCTAGAGTTTATTTAGTTGGACAAAAGCCGAATACTCTACCTTTACAGGTGCGCCTTCTAGAACAAAATACTGAGTTAATTAATAAACTCAAGGAAAAAAACGTTGATTTTGGTGAAGTTTCCTCTGCTGGTAATAGAGCCGCTGTGGGGTTATTAATCAATTTAATGTGGATTTTACCCCTGGTAGCTCTGATATTATTATTCCTCCGTCGTTCTGCAAATGCTTCTAACCAAGCCATGAGTTTTGGTAAGTCTCGCGCCCGCTTTCAAATGGAAGCGAAAACCGGGGTAAAATTTGCTGATGTGGCAGGAGTCACAGAAGCAAAAGAAGAACTAGAAGAAGTTGTCACCTTCTTAAAACAGCCAGAAAAATTTACGGCGGTAGGGGCAAAAATTCCTAAGGGTGTACTGTTGGTTGGACCGCCCGGAACAGGTAAAACTCTACTCGCAAAAGCCATTGCTGGAGAAGCCAGTGTACCGTTTTTCAGTATGTCTGGTTCGGAATTTGTGGAAATGTTCGTCGGTGTCGGCGCTTCCCGAGTGCGGGATTTATTCAAAAAAGCAAAAGATAATGCCCCTTGTTTGATATTTATTGATGAAATTGACGCGGTAGGTAGACAACGAGGTGCGGGTATTGGTGGAGGAAATGATGAGCGGGAACAAACCCTCAATCAGCTATTAACGGAAATGGATGGTTTTGAAGGGAATACGGGGATTATTATTATTGCGGCTACTAACCGTCCAGATGTCCTCGATTCGGCTCTATTGCGTCCAGGACGCTTTGATAGACAGGTGATTGTGGATGTCCCTGATTTGAAGGGAAGACAGGAAATTCTCGCAGTCCACGCTCAGAATAAGAAAATTGATCCTAGTGTATCTTTAGAAGCGATCGCTCGTCGCACTCCTGGTTTTACCGGTGCAGATTTGGCCAATTTACTCAATGAAGCCGCCATTCTCACCGCTAGAAGACGCAAAGAAGCTATTACCGATTTAGAAATTGATAATGCTATAGATAGGGTAGTTGCGGGTATGGAAGGAACTGCTTTAGTAGATAGCAAAAATAAACGTCTGATTGCTTATCATGAAGTTGGACACGCTTTGGTAGGGACTTTAGTTAAAGGTCATGATCCTGTACAAAAAGTTACTCTCATTCCCCGCGGACAAGCACTAGGTTTAACTTGGTTTACTCCCAATGAAGAACAGGGTTTAATTTCCCGTTCCCAAATTTTAGCCCGCATTGCCGCAACTTTAGGCGGTCGAGCGGCTGAGGAAATCGTATTTGGGAAAGCAGAAGTTACCACGGGCGCTGGAAATGATTTACAACAAGTTACCAATATGGCAAGACAAATGGTAACAAAGTTTGGAATGTCTGATTTGGGTCTAGTTTCTCTGGAAAATCAAAATAATGATGTATTTTTAGGACGTGACTGGATGAATAAATCAGAATATTCTGAAGACATTGCCGCTAAAATTGATATCGCTGTTAGAGAAATTGTTGGTAAGTGCTATATTCAGGCTAAGGAAATCTTGCAAGAAAACCGTTTAATTTTGGAAAGGGTAGTTGATTTGTTGATAGAACAAGAGACTATTGAAGGTGATGTTTTTCGTACAATTGTGGCTGATAATACTGCAATTACAATACCGAAAGTAATCAATGATTCAGTAGTTGTCGGTGGTTAGTGGTCAGTGGTCAGTGGTCAGTGGTCGGTGGTTAGTGGTCAGTGGTTAGTTAAGAATTATGAAGGCTATTTGTAATATACCTTTACTTATTTTTTTCTATAATCCCAAGGATCAATAAATTTCCGATCACTCCAAATACCCAATTTTTGCTGTTGCGCCTTCGCTTCGGCTTGTTGTACAATGTCCTTACTAGGGCATTTATTTAAATAGGAACGATAGACTTTAGCTAACCCATCCTCTAACAACACTTGCTGTAAAAATGTACCATCTTTTAAACGGACTTCAGCAATTTTTCTACCATAGCGATCGCTATCTGTAACATTTAAATTAACACGATTATCTGTTCGTTTAATCAGTTCCTCTATCCGTGTTTTTGCTTTCATACCCCAAGCAAACTGATTGACATCCCGATTAATTTTACTCTGCTTTTCTGACCGAGAATGGGGTATTTCTGGTGCATCAATACAAGCAAACCGCACCGTGGACTTTTTACCATCAGCATTTTTTAATACTAATGTATCACCATCACTTACCCGTTCAACTAGATCACCAGGAGGAGAAAACAAACCATTGCAAGCCATCAAACTAACGGCAATCGTGGCTGCATTTAGCCAAATTAACCCTTGTTTCACAAATTTATTCATATTCCACCAATTTGGCAATTTAGCCCGGTCTAAAGACCACATAATCACCCAAAAATTTTCTGTCTTTGAGCTTCATACAACATTAAAGCAGCAGTAATCCCTACATTTAAGGATTCTACCCCAGGACTAAGAGGAATTTTCACTTGAATATCAGCTAAAGCAGCCAAATCCGTTGACAATCCTGCCCCCTCATTACCCAATAATATCATACTAGGTTGATGCCAGTCTACCTGCCAATAAGTTAAATCAGCATTAGGTAAGGTGGCTACTACCTGCATTCCTGCTTGCTGACTTGTTTGCACTGTGGCTTTTAAATCTTCACTTACGGACATATTTAAGCGAAACCATTGCCCAGCAGAAGCGCGTAAAACCTTGGGATTATCTAAATCTACACTATCTTCACTTAACCACAGACCTGACGCACCTGCAGCAGCTGCTGTGCGAATCATCGTTCCCAGATTACCAGGATCTTGAACTGTTTCTAAAGCGAGAACTAAACCGGTAAAAGGATTTTGTTGAGCGAACTGCTGGCCGCAGCGCTTCGCTATTGCTACTATACCATCAGGATTGACAGTTGTGGCCATTGCTGCCAAAATTTCTGAACTAACAACTTCAACGCGATCGCACTGACTACAAATAACTGCCCACAAGTGAGGATGTGTTGTTTGCCATTGAGGAGTACAACATATAGCCTCTAAAGGATAGCTAACCGCACAAGCTTCTTCCAGCAAATGAGTGCCTTCTAATAAAAATAGCTGTTGCTTATTTCTCTCCTTAGCGGAATGTAACTTGCGAATTTGTTTAACTAAGGAATTTTGTAAACTTGTTAGCACAATCTTAAATGTGAAATTATGAACTTGAGGTCAATCTAAAATTGATATAGAGATTTTAACTGAGAAAGTGCGCCCTGCTGGAATCGAACCAGCCTGAAGACGAATTATGAGTTCGTTGCCTCCCCAATCGGCCAAAGGCGCTTATATACTTGGATTTCAACCTTATGATTTCAGTTTAGCCATTGATTTATGACTTCACTTTAACCACATTACACCATTCTACCATAATTTGGCAACCTATAAACAATTATCAAGAACATTTCCAGATTTTTATTTCCAGTCAAGTTTATAGGGTAGTGAACTTTGCTAAGATTGAAAAGGCCAAATTGAAAAATCCCTAGTAGCATATATAGTAACATTTGAATTCCTATTCCCTAGTCAACCACCCACCACTAATAATAGTGGGGAGTTGAAAGAGCCTAGTTGACCAGTCTAAGTGTTAAATTACTGCGTTTAAGATGAAAATAAATACTACTGTACTACTAACCTTAATTTTGTTAACTCTAATGTTGGGAGTCGGTTCTGCGAGTGGTTTTTTGGGCTTTACCTTGGGTAGTCTGGCACTTAAAGGTGTGACTACGCCAGATGGTCGGCCTTTGAGTAAATTTAACAGCAACAAGGGGAATAATACCCAGGAGGGAAGTAGGAAACCCGCGCTGGCTTTTTTGAAAGAGGAGGATATTCTTCAAGTCGTGAAATCACGAATTAACGATAAGAGCAAGGACAATAAATCCAACAAATCAGCAGCAGAAGAGATTAAAATTAGTAAGCCGAAGCCAAAGGAAGAACCCATAGTTGAAAAAGTTTCTCAACCAGGATTTCCTGTTACTGCTGAAAGTGAGGGTGTAAGTATGTCTGTAAAATCTGTTCACTATTCTGGTGGTGATTTATTGCTAAGAGTGAATATGCAAAATAACAGTAGTGATTCTGTGCGGTTTCTCTATAGTTTTTTAGATATTACAGACGATAAGGGACGAACCTTGAATGCAATTTCAGAAGGTTTACCCGTAGAACTGCCCGCTAAAAGTGGGGAATTTAAGGGTACAATTAGTGTTCCCACCGCTTTACTGGATGATGTTAAACAGATATCTTTATCTTTGACTGATTATCCTGCTCAAAAACTCAAGTTAAAATTGTCTGATATTCCTGTAGAGAAAGCTAATTAACATTCAATTTTGGATTTTGGATTTTGAATTGTATTTTTTATACTTCAGCCTAAAAAACCAAAGATCAAAAATCTTCTTTCCCTTGTCGGTAATCTATATAGTATCTTAGACAGTGAGTGCTTTTTCTCCTTTAAGTTGGATGGATACGGGACTGCGGTTGTGTAGCGTGCTAGTGTTAATTGCTATCAATGCCTTTTTTGTAACAGCGGAGTTCTCAATGGTGACAGTGCGCCGAACTCGTATTCAACAGTTAGTACAAGCTGGTGATATCCGAGCCATCGCGGTGGAAACATTGCAACGAAGTATTGATAGACTATTATCTACAGCCCAATTAGGTATTACCCTTTCTAGTTTGGCGCTCGGTTGGATTGGAGAAGGGACAATTGCTGTATTAGTGGAAAAATGGCTTAATTCTTGGCCGTTACCGTTGAGAATTAATCACTTATTAGTTCATTCTTTATCAGTTCCCATTGCCTTTTTTGCCATTGCTTACTTACAAATCGTTGTAGGTGAATTGTGTCCAAAATCAGTGGCCATGTTGTATTCAGAACATTTAGCTAGGCTGTTGGGTCCATCGGTAAAATCCATAGTTCGTTTTTTCAGTCCCTTTATCTGGGTTCTTAATCAATCAACTTACTGGTTATTACGATTATTTGGAATTGAATATACAGGTCAAAGTTGGCGACCTCCAGTGACACCAGAGGAACTGCAATTAATTATTTCTACGGAACGAGAATCTACAGGTCTGGAAAATGCCGAACGGGAACTTTTAAATAATGTCTTTGAGTTTGGGGATATTACGGCTGAAGATATCATGATTCCTCGAACTAGCATTACTTCTCTACCCATAAATGCCAGCTTTCACAGGTTACTTGAGGAAATTACTTCTACTGGTCATTCTCGCTATCCTATTATTGGGGAGTCTTTGGACGATATTTGTGGTATAGTCTGCTTTCAAGATTTAGCAGAACCCTTGGCTTTAGGAAAAATCACCTCAGAGACAGAAATTCAACCTTGGATGCGTTTACCTCAATTTGTACCAGAGCAAACGCTATTAAGCGAGCTTTTGCCAATGATGCAAAAGGATAAACCAGCTATGGTCATGGTTGTGAATGAATTTGGGGGAACTGTGGGACTGGTAACTATTCAGGATGTTATTGCCGAAATTATTGGCTCTGGGGGTGAACTTGACAGTAGCAATGATTTACTTATTCAAATGGTGGACCAACAAACATTTTTAGTGCAAGCACAAATTAATTTAGAAGAAGTTAATCAGGTACTGCATCTGAATTTGCCTATAAGGAGAGAGTATCAGACCTTGGGAGGTTTTTTGCTTTATCAATGCCAAAAAATCCCGAATAAGGGCGAGATATTCTATTATGAACATCTGGAACTGACTGTAATTTCAGTTATTGGTCCGCGTTTGCATCAAATTCAAATGAGAATTTCATCCTAAACATAATCAATCGGATCTGTCAACCCCAATTCAGCAAAAGCTGCTAACCGCAACCGACAAGAATCACAGACACCGCAAGCTAAATCACTACCTGCATAACAGGACCAAGTCAGATGCCAAGGAACTCCTAATTGATTACCAAGTTGGATAATTTCTGTTTTCTTTAAATTAATTAAGGGGGTAATAACTTGAATAGCTTGTCCTTCGCGTCCTTGTTTTGTCCCCAAGCGGAAAACTTCCTGCATAGCTTGAATATAGTCAGGACGACAATCTGGATAACCGGAGTAGTCTAGGGCATTAACACCAATATATACCCTTTCTGCGGCGATCGCCTCTGCATAGCTCAAGGCAAAACTTAAAAAGATTGTATTCCGTGCTGGAACATAGGTGACAGGAATATTTTCCGCCATTTCATCCAGGGATCTTTGTTCTGGTAAACTAATTTTATCATCTGTGAGTGCTGAACCACCCCATTGGCGTAAATCAAAACTAACTACTTGATGCTGAATAGTACCAGCCGCTTTTCCAACCTTTAAAGCGGCATCTAATTCTTTTCTATGTCGCTGTTGATAATCACAAGAAATAGTATAACATTCACAGCCATCAGCCTTTGCTTGATAAAGAACAGTTGAAGAGTCTAAACCACCAGATAATAAAATTACAGCTTTCATGGTCAGATTACGGAATAGGAGATCAAGAAATAGAGACAACAGAGAGAAGTGGGCGCAGTTGCCCATTTTTTCACAAATTGCAGCTAAAAGATGGGAAAATTAACGGAATGCCCCCAACAAAAATTAAATGTGTACAAAAATACTGTCAGGTGTGAGAATATTTAGTTGTGTAAATCACCTAAAACATTATAATCTGAGTGTTAACCATTTAGTGAACTGTAATTTTACTTGTAGAGAGAGTGATTAATCTATCAATAAAAAAAATGCGTTTTTATTTGTCTAGTTCATTCTTGAACTATATACCAGGGAATTTATACTGAGAGTCATGTGATTTACAAATTCAACAAAAGAGCGCGTAATTCGCTAGTGGATAAATAAAACAGGTCAATTAACAATTGTTGACCGAAAAGATAACCAGATGGTGGGAACTGAACCCAAACTTTAAAATTCTTCATAAACATAATCACTATGTTACCATCTGGATGGTTTAAGACAAATCAAACTTGGCGTTTAGGTATAAAGGCCAACAACCGTAGAGTCTCTAAATTTGGTGGTTGAGGAGAGAACAATAGTGCAAGATAGCATATCAATGTCAGAACCAAATCTATATTCACAGCGCAGCCAGCCCCAGCACATCCGTATAGGAGTGATTGGTGTTGGTAACATGGGACAGCATCACACCCGCATCCTGAGTTTCATGAAGGATGTGGAACTAGTAGGCGTTTCCGATATTAACGTGGAACGTGGGTTAGAAACTGCCAGCAAATACAAAGTCCGGTTTTTTGAAGATTACTGTGACTTACTGCCCCATGTAGATGCAATTTGTGTAGCCGTACCTACACGACTACATTATGCTGTGGGCATCAATTGTTTGTTAGCAGGAATCCATGTTTTAATTGAAAAACCGATAGCGGCTAGTATTTCTGAGGCCGAATCTTTAGTAAATGCTGCGGCAGAATCACAGTGTATTTTGCAAGTGGGTCACATTGAGCGATTCAATCCCGCGTTTAGGGAACTGAGCCAAGTTCTGAAAACAGAGGAAGTTTTGGCTTTAGAAGCTCACCGCATGAGTCCTTATTCAGCGCGGGCAAATGATGTTTCCGTAGTGCTGGATTTAATGATCCATGATATTGATTTGTTGCTAGAATTAGCCGGCTCACCGGTGGTGAAATTGACTGCTAGTGGGACTCGTTCTTTAGACTCAGGTTATTTAGATTATGTAACTGCGACCTTAGGTTTTGCTAATGGTATTGTTGCTACTCTTACAGCCAGCAAAGTTACTCACCGGAAAATTCGCCGCTTAGTTGCCCATTGTAAAAATTCATTTACAGAAGCAGATTTTCTCAATAATGAAATTTTAGTACATCGGCAAACCCCGATCAATCCTCTAGTTGATCATCAAAAAGTCCTTTATAGACAAGATGGTTTAATCGAAAAGGTTTATACCAGTAATATTCAGCCTCTGAGTGCCGAGTTAGAGCATTTTGTTAACTGTGTCCGTGGAGGCAATCAGCCCTCTGTTGGTGGTGAACAAGCTCTTAAAGCTTTACGTCTGGCTAGTTTAATTGATCAGATGGCTTTAGAAGAAAGAGTCTGGAATCCATTAGAATGGTCTTCAGAGTCGAGGGTTCAATCTTTGACATCAACTATTTAGCTAGTATATTTAGCTAAAACTGGCAGTGGGGGAAATTAATCATTTTTTCTCTCACTACTGAAATGATAGGTGATTAAGGGGGATTTTCTAGGACTTATTTCGGCAATTCAATTAAAGAAAGTAGGACTGCTATAGTCTTGATTTTTTGGACAGTCAATTACAAGGGTAAAAATACCAAATCAGGAAGAAAATCTGATCATTTACCCAAAACTGCCATCAAAAATGCTAAATCATAGAAAATTGACCATTGCCGATTATCAATTTTGACGTATTTCTGGTTACACTTAACCCAGTCTAAATTTTTTTTTGTAGCTCACCTTTTTGTAAGATGAGCATGATAACTTTTTAAAGAGGAGCTTTCATGACAGACCAACCGCCCGTAGCTAATCCCATGAATGCCGCTGCCGTTCCCATGAACCGTCAACCAGCAGCCACAGCAATCAATACTGCTAGTGCTGTAAATTCTGGAAAGCCCAGCAGCAATATTACTGGCAAAACTATTCTCAGTGTGGATTTAGGTAGAACCTCTACAAAGACTTGTGTGAGCCGTGAACCTAATCATGTGGCTTTCATTCCTGCTAATGTGAAACAAACATCAATTGAGCAAATTCGTGGTGGCGTATTTGAGGCTAAGGCAACTGACCCGCTCATGGATTTGTGGTTGGAGTATCAAGGTAGTGGCTATGCTGTGGGGCAGTTAGCTGCCGATTTTGGGGCAAATCTTGGCGTTGGCCAATCTAAGGTAGAAGATGCTCTGGTGAAGGTGTTGTCCTCTGCGGGCTACTTTAAACTCAAGGATGAAATTGCTGTTGTCCTGGGTCTACCTTTCCTATCTTTGGAACAATTTGAAAAGGAAAAGGCACAGTTAATTGGTTTGCTAACTGGAACCCATGTGTTAAATTTCCGGGGGGAATCAATATCATTGCATATTTCCAAAGTCTGGATTATGCCTGAAGGATATGGTAGTTTGCTATGGTCAGAAACTCAACCTAATAAAGCCGTAACATCTCCCGATTTTACTAAGATATCTGTAGGTATTGTTGATATTGGTCACCAAACTATTGATATGCTCATGGTGGACAATTTCCGTTTTGCTAGAGGTGCTTCTACAAGTGAAGACTTTGGTATGAGCAAGTTTTATGAAATGGTGGCTAAGGAAATACCCGGTGCTGATAGTCAGTCTTTAGCATTGATTTCTGCGGTTAATAAACCTAAAGGGGAACGTTTCTACCGTCCCAAAGGCTCTAGCACTCCCGCTAATTTAGATGATTTTCTGCCTAATCTGATAGAAATGTTTTCACGGGAAATTTGTTCTCGTGTGTTAGCGTGGTTGCCAGAGCGGGTGACAGATGTGATTATTACTGGTGGCGGTGGAGAGTTTTTCTGGGAAGATGTCCAACGTCTGCTCAAAGAAGCTAAAATCAATGCTTACTTAGCTGCACCTTCTCGGCAAGCTAATGCCTTGGGTCAGTATATTTACGGAGAAGCGCAATTATCTGCAGCTAGTCGCTCTGTTAGGTCATAAAACTAATGTTTCAATGGTCAAAAAAGGTAGTTAAGTCCGTTACATTCAATCCAGAAATTGCTGATGAGAGCTTGTTGGCGCAGGTGGAAAGCTACTTAGAGGTACAGCCAAATAAAACTTTCAGTGACCTGTGTAAGGAGGCACTATGGAAGTTTTTGTGTGTCCCAGAAAGTGCACAACTAGCTTCTAAAAAAGCAAATGGAACTACGGTTGAACAGCAAATCGGTGAGATACAAAATCAAATGGCTGGTTTTGAGAAACGTTTTTCTGCGCGGGAGTCTCATCGTTTGGAGGCGATAGAAGGTCAAATGTTGCAACTTACTCAACAAGTGGCAAAATTGGCAATCATCCTCAACCAGCAAGCGCTTAATTATGTTCCTCCTATGGTTGATAGCGTAGGTGTGGTGCAGTCCGTACCTGAACCTGAACCTCAAGAGGTAGACCCTGTAATTAATCGTATTGGTCAGTTTCTTGATGATTTCTAAGAAAAAACCTGGTTTTTGCTTGTGTTTACTTTAGAGAAAAAACTCTTAATTAAACTACCATATATCCCACCAAATAATGCTAAAATGGCTTATAGGTGGGATATTTTGTGTAAATATCAAAAGCATTATCGTAACAACAAAATTAGAATAAGCGTCTTCTAATTTACATTGCCATTGTATCGTTTCCTGGTCTAATGAAGTATACATTAATTTATTTCCTGTTCCCTAAAACTAAAAAACTTTGTATCTCATGAGCATGGGAACTGCTATCAACCTTTGACTGCTCATGTTGAAAATCGTTGAATTTTCCAGAAATAGCTAGATAGTAAATTTGTGACAATATGAGCAACAATTGGTAATAACAAGTTGCCACTTAATAGGGCACTATAACCGAGAATCACCCCAATAATGGTTGCCCAAATTACATAAGGCCATTGTTGGAGACCGCTAAGGTGCAAAACTCCAAAACAAAGACTTGATACTATTACAGCCAGATGATTTCCACCTAAAGCGGGTATCATTACACCCCGAAATAATAATTCCTCACTTAACCCAGGGAGTAATCCTAACCAAATTAAATCTGGTAAAGCTAAAGGTTGAAGAACCATTTTTAGATAATAATCAGCACTTTGACGATAGGGAGAGGAAAAGCGATAAGCTAAACCACTTAATATGGTTATGATTATACCTAAACCAATTCCTAATAATAAATGCTGTTCGTGCCAGTACCACTTAAAAAGGAGAATATTACCCGAGCCCAACCATAATTTAGCAACTATCCAGAGAGTAATTGCCGTTACACCCATTGCTACTAAAACCTGGGTGCGTGTTAGGTAGGGGATTTCTGGTTGTTGATTTTTTTGTTCAATCACAGGATTTTAAAAAAATAATTGGTTAATTGTTAATTGTTAATGACCAAGGATTGATACCGACTTTATGAGCAACTAATACCCCTACAGCCTCTAAATATGAGTTTACCTGCAAGGTGGGAATTCCTAACATGGGAGCAGAAACTTGTATCAAAGTTTTATTTTCTGCGACTGTAATTATTTGACATCGTTTCTGGCTTAGGCTCAATAAAGCACTACCTCCACAGGCAGTGGCGGGAATAATTACAGCATCAACTTGATCTGCCCAGATATCAGTGGATAAAGAATTATGATTTTCTGTATTAACGATAAATTGCGGGGCGTTACTTAAACCAACTAAAACGCAAGGTAAGAATGTGTAGCCTATTTCTTCAGCCGCTGCCCTAGGTGATAAATTAGGGGATCCAGGGGTGCTAGAAAGGGCAGGAGCATGGGCGCAGGGAATTTTAAAGGTGCGAACTAATAAATGGCTAATGACGGCTTCTGCACCAGCTAGAGGGTCTACTCCTTGACCTTGGCGATAGTTTTGAACTGCGTTTTCGTCCATATCGTCGGGAAATCGGGCAATAACTGCGATCGCTTCGGCTTTTTCTTCTATAATTAATTTATCGGCAGCCCGTAATAAACTATCAGGATTTCCTATTGTTCCCCAACTAGCACCTGATGAAGAAGTCCGTAATTCTACGTTTAAAGGACTATCGGTAATAACATGATTTGTAATATTTAATCCTAGGGTTGCTCTGGCTGCGTCGGCTACTTGCAAGTGTCGCAGCATTAATTCCGGTTCAATCCCCTGGTCTAAAAGTAAACCTACCCTATTACTCCGAACGGGACGTAAACCCCATTCTCCAGCCGCAAATTTGTCTAAAGCATAACCTTCGACATATAAGGTATTGGGAAGATTCCAGTATAAGCTCGCACCATTTAGGACATTGGGGTGAGTAATCAAGCGATCGCAAACCTGTGATATAACTTTAGCTACTGGTAACCCATCACCAGCATAACCGCCAATCGCTGCCCCAATGCCGGTAGGTATGATTAAAATTACGGTGTATGGTTTCTGAATAGATATCACAGGTTTTTATTTCGCGTCAAGACGCAAAGGATAAATCTAAGCGGTAACTACAGCTTCTACTGTTGCGGTTTGTTCTTCTTCATTAACAGCAGTGATAGACCAACGCAGAGGTTCACCTTGTTTTTGTAGTTCTGCTGTAATAGCTTTTTCTAGCTCAATTGTGGTTTCTTGTAATTCGATTTCAGCGGTAATAAAGTGAGTTGTCATTATTCTCAATCCTTTGTGTTTGTGCTTTCTAGAATACAGTAACTTTTTAGTAATTGCTAATTAATAATTATCTACCCCTTCCCAAATTGTGCTTGATAAACAATGTCTTCTTTTTCGGTTTCAATTTTTAAATTAGAAAGAGGTTTAGCAACACAAAGTAGTGCATAGCCCTGTTTCTGCAAATCTGGACTTACACCCATACCATCCGCTTGATCTACAGTTCCTTGTGTAATCAAAGCTGCACAAGTTGTACAAACACCAGCACCGCAAGAAGTTGGTAAGTCTAAACCAGTAGAGGAAGCGGCCGCGAGGATAGTTTGATCTTCAGGAACTTGTAAAGTATATGTTGTACCTTGGTGGTTAATTTCTACGGTGTAAATATTGGACATATAAAGCAGCAGTTGTTGAGAACAGACAAATATCTTATTCTACCTGATAATATATAACAATATTGTCTAACTTGAGAAAATTTTCTGAGTTTCTTAGAAAGGACATAACTCATGTATTCCCAACAAAGCAGAAAAAATAGCTATCAAATCCGTAAAAAACATTTTAATAACATAGCCGTTTTGACTTATTGACATCCCCAAGCTGCTGAGATTTGAAAAGCCATGATTGATGTATCAAATATTTTTGACCCCACCCTAACCCTCTCCAAAGCATAGGGGAGGGAACTGGATTTTCTTGTTTCCCCCCTTCATAAGGGGGGACTAAAGGGGGTAAAAATGTGATCAGAATTACGGGATAGCACTTTTAAAACATTCTCTGAGACTGAGAATGGGGAGTGTCAAAGAAAACTATTAAAGTTCTCGAACTACAGGTTTACCGTCAATAACTTCACCAACAAGAACAATATCTGCACAATTGACAAAAATGCCATTTTCTAAAACACCGGGAATATTATTCAGTGTTTTTTCCAGGTTTACAGGGTCGTCAATATGATCAAATGTGACATCTAAAATCATGTTACCTTGGTCAGTAATTACAGGTCCTGCTTTTCTCACACCCATACGCAATTCTGGTTTACCACCAAGTGCTTTAATAGCATTAGTAACAGGGGTAAGTGCCATAGGAATAACTTCCACGGGGACAGCAAATACAGAACCGAGTTTATCTACCAATTTACCACTATCAACGACAACGATAAACTGTGCGGCCAGGTAATCTACAACTTTTTCGCGGGTATGTGCAGCACCACCACCCTTAATCAAATTTTTGTGGGGGTCTACTTCGTCTGCACCATCTATAGCAATATCAATATGGTCTACAGCGTCTAAAGTTGTGAGGGGAACACCATACTCTTTTGCTAATACTTCTGATTGAAATGAGGTGGGGATACCGACAATATCCTTGAGTTCCCCTGATTTAAGGCGTTCTCCCAAATATTGAATGGTGTAAGCTGTAGTTGAGCCTGTACCCAAACCAACTATTGAACCAGATTTTACCAAATTGGCGGCGGCTTTGCCAACTTCTTGCTTCATCAATTTAACGGGGTCTGCTGGTATGGACATTCTTTAACTCCTGAAAAGTTTACGCAATCAAATATACTATCACTGATGACTATACTACAGAATCAGTAATAGAATGTTACGCTTTTGCACTTTTGTGAACGGTTTAATGATTCCTCTAAATTTTCCGTATATTTATGGGTGCACTATTTTGTAATTTTGTCAATGCGTTAAAATCTGACTTTTAGGGGATTTTTATTGGTTTATTTAGATATTTTTGTATAAAATATAAGTGCTGAAAATATTTAGGTTAAATAATACTAATAAGTTATGGAAGATAATGAGCTAAAGTCAAGGCATGAAAAGAGAAATTACCTAATTTATCTTGTTACCCCGTTTCTTCTGATTGTCCTCGCGGTTATACTGATTCTTCTTGCACTCTTGGAAGACTAGTATAGTACGTTTCATGTTAATAAACGCTTCTATTTAAATTAATAGGCAAAAGTGACAAAATTGCAGCAATTATGTCCCTTTTTTTTGGCTATTTTTAATCCGTAATTGTCTATTTTTTAGTGATATTTTCAACTTAAAAGGGCAAGTTTACGGATATTTGTGCGGAAAATGCTGTTATCATCAAGCTATTGAAAGTGACAAAACTGAAACAATTATGTCACTTTTATTTTGTCTAAGTCTCTAGACAGAGGTTTTTATTTTTAATAAGATGTAGTCGGGAAATAAAGAATAACAACCCTAACAAATTAATTCACCTACAGACTTCTGAGGAAAATTAACATGAATAATCATCGTCTTGAAATCAATGACCTAATTGATAGTGCTGTTAATAATGCAGTAGCGCGTCGTAATGAGGCTCTAGCATCTGTATCTGACGAAGAAGCTAAAAACGTTTCTGGTGGTATAGCTCTTACCACAAGCGGTGCGAGACTCATCAAACCCATAATATGTGGAATAATCATCCGTGAGCCTATCACAATAGGAAAAATCGCACGTCCAACTGATGTTCGTTTGGCATAAAAATCCTCTTATTTGGAGGCTAAAAGGATGAAAGAAATTGCTGAAAAAACTACACTTTGCCCCAGTGCTAGACCAGAACCAGGGGAAAGTTTTGTTTTCGGTATCATTGGTGGAACAGTAGCAGAACCTCGTGTAGCTTATCTGAAACAGCCTCAACCTATCACAGATGAATTAATAGCTAAAGTTAGTCCTGTGACACCAGCGGAAGTATTTCGTACAGCTTCAACTTGTGCCACAAATGGTTGTCAACATTTTGATGGGAAAAATTGTGGTTTAGCTACACGAATTGTCGAAAACTTACCGACAGTAGGAGAGGAATTACCTCCCTGTTCTATACGTCGTGATTGTCGTTGGTGGCAACAGGAAGGGAAAGCAGCTTGTATGCGTTGTCCGCAAGTAATTACGGATAATTACAATGCTTCTGAATTGTCAATTCACGTGGCCACACCAACGGCTTGTTAACTGAATATTTTGCACCATAATCTGAATTTCCGATTTTTTCTAGATTTTTTGACTTTTTAAAACCAAGGAGAATACGAAGATGGCTAAGATTCAAATTGCTGACTTGCATAGTGAAAACTTTGTTGAACTGACTGCTGAAGAACAATCTTTAATTCAAGGTGGTATTTGGCCTTGGGTTGTTGCTGCTGCTGTTTATGTTATAAACCATTGGTCCGATATTAAAAAAGGTGTTTCTGATGCTTGCAATGGAAATTAACTAATTAAAAGTTGCCTTTTTGTTTTGCAGAAATCAATTGTTATTAGTGTGGAGAAAATTAACATCATGAAAGGTAGAATCAGCATTCTAGATATCAATTCAGACTACTTGCAAGAATTAACAGAGGATAGTTTTATTAATTCGATTTTTGGCGGTAAACCAACACCAGAAACTAGCTTTGCTTATGACGTAGCTTGGGCAGTTACTAAAGCCGTTAAATGGGTAGTGGGTCTGTTTTAATCTCAGAATTTGAGTAGTGTAATCTCAGAGCATAAAACCAATTTTCACAACTCCAATTGGGATAGGTACAGCCCTGATTACAAGTGGTTCAGCTATAATTATAGCTGGGGAGAAGCGGTAGGGTTTTTTTCTCGTTCCCAGTCTCCGACTGGGAATGCTACCTAGAGGCTCTGCCTCCGTGACTTAGTATCAATGAAGGCAGAGCCTTCTGTAATTCATTCCCATACAGAGTATGGGAACGACAACTAATGCTAAATCTATTCGATTAGCCGTATGATCTAAAAGATATTGCCTTAAACCAGTCATGGCCACCCGAAAAAGGCTAAAAATCAACAATCCTATTCCTACTGCTGTCAGGGTCAGTTCTGACCGTTGTACCACTACCCGATCTAAAATTAATTGGGTAAATAAGGGGGTAATTAAGCCAAATATCTGGATAAATATGGAAGCGATAAATACTTCCAACATGACTACAGAATGGGGTTTTATTAACTCGAAAAACTGCCAAAAAGGTGTAGATGTCTCTTTCGTTTCTTTGAGCATTGCTGTCGGTTGTAACAACAATGTATAACCAGTCCAGTCGCTGTTAAATTCCTCATGGGTGAGGGTGCGTTGACCAATAGCAGGGTCTGCCACAATTACATATTTAGGGGTAATTTCGTAGACCACTATGTAATGTTTGCCTTCCCAATGAACAATAGCAGGTAATTTTTGCTTTGCTAACTGCTTTAAACTAGCTTTGACAGGTCTAGTAGCAAAACCTAGACTTTCTGCTGCTGTTAATAACCCTCGCAAAGATGCACCATTGCGGTCTACATTGGCAATATCACGGAGACGATTTACACTAAAACGTTTCCCCCAATACCTGGACACCATCACTAAACAAGCTGCTCCGCAGTCAGAACCACTTTGTTGAGCAAAGAATGGATAGCGCCCCATTACCTTTTGCCATAAATGCCCCACCCGTTGTCTGGGACTGGGAAAATAGGCTTTATTAATTTTTGATTCTGAGGTTAAATAGGGGGTTGAATCTGAATTTGAATTGTCGTTTTCTGGTGGGTTTAGTTTTATCGGTGCATAATCTGCTTGTATAATCTGCGTTTCTGGGGAGTATGCTTTCTGCCATAAATGTTCTCGAATTTGGGGATACTTGGCTATTAATGGCAACAGTAACTTTTCTGGCAAGAAACATAACTGTAAATTTGCTGAAGCTCTGGCTCCATAAGTCTGAAATTTAGATTCGGGAAACAAGGTAAATTCACCGAAAGATTCTCCAGGCTCTAGAGTAGTAATTAATTCATCTCTATCATCTAATAGTCTGACTTTGCCCGTAATGATAATGTAAATGCCCGGTTCAACATTCTTTCCTGTCCAGAATTTGCCGACTTTAGGGTTAATAGGTTGAAGTTCAGGAAGATAGTGATAAAATTCTTCTGTGGTCAGTGAATACCCTAATATATTGTTGATTTGTTGCAGAGATACTAATTGAGCGGAGATATTGTGCACCATAAATGTCTAAATCCTTTACTGCTTTGTGAGAATTAATAAGTATAATTTCGGAGGAATCGGCGGTATTTGTTTTTTTAAGGTCAGCAATGGCTATTTTGGGTTCTGCGGCTGATTTTGGGCTGTTTTGTCCGTTATGGCTCGATTTTCGTCGAGTGGATAAACCCATTTGTTTGAGAAGTCGCTTAAAATGGCGATCGCTCACTTTAAAGCCAAATTCTTCGCATAGATGTTTCTGTAACCAATTCAATGTCCAGTGTTGAGAACCATAACCATAACCACGAGGATTACTGTAAAATAATTCTTTTAATCGTTGTAAGTATTCATTACTAACTAATTTAGGGCGACCAATCGGACAATCTTGCCATTGATGCACCATTCCCTGACGAGCTATGTGTATCCAATGTCTAGCAGTTGCGGGACAACACCCCAAAATTTGACAAATTTCTGCTTGAGTTATCCCCTCGTCCGCTAACAACATGATTTGAATCCGTTGACGCTGAGATTCAGGACAATCTTCTTGTAATGATTCTAACAGCATTTCCCGCTCAGAATCTGTTAAAAAGTTACCTAAAGAATTGCTTCCCGCTCTATTACTACTTGTCCATGGATATGTATACATAAACGGTTCTGTAAAAATTGAACTACCCAAGCATCCTAATTATTTCTTAATGAGAAATTGCTCTTATCTATTCATATCACAGGCATATTACAATACCAATACTGTCTTCATACAATTTATCTTCCGCTTGCTCCCGACCAGTGTAATAATCTACAATGTACTGATTCAGTGATTGACTCAATTGCCTTCAGTCTAGATGGTAAAATATTAGCTGCTGGGAATAGAGATACAACCGTGACTCTGTTTCCCTGAGCTTAAGTTGCTAATAATCAGGGTAAATAAGGAAGTCTGCAATCTGAGGATAATGTAAATGCTACTATATTTAAGAATTGAAAATTTTGCCTTAATTGATCATCTAGAATTAGATTTTGGTGCCGGTTTGAATGTATTAACAGGAGAAACCGGAGCAGGAAAATCAATTATATTAGATGCAATTGATGCAGTTTTAGGTGGTAAAGTCTCCAGTCGAGTAATTCGGACTGGCACAAATAGAGCTATAGTAGAAGCAACTTTTAGCGTTACTCCTCCTCTAACTGCTTGGTTAAACGAACAGGAAATTGATTTAACAGATGATCATGTTGTAATAATTAGTCGAGAAATTGCCACCACCATCAGTAATATACGCAGTAGATCACGGGTAAATGGAGTCCTGGTAAATCGCCCCTTAATGGGAGGATTACGGGATCATTTAGTAGAAATTACAGCACAAGGGCAAACCGTACAGGTAGGACAATCTGCTCAGGTTCGAGATTGGTTAGATTTATATGGTGGTGATGCTTTGTTGCAAAAACGACAAAATGTCGCTGCTGCTTTTATTATCTATCAACAAGCCCGTCAAGCACTAGAAAAACGCCGGACATCAGAACGGGAAAGGCTGCAACAATTGGATTTACTCACCTATCAAGTACAAGAACTGGGTGCTGCTAATCTTAATGATACCCAGGAAATGGAACAATTAAATCAAGAACGGGACCGCCTCAATCATGTTGTTGATTTACAACAAATGAGTTATAAAGTCTATCAGGCTTTGTATCAAGATGATCAGGAAACTCGCACCGCTGCTGATTTATTAGCCGATGGAGAGATGATATTAACTCAGATGGTAGAATATGATTCTCAACTACAATCCCTTCTGGAATTGGTGCGAGACGCGGTAGCAGCAGTAATGCAAGTAGGTAGACAAATTAATATTTATGGAGAAGGGTTAGAAGCAGACCCTCAGCGGTTAGAGGAAGTGGAAGAACGGATACGGGAATTAAAACAAATTTGTCGTAAATATGGACCAACTTTGACGGAAGCTATGGCTTATTATGAACGTATTCAAACTGAATTAAATCAATTAAATACTAGTGAACAATCTATCGAAACTTTGGAACAACAAGAACAATTATCTTTACAAACACTCCATCAAATTAGTCAAGAACTCACCCAATTACGACGACAAACTGCAGCTAATTTAGAATCTCAATTATTAGCTGAACTCAAACCTTTAGCCATGGATAAGGTAAAATTCCAAATAGAAATTATCCCCATTTCCCCCAGTTCTACAGGTGCAGATAAAATTACTTTTATGTTTAGTCCTAATCCTGGTGAACCTATTCAACCATTAACAGAAATTGCCTCCGGTGGAGAGATGAGTCGATTTTTACTAGCCTTAAAAGCCTGTTTCCATCAAGGTAATGAAGTGGGAACAATGATATTTGATGAAATTGATGTGGGGGTTTCTGGTAGAGTTGCCCAGGCCATAGCGGAAAAATTGCATCAACTTAGTCAAGAACATCAAGTATTATGTGTAACCCATCAGCCTCTAATTGCCGCCATGGCAGATCATCATTTTCGTGTTGATAAATTAGTAATTAATAAAGTTATTAATAGTGATGATGAACAGCGGACAGTGGTAAGAGTGACAAGTTTAAATAATTTAACTACCCGTCGGGAAGAATTGGCACAATTAGCTGGTGGTAAATCCGCAAATGAAGCAATCTCTTTTGCCGAATCTTTATTATTACAAGCTGCTAATCATCGGGAAAGAGGAAAATAATTTATTAGTTGATAACCATTGGTTTAAATAAATTTCTGCTGGGGTAGGATGATAACCTGCGAATAATTAAAAACGATTTTATCATGTTTTTAGTTTTCAATCAAAAAACTTTTCCAAACAACGCACAAATATTTCTATACCCATTGATAAAGCAGTTTCATCAAAATCAAACCGAGGATGATGATGAGGATAATCTAATTTTTTATCGGGATTTGCAGAACCAAGAAAAAAGTAACAACCAGGAACTTTTTGCAGGAAAAATGACATATCTTCCCCACCCATAGTTTGACATTCACTGAGTACACCAATGGGGGTTTCTACCACTTCTTCCGCTACTGAACGCACTAGTGCAGTTATGGCAGAATCATTGATTACGGGTGGATAAAGATGGTTATAATCTAATTCATAACTTGCACCGTGACTTTGACAAATCCCCTCGATAATTTGTTGAATGCGTTCTTTAAAAAAACCTGCTAAATGAGGATTAAAATACCTCACAGTTCCGCCCATTTTCGCGGTATCAGCAATTACATTAACTGCTGTTCCTGCATGAAATTCGCCCACTGTCACAACTGCTGCATCCAGGGGGTTAACATTACGGGAAACAATGGTTTGTAAAGCATTGACTATTTGTGCCGCTACAACTAGAGAATCTACGGTTTGATGAGGAATTGCTCCGTGTCCACCTTTACCGAAAATAGTACAATGGAACAATTCAACAGCGGCCATTAATGCCCCGTCTCGCACCCCTACTGTCCCCAACGGCAGATTATTCCATAAGTGTAAACCGATAATTGCATCAACATCTGGGTTATTAAGTACACCCGCTGCTATCATCGGTTTTGCGCCACCTGGTCCCTCTTCTGCAGGTTGAAAAATAATTTTTACAGTCCCGCTAAAGTCTTGACGATGGTTATTTAAGTAACAGGCTGTGCCGAGAGCGATCGCTGTATGTCCATCATGTCCACAAGCGTGCATGATACCATCATGTTGAGAACAATAGGAAACCTCGTTGAGTTCTTGAATAGGTAAAGCATCCATATCAGCACGAATTGCTAATACTTTACCCGTCCCGGATTTTTCACCTTTAATAATAGCTACAATTCCCGTTTGAGCAATTTCGATTTGATGTGCAATTCCCCATGATTGCAACTTTTGGGAAATAAACTCAGCGGTGATTTTTTCCTGAAAACCTAATTCTGGTTTTTGGTGAATCTGTCGTCTCCATTCTACTAATTGCGGTTGTAAAGCTCGAATTTCTAACCGCACATTTTGGAGATTTACTGTTGAATTGAGAGGAAATGTAGAAACCATATTTATCAATTAAAAATTAACAATTAAAAAACTCTTCCCAATCACCAATCACCCATTAGCTACAATATATTTCCCAATCCAAATTAGCAGCAACTTCCGCAAGTTTTTGCAAATCTCTGGGATTTTCCAGATAGGGTATACAACCTAAAACGGGTATATTTGTTAATGATTGAATTAACCCTGGTGGAGTTAAATCGGCAATTTCTGCTTCCTGGCGGGGTTGGGTACAATTAAGAATAATCCCCCGGAGATTAATTTTAGTTTGCCTAGCTAATGCTATATTAGCAACAGCTTGAGCGATCGCTCCCAATCTTACAGGCACAACCAAAATGGTCTGTAGTCCCCATGCACCCGCCAAATCAGCCACCGTCAATTCATCAGTAATTGGTGAACCTAAACCCCCTAAAGACTCTACCAGGATAAAATCACGTTGTTTTTGCAAAGCTAACAAAGTCTGCCAAACTAATGCTAAATCAACATAGCGATTTTCCTTAGCAGCAGCTATAGGCGGAGCTAAAGGGGCTTGAAAATACAAAGGTGTAATTTCTGCTGGCGACTGTTCCAGATTAAATAGAGTTTGGTACAGTTCTCTATCTCCTACCCCCGATTGAATTGGCTTCATTATCCCCAAACTGCGCTGAGGATAATATTTTTGCCAATAAGCCGCTAAGGCCGCTGTCACAACAGTTTTACCAGCCTCCGTATCAGTTCCCGTAATCAGTAAAGTATTTAACAAAGTTTTTCGCTAACAATAACAACTTAATTTGCTTCTTTTCATAATTTAGCGTTAATTAGGTTAATTGGTCCCATTAAACCCTGGTGTAGGCGTTTCCGTTGGTGTTTCCGTTGGTGTTTCCGTCGGAGTTGGTGTTTCCGTCGGAGTTGGCGTTTCCGTTGGTGTAGGCGTTTCCGTCGGTGTGGGCGTTTCCGTCGGAGTTGGTGTTTCCGTCGGAGTTGGTGTTTCCGTCGGAGTTGGCGTTTCCGTTGGTGTAGGCACTTCTAAAACCACATCCAAACTATAATTAACCTCCGAAATGTCCCCAGACAAACCTAACCGAATAATATATCTTCCATCACGCGCTAATATTCCCTCATAGGATGTAGATTCTTGATCTTGAGTATTAACAATTTTATTATCAGTTAAAATCGTCAGTACAATACCACTGTTTTCATTCGCAGATACAATTAATTTTTCCCCACTCTTACCTTGGAAACTATATTCAACTAATTCATTTTCTCGTAGTGTTCCCTCAACTTTCGCTTTATTATACTTGTCTAACTTCAGACGTTGACGATTAATCACAAGTTCACTATTAGTCGGCGTGGGTGTAGGCGTTGGTGTTAATGTTATCACACTGGGAATAACAGGGGAAGGAAATGATTGTGGGCTTGTGGTTGTTTCCGCTGCTGGACGAGAGCGATTTTTAAGTGAACTTACCCAAGTCCAAGAACCAACCCCTGCTAAAATAATTACAATACAGCCAATTCCTCCCAACACCCAACTATTATCCAAAAAAGAGCTACTTTGGCTAGAATTAGAAGATTCTGGGGGTTTAGGAGTTGTTGAGATAGGTTCAGGACGATGACCAACAGCAATAGTTTGTAAAGAAGATAAATTAGTAGGAAATTGGCCATTCTGTCCTAAGTTTAGCAGAGCTTGAATAACATCAGCAGCAGTTTGATACCGCATCGCCGGCATATAACTCAACATTCGCTCCAAAACCTGAGCAAATTCTGGTTTCACAGTTACCCATTTTTGCCAATTCCAAGTTAGTTGCTGCTCGTCAAATAAATCTGCGGGTTCTTTCCCCGTCAGCAAAACTATTACCGTCACAGCCAACGCATACAAATCACTACTAGGATATACCCTACCTGTTTGCATCTGCTCACTAGGTGCGTAACCTAATTTACCCACAGTAGTTACTGGTGTAGGACTTGATGATTGTAACTTTGTAGCTAATTCCTTAACTACCCCAAAGTCAATTAACACAGGCAAAAAATCATTTTCCCGTAAAATCATATTCTCTGGAGAAATATCTCGGTGAATAATTCCTTGTCCGTGAATATAACTAAGTACAGGTAATAGACTTTGTAGCAAATGCAATACTTCAGCTTCCGTAAAAGTTGTACCAACCTCTTGGCGTTCTTTGAGTAAATTCCGGTAAGTTTTACCAGCCACAAAATCTTGCACCAAAAATAACTTTTCATTTTGGGCAAATTTTTCTCGAAACTTAGGAATTTGTGGATGTTCAATTTGATACAAGATAGCAGCCTCTCGTTCAAATAACTCCTGTGCTTTTTCTCCAGCAGATGTTCCCGTGATTGGGGCAATTAATTCTTTAAGAACACAAAGCTCATTAAAGCGTCTTTGATCTTCTGCTAGATAGGTTCTACCAAATCCTCCCTGTCCAATAATGTGAATTATGTGGTAACGATTTTGTAGAATAGTACCAACCGTAATCTGTGATTCCATGATCTATGAATTGAATATAATAGCAACTGAACTAGAACTTAGTAAAAACATCACCCACCACCCCACAACATGACCCAAAGTCTTCCAATTGTGGTTTCTGCAATTTTTCTCAGTTACCCCGCCGACAAGGAAGTGTATACTAGAGATAATTCTTGAATTATTATATTCTGAGATTTGGGCTTTAGTCAGGATATGTCTAAGATGGTAGCATATATAATCTAGGAATGTTCGATCTACGGATGATTTTGCCAGTTCTGTGATTCATAACATAAATGATCTAATAATTCCCTATTCCCTAATTCGTTAATTGGCAGTAAATATCATAGAATAATTATTTGCACTTTCGGCGCTATTCAATTATAGGTGTTCTCACACCCTAGAGCTAACTTGAAGATCACTATTATTTGTTTAATCCAATTCGATTAAATTTGCTCAACCTCTGATTATATTTCTATGAATGCACTTCAATCTGCTGTGCTAAGTTCTACCACTTTAACAGTCCAGCCAATACCACCGGTACTACCTGACAATAATCGCTTACGGCTGTTTTCCGGTTCTGCTAATCTCACACTATCGCAAGAAGTCGCCCATTATCTAGGCATAGACTTGGGTCCAATGATTCGCAAAAGATTTGCGGACGGAGAACTGTATGTTCAAATCCAAGAATCAATTCGGGGTTGTGATGTCTATTTAATCCAGCCTAGTTGTCAACCCGTTAATGATCATTTAATGGAATTACTAATTATGATTGATGCCTGTCGTCGCGCTTCTGCACGGCAGGTTACAGCAGTAATTCCCTATTATGGTTATGCTCGTGCTGATAGAAAAACAGCAGGAAGAGAATCTATCACTGCTAAGTTAGTTGCTAATTTGATTACTCAAGCAGGTGCTAATCGAGTTCTAGCCATGGATTTACACGCAGCGCAAATACAAGGTTATTTCGATATCCCCTTTGATCATGTTTATGGTTCACCAGTAATTCTAGATTATCTGATTAGCAAAGAATTACAGGACATTGTAGTTGTTTCCCCTGATGTCGGTGGGGTAGCACGCGCCAGAGCATTTGCGAAAAAGCTCAATGACGCACCTCTAGCAATTATTGACAAACGTCGTCAAGCTCATAATGTGGCGGAAGTTTTAAATGTAATTGGTGATGTCAGGGGCAAAACTGCCATATTGGTAGATGATATGATTGATACTGGGGGTACGATTTCAGAGGGGGCTAAGTTATTGCGTCAAGAAGGTGCAAGTCAGGTATATGCCTGTGCTACTCATGCTGTATTTTCTCCACCAGCAATTGAGAGGTTGTCCAGTGGGGTATTTGAGGAAGTTATAGTCACTAATACTATTCCTATCCCAGAGGCTAATCGTTTTCCCCAATTGGTGACGCTTTCAGTTGCTAATCTCCTAGGAGAAGCAATTTGGCGCATTCACGAAGATACCTCACTCAGTAGTTTATTCCGTTAATCAACAAATAAATATAAATATCAACTTATGAAGGATGAAACTTTTCGTTCTTCATTTTTTGTATCCAGCTAATATTTCTAATTCGGAAACTACTCTTTCTAATTCTTCCACTAAAGGAGTAAGTTGATTTTTTAAGAAAGCATCCACAAGGGAGCGATAATACCAAAGTGTGCCTTCTTTACCACCTTGAAATCGTTCCCAAACTGCATCACCAATCATCCTATAATCTTTGAGAATTGAGCGGACGTTATGGAGTTTGTCAGCAGCAGAAACTAGCAATACTTCAGGGGAAGCGGTGGCAATATGGGCAATATAAGCCTCTTTCCGGGGTTTCCAAGGGGGTTTAGGTGTGGTGTCTGCGTCTGTACAACCATCAACTATAGCAGTGACATGATCCCCAAACCGCCGGCGAATTTCTGCTCTGGTGGCTGCTCCGCCTTGGTCTTCTATGGCATCATGTAATAAGGCTGCTATGGCTTCATCTTCATTAGCTCCATATTCTAAGGCTATGCTGGCTACTCCTAGTAAATGGGTAATATAGGGAATATCCCCAGCTTTGCGTTTTTGGGTGGCGTGGAGTTCGTGGGCGTAGGTAAGCGCTTGGGTAAATCTTTCTGATAGCATTTTTAGATGATATTAATAGGAAATGAACCACGAATGGACGAAGAACACGAAGGAAGAAGAAGAGAAGAAATAGCACTGTATTTAGTTAACTATAAAGTTAAAATTTTATTATTATTGATTACTTCTTTCCAATCTCTTGGTAAGTTCTGATAATTCAACGCCTAAGCCTTTTTGTCTTTAGCAAGATAAGTTATACCAAAACCACCTTCACCTAACTTTTTTTCTATTGTATATTTACCATCTTGTAATTGCTCTCCTAATTCCCAAGCCATAACCTGTAAATTTATAGATTTATAAATTCATTTTGGCACAATTTTAGTTGTAAGTGCTAATTTCAGGTTATTATCTGCCTAAAATAGTAGAAAACACTTGACTACAAACTAAAAACCTATGCCACAAACAATTCTCAAGGAAATTCTCAGTCAGCTTGATAGTTTAGAACAAGATGAACTACAGCAACTTAATCAAGCTATCCAAATATGTCTAGCTGATAAAGCACAAGTTAATCAAATCACAAACTTTCATCAAGCACTGTTAACTGCTGGTTTGGTGAAACAAATTAAACAACCTGCTGACAGTAAACAACATGAAAGAAACCTTATTCAGGCAGAAGGAAAACCTGTTTCTCAAACTATTATTGAGGAACGTCGCTAAATGTCCGTTTATTTTTTAGATAGCAGTGCCTTAGTTAAACGCTACGTTGCGGAAATAGGTTCAGGTTGGGTTATTGGCTTGTGCAATCCTATGGTAAAAAATGATGTATTTATTGCTACCACTAACAGTCTAGAATTTCTTTAAGAATGCCCTTTAAATCTGATTCAGCAGGCCGTTTTGCAAATTGTTCGTGACTATAAATCCACACAAGCTTAATTACAAAATCATTTGTATTAACTAAATACATTAATCTAATTTGTCCAGATCCACCTTTGGATACTTTAAACTCAATTTTGTGAAATGACCATCCTTGAGGTAATTCAATCTTTCCAGGTAAAGGTTCGTTACGGGAATTTATGGGATACTGTTCTTCAATTAAATCTTCTAAAATTTGGGCAACACACTCTATAAAATCGGATCTATAAGCTTTTGCGAGTTTTTTGAAAGAACGCTGAAAATTATCAGATTTTTCAATCGAGAAGGGAGTTAAGCCAGTCACGCACTTCTCCTTTTTGAATACGAGTTGATGATTCTGAATTACAAGCATCCTTTAAAACTTGTCGCATGACAATTTGATAACCTGGATGATCACGTTCTATCTGTTCTAATTTCTCATATCCTAATACTTTTAAATCTTCTAGTAAAATTACCGTAGTTGAAGCAGCTTCAGGAAGTAACCCTTTACGTGCTTTCTTCCAAGGAAATTCTAAATGAGTCATATCACTTAAACGATAAGCATGATAGCCCCCAAAATATTCCCATACTTCTTCGAGCAGTTGTTTGTTATCTTCAGATATTTCTGATAATGATTTTTGACTAGGTATAGGTAATTGTTTGGCTTCAAATTCGCTATAAAATCTATAAGCAGGTGGACATACAGGCCCATACCGCCATGCCTGGATTTCTTCTGGAAATAGTGGCTCATCATACATTGCTAAATGCAAACTTTGAGCATAGTATAAAAGCTTTTGAGATTTCATGTTTGTCATTTCTGCTTCTATACCATCTGTATAAGCTTTCATAATAAAGTAGCGAGCTACAGTTAGACAATCAATCATAATCAAACTCGCAAATCCAAATAAACTGACTACAATAAACTAGCTATCCAAATAATTTTTAACAACACCACACACGTCTTAATTATAGTTTAAACTAGATTTTTTAGTACATTTTTACTAAAAAATCCCATTGATAGACTCTTCAACCTAAACCATGCTTTTGATATTTATTATCAAAATAACAATATTTGTGACAATTACGCTAGAATTATTAAAGGTTCGTTACAGAATTGGCAAATCATCTCCACTTCTGTTAAAACGACCAAAAATTAGCTTCTTAATCTAAAAACCTTAAAGTTTACCGAAACCCTCTATGACGCTCCCAATTCGTAACGTCGCCATTATCGCCCACGTTGACCATGGTAAAACCACCCTAGTTGATGCTCTCCTCAAACAGTCCGGCATTTTCCGCGAAGGCGAAGACGTTCCGGATTGTGTCATGGACTCCAATGATTTGGAAAGGGAACGAGGCATTACTATTCTTTCTAAAAATACAGCAGTTCGCTATAAAGATACCCTGATTAATATTGTTGATACCCCCGGACACGCTGACTTCGGCGGAGAAGTGGAACGGGTGCTTGGTATGGTGGACGGTTGTTTACTCATTGTTGATGCCAATGAAGGACCAATGCCTCAAACCCGCTTTGTCTTGAAAAAGGCTTTGGAAAAGGGTCTCCGTCCTATTGTCGTTATTAACAAAATTGACCGTGGCCAAGCTGACCCCCATATTGCTGTTGACAAGGTCTTGGATCTATTCTTAGAATTAGGTGCAGATGAAGATCAGTGCGACTTTAAATATCTATTTGCTTCCGGTATGGCTGGTTTCGCCAAAGAAACCTTAGAAGCAGAATCGGTAGATATGCAGCCCCTATTTAATGCCATTCTCCGTCACGTCCCCGCACCAGTGGGAGATCCTAATAAACCTCTGCAATTGCAAGTTACCACCCTAGATTATTCTGAATATTTAGGCCGGATTGTTATTGGTAAAATTCATAATGGAACTATCCGCGCTGGACAACAAGCTGCTTTAGTAGTAGAAGATGGCAGCATTGTCAAGGGTAAAATTACCAAGTTGATGGGATTTGAAGGTTTAAAACGGATAGAAATGGAAGAGGCTACCGCAGGTTATATTGTGGCTGTAGCTGGTTTTGCTGATGCTTATATTGGCGAAACTATTACAGATCCTAATGAGCCTCAAGCTTTACCTTTAATTAAGGTGGATGAACCAACTTTACAAATGACCTTCTGGGTAAATGATTCGCCTTTTGCTGGTCAAGAAGGTAAATTGGTAACATCTCGCCAAATCCGCGATCGCCTATACCGCGAATTAGAAACTAACGTGGCTTTGCGTGTTGAAGACACCGACTCTCCCGATAAATTCCTAGTTTCTGGTCGGGGTGAATTACACTTAGGCATTTTAATCGAAACCATGCGTCGTGAAGGTTTTGAGTTCCAAGTATCCCAACCTCAAGTAATTTACCGCACAGTTAACGGTCAACCCTGCGAACCTTTTGAACTTCTAGCTTTAGACGTTCCCGCCGATGCAGTTGGTAGCTGTATTGAACGCTTAGGACAACGGAAAGCAGAAATGCAAGATATGCAGCCCGGTGGAGGCGATCGCACCCAACTAGAGTTTATCGTAGCCGCCCGTGGTTTGATCGGTTTCCGGGGTGAATTCATGCGAATGACCCGCGGTGAAGGTATCATGAACCACAGTTTCCTTGATTATCGTCCCCTTTGCGGTGATATTGAAGCCCGTAACAAAGGCGTTCTCATCTCCTTTGAAGAAGGTGTTTCTACAGCCTACGCCATGAAAAACTGTGAAGATAGAGGCGCGTTCTTTATCAGTGAAGGCACAAAGGTGTATAAAGGAATGATTATTGGTGAACATAATCGTCCCCAAGATTTGGAATTGAACGTTTGTAAAACCAAGCAGTTAACCAATCACCGTTCATCTGGTGGTGAAGAACTGACTCAGTTACAAACACCCATAGACATGAATTTAGAACGTGCTTTGGAATACATTGCTCAAGATGAATTGGTGGAAGTTACACCCGAATCTATTCGTCTTCGTAAGATGTCCAAGAAATTGGTAAAACGCTAAGATATATAGGGGTGGGGTCTTCCCACCCTGATGAAAATCAAGATTTACAAAATCGCGCTTCTGACCAAAATTATGGTACTACCAACACCAGAAGCAATAGATTCAGGAATATTTCCTTGAATTGCTTGTTGTAACAATCCCTCACGGGAAGCCCCTAAAACCACAACATCGAAATCTTCAGTTTTTACCAATTCAATTACTCCCGCTATCACTGATTCAGCTTGCAAAGATGCAGCAACAACATTACTGTATAAATTACGGTTACGCATTAATTGACGAGTAGATTCTTCTAGAACTGTCATATCTGGTGCGAGTTCTCCCGGTTTCACCACCTGAGTTAAACGAATTTCACAGGTGTTTTCTAAAGTTACCAAAGCAGGTAATAATTTAATCGCTATAGGTGCATTTGGTCCCCCAGCCATGGGTACTAACCACCGTTTAAATTCCTGGTATGAATGAAAATTATAACCTAATTTGACTAAAACAACATCACAGTTGGCTTGACGAATTATTGTATCTACAACATTACCAAAAATCCGCCCTGGCGTAGATGTATTTCCCTTCCAACCCATGAAAATTAGATCTATATGTCGTTCCTTGGTAGTCTCTAGAATAGCCTGGGCGATATCATGGGCGACCCGGATTTGGGTGTGAATGGGAATATTGAGTTTTTTGGCTAAACTTTCCGCTTGTCGGAGTAAGCGACGACTTTTGACGGTGTTTACTGGGGTTTCCGATGGAGAAACATGACGAGATACCAGGATAATTTGTAAACATTCTATTTCATAATGGCGATCGCGGGCAATTGCCGCAGCCATTTCTAATAAAGCGGGAGCGGTTTCCGGGTTAGCAACGGTGACTAATAATCTTCCTCTGCCAATACTAGGTGATCGGGTTTGGTATACTAGATAGGAAGGTTCAGCTTGGGGACCTGTCACCCCGGTTTCACCATTCAAATGATTTGCTTCCGTACGGATAATATCTGCACGGGTAATAATCCCAATTAATTTTTGTCCATCTACCACAGGTAAGCGACTAATTTGATATCTATTTAATAAATAGAGAACATGACTTAATCTATCTGCTGGTGTGACTGTCACCGGTTTGGGTGTCATAATCTCTCTTAAAAGAGTCTCATGGGGTGAGAGATGATTACGGATTTTCTGTAAATCTGTCTGGGAAACTAATCCTACTAATTTATTATTTTCTACCACAGGAAAGCCGCGATGATGGGAACGGGAAAAGGCTTTAATAACTTCATCTCCTGTCATTTCTGCTTCTAGGGTTTCCACGGAGGGCTGCATTACATCCTTAGCAGTTAATTGAGTTAATATTCCCTCTGTGGGGCTATCTTTTTTAATAATGATACCATTTAATGTGAGCAGTTTTTCATACAGTGAACCCGGAACAACTTTCTCAGCAACTAAATAAGATGTTACAGATACCACCATTAAAGGTAAGACTAAATTAAAATCTGTAGTCATTTCAAAAACAATCACAATTGCAGTAATGGGAACTTTGGAAACCGCGCTAAAAAATCCCCCCATTCCCGCTAATGCGTAGGTAGTCGGTGAACCAATTCCAAATATTTGCAATTCGCATACACCAACAATATGTCCCAAACAAGAACCTAAAATTAAACTAGGTGCAAATAATCCTCCAGGCGCGCCCGAACCAAAGGCAATTAATGTTAAAATAAATTGGGCAATGAAAGCAATGGCCGCTAAAGGTATATTTGGTTCACTGGCAATCATAAACTCCCGCAAACCTGTATTATCCCGAAAAGTTGAGGGTAGTAAGGACATAATCAAACCAGAAGCCAAACCAGCTAAAGCTACTCGTAAAGGTAAACTAATATGTAAACGGCGATAAGCTTGAATAGTAAAAATTAATCCCTGATTAAATAAAGCCGCCAATAAGCCCGCCAAAATTCCCAAAATTAATAAAATAGGAATTTCTAATAGGGAAAAACTGCTAGAATGATCAATTAGTTTTAAGTCTAATTGCAGACTTCCGCCACCCAACCAGCGGGAAATTACACCACCAATGAAAGAAGCGATAATTGCAGTTCCTAAAGTTAAGCCTGATAGGTCTTGTAACAACTCCTCAATAATAAATAAAACCCCCGCCAAAGGTGCATTAAAAGCCGCCGCTAACCCCGCTCCAGCCCCCGCTGCAATCATCTGTCGACGGTGTTCTGGAGAGGTAGGAACTAAACGACTCATTCCCGCTGCTAACCCTGCACCTACCTGGACTGTAGGACCCTGTCTACCCAAGGTTAAGCCTGAACCCAAGGCGATGATTGCAGAGATTAACTTGACAAAGGCTACTCTCCATGATAGTTTAATTGGTACATTGGCTAAAGCTGCCTTAACTTGGGGAATACCACTACCAGCGGCTTCTGGAGCTAACCGCTGCACTAACCAACCAGAGAGAAAACCCAAACTTACGCCAATAAGTGGCAGAGATATCCAAGCTGGAAAAATATGGGTAGTATGCACTCGCCATGTTCCTAACCACCCTGAACCCTGTTTGAGTAATACCGCAGATAAAGCAGCCACTACCCCAATTATAGATGCTTCTGCAATAGCTAAACCCTTTCTAGGTTGCCAAAATTTCCGAAAATACTGGGTTAGCAATGGCAGGGAAATCATAATTTTTAAGTTTTAATTTTAATTAACGCTTCCTTGAATTTTTCAGCCCTATCAAAATAGATTTGTGGCTTTTCAATTAAAGCTAAATCTATCACTTGGGCTAATTTTTTGGGGATATTGCTATTACGTTGGAGAATAGGTACAGGATCATTTTCTAGCAAAGTTGCGGGGAAAATATCCTGTTACAGCAGTTTGAGATCAAACGCGGTACAAAGATGGTAAACTTTAAACATGGAAAAGAAAGAAAATAATTTAGATATATATGGCAGAAGCATATTCGACTGATACAAGACAAAAAATATTACAGCAGTTTGCGATCAAATCCAGTACAAAAATAGCTAAGTAATCAGACAAAATTAATTACATAGTTTTCTCCAAATTCTCTGAGAATTTTTTCAACAAATGTGTTTGTGAAAACCTGGTACAGAAATTACCAATTTTTAACGCCAACCTACTTAGACATCTCCGAAAAATATTGTAGAGCCGAGAATCCATATCTAGGTCACGTCTCTACAAAGGTTTTAAATCACACACATAATTCTCACAAGATGTCTAATCATTTACTTACCTTCCGTAATTGTCAAACTATAAGGTAGGGATTCATGTTGCTTGTAAGAACCAATCCAAATTTGATAATCACCTGATATCCATTCCCCAACAATACCAGGGTTTTTACCGTCAAAATCATCATTACACCAAGTTCCACCAGGTCCTTTAATAATCATGGTGGTGTCCGCAGGACCTTGGACTAATAATTTTAGGTATTTAAATTCACCGACGAGTTTCAGTTTATGGCTTGGTTTTTGTTCCATAAATCCTTGACAAACCCCAGTTATTGGTGTTTGTATTTTTCCAGCTATTTTGCTTCCCTCTACTGAACCACCACTCATCCCCCTCAGTATCAATGGATCTGGGGAAAATGGATGTTGAATAGTCACGTCTCCAAAAATCTCTGGAGGTATTTGAGCATTAACCACTGGATTAAATCTTGCTGTAATAAAGATTACAGCTATCATCCCTGTAGAAAAAGCTGCTTTTGACATTGTAATTAGAGAAAATTCCTAAAGACTTTAAAGACACCAATATCGGGACTCAAGTTCCTTTAGAAACAAAACTTGAGTACCGTAGAAGGAAATTCAAAATTTCAGAAAACTCTTACCCATTACCTATGACTTAGGGCTTACTGCTAATTGCTTGACATAAACGGGCTTTATCTAAACCAATTTGATTTAGTAATAACCAAGATTCAATTAAATCAGGTCCATGTACATCCCCAGTTAAACCCGCTCTGAGCGATCGCATCACTAAGCCCTTTTTTACATTCTCTGTTTTCACAACTTGCTTAATTATACCTTGGGCAATATCTGCTGATAAATTTGAATGACTCTCTAAAGCCGTAATAACTGCTTGCAATACAGTCTTAACACCATCTTGCTGTAGCTGTTGACCGCCTTCCTCAGTCAATTCTACCTCATCAGTAAAAAATACTTTGGTCATATCCACAGCATCTACCAATCGAGTTAAACTAGCAGCAATCAGCCCCGTCAGTGATTCTAACCAAGAACGTTCTCTCCCACCGTTAAATTGATACCCAGCTTTTTCCCAGAAGGGAATAAGTAAATCTGTAAGTTCCCCAACTGGCTTATGATGGAGATATTGGCTACTTAACCAATCCAATTTATCCCAGTCAAATTTAGCACCAGCCTTATTTACCCGGTCAAAGCTAAAATCCTTAGCCGCTGATTCTAAATTGAATATTTCCTCAGTAGAATCCACGGGCGACCAACCCAGTAAAGTCATATAATTGACTAAGGCTTCCGCAGTAAAACCCATTTCCTGAAAGTCACAAATGGAAGTTACCCCATCTCGTTTCGAGAGTTTTCGCCCTTCTTGGTTTAAAATCAAGGGTGTATGGGCAAATTCGGGAATTTTTGCCCCCAAAGCTTCATATAGTAAAATCTGTTTAGCTGTATTAGCGATATGGTCTTCACCCCGAATCACATGGGTAATTTGCATATCAATATCATCTACAACCACTACAAAATTATATAATGGTTGACCTGTACCATCAGTAGCAGCACGGGCAATGACCATATCACCACCTAAATCGCTACCACGCCAACTCATTTTACCCCGTACTAAGTCATTCCAGACAATTTCCCGGCTGTCATCTATTTGAAAACGAATTACCGAAGAACGTCCTTGAGCTTCAAATTCAGCCCTTTGTTCTGGGGTGAGGTGACGGTGACGGTTATCATAACGAGGTGCTTCCCCTCTGGCTTTTTGCGCTTCCCTCAAAGCATCTAACTCTTCAGATGTAGTATAGCAGCGATAAGCCAATCCTTGATCTAGTAATTTTTGAACCGCTTCTTTGTAAAGATGGAGACGTTGAGATTGAAAAAATGGACCCTCATCCCAATTCAACCCTAACCAGCGCAACCCAGCTACAATATTATCCGTATATTCTGGACGCGATCGCTCTAAATCTGTATCTTCTATTCTTAAAATAAACTTACCATCATGGTGACGAGCAAACAAATAATTAAATACAGCCGTTCTCGCTGTACCAATATGTAGGTTTCCGGTAGGACTTGGAGCTATGCGGACTCTGACGGTCACAGTTGATTCTCTCTTTTATAAATCACAATTATATCTACTTATACAGAAAAATATGAGCTTTTATCTTAAACTCATTATTTCTTGTTTAGCGCTTGGGAACGGGACTGACGGGGCTCGAACCCGCAACTTCCGCCGTGACAGGGCGGTGCTCTAACCAATTGAACTACAGTCCCTTGCGTTTGACTTAACTTTCACCATTATGCCTATTCTTTTTCTAGTTGTCAAGTAGTTTGGAAAATTTTTTTTGAATGAACTGTGAGCAAGACCAAAATAAAACTCTTTACAAAAAAACAGGAACATAGTATAAATCAGTAAGACCAACACACTACTGTTGATAATACTGGTATGGCAACACCCCAAAACCTAGAAGCAGTAACCCCAATACTGGCAAGCTACTTGACTGAGTTCAAAAGTCGGGTATTTTCAGTAGCTATATCACCCCAGGGACGGGAATGCGTTGCTGTAGGTTTAGAAAATGGCACTATTGAGATTTGGAATTTGCTAACTAAGACAAGGTTTTTAAGTTCTGAAGGTCTTGAAGGTCATAGAGGTGCTATCTGGTCAGTAGCTTTTAATCACAACGGTACAGAGCTAGTGAGTGGCGGTTCTGATCAGACAGTGCGGCTGTGGGATGTTACAAAAACAACCATAATTTCTGTAAGTAGCCCTTTATGGATTCATGAGGATTTTGTCAAGTCAGTAGCATTCAATCACAACAGCACACAGGTAGTGAGTGGCAGTGATGACAAGACAGTGCGGCTGTGGGATGCCACTAGACTAGAAATACGTCCATTCCAATCTTTATTTCATAAGGATTTTGTTAAGTCAGTAGCATTTAATTACGACGGCAGTATGCTTGTTAGTGGTGGTCGTGATAACATGGTGAGGTTATGGGATGTTAAGACTGGACAAGCTATAAATAGACCTTTATGGGTTCATGACGATTTTATCAGATCAGTAGCTTTTAGTCCCGACGGTAGTATGGTCATGAGTGGTAGTCGGGACAAGACAGTAAAATTATGGAATGTCGCAACTGGACAAGCTATTGGTGAACCATTCTATCATACAGATGATGTGAGATCAGTAGCGTTTAGTCTGGACGGTAGTATGTTTGTGAGTGGCAGTAGTGATAATAAGGTGCGGTTGTGGGATATTTCCGACCCTGGGCACCAACAGCAAATAATTATCGGAGAACATGAAAACCCAGTTTATTCTGTTGCTTTTGACCCCCAAGAAGAGGACATTATTATCAGTGCTAGTACAGATGGTATCAAAGTTTGGCGTTTAAATGTTCATCCTGTTGCCCAAGCTTTTAGTAATGACAAAGCCAATGGTAAAGACACTCTAGGTATAAAGAAAGAACTAGAATCGTTAGCTGATGTGTTAATGTTACGGAGTCTAGAACCTCCTTTAGCAATGGCAATTTTAGGCAGTTGGGGTAGTGGAAAATCCTTTGGTATGCACCTGATAGAAAAACGAATTACTGCGATTCGTTGTCAAAAACTAAATGGGGAAAAAACATGGGGTAAAACGGGAAAAGAAAAGGATCTTTCTGTTTTTGTTGGTCATGTTTATCAAATCAAATTTAATGCCTGGAGTTATGCTAAATCTAATTTGTGGGCAAGTTTAATGCAGACTATTTTTGAGCAACTTGACCGACAATTAACTTTAGAGCAGCAGTTAGGAGAAGTTTCTAATTTACTAGATGGAGGTGAAGTTTGGAAAGCACTCAATCAAATGAGTGATAGTGATAGAAATGCAATATTAGAATCAGAATTAGCTCCAGAAGTATTTGCTAAATTAGAAGATGGTAATAATGCACTTTGGGATATTCTCAGTAAAGTTAGAAAAGAAGAACAAGAGAAATTGAAAAAATCAGAATCAGAATTGGACATTTTAGAAAAAGAGGTGCGAAGTAAAAATGAAGAAATAGAAAAAAAAGTAAATCAAGAATTTGAAAATAAATCAAGAATTATTATCTTTTTGACTCAATTTAAAGAATTGAGAAAAGCTGATTTTGGTGATTCTATTCTTAAAGATTTTCTGAATGACTACGGGTTTAAAAATCAACAAGATTTAGAAAATAGATTTCCAATTTTTAAAGATTTAGATAAATTACAGGAATCTGATTTAGTTGAAAAAATTCAAGATTTGATTAAAAATCCAGATAGTGAAATAGAGAATACAATAGAGAATATTATTAAACAATCCGAGAAAATCAAGAATTTTGTAGAAGAACAACCTAGTGAAATAGTTGGATTAATTGAAATTATTCAAAAAGATAAAAGCACCTTATATATATTTTTATTAGTTATATCTTTACCGTTTATGTCTTATTTTCTAATCGTGAACGTTTTACCAACCGTATTACCATGGTTAACTACAGTTTCCACAATTCCTGCGATAGGTTTTGGAATTGAAATTTTAAGAAAATCAAGAAATTTTCAACGTAGAGTTAGTAGATTATTTCAAGTAGCAAAGGAAAGCATAGAAAAGGAAAAACAGAAACTAGCTGCGGATAAAGATAAGAAAATTCAATCTGAAATTGACCGTCAAAATTCTGAACAACAGAGAAAAATAGAAAAACTAAAAGATCAGATTCAAAGACAAAAACAGCGTATTGGTTTGACTGGTAAATATAAATCATTATTAGATTTTGTTAATACTCGATTAGATGATAATTCCTATCAAAAATTACTGGGATTAATGCACCAAATTCAAGATGATTTAGCGGATTTATCTGACCATTTAACCTATAAACCAGAAAAAATAAATAATCCTGACAAACTCGAAGTTCTGAAAGTACATTTCCCTAGAGGACCAGCAAGAATTGTTTTATATATAGATGATTTAGATCGTTGTCCTCCTGACAAAGTTGTTGAAGTTTTAGAAGCTGTACAATTATTATTAAATACCGAGATTTTTATCATTGTTTTAGCAATAGATGATCGTTATATTGGTCGTGCTTTAGAACAAGTTTATGAAGGAGTTTTAAAACGTGGTGCTACTCCTTCTGGTATTGATTATTTAGAGAAAATCATCCAAATTCCCTACAGAATGCGACCCATTAACAAAGATATGACAGAAAAATTTTTAAGATCTTTGATAGATATTGAAGATAAACCGCAAGAAGATCAACCTCAAAAAGAAAAAATAACTATATGGGAGGATAATTCTGAAAAAGGAAATATGGAATTGTCTACTTATTCTGATAAAATTTCTGAACCCATAAATGAAGAAAATTATAACAAAGAAAATGATAGTGAAAAAACCCCAAGTTCTGAAAATCAAACCTCGTTAGTGGATTTTCAAAAAGTCACCTCCCAAAAATTCACTTCTGAGGAAGTTCAGTGGATATCAGAATGTTGTAAGTGCGTAGACTTGAATCCCAGAACTACAAAGAGACTGATTAATATTTGCAAAATCCTGAAAAACATCTGGACTCCAGGTCCCAATGATAGAATATGGAAAGAAGAACCAGAAGAAAAATATAAACGAACATTAATAGCATTTCTGGCTTTAGCTGGTAGATATCCTCAAGAAATGCGGAAATTATTAGAAGAGATTTATTTAGAATTTGAAGAAACCAATATAAATACAGTTAAAATAATCAAATACAAGTGGTTAAATCGCTTACAAAATTTAGATCCATTAATGGATACACATAACCAAAGAGAATGGAAAAAGTTTAAAAACGACCTTAATAAAATGCCTCCCCAAGAGTTTGTTTTTGACAAAAGGACATTTAACTTAGCTGTTTCCTTCTGCTTTGTCGGTGATCTTGGATATGATCCAGATGATACCTACAATCGTGAATATAAATTTGAAGACCCTCAAAAACAATATGGTTTCAAGAGAATTTAAACCAAAATTTTCACTCCTCTGTGCGACAAAGAACACAATTAAGAGCGAGGAAACCCCGCTCTAACAACTACATATCTAAAATATGTTCTTGTTCACGTTCCACAAAATGCTGGATACGACTCCGGTAATCTCTGAGAGTTTCATCAACCCAATCCCGGTCACTGCTGTTAACATAGAGATGAACCAAAGGCTCACTAGCATCTGGTAAAATTAAAAGCCAATTGTCATCATAGGGTTGACGAATTTTCACACCGTCAATTAATTCCAAATTTTGAGCGGGGTGGGTTTCGACCAAATAACGCATTAACGCCCCTTTAGCAGTCCAGGGACAGCGAAGGGTGTAATTTCTATTAATCACACGGGGTAATTCAGAACGTACGGTTGCCAGCGATCGCTCTTGAATGGTTAACATTTCAATAAGCTTGGCTATACAGAACA
Source organism: Aphanizomenon flos-aquae FACHB-1287 (assembly GCF_014698755.1). Lineage (GTDB taxonomy): Bacteria > Cyanobacteriota > Cyanobacteriia > Cyanobacteriales > Nostocaceae > Dolichospermum > Dolichospermum flosaquae. The sequence continues at coordinate 11,001 of NZ_JACJTO010000022.1, read as the reverse complement.
TAGAATCAAACCCTGGATGTAATTGGGGAAAAATAAACCCAGTTTCCCCACTACCACCTAGAACCACATGAGGATTTTTTTGACAAGCTTCCATTAAAGCCGTCGGATTAGCTTTAGTGCGAATCACATGGCCATCATGACGATGGGCGACTAACTCGACCGCGCTGGAAGCATGAACAGGAACTACCACAGAACTTCTAGGGTTAGCAGTTAACATCATATCAACCATCAAAGCGGTTAACATTTCACCGCGAATGGGAAAACCCGATTCATCAACTAAAATTAGTTGTTCCCCATTAGCTGATACTTGCACCCCAAAGTTTGCGTTGACGGCCTCGACAACGTGGCCTAATTGAGTTAAAAGTAATTCCCTATCAGCGTTAGAAATAGCCGTTTTATTCAAACTAGCATTTAATACCACTGCATCAGCCCCAAATTTATCCAGCATTTGCGGTAAAATTGCCCCAGAAACGGCGTAAACATAGTCAATGACTACTTTTGCTCGACTGTTACGCAAAGTGTCCACATTCAGTAATTTCTCAAAGGCCTTACAGTAGCGATCCATCAATTGGCTAGAATATATCACATCACCAATTTCATGACTTTGGGAACGACGCATATCTTCTTTAAAATAAGCCCCCTCAATTTTCTTTTCTTGGGCTTTAGAGATATTAATACCCTTAAAATCCATAAATTCAATTAAGATATAATCACGGCGTTCCGGGTGTACCCGCACATGAATACCTCCCGCTACTGACATTGTAGGGATCACAGTCCGGGCGATGGGAATAGCTGTAGTATCTAGGTTTTGCACATCCACACCTACGGACATTAAACCAGCAATTAACGAGCGTGTCACCATGCGGGAAACATTGCGTTGGTCACGGGAAACGGTGACTATTGAACCTGGTTTTAAGGTTGAACCATAAGCAGCGCCTAATTTTACCGCAAACTCTGGAGTAATATCAATATTGGCTAATCCTTGTACTCCCCGCTGTCCAAATAAGTTCCGTTGGGCGGTATTTCCCCAAATCAGATTAATATTGAGAATAGCGCCGGACTCAATTTTCTTACTCGGCCACACCCTTACCCCAGGACTAATTTGCGCTTCTTCTCCTACTGTTGACAAAGAACCTACCACAACCGCTTCTAATATGTGAGCGCGTCTATCAACACGAGTACCACGAGCAATTACACAAGCTGATAAATGAGCTTCATCACCAATGATTGCTCCATTCCAAATAATTGGTCTTTTTAAATTAGCATCAGCACCAATTGTCACATTATCACCAATTACAGTTCCATCCTCAATTTGTACTCTCGCGCCAATACGGCAATTATTACCAATTACTGCTGGGGTTTCAATTTTAGCTGTAGGATCAATATAAGTATTTTGTCCTATCCATAAACCAGGGGAAATTTCTGGATAGGACACTTTTAACTTCACTTTCCTTTCTAATCCGTCATACTGGGCTTCTCTATAGGCATCTAAGTGACCTACATCACACCAGTAACCATCCGCAATATAACCGTAAATTGGCTCATTTTTCCCTAATAACAGGGGAAATAAATCTTTAGAAAAGTCGCACTCAGTATGTTCTGGTAAATAGTCTAAAACCTCTGGTTCTAAAATATATGTACCAGTGTTGACGGTATCAGAAAAAATTTCACTGGTAGAAGGTTTTTCTAAAAATCGGTTTATACGCCCTTCAGCATCCGTAATTACCACGCCAAATTCGATAGGATTAGGAACACGGGTTAAGATTAAAGTCGCTTTTGATTGTTTTTGTCTATGAAATTCAATAGCCGCTGTCAAATCAAAATCTGTGATACTATCACCACTAATAACTAAAAAAGTTTCATCTAAAAGTTCAGTAATATTTTTTACACATCCTGCTGTTCCTAAGGGCTGATCTTCTTCGATAGCATAGGTCATCTGTACACCAAAATCACTACCATCTTGGAAGTAATCACGGAGAACATCTGGTAAATAATGTAATGTAGCAATTACTTCATAAATCCCGTGTCTTTTCAAAAGATTGATGATATGTTCAGCAATTGGACGATTTAAGATGGGAACCATTGGTTTGGGTAAATCGCAAGTTAAAGGACGCAACCGCGTTCCTGAACCACCTGCCATTAACACTGCACGCATAAATCCTCCTAAACTTGACTAAAAATCAAGATATTTTTCTTCCTTTAGTTTGATACAAATATTGAGATTTAAGGAACTTCCGCAAGAAATATCTATTTTGATTTATAAATATTAAAGGAGTCAAATCCCTAACCTTTCTAAGAAGTTGGGGATCTTGTTTTTGACTAATAATTTTCAAATCATACTCCTGTATTTTGTTAGACTGTTACTAGTTGAGGAATTTCTACGGCCACTCCTGTTAAACTAAAAGCACGAACTTCGGTAATTTTCACCTTGACCATTTGTCCTTTAAGTTGATTAATATCACCAGCAAAGAAGGTAAGACGATTCCCCCCCGTTCTTCCCATAACTTGAGTTTTGTCTTTGGTGTTTTCAGCTTCTACTAATACTTCTTCAATGCGTCCAAAGTAACGTTGCGATCGCTCTGCTGCTTTAATATTAACTAAATGATTTAATCTTTGCAACCTATCGCTTTTTGTCTCTTCACTTAGTTGATGATCCCACAAAGCTGCAGGTGTACCTGGACGGGGTGAATAAGCAGCAGTATTTAATAAATCAAACCCGATATCTTCTACTAACTTCAAAGTATTTTCAAACTGTGTTTCTGTCTCACCAGGAAAACCTACAATCGCATCAGCACTTATTGACGCATCCGGCATATACTTTCTAATAGTATCAATAATGCGGCGATATTTTTCATGAGTATAGCCACGTGACATGGCTTTTAAAAGCTCATTGTCTCCAGATTGAAAGGGAATATGAAAATGTTCACAGACTTTTGGTAATTCAGCACAAGCTTTAATTAATCTTTCTGTAAAATAACGAGGATGACTAGTAGCGAATCTAATGCGTTCTATTCCTGGTACATCATGTACATAATAAAGCAAATCCGTCAATGTATGCAGATTACGACCTTCGGGAGTAGAGCCGGGTAAATCTCGCCCATAAGCGTCAATATTTTGACCCAGGAGGGTAATTTCCCTATAACCTTGTTGGGCTAAATGTTCGATTTCGTACCTAATTGCCTCCGGTTTCCGGGATTGTTCTACACCGCGCACATTGGGAACTACGCAATAAGTACAACGTTCGTTACAACCATAAATGATATTTACCCAAGCTGTCACCTGACTATCCCGACGGGGTTGGGTGATATCCTCAAAAATGTGAACTTCTTCGGTAGCGACAATTTGATTACCTGCAAAAACTGATTCTAGCAAGTCTTTAAGCCGGTTGGCGTGTTGCGGTCCCATAACTAAATCTAATTCGGGTACTCGTCGCATTAGGGCTTCTCCTTCTTGTTGAGCAACACAACCAGCAACAATCAAAGTTAAATCAGGTTGTTCATGCTTACGTTTAGCTTGCCTACCTAAATAAGAATATACCTTTTGTTCCGCATTATCCCGAATAGTGCAAGTATTGTAAAGGATGACATCAGCTTGATTTGGGTCATCTGACCAACTAAGTCCCATGTCTTCTAAAATACCAGCCATTCGTTCAGAATCGGCCTTATTCATTTGGCAACCAAAGGTAATAATGTGGTAATATCGTTTAGTGGTCATTGGGAATTACGCTTAATCAGTAATGTATATCAAGTCTGTTTACTATTCTATATTGGAGTAGAAGGACATGAAAATTTAAAATCTCAAAATTTTCCCCTTTACCAGTATAGGGAACAAAAGATTGATATGATCAAATTGCCTTGGAAATAGGAATTATCAAGCTTAAAAGTTAGAACTTTACTTTATGCTCAGAACACACAACTCCGTCCTTAGAACTCAAAATCCTCTAGTCAGGACTTGTAACCCCGTCCTCAGAACTCAAAACTCCATGCTGAGAACCCGCAACCTCATTCTGAGAAGTCAAAACTTCATTCTCAAAACTCGAAGCTCTATCAAATCCACTGTCGGCACAACAAGCGGTAAAATTAACAACTAACTCTAAATTTACTTTCTCTAGTGTTAGTTAGTATAGTATATCATTAACTAGTCCTGTGGTATACGGATTTTTATTTAGATGTATAGGAAAAACCGCAATGCAAAGGACAACTAGTGCATAAAGGTAGGGCTACTGCACAATTTTTTATGTTAATCTAATGTTTATGCGGTTTAGTTACTCATCCTCATCCGGTTCTAAATCCTCTTCTGTCAGTTCTTGATGAGGTACAGCGGCAATAATTGCATCTATGACTTTACCTACTGGTAATATGTCTATACCCATGTCAGGAAATTTTGTGCCTTTAGGAACTATGGCTCTTTTAAATCCTAATTTCGCTGCTTCTTTTAATCTTAGTTCCATTTGGGAAACCGATCGCACTTGTCCCCCTAATCCTACTTCCCCAATTAAGACTGTACCAGGATCAACAATCCGATCTCGAAAACTGGCAACTATGGCCACTGCAATTCCTAAGTCTACCGCTGGTTCTTCTACATTTAATCCCCCCGCAGAAGCAACGTAGGAATCTAACTTAGACATGGGTATCCCTACCCGTTTTTCTAATACAGCAAGAATCTGTACCAATCGATTATAATCTATGCCTGTACCGGCTCGACGAGGAGATGGATAACTGGTAGGACTGACTAAAGCTTGTAATTCCACAACAATGGGACGAGTTCCCTCACAAGCTACAACAATGGCCGTACCAGGAGCAGGATCATCACGGTTGCCTAAAAATAACTCGGAAGGATTATCAACTTCCTTTAATCCTTGGGAAACCATTTCAAATATACCAATTTCGTGTGTCGCTCCGAAACGGTTTTTTACAGTTCTTAATAATCTGTGGGAAGCAAAGCGATCGCCTTCAAAATATAATACAGTATCAACTAAATGTTCTAATACTTTGGGACCTGCGATCGCTCCTTCTTTGGTGACATGACCCACAATTAACATTGTAATATCTTCATGTTTTGCCACTTTCATCAAACCTGCGGTACATTCTCTGACTTGAGCGACTGAACCCGGCGCTGATGTCAAAGCTGGAAAAAACACTGTTTGGATACTATCTATTACCACTACATTTGGTTTGAGGGAGTCTATTTCCCGGAGAATTTCCTCCAGATCCGTTTCTGGTAAAATGTATAAATTCGCGCCTATACTATCAGGATCTACGGGTTTTTCAGGATCTTTGTTATTATCATCTTCTGTAACTACTGTAGGTGGTTGTGACATTCCCAAACGAGAAGCACGCAATTTTACCTGTTGTCCTGACTCCTCTCCAGTTACATAGAGAATCCGATATTTTTGCGCCAGTTGATTAGATACCTGCAATAATAACGTAGATTTACCAATACCAGGATCACCGCCAATTAGTACCATTGAGCCAGGAACAACCCCACCTCCTAAAACTCGATCTAATTCACCATAACCGGACTCCCAACGGGCAATTTGGCGATCGCTAATTTGGTCAAAAGTCAGAGATGATCTAGCTTTAGCTGGTTTAGTATTAGATTTACCATGACCCTGAGTAGCGTGCCAATTTCCCACCCCACCCCGACTAGGTATATCCCCGATAAAAGCAGTAATATTCTGCTCAACTAAAGAGTCGTAAGTGTCGCAATTTGAACATTTTCCGAACCATTGGGAAAATTCTGCGGCACAATTACTACAAATATAAATGGTTTTTGCCTTACCCATACTGAAATTTTATTTAATAATCTTAATTTTTTGTTAATTATTGGAAAAAACGGAAATTTAATAATAGTAATAGTTAGAGCTTTTTCCAAATCAATTCAGCTAATGATATCTTAATATAATAATATTCAAAGTTAATCATGGAAAATTTTAGTTAAGGAGCATGACAAAACTTGGAAAGTCATAAAGAAAAAATCCTGGTAGTAGACGACGAAGCCAGTATTCGTCGGATTTTGGAAACACGCCTTTCCATGATTGGCTACGATGTAGTGACAGCAGGAGATGGGGAAGAAGCCTTAGAAATATTTCGCAAAGCTGAACCAGACCTAGTAGTTTTAGATGTAATGATGCCAAAACTTGATGGTTATGGCGTTTGTCAAGAATTACGCAAGGAATCCGATGTACCTATTATTATGCTCACAGCCTTGGGAGATGTGGCAGATCGCATTACTGGGTTAGAATTAGGTGCTGATGATTATGTCGTTAAACCATTCTCCCCCAAGGAACTAGAAGCGCGGATTCGTTCAGTGCTGCGACGAGTAGACAAAATAGGTGCAAATGGTATTCCCAGTTCTGGAGTAATTCATGTTAGCACCATCAAAATTGATACAAATAAGCGTCAAGTTTATAAAGGTGATGAGCGGATTCGCTTAACTGGTATGGAGTTCAGTTTATTGGAATTGTTAGTTAGTCGTTCTGGTGAAGCTTTTTCTCGGTCAGAAATTTTACAAGAAGTATGGGGATATACTCCTGAACGCCATGTAGATACTCGTGTTGTGGATGTACATATCTCTCGTTTACGGGCAAAGTTAGAAGATGATCCTAGCAATCCTGAACTAATTCTCACCGCAAGAGGTACTGGTTATCTTTTCCAACGCATTCTAGAACCGGGGGAAGATTAAAGTATCGGTAATTGGTGATTGGTAATTGGGGAATATTATATTTCTTCTTCTTCTTCTTCTTCTTCGTCCTCCTGACTCCTATTCCTAATGACCAAATCAGATCCTAATCGAGTTTTACGGCGTTTACCCTTGGTTGTTGGGGGTTTAGGTGCTGTGCTTTTGTTAATGAATCGGTTGTTAACACCGGAACTGACAAATTCCCAAGCACGAGGAGATGTGCTGGGGGTAATTCTGAGTGCGGTGTTAATTTTAACTGGTTTAATTTGGCAACAGGTACAGCCGCGCACACCTGAGACGGTAGAATTGATTGGGGAAGAGGGATTCTTTCTAGCAGCAGATTTACCAGAAGCCGCGAAAATAGAATTGGCCTGGGCCTCGCGGTTATTATTAACTAATACAGTAACGCGATCGCTCATAGTTTATTATCAAGGTAAAGTTTTATTGCGTCGAGGTATTCTGGCTGCTAAATCGGAAGTAGTACCAGGAATAATTTTAAAAAAGGTCTTAGAAACACAAAAGCCAATTTATTTAGTGGCTTTATATGTCTATCCTGGTAAAATCGAATTTGATTATTTACCAGAAAACACACAAGGTGTAATTTGTCAACCAATCGGTAAAGAAGGGGTTTTAATTTTAGCAGCAAATGCTCCGCGCAGTTATACTAAACAAGATGAAACCTGGATTACGGGAATTGCGGATAAATTAGCTGTTACCCTTGTTAATTCCTATTCCTAGACTCTCGCTAAGAATACTAGTATTGATGCTCTATCTACCTTTACTAGAGCCGCGTCACAAACATTACCAGTCGGAGACTGGTAACGAGATAAACAAGATGATAAAAGTTATGACTTATGCAGATTATTTATTGGCTATTATTGGCTGTAATGTTTGTGGGAATTATTGGCGCTGTAGTTCCGGCCATACCTGGAAGCAGTTTGATTTTAATATCTATTATCATCTGGGGAATGGTCAGTCATTCCTTTGCTGCTATTAAAATTCCCCTGATTGTGACAATCATTGTTTTACTTCTGAGTACGGGGGTTGATTTCCTCGCTGGTTACATAGGAGCAAAACAAGCTGGCGCTAGTAAATGGGGACAAATTGGTGCTTTTGTAGGTTTATTAATGGGATTCTTTGGATTATTACCCGCTTTACCTTTTGGTGGACCATTATTAGGAATTCTATTTGGACCATTATTAGGTGCAATTGTTGGTGAGTTCCTTTACCAAAGACGATTATGGCCTGCGGTAAAAGCTGGTATCGGAATTACGGTGGGAACAGTGGTGGGAAATTTAATTCAAGGTGTCCTAGCTATCAGCGCGGTTATAGTATTTTTACTGACGACCTGGCCGCAGGTATATGGTGGTTCATAATCAAAGTTTTTATATCAATCAAAAATCAAGCTATTGAGGAAAATCAGGTGAACAGTTGTGCTTTATATACAGCATTTCCCGGTGTTATGAGGTACGTATCTAGCGAGCAAGATGCCCGCACCACAAGAGTTTCATAATTCAATTTTGTAGCTCATTAGTGCGGAAAACGCTGTAGTAAACGCAACCACTAGGCTAAACTAACTGTAAACCAGCTTTTGCTTCTTTGGATATAGCCTCTACTTCGTCATTTACCAAAGTTTTTAAGATAGATTTAGCTTCATCACTACCTAAGCGAATCAAAGCTTGTACAACTCTATAACGCACTTGCCAATCTGGATTAGTGCAGTATGGAACGAGGAGGGGAACTGCTTTTGGATCTCCCAACTCACCGAAAGAACTAATGGCCGCAGTTTGAATTAAGCCATTATCGGCAGCAAGTGCTTGCGTAAGTAATTCCCAGGCTCGTGGATCTCCTAATTCTCCTAATGTAGCAATGATGCTAAACTGGACTAACCATTCTGGTGTTTCCTGGTAAAGTTTTTGTAAATCCTCAAAAGCATCATGTAATTTTAGCGCCCCTAGACAGTCTGCTGCGGCTGCTTGAACATCTGGTTCTGGATCATGAAGTAAACCCCGTAAGATAGTCAAGGATAGTGGTAAATCTTGTGTTCCCAGGGTATCCATTTGACTTACCGCAGAATAACGCACTCGCGCACTACTATCACCAATGGCAATCTGTACCAATTCTAGACCAATTTGCGGTTCTAGTTCCCGAATTTGATTAACTGCCCGCAAGCGATCGCCTAAATTGTCAGAATGCAGTAATTCTTTTATACTATCAGCAGATACACTCATTTAATATCCCTTGTCAGTGGTCAGTTGTCAGTGGTTAGTGGTCAGTTGTAAAAGAATGTTTTATTTCCCGACATCTACTCAGCAGCCATCGCACGAATAATGTCACCACGAGTTAGAATACCAATAACCTTCCCTACATTGTCAAGGACTGGAAGACGTTGAACTTTGTGGTCTTGTATTAATTTTGCTGCTTCTCTTAATGGTTTATCAGGAGAAATAGTTACGGGATTTTCACTCATAACTTCCCCTACTGTTTGTCCTAAAGCCTTATGTAAATCTCGTTCATAAGTACCGGGATTTTGTAAATAAATCACACTATCCAAAATCATAATATAAGCGGGTGGAGTTACACCAGTTTCTTGCCACATCAAGTCTGTTTCTGATATAATCCCTACTAATTTACCTGTGTCATCAATTACAGGTAATCCGCTAATTCGTTTTTCTGCGAGAATTTGGATCGCTTCTTTTAAGAGAGTTTGAGGACTAACGAGGATAGGATTATGACTCATTACGTCAGCAACGGTTTTAGACATTTTTTTACTTGCACCTTTTATAAAAGTCTTTTTAACTATTATAGAAAATTATTGGTAACAAATAAATAGTGTTAATAGATTGTCACTTCTCATTTTAAAAATAAACATTGCTGTTGTTAAAAAAGCACTTTCAGTAATCATATTGTACCATAAAAGCCAGAAATGTTGAATGTCGTTACAAAACTTTACATATTTAAGTATAGTAGTATTATCAAGGGTAAAAATGTCAACATTTCATAATATCTTCCATCCTCTGATCCAAATTCTAGTTTCCAATTATTTTTAATTCGCACTACAAAATATTTGTCTTTTTGCACTAACTCTTGCATAAAATTTAGACCCGCAAATCCTCTATCCATTACCCCAACTGCATCTAGTGGTAAATTAGACATCATTGATGAACCGAATTTATAATCATGGTCATGACCAAAATTTATCAAATTATCTTCCGGACTGCCTGTTGACAGATTAAGGGAACTAAACAGTTTAACTTGATGATGACCTAGCACCCATAGCAACTTACTTGTCAATGTAATAATTGTTGAATCAATTGGACATATTGCCAGAAGTGTTGAATATTAAGAAAAGCCTGATAAAAATAGCCCAAAATATGTTATTATGAAATGTTGACATTTTTACCCTTGATAATACTACTATACTTAAATATGTAAACTTTTGTAACGACATTCAACATTTCTGCAATTTTCGCTTATATAATAGCGATTTGCGCGTATGGATTCCCGAATACAACTGTGGGACTTACACTGATTTAATGGTAGTAGATGGACAACCACAATTGAACGGTGAGCGCACTGACGAAATTCTCAATCCTCTGGTGATTGTGGAAGTTTTATCACCCTCTACTGAAGGTTATGATAGAGGTGATAAATTTAGAAAATATCGCTCACTTCCTGGCTTTTGCGAATATCTACTAGTTAGCCAAACTGAACCCTATATTGAGCATTATCACAAACTTGATGATAGTAGCGATAGCGTTCGCGGAGCGTCCCGGAGGGAACTAGCGCTGCTGCAAGCAGTTCGCTGGCAATGGCAAGTTTATGATCATCCTGATCAGTCTATATTAGTACATAGTTTAAACGTAGAAGTCCCTCTTGGTGAAGTTTATCGCCGCATTAATTTCTAAAAGCCGACTCACGATTTATATAGACAGTAATTTTTAAAGCCGGTTCGTTACAGTTAATTAAGCGTTCAACAAATTCTCATGCTTGAGCAATGTTAAGGAAGAATTCGTTTTCACCAAAGTATAAGTATGTTGGCATGGTAGTACGGCAATTGTATTGTCGTACATGAGCGTTAGCTCTAAATCTACTATTGAGATTTTATTTCATAGCAAATCTTAACAGGTGATAATTGAGATCGCATTCAGTCGAGAGTCGTGTTTTTTCCAGCAAGATTTTAAATCCAATCAAATCGAGGTTGAAATACAGCAGTTTGATATCAAGTCCAGTACAAGAATAGCTATCTAAATAGGGTCAAAAAACAATCCACAATGATTAAACCAATTGAGAGCATTTTCATCAGTAATAGCATTAACC
>NZ_JACJTO010000021.1 GCF_014698755.1 Aphanizomenon flos-aquae FACHB-1287 | reverse complement strand
CTTGGGAAATGAGTTTATGATCATGGTTAATCAAAATATTTTAATCCTTCGCCCAAAATTTAACATATTTTTGGCTATTTTTATCAGGCTTTTCTTAACATTCAACACTTCTGGTACAATAGACAAATCTAAACAACCGAAAAAACGATGATCCAGTATACACCGATAATTTTAATATAGATATTTCATTTCTACATAACTAACCCATGAACAACCTCTCAATTAGAGCCAGTTTTTACGCCTTATGCGGCATAGTTTCCGCCCTACTAGGCTGGAGTATCAGTCAAATATTATGGCAAGAAATAGGCACTTTCTTGATGCTATTTGTACCCAAAGAATTTAGCATTCCTCCCTACATAATCTTATTAATAATTGTCACTCCCTGTATTACAAGTGGCATGATCATAGCAGAAACTTTTATCAGTAACCCCACTCGCTATAAAACTAATTGGCGATTCCTGACTCGGACATTTTTTAAAAAAGTGTTTATTGTCGGTTCATCGATAGGTTTATTTCTCGGTATTTTCAACTGGATACTATTACAAAGTAACTGGCCAGGTGGGTTAGTCAGAATCATTTCTTGGATCATTATCGGTGCTTTTGCTGGTTTAGCTGAAAGTATTAGTTGGAGTTGGCGAAGTATTGAAGGAACAGGAGATAGAGTCAAACAACGTATTCTTCAAAGTACAGGTTTCGGTGCTGGTTCAGGACTATTAGCAGCTAGTTTTTGCGAAGCTGTAAATACAGCATTAGGTCAATATCAAGAACCCGTTGGTTTCTTCTTATTTGGTGGTTTATTAGGTTTATCTTTATGTTTTGCAGCCAAACCCAGTTATCAAGTAGCATTGAGAGCAGGAACAGGATTTGAAGCCACAAAAAAACGCACTAGAAAATCTTCAGCAACTACTCAATTACAAGTTGATAGTAATGCTCCTACACAACTACTCCGACCAACATTAAATAATCAATCGCTCAAGTATATTCCTGATAATGATTACAAACATATTGAAGAAGGAGTTTCAATTCAATTACCAGCAAAAACCAAGAAACTTATAATTATTGGTTCTGGTGATACAGCAGATATTTACATCCCCCATTTACCAGAAGAATGTGCATCTTTACAGGTAAATTCTGATAATGTAATTATTCGTTGTTTAGCGGAAGAATCTGTAAAAATTCAACAAAGATTTTTACCAAAAAATCAAACCACCACTCTCAAACATAATCAAATTTTGACACTTTATCATGAAAACAATGAAGAAAAATTCTACAGATTCATTTTCTATAATCGCTTACTCGACCCCCAAGCTTAAATTAGGAATTGTTACTCTTTTATTAGGCTTTTTACCATTACCTGTTTTTGCTAATTCCAAAATTGAAGTATCTCCCCGTCCTACGGATGCTGATATTGTTACATTAAAAGTTAAAGTTGTTAATGATAACAATATTCCTATTGAGGGATTACAAAAATCTGAATTCAAATTACAAACTGCCAGAATTATCGCCAAAAGTCAAGATACTCCTATTAATCTCAAGTTCGCAGAAGTGACAAAATTTAGATTAATTCCACCGGGAGAACAATTAACATCAGATCCTGCTTATGTCGTCATTCTTTTAGATATGAGTGGAAGCATGAGAAAAAAAGATGCTAGTGGAGTCAAAAAAATAGATGGTGCTATTCTGGCTATTCAAGGATTTATTAAATTAGTCCGCGAGAAAAATTTACCTGTACATATTTCCTTAGTACCATTTGGAGAATCACAAATTGCTAAAGATAATTATGAGGTTAACCAAGAAATTATTGCTAAAAATTTCCTTCCAGCAAATTCACCAGATTTAGATAAAAGAGTCGCTGATTTAGGATCTTCTCCCACTAACGCAGGTACTAATTTATATAATCCTTTGAAAGAAGCAGTCAAATATTTAGGTGATAACTCCGAAGAGTTGACAAGACAAGCAAATAGTAGTAAAGATTTGAGAAAAGATGAACCACAAATTCCGCCTAAATTAGCAGTAATGTTATTATCTGATGGTTATCACAACAGTAAACGTAAAACAGAAGATCAACAATTTGCTAATTTAGAAAAAGTCTTTAAAAAATATCCGACAGTCAGAGTTTACACTTTAGGTTATGGAGAGTCTTTAAGACAGTTAAGAAATCGTGCTAATAACTGCAATATTCCTAATAGTTGGTTAGAGAAAAAAGAAGCAGTTGATTTAATTCAATCGTGTAAACTTCCCTCTGGGGACATATTCAACTATATTGTTGATCAACCAAGATTAAAACAAATTGCTGAATTAACCGGAGGTATTAGTAAATTTCCGCAAGATGTAAATGAAGCCGTCAATAGTTTAGAAACCTTTTTTAAAGCATTACGAGAATATGAATTACAATATATTCAACCAAATGCAGCACCAGCAGAAGAATATCAAGTGCAAGTTAGTGTTAATTCCTCTAACAGAGAACTAAATATTAATGCTGAACCTGTTAAGATCAGAATGCCAAATATATCTTTTTATAAATTACCTTTGATCCCAGATAGGTTATTTATATTAATATTAACTTTAGGTATTTTGGGAGGTGGTATCCTCTGGTTTAAACGTTGGAGTCAACAACTTAAAACTGAAGCTGACCGTTGGATTTAGGATAATTAAACACAAAAACAAAAAACAAGATCCCCGACCTCTTAAAGAAGTCCGGGATCTAAATGATGTGAGAGGTTGGTTGTTAAGTTGGGTTGTGCTTTGCTTAACCCAACCTACAAAAATGGGTTATTTAATGGGGAATTTAGCTAGTAATTCTTCACGAGACAACTGAGATAAATTGAGTAATAAATCAGTTCTTTCTGTGAGAGAAAGTTCCATAATAGAAGTAACAACAGCTAATAATTCCTCATCTAAATTACCAAAACGTGCTGTTAGTAAACTTCCTACTATTAACCGCAATTCTTCTTGTCTTCCCGTTTGTAGTCCCGTTTGTAATCCTTCCTCTCGCCATTCTTCGCGTTGTTTGAGATATGCTGGTGATAAAGTCATAATCAACTCCCTATCTTCATCGTTGATATTAGTGTTAATCTCTATATTTTTACGCCAAGATGCTAAAATTTCCACTAGATATTACACTGGTTTTCCGTGGAAACTGTTATCAGTTCTTGTACTGCTTGTTTTTGGGTTTCCCCATTACCTAACACCCTTAACCATAGTGTATCCTGATTTTTGGGTAATTGGTTAATTGCCACAATAGCTGTTTTATGCGATTCTCCTAGAAAATAAACTCCTGTCTCCCAATCATCTTTGAGTGTAGCCCTAAATCCATCTAGTTTATTTTTTGAGCAAGTTGGTGTTAAAATCCATAGAAATGGCAACTCGTTTTCCATGAGCCGCCGATTTTCTCTTTTTGCTTGTCTAAACAATTCTTCATGAAGGCTGTATAATTTTGACATACAACTTCTAATTGTCATTTCATTGGGAGGATTGCGAAAAGGTTCAAATAGACAGCTTGTAACTGCCATTTTCGCTAATAATCCTAAATCGGAAGTTACAGGTTTTGATTGATTGGGAACAAACCAAATATCTATTTCTCTAACTTCGCTTTTTACGTCTTTACTAATATTTACTTGACCTAAAGGTTTTAATAATTCCTCTAGATATTCTTTCGCAAATTGGTCATGGGCTTCTCTCGTCATACAAAATCCATAATTAATAATAGTGTTTTCATGATGTCTGAATATACGTTAGTTGTCAGAATAGCACAAGCAGGAAATAAGGAAATTAGTTATTCTATTAACTTGAGTACATTATATGAAAGTTATCCTGAAGATTATTTTCGTCAGGAGAATAATCGGTTTTTGATTAGTCAAACTATTGAACAACAATCAGCTAGAATGTTAACTTCTGAAAATTTAACTGCGATAATTTCTAATTGGGTTGCAGATATTAAAGTTGGTCGTCATCGTACTATTATAACCTTAGATTTACCTCTTGATACTCCTGTTCCTATCCAACCTGTAATTCCCATCAATAATCCTGTGAATAGCCCTATTATTGCTCCTGCTAAAAAACCTCTCCGTCCAGTAGTAAATCCAACTTCTGAAATAAAAACTGCAAATATCTCTACCAATAAAGTTGAAAATTCTCCTAATAGTAACACAGAAAAAACACCAGAACCAGTTACAGATATTCGGACCGATACTAACAAAGCTGATTTTTAATAACTTGTAAAACTAGGGAAGTTAAAAAATATGAAACCCGAATTACCTTATAATAAATGTCAGCAGGAATTACAGGATTTACTAAAATCTCGTTATCCGTTAATTTTTTTGAGATCATCAGAAGAAAATCGTGCTATTCGTTGTACAATAGATGCTCATTTAGCAATTTTGAATAATGCAGATATTCAAGATGGAGAATTAGCACAATGGAATAGTACAGAAGGTTTTCAACAAAGATTAGAAACTACTGGTTCTCCAAATCAAGCACAATGGCAAAGATTGGGTAATGCTATTGATAGAAATGGTAATCCAATTTTACAATCTTTGGATATTTTGCAACATCGTTTACAAGACCAAGTTAGTAAAAATCTCCAACGACAACATACTTTTTTATTACCAGATTGGTCTATTTTTTTACGTCCTGATGATAATTTAATGGCGCGAAAATTGAAAGAATTAATATTAGTAATAGACCAAAAAAGACCTTTGGTAAGAATGTCCTTAATTATCATTGGTTCAGATTGGAATATTCCGACTATTTTGCGAAATATGGTACATATTATAGATTTACCTTTACCTGTGGAAGCAGAACTTTATGAAAATGTTTTTAGTGTGGCTGTAGAAAAATATGGTTTAACAGAAGCAGATGCTGGAAGATTAGCAGAACAAGCTCAAGGAATGCCTTTACAAGCGGTAATTCAAACTGCTAAATTATCAACATCTAGGAATTTATGGACAGATCCAGAAGCGGCTGGACAATTATTATTAGAAGCGAAAAAACAGGAAATTAGAAAAACTGGAGTTTTAGAATATTATGCTCCCTCTGGTCAAGGTTTAACTGATGTGGGAGGATTAACTAAAGTTAAAGAATGGATATATAGTCGTGAGTGTTGGTTTACTCAAGATGGACAACCAGAATTACGTCCTCGTGCTATTTTACTAGAAGGTTTCCCTGGTTGTGGTAAAACTTTTATTGCCAGAGCGATCGCTCAAGAATGGCACGTACCGCAGATTAATTTTGAAATTGCTCGGTTACAATCTCGCTGGGTAGGAGAATCCGAAAGTAACACTTTTCAAGCTCTTAGAGCCATCGAAGCATCAGCACCAAATATCCTGTTTATGGATGAAATTGAAAAGGCTTTTGCCGGTGTGGGAGGTGATAGTTCAGGAGTTAGTACCAGACAGTTTGGGACATTTTTATCCTGGTTAAATGATCACGAATATCCAATTTTTTTCATCGCCACTTCTAATGATAGAGAAAAATTACCACCGGAATTGTTTCGCGCAGGCCGTTTTGATGAAATTTTTATAGTTATGCCTCCCAATACTGAAGAAAGATATCAAATTTTGCAAAAACGCACTACTGCTTATAAATTACCCCCAACTCCATCTTCTATTTTAGAATATCTTGTCGAAAAAACTGTCGGTTATTCAGGTGCAGAATTAGATAAATTAGTCAGAGAAGCTATTTATTTAGCCGAATATGGACACCTACCCACAAAGACTCATTGGGAAACTGCTTTATTAGAAATTAGTCCACAATATCGGACTCCCAATATGCAACAACTATTGCAAAAATATTTAAAATTAATAGCAAGTGGTGGTGGTAAACCAGCATCAGAATTAGAAATAGGTTTTTTAGAAAATCTGATTATGACAGCTTAGTTGTGTCCAGAAACAAAATACAGCACAAGTTGTAAATTTAACCAGCTAATTATCCTGATGTTACACATTTGAGACTGAAATAGCAAATAACCATAGCCTTTCTGCATTTACAGCAGTTCGCTTTGACTTCCTTTTCACCGCTATAGCAATTATTAGGCTAGAAACTGATGAAAAAAGTTAACATCTACCGCTTTTATAATTACGCTTTAATAAGCTTAATATCTTTTACTCTGGTATTAAATCTAATTTCCCCTGCTTTGACTCAGATAGTTTCTCCAAGTAAACCCATATCTGCACCTACTACTAACTTAATTTGGCCGACCCAAGGTGTGCTTTCTCAGGGTTTCCGTAAATATCAACACGAGGGAATTGATATTGCAGGTGCAACAGGAACCCCAATTTTAGCTGCTGCTGCGGGTACAGTTATGAAAGCTGGTTGGGATAATTGGGGACTAGGTAATTTTATCGAAATTAAACATCTGAATGGCAATGTAACCGTTTACGGACATAATAGCCGTCTACTGGTCAGTAAAGGTCAACAGGTCAAACAAGGTCAAATTATTGGAGAAATGGGTTCAACAGGCAATAGCACCGCCCCTCATTTGCATTTTGAATTTTATACAGATGGTCGTTTAGCTAGTAATCCTCTCAGTTTATTACCGTCCATTACCATTGCGAAAACACCAGTAAATCAACCAGTTACCCCTACTGCAAAACCAATTTTTCCCCTAAGTAATAATACTAATTGCGATGGAACTACAGTTATGAGTGGGGAGACAGCAACAGTTAGTATCAAAGTTTGTGAAGAAAATGGCCAGTTATTTTATTTAGGAAAATTAAAACAAGAACCAAGTCAACTTTTAAAAATTCGGGCTTGGAAAGTTGATAATCATAAATATCAGGCTAATAACGGCACTTTTTCCTACTTAATTAGTCCAGAAAAAATAGAAATTTGGCGCAATGGTAGTCCAATTCGTGCGGATAGTTTTCTCACTTCCTATGGTTTCGGGAAATAAAAATACTCACCACTTTATGTAATTGATGATTTCATTACAAATACCTGATGTGACAGTTAAAATGGCGGAATATGGTAGACCATAAATTGTCGTGAAGAAGTATAAAATTAGTAAAGATTAAACTAGACAAAAGTCTCGCAAAATTTCGCATAAAGGAGCAGGTAATTATGGAATATTTAGCTTATTCCTATATATATATAGCAGATGAACAAACAGATGAAAATTTTGTCTTAGATATTCCTAAATTATCATTTAAATGGCAGAAAATTTTTAAATCTTCTGCATGGTTGAGCTTTGCTGGTGTAAGTATATTACTAGCTACAATTACTCAAATGCAGTTTGCTTCTGCAGAATATGTCAGAACCAATGGTAATTGTCTAAATATCCGCACAGGATCTAGCATGGGGAATTCATCTATAGCTTGTGCCCGCAATGGTTCATACATTGGTGAAACTGGTAGTGTCAGAAATGGATTTGCGAGAATTTCTTCGGGACGTTATCGAGGATATTATGCTGCTGAAAGATGGATTGGTAACACTCCTGGTAGTTCTTCCCGCAGATATCGTTCTGGCTCTGGAGTTGGTGGTAGAGTCACCCTAGGATATGGCTCTAGAGGTGAACGAGTTAGAGAGGTTCAAAGAGCTTTAGGGATTAGAGTTGATGGTGTTTACGGTTCACGCACCATTAACGCAATACGTCAATTTCAAAGACGTAACGGACTGCGTGTAGACGGTGCTGTTGGTTATCAAACTCGGAGAGCTTTAGGTATTTAGCTCTCGTGACAGATAATTCTTGACAAGTCTTAAAATGCGTTCTGCTGCATGGCCATCACCAAAAGGATTAATAGCGTTAGCCATTTTCATATAAGCGGTAGAGTCCCTGAGTAGTTCACTAGCGGCTGTAACAATACTTTCCGTTTGTGTACCTACGAGTTTGGCTGTACCTGCGGTAACTGCTTCTGGCCTTTCTGTAGTATCTCTGAGAACTAATACTGGTTTACCTAGACTGGGGGCTTCTTCTTGTAAGCCTCCAGAATCTGTTAAGATTAAATATGATCGCTCAATAGCGCCGACTAATTCTGCATAATCTAAGGGTTCTGTTAGGAAAATTCGGGGATGTTTTCCTAATAACTCTTGCAATGGTTCTCTAACTGTGGGATTTTTGTGTAATGGCAGCAATAAGGCTGTATCGGGAAATTGATCTAAAATCTGTAAAAAACTTTGAGCGATATTTTCCAGGGGTTCTCCCCAATTTTCTCGACGATGGACTGTTGCTAATATTGTTCTATATTTATGCCAGTCTAGACCTAGTATATCACAAACCGGTTTTTTGGCAGCGACATTTAATAAAGCATCAATAACTGTATTTCCGGTGAGGTGAATTTCTCCTAATACCCCAGCATGTTGTAAGTTTTCTACCGCTAAGGTAGTAGGAGCAAAATGCAATTGTGTCAGTTGGGAAATTAATCTTCTATTAGCTTCTTCGGGAAAAGGATTAAATAAATCATCAGTCCTTAAACCTGCTTCTACATGACCTACGGGAATTTTTTGATAAAAGGCTGCTAAGGTGGCTGCAAAGGCTGTTGTTGTGTCTCCCTGAACAATTACAAAATCTAACTTTTGTGCCTGAAATAATGCTTCTAAACCTTGTAAACTTCGACAAGTGATATCATGAAGAGATTGCTGACGCTGCATAATCTCTAAGTTCCAATCGGCTTTGAGTTTGAACAATTTCATTACTTGTTCAACCATTTCTCGGTGTTGTCCTGTTAAAATTACCTGCAATTCAAAATCTGGAGAACTTTGAAAAACCTGAATTACTGGCGCTAGTTTAATCGCTTCGGGACGAGTACCTAAAATAATTCCAATGCGGTGTGGATTTGTCATTAGTTAAATAATTGCAACTTGCTGTTAATTTTCGGTTTCCCAAAACCTAATTAAGTAGGTTAATACAATAAAACCAAACTGTGTAATAATAGATTTGTAGGTTGGGTTGAGGTAGGAAACCCAACATGAGATTTGTAGGCTGGGTTGAGGTAGGAAACCCAACATGAGATTTGTAGATTGGGTTGAGGTAGGAAACCCAACATGAGATTTGTAGATTGGGTTGAGGTAGGAAACCCAACATGAGATTTGTAGGTTTTGTTGAGGTAGGAAACCCAACATGAGCTTTGTAGGTTGGGTTGAGGTAGGAAACCCAACATGAGCTTTGTAGGTTGGGTTGAGGTAGGAAACCCAACATGAGATTTGTAGGTTGGGTTGAGGTAGGAAACCCAACATGAGATTTGTAGGTTGGGTTGAGGTAGGAAACCCAACATGAGCGTCGGGTTGCGCTGTCGCTTAACCCGACCTACAAAAATGCACAAGGTACTAGTGTGAAAAAACGTAATAGTGCTATAATGACTATTTTTAACGCCAACTAGTTCTGACGATATCTAGTATCTGACGTTCCTTCTGTTTTCTGCTACCTCTAGTATAGGTTTTGTCTCAGTAATAAAATTTATTCTGATGATCATGATTTATCCTGGGTAGGGAATTAAGATCATAGATACTCTACTATAACCTGAGCAAAGATAGTATTATTAAGGATTATTTCACTATGTAACCTCTCCTTAGCCTGTCAATATGTCAGAAAATTTAGCTGCTTCCTTAAACGATGTGCTTCCAAACGCTCACAATAGCCAGAATACTATCCGCATTCGGGGTGCTAGACAGCATAATCTGAAAAATATTGATTTGGAATTACCACGCGATCGCTTAATTGTTTTTACTGGTGTTTCTGGTTCGGGTAAATCTTCTTTGGCGTTTGATACCATTTTTGCTGAAGGACAACGCCGTTATGTAGAATCTCTGAGCGCTTATGCTCGACAATTTTTGGGACAGTTGGATAAACCTGATGTTGAATCTATTGAAGGTTTAAGTCCAGCAATTTCTATTGACCAAAAATCAACTTCCCATAATCCCCGTTCAACGGTGGGAACAGTTACGGAAATTTATGACTATTTGCGATTGTTATATGGTCGTGCTGGTGAACCCCATTGTCCCCACTGCGAGCGCTCAATTGCGCCTCAAACCATTGACCAGATGTGCGATCGCATCATGGAACTTCCCGACCGCACCCGCTTCCAAATTTTAGCCCCTGTAGTCCGCGGTAAAAAGGGAACTCACCAAAAATTAATTTCTGGTTTAGCTTCCCAAGGTTTCGCACGTTTGCGGGTAAATGGGGAGGTGCGAGAGCTATCTGATTTGATCGAGTTAGATAAAAATAATACACATACTATAGAACTGGTTATTGACAGATTAGTTAAAAAAGACTCTATTCAAGAGCGTTTGGTAGATTCTCTAGCAACTTGTCTTAAGCAATCTCACGGCATTGCTATAATTGAGGTATTAAAAGATACATCAGATAAGATAGCGCTGGAGCGGTCTAATAGTAAGTATATATCAACTGAGGAAAAAAATCAAGGTATTTCTGAAGAAGAATTACCAAAAGAAATGGTATTTTCCGAAAATTTTGCTTGTCCCGAACATGGTGCAGTAATGGAAGAACTATCACCGCGGTTGTTTTCTTTTAATTCACCTTATGGCGCTTGTCCCCATTGTCATGGGATTGGGACTTTAAGAAGATTTTCACCGGAGTTAATTGTACCTAATACAGATTCGCCGATGTATGCGGCGATCGCTCCTTGGTCAGAAAAGGAAAACTCCTATTATTTAGAATTGCTATATGCTGTGGGGTTAAATTATGGCTTTGAGTTACAAACTCAATGGGGGAAGTTAACACCAGAACAGCAAAAAATTGTTTTGTATGGAGAAGAAGAAAAGAAAACCACAGGAGAGAAAAAGCCGACTTTTAAAGGTGTAATTCCCATTTTACAAAGACAATATGAAGGGGGAACAGAATTAGTTAAACAGAAATTGGAAGAATATTTAATTGATCAACCCTGCGAAGTTTGTGGAGGAAAAAGATTAAAGCCTGAAGCCTTGGCTGTGAAGTTAGGACAATATGGAATTTTAGATTTTACCAGCGTTTCCATTCGGGAATGTCGGGAAAGAATAGAAAAATTAGAATTGAGCGATCGTCAAACCCAAATAGCTGATTTAGTCCTGAGAGAAGTTAAAGCCAGATTACAATTTTTATTAGATGTTGGCTTAGATTATTTAACCTTAGATCGTCCCGCTATGACATTATCAGGAGGAGAAGCCCAACGCATTCGGTTAGCGACACAAATCGGTTCAGGATTAACAGGAGTTCTTTACGTTTTGGATGAACCAAGTATAGGTTTACATCAAAGAGATAACGGAAGATTATTAAAAACCTTAACCAAATTACGAGACTTAGGAAATACCTTAATAGTCGTCGAACATGATGAAGAAACTATCCGCGCTGCTAACTATATTGTGGATATTGGACCTGGTGCAGGAATTCATGGCGGACATATTATTTCCCAAGGAAGTTTAGAGAACTTACTTAATGCTGAAAAATCTTTAACTGGTGCTTATTTATCAGGAAGAAGAGTCATAAATACTCCAACCAAAAGAAGAGAAGGAAACGGCCGGGTTTTAACTATTAAAAATGCCCATCGCCACAACTTACAAAATATAGATGTGGAGATTCCCTTGGGGAAACTTGTCTCAGTTACAGGTGTTTCTGGTTCAGGAAAATCTACTTTAATCAATGAATTACTTTATCCAGCCTTACAACATCATTTACTAAAAAAAGCTCCTGCACCCAAAGATATAGATGAAATCAAGGGTTTAAACTGCGTTGATAAAGCCATTGTCATTGACCAATCACCTATAGGGAGAACTCCCCGTTCTAACCCCGCAACTTACACCGGAGTTTTTGATATTATTCGTGATGTTTTTTCCCAAACTGTAGAAGCTAAAACCAGAGGTTATAAACCTGGACAATTTTCTTTTAATGTTAAAGGAGGACGTTGCGAAGCTTGTAGCGGTCAGGGTGTAAATGTGATTGAAATGAATTTTCTTCCTGACGTTTATGTGCAATGTGAAATTTGTAAAGGTGCGAGATATAATCGGGAAACTCTACAAGTTAAATATAAAGATAAATCAATTTCTGATGTTTTGAATATGACAGTTGAGGAAGCCTTAGATTTTTGTCAAAATATTCCCAAAGCTGTAACTAGATTACAAACTTTATTTGATGTTGGTTTAGGTTATGTTCAGTTAGGACAACCAGCTACAACTTTATCTGGTGGGGAAGCACAACGGGTGAAGTTAGCAACAGAATTATCTCGAAGAGCGACAGGAAAAACACTTTATTTAATTGATGAACCAACAACAGGATTATCTTTTTATGATGTTCACAAATTATTGGATATTTTACAAAGATTGGTGGATAAGGGAAATTCAATTTTAGTAATTGAACATAATTTAGATGTGATTCGTTGTTCTGATTGGGTAATAGATTTGGGTCCTGAAGGAGGAGATAAGGGCGGAGAACTTATTGCCGCAGGAACGCCGGAAGATGTGGCCAAAAATCCCCGTTCTTATACTGGAGAATATTTACAGCAGGTGTTGGCACAATATCCAGCGGTAAGCTAGATTTATTTTTTCAAAATCAAAAAATAAGTTGAGAAATATTGCCTATTTTTACAACTTCTGACTCCTGACTTTACTAAAATGTCGGGAATCTCCATTTTCTCTGTCCATAAATCAAATGAAAGTGCTATGGACTGATAAAATGTTCTCACTTTCATGGTCAAGCTTATCAACGAGGTACTTATGAATCAAATTCATCGGGTGGCAATTGTCGGTGGAAATCACGGTAATGAGTTAACAGGAGTTTACTTGATCAAAAAGTTTCAGCAATATCCCCATTTAATCCATAGGTCTAGTTTTGAAACCTTATCATTACTTGGCAATCCTAAAGCTATTGCTGCACGGACAAGATATATTGATACAGATCTGAATCGTTGCTTTAATGAATCTCAATTATCAGATGTGAAAACCTCAAGTTACGAGGAATTAAGAGCGCGAGAAATTCAAAAAATATTACAACCACAAAACCAACAAAGTGTAGATGTAATTATGGATTTACATACTACTACTGCCAATATGGGATTATGTATTATTCTGGGAAATTGGCATCCTTTATTGCTAAAATTAGCTGCTGATTTGAGCGCGGTTAATCCTTTGATAAAAGTTTATATTCATGAACAACCAAAAGGTAGTGGTTTTCTCCGTTCTTTATGCAATTTGGGTTTTTCTATTGAAATTGGTGCTGTACCCCAAGGAGTTTTAAATGCTGAATTATTTCAACAAACTGAAAAACTTATTTATAGTATTTTAGATTATTTAGAAAACTATAACCAAGGGAGGAATTTACAAGAAAATCACACACTAACGGTTTACAAATTAATTGGTTTTGTTGATTATCCCAGAAATGAAGTAGGGGAAATCCAGGCAATGATTCACCCCCAACTTCATTTAAAAGATTATCAACCCTTGCATCCTGGCGATCCTATTTTTCTGAATTTTACAGGGGAGGAGATTTTCTATCAAGGAAATTCTACTGTTTATCCTATCTTTATTAATGAAGCTGCCTATTACGAGAAAGGAATTGCTATGCACATCAGCCAAAAAGAATTAATTCAAATTTGCTAATTCTCTAGTTTCTATGACTTTGATGATATTATCTTTCTTGATTAATTCACGATATACCGCTAGTATTTCTTCATTCACTCGTACAGCACTGAATCTTTCTAGACCTTGTTGGGCGCGAAATTTCCACTTATCTAAAAGTTGACGATCGCTCAGTAATTGTGTTAAAGTCTTAGCTAAGGTTTGAATATCTTTAGGAGGTACTAAAATCCCAGCTTGACCATGATCTAAAGTTTCAGGAATACCATCTACATCACTGGCTACAATTGCACAACCAGTTTCCCGTGCTTCTGTTAGCACTAAACCAAAAGATTCGCAATGTGAAGCCAAAACAAAGATATCCGTTGCTAACATATAACGTTGTGGTTCTGACTGAAATCCTTCAAAATGAATGCGTTGGCGTAGTCCGTTACAGCCATCACTAAAAGCTGGATTTTCCACCATGTCCTCAAACATTTGCCGATCTGGTCCATCTCCTACTAAATATAAATGTGCTTGGGGAAAATCAGTGGCAACTATTTTAAATGCCTCAATTAACTCATAAATACCTTTACGGGTATACATCCCAGCGACAGTAGTTATAGATGGATGTGGCATTTCTACCGGTTGATAATCTTGCAGTTTTTTATGTCGAGGACTTCGTAAAGTCCCGTTACTAACTACACGCAATTTTTGGGCTGGAATTCCCCGACGAATCATGGAATTAGCTACTGCATTACTAACTGCAATTACCTGATCTGCTAACCCCATGAGAACAGCACTATGTTGAAATTCATTATGGACAGTAGAAACTAAATGATATTCTCGATTCTTGCGAAAAATCCCGGCTAAAATTGCCCCTGTCATCATATGTACATGAACAATATCTGGCTGAAATTCTTTAATTATTTGACGATAATCCCAAACAGCTTTAATAAGATTTAATGGTGTGCGGGACTGATTTAAATAAAAATGTTCAACACCATGATCTGCTAATAATTGTTCATATTCCCCACCAGCAGAAGCTACAGCAATATCAAAACCACTTTTTGCTTGTAAACAAGCTAAATCTACAGCTACATTGACAATTCCATTACCGATTTTTTGAACATGATTAGTAATATGTAGAATCCG
Source organism: Aphanizomenon flos-aquae FACHB-1287 (assembly GCF_014698755.1). Taxonomy (GTDB): domain Bacteria; phylum Cyanobacteriota; class Cyanobacteriia; order Cyanobacteriales; family Nostocaceae; genus Dolichospermum; species Dolichospermum flosaquae. The sequence continues at coordinate 61,366 of NZ_JACJTO010000021.1, read as the reverse complement.
CATTTAAATTTTCCCACCTTAATTATTTATAGCAAATGTGAAGATACTGACCGCTAAAAACTTCACTCAGATTTAAAAAATATCTCTTCCGAATTGAAAAATCGTTTAATAAATCCATGAGGTAACATTTGAAGTTGAGAAGAATAGGCAGCAATAGCTTTTTCTTTTTTCTCCTTGACAGATGTAACAGATAGGTGATAAGCTGCTGCAATATCTTGTAACTTCAAAAGAATGAATATTGGCGATCGCCAAAATACCCAAATAGGATACTGAAGTATTTCTGTAGTGATTTTAGATTGGGTAATTGCCATTTTCACTAAATTATAGGTAGCCTCATGATCTTGATGACAGTCTTTGCGGTGAGGTACATAAACCTCCCCCGGTTGATAAAAATTTAGCAGTTCAGAAATTTGAGTAATTATCTGTTGCTTTTTCTCCATATTCAACGAAGCTAAACTACCATCTTGATGATTTAAAAAATGAATTTCTGAGGAGTTTACACCTAAAATACTTAATGCTGTTAAAGATTCTTGTTGACGAATACGGATAACTTGATTTTGAATATGCAGATCTGATCCATGAGAACCTCTACCATCAGTCAAAAAAGTTATAGCTACTTGTGTTCCTTGTTCTCTTTTCCGGGCAATCATCCCTCCACAACCAAAGGTTTCATCATCTTGATGGGGTGAAAACACCATTACTGACTTTTCAGAGAATTTTAAAGGTTGACTTCCCCAATGCAAAATCCACGACGAAACTAAGCTACAATGAATATATTGTATCATATTCAGCAATTTATCAGGAATGATCCTTTCTAAGGAAATTAGCATTTTTTTGTTATTCATAATTTTAAAATTGATTCAAGAGGAAATTAAAGTTTTGTACATGACAAATATTGATGGGAAACATTAATCAAAATAACTATTTTTATCATAGTCAAGCTGTAGATAATATTATTTATTTTTTTAATAAAGTTATGCTGAAAATATGAATAAGAGAATTCTCAGTAGTATTTTTAATGAAAAGTTATCCGCGTGCTGTTAAACATTAGCTAACGGCTAAATGCTGATCATTATTATATCCAGAAGTGTTTCTAGAGAAACAGTAAATTATTAGTTAGGTTAGTTAAAATTTAGGTTAATCATCAAAACCCACCTCACTCACCACATAAAATTAAGCCGTAGTTAATTAGGGGTTGATGTTTATCATTAAATTCAGCTAGTTTTTGTATTCTTGTAGACTGTAATAGTTACTAAATTCCTAGTTACCAAACTTTAGAAATTGAGTAATTATTCCCTGGAAATAAGTTATCTTGGGTATGCAATTGTGTGCCACTATCATGCAAATGAATTGGATTAATTTACTAAAAGCGCAACAAACTGACTTCTTAAACCGGGTGAAAAAAACCAAAACTGCGGATATTTCTCTTTTAGAAAATCGGGTCAAAGGTTATCACAGCGAAGTAATGGCCTTTGCGGGGGATTCATTAACAAAGATTCTCGAATGTTCCCGTCAGCAAGCCGAAATTCTCGCCAGAAATCCGCCACCAATACCACCTGAATATCCCCAATATCCTGATTGGATAATTCCCTTTCCTACTTATTTTCAACGTCAAGCAGAAGATTATCTTATCCGTGAACAAATTGTAGATCAAATCATTGGTAAACGGTTAGGAAAATTAGTTAAAAAAGTGCCACAAAACACTTTAGAAAATATGGTTTTGGATGATGAGGGAAATTTACGTAGTCAAAGTAAATTTACTTATTTGTTAGCGAATAACCCCAAAATTAGTATTCAAGTTCACGTAGCAGACGGAGAAAGTTTTAACGGCATTAAAAAAGATAAAATCCGTTGGTCTGTTAGTCAAGAAGATATTAATAACCACCAAGTATTAATTTTCTTATGTTTGTTCTATCCAGGAAATACTCAATTAGGATACCACAAACAAACCGTAATTACTGGTTTTTTACCAACAAATCAACTAGATTTTTCAGAATCAAAGACTTATTTAAACCCTAGTAGTTTATTGTATGCAGGGGGATTAAATTGGTATTTACAATCTCTGGGTAGTAAACAGGATAACCTAGCAATAACTGATGAGAAAATAATTGTAGAAAACGTTCAAACCTTACCATCAGATCATCCACATAAGAAAATTATTGGTGATTGGGAATATTGGCAAACATTGAAAGGACATACCAAAGGTATTAACTGTTTAGCCTATACTATTAAAACTTTAGTAGTCAAAGATCATGGATGTAAAAATGTTCAAACTATCCCCATTTTAGCCAGTGGTAGTCGGGGAGAAACAAAATTATGGGACTTAGCTAAAGGTGAATTAATCGAAACATTATCAGAATATCCTTGGGTGATTTATGATCATATCAATGAAATTAATTCCTTAGCTTTTAGTACCGACGGACAAACATTAGTGAGTGTAGGTGCAGATTCCACAGTTAAGATTTGGCACACGGGAGCATTAGACCTAATTGATATTCTCCATAAACATCATGGAGATGTTCGTTGTGTGGCATTTACACCCGATGGTAAAATGTTAGCTACAGGTGGACATGATCGCAAGATCTTATTTTGGAATTTGCGCGATCGCCAAGTAGAAAATACGCTATCATTAGATGATACAGCTGCCCATTCAATGGTATTAAGTCAAGACGGCAAAATTTTGATTACGGGTAGCTATCGAAAAATCAAAGTTTGGGAAATATCTTCAACACAAAATCAGAAAAATTTCCCAGATACACAACCAATATACACCTTAATGGGTCATTCACATATTGTTAATTCCTTAGCCATGAGTGCTGACGCTAAATTTTTAATCAGTGGTAGTCAAGACCAAACTATTCGAGTTTGGAATTTAGCCACTGGGGAATTAATTAACATTCTCAAAGGACATCAAGATAGTGTTAATGCAGTTGTTTTAAGTCCTGACGAACAAATTATTGCTAGTGCTAGTGCTGATAAAACTATCAAATTATGGCATTTACAATCTGGGGAATTATTAGGAACATTTACTGGTCATACTAATGCAGTTACAACCTTATCATTTACTACCTCTGGAGAAATGTTAGTTAGTGGGAGTTTAGATAAAACCATTAAAATTTGGCAGCGGAGTTAGTTAAAAACCGTGCTTTATTGATGTCTTTTCCTGATTTTAATTGAGTACAATTTTCATGTACAAAAGAATCTCATTAATCCCCCTCCATCTAACAATAAAGGGGGTGATAAAGTGCCATTAAGCCGTAAAATACTTCGCTACAGGGTGATAAGTAATAATCGCCGTTGTAGACTGTTCTGGATACAACTGTTCACTTTCATCCATCCGCATCTTCATCCTATCAACCCCCAACAACTCCAACTGCTTAAACTGATCTTGGATATTCGGACAAGCCGGATAACCGAAACTATACCGAGAACCCTGATAACGCTGCGCCAAAATATCCCGAATATTATCAGGTTCAGAATCTCCAAAACCCAACTCCCGGCGGATTCTAGCGTGAGTCCATTCAGCCAAAGCCTCCGCCACCTGCACAGCCATACCATGAAAATACAGATAATCAGTGTATTGATTATTAGCAAAAAGCTTTTGAGCAAATTCCGTAGCCACTTCTCCCACAGTCACCGCTTGCATAGGGAAAACATCAATTATTCCCGACTCCTTGGGTGCAAAGAAATCTGCAATACATAAGCGATTCAAAGACTTCTGACGCGGAAACTCAAAACCGACTCTTACCTCCGTGTCCTCCGTGCCTCCGTGGTTCGTTTCATAAATCAATAAACTATTCCCCACAGACTGACAAGGAAAATACCCATAAATCACATGAGGGTGCAATAAATTTTCCTCAATAATTCGCCCTTTCCACACCTCTAAAACCGGATAAACCTTATCAGCTAAAAACCCCTGATATTCCTCCTTAGATTGTTCCTTAGGTTTACGAAATTGCCATTGTCCAGCCACCAAAGCTTGCAAATCCAAATACCAAAATAATTCCTCCAAAGAAATATCATCAGGTTCTAAAAACTGCGTTCCCCAAAAAGGTGGTTTTGGACGTTCAATATCTACAGACACAAAATCAGAACGCCGCGTATCAACCTCTTTTTTAATCTCAACATTATCTATTGTGGGGTGGGCATCTTGCCCGCCCTTTTTCCCAACTAATTCATGTCCATTTTCTGCAACTTCATCCAAGAACCCTTGTAAATCATCCCAATTGCCGCCGATTTTTGCAGGCATTAATTTATCCATAAAATGCAAATCAGAAAAAGCATCTTTGCCATAAATAACCTTACCTTGGTAAGTATTTTGGCAATCTTGATTAACAAATTTAGGAGTTAAAGCTGCACCACCTAAAATCACGGGAACAGTAATACCCTTTTCATTAAAAGTCTGTAAATTCTCCTTCATAAAAGCGGTGGATTTTACTAATAATCCACTCATAGCAATACAATCAGGTTGATATTGTTCGTAAGCTTGAATGATATTTTCTACAGATTGCTTAATGCCCAGGTTAATCACCTTATAACCATTATTAGATAAAATGATATCCACCAGGTTTTTACCAATATCGTGAACATCACCTTTTACCGTAGCAATCACAAAAGTTCCTTTGGCATTATTACCAGATTCCGACTTTTCCATAAACGGTTCTAAATAAGCAACCGCAGCTTTCATAGTTTCCGCTGATTGTAATACGAAAGGTAGCTGCATTTGTCCAGAACCGAACAATTCTCCCACAACTTTCATGCCGTCTAATAAGAAAGTATTGATGATTTGTAAGGGAGGATATTGTTCTAAAGCCTTAGTTAATTGTGCTTCTAAACCAATACGTTCACCGTCAATAATATGGCGTTTCAAACGTTCTTCAATTGGTAAACTTTCATCAATTCCCGTATTCCGTTTAGTTTTGACTCCTGCAAAAATTGTCGTCAGTTCTCCCAAAGGATCATAAATGCAGACATTACCATCAAATTTGCGTTGATCATAAATTAATTGTCGACAAACTTCTTGATGTTGAAGTTCGATTTTAGCTAGTGGTAAAATTTTACTCGCGCTGACAATTGCTGCATCCATACCAGCTTTCATGGCTTCATGCAAAAACATGGAATTTAGGACCATCCGCGAGGCAGGATTTAAACCAAAGGATATATTAGAAACCCCCAACATGACATGACTTCCGGGCAATTCTTGACGAATACGGGCAATTGATTCTATTGTCGCCTTACCATTTTTTCGATCTTCTTCAATTCCCGTAGAAATAGGTAAAGCTAAAGTATCAAAAAATATTTCCGTAGGAGCAATACCATATTCTACAGCTTGACGGTAAGCACGTTGGGCAATTTGAAATTTTTTGTCCGCAGTCCGGGCCATACCATCTTCATCAATTGTCCCAATAATTACACCAGCACCGTATTTTTTAGCTAATTCTAGCACTTTCAGAAATCGCGGTTCGCCATCTTCGTAATTAGTGGAATTGAGCAAACACTTACCACCAGCTACCTTTAACCCTGCTTCCATTTTTTCCCATTCAGTGGAATCAAGCATTAAAGGTAGTGTAACATTATTCACGATACGAGAAACCAACTGTTGCATATCACGCACGCCGTCACGTCCGACATAATCAACGTTAACATCAAGGATATGCGCCCCCTCTTTTACCTGACTTCGCGCCATAGAGACTAAACCATCCCAGTCTTCGGCGTTCAGTAAATCACGGCATTTTTTAGAACCACTGGCGTTAAGACGTTCACCAACAATCAAGAAAGAATTTTCTTGTTCATAAGGTTGAGTAGTATAAATTGATGCGGCTGCTGATTCTAAACTTGGCTGTCTAACTTTCGGTTTTAAATCCCGAGCAATTTCCGCCAATTGTTGAATGTGTGCTGGTCGTGTCCCACAGCAACCCCCAATCACTTGGACACCTAGATCTTCGATAAAGTGCATTAACGCCATTCGTAATTCTACGGGCGTAAGCCTGTAATGTGCTTGACCACCTACATTTTCCGGTAAACCCGCATTAGGAATACAGGAAACCACGAAGGGAGAATGTTCTGATAAATACTTGATATGTGGTTTCATCAAGTCAGGTCCAGTGGCGCAATTTAAACCCAGAATATCAATGGGGTAAGGTTCTAAAATCGTGAGAACGGCGTTGATTTCTGTACCTACTAGCATTGTCCCCATGCTTTCCATGGTTACAGACACCATTAATGGTCTTCTTTCCCCTTTTTTGCTAAAAATTTCCTCAATTCCGTTTAATGCGGCTTTAATTTGCAGTACATCTTGACAAGTTTCCACGAGGAATAAATCCACACCACCATCAAATAAAGCTTCTGCTTGTTCAGCAAAAGAGGCTTTCATCGTGTCAAAATCAATATGACCCAAGGAGGGAAGTTTGGTGGTAGGACCTATAGAACCGGCTACAAACCGGGGTTTTTCTGGGGTGGAAAATTCCGCAGCCACACTTTTGGCTAGTTCGGCGGCTTTTTTCGTGAGATAGTAAGCTTGCTCTGCTAGGTCGTATTCTGCTAGAACTATGGACATAGAACCAAAGGTATCAGTTTCAATGACATCAGCGCCAGCGGACAGAAAATCACGGTGAACTTTAGCGACAGCTTCGGGTTTACTGTGGACTAAATACTCATTACAACCTTCATACTGCGCGCCTCCAAAATCTTCGGCGGTCAGGTTTTGAGATTGTAAGTTTGTTCCCATAGCACCGTCAAAGACGATAACGGGACGTTCTGGACTATGTAGGTGTTTAATAAAGGGATGGGTCATATTCTGTGAAAAAATAGAGTTTGTTTTGTAATACTAGACTTAATGTATTATCTGTTTACAAATTGAGGTAGTCTAGCTTCAATTATTGTCAGTTATCAGTTGTCCGTTGTCCGTTGTCCGTTGTTCCCTGATCATTAATTTTTAACGCTAACCTACTTAAAATAGGAAAATTTTCAGATTTAAGCAGTCCATTACCGAAAACATTATCTACCACCATGTCTGTTAATTCTAAGCTCTATGAAGGCAAAGCTAAAATTCTTTACGCAACAGATGATCCAGATATCTTGTTAACTGAGTTCAAAGATGATGCTACAGCCTTTAATGCTCAAAAACGGGGTAGCATTCAAAACAAAGGCATGATTAACTGTAGTATTTCCAGTCAACTATTTCCACAATTAGCGGCACAGGGGATTAAAACACATTTTATTGATAGTCCAGCCCCTAATTTGATGAGAGTTAAGGCTGTAAAAATCATTCCCTTAGAAGTAGTAGTAAGAAATATTGCCGCTGGTAGCCTGTGTCAGCAAACGGGGTTAGCATTAGGGACGGTATTATCACAGCCCTTAGTGGAATTTTATTATAAAAATGATCATTTAGGTGATCCTTTACTAACAAGCGATCGCTTATTTCTTCTAGAATTAGCGACAAGGGAACAAGTGGCTCAAATTACCGATCTTGCTTTGGAAATCAACGAATTTCTCAAGCAGTTTTGGAAAAAATGTCAAATTATCCTAGTGGACTTTAAACTTGAATTCGGTGTGGACTCACAACAGCAGGTGCTTTTAGCGGACGAAATTAGTCCCGATACCTGTCGTTTATGGGACATAGCCGAAACCGATACTAACCGCCGAATTATGGATAAAGACCGATTTCGTCGTGACTTAGGAAACGTAGAAAATGCCTACCAGGAGGTTTTAGAAAGAGTATTAAAAGTAGTAGATAACTACAAAATTGAGTAAATAATTTTTCGTATAACTTAAAGAACAATGGTGTGTGGTAGTGAAAAGAAACATGATTAAAAAACATTTAACACCGAGATTAATGGCAATGGTAGCCATGACAATCCCGTTAGCAATTTCCGTCAAAGCAAATGCCCAAACTACTGATAGTCAAGCACAGACCACAGAAGTTTTGACATCAGAAACAAACCAACCAGAAAAACAGAATCTTGTAAAAAGTGCTGTTAATGAAAATCCAGCACCTTATACCCTGGTAGTGCCAACAGTTACAGAAAAAGAACCTAACCAATTTTCTCCTCTGGTCAAAGTTTTAACTCCCAACATCACAGCACAAGCTCCTGAGACTGAAACTGGTCGAGAAAAACCCAAACCGCCCACTGTAGAGCCTAAACCAGTAAATCAGCAACCTGTTATTATCCCAAAACCGACAATAGTTCCTCAAAAAACACCAGTTACTCCAACACAACCGACCCAAGCACCTGAGGCTGAAACTCCCACAGCAGCACCCACACCCTCCCCTAATCCTGAACCAAGGGAAACCCGTGTACTGATATCCGAAGTCATGATTAAATCGGAAACAGGACCAGTTACCCCCGAACTAGAAACCGAAGTTTATAAAGTAATTCGCACCCAAGCCGGACAAACAAGCACCCGTTCCCAAATCCAAGAAGATATTAATGCGATTTTTAGAACTGGGTTTTTCTCCAACGTGCAAGCATTTCCAGAAGATACCCCCCTTGGTGTGCGGGTAAGTTTTATTGTTACCCCCAATCCCATTCTTTCTAAAGTCGAATTAGAAGTTAATCCTGGTACGGGTGTAGCTTCTGTACTGCCTGTGACAACGGCCAACGAAATATTTAGCAGTCAATATGGCAAAATCCTCAACTTGCGAGAATTGAATGAGGGAATCAAGCAATTAACCAAACTTTATCAAGACCAAGGTTATGTACTGGCCAATTTAATTGGAGCGCCCAAAGTATCAGAAACCGGAGTTGTCACCCTACAAGTAGCAGAAGGGGTTGTAGAGAGCGTTAAAGTCCGGTTCCGTAATAAAGATGGTGAGGATGTAGACGACAAAGGAAATCCAATTCGGGGGCGGACAAAGGATTATATTATTATCAGGGAATTGGAATTAAAGCCAGGAACCATATTCAACCGGAATACAGTCCAGAGAGACCTAGCACGGGTATATGGATTGGGGTTATTTGAACCACCAGATACTGAGCCTATATCCCTTGCCCCTGGTAGTGACCCCAGCAAAGTAAATGTGTTAGTTAATGTAATTGAACGCAGTAGTGGTTCTATTGCCGCTGGGGCAGGGATAAGTTCCGCCAGTGGTTTATTTGGGACTATCAGCTATCAGCAACAAAACCTGGGGGGAAGAAATCAAAAATTAGGGACGGAGATACAGTTAGGAGAACGGGAACTACTGTTTGACCTGCGCTTTACTGACCCTTGGATTGCTGGTGATCCTTACCGTACCTCCTATACGACAAATATTTTCCGTCGTCGTTCTATTTCCACAATATTTGAAGGTAAAAATCAAAATATTAATACTTTTGATCCTAGTAATATAACGGATACAAATCAGCAAGTTACCCCCCGGATTACCCGGTTAGGTGGTGGTATTAACTTTACCCGTCCCCTTTCCGCCAATCCTTTCAAAAACTCCGAGTGGTTGGCTTCCGCTGGACTACAGTATCAACGGGTTTCTGGTCGTGATGCTGATGGCAATTTGCGAAAGGAAGGGGCAATATTTGATGGTAGTGGCAAGATTATCAGCGATAAAATTCCTCTCACCGTTTCGCCTTCTGGGGAAGATGATTTGTTACTATTAAGACTGGGAATACAAAGGGATCTCCGTAATAATCCCGTACAACCCACAAAAGGTTCTTTCCTCAGCTTTGGAATTGATCAATCTGTACCTATAGGTACAGGTAGTGTTTTTATGACGAGGTTACGGGGTAATTATAGTCAGTATTTACCGATTAAATTGATTAGCTTTAGTAAAAAATCGGAAACTTTGGCCTTTAATCTTCAAGGGGGAACAATCTTGGGCGATGTCCCTCCCTATGAGGCCTTTACCTTGGGTGGTAGCAATTCAGTTCGGGGTTATGATGAAGGACGATTGGGTACTGGTAGCAGATATTTACAAGCTGCTGTTGAATATCGTTTCCCTGTTTTCTCTGTTGTTAGTGGTGCACTATTCTTTGATTATGGTAGTGACCTGGGAAGTAGTACCAAAGCGGCACAGGTGTTAAATAAAAACGGTAATGGCTATGGCTATGGTTTGGGTTTACGGATACAATCTCCACTCGGACCAATTAGGATAGATTACGGTATCACTGATGAAGGTGATAGTCGAATCAATTTTGGCATTGGAGAAAGATTTTAATTTGGTCAGTTGTCGGTGGCTAAGGATTTTCATAATTTTCAGACAAGATTAATCAGGGTTTGTACTCAAGACGGAATATGAACAATACTCACTACAATATCTGGATTGTCAGGCCATGCAACAACATACTTTAGCTGGGGAAATTACTCAGACTGGTGTGGGGTTACATAGTGGTGTCAATACTCAAGTACGAATACTACCCGCACCAACCGACAGCAATCGCTTTTTTATGCGGGTAGATTTACCAAATTCACCAATAATTCCCGCTCAAGTGGCGGCTGTGAGTCAAACTGTGCTTTCTACTCAATTGGGTCAGGGTGAGGTCTGTGTTCGCACGGTGGAACATTTATTAGCAGCTTTGGCGGCTATGGGGGTAGATAATGCCAGAGTGGAAATTGATGGACCAGAAGTACCACTTTTAGATGGTTCGGCTCAAATTTGGTGTGAAAGCATTGCTCAAGTCGGTTTGGTCTCCCAAACAGCTAATCATTTAACCGCACCTGTGGTTATTACTGAACCGATTTGGATTTATGAAGGTGATGCTTTTGTTTGCGCTTTACCTGCGTCGGAAACTAGATTTAGCTATGGGATAGATTTTAACTTGCCTGCAATTGGTAATCAATGGCACAGTTGGTTATTAACGGCCAGTTTAGAAAAATCTGCTGGTGATTTTGCGACAGAAATTGCTCCAGCACGGACTTTTGGTTTACAACATCAAATCGAATATCTGCAAAAGTCGGGACTGATTAAAGGTGGTAGTTTAGATAATGCTTTGGTTTGTGGGGACCAAGGTTGGCTAAATCCACCATTAAGATTTGCAAATGAACCAGTTCGTCATAAAATCTTGGATCTAGTCGGAGATCTAAGTTTACTGGGAACTTTCCCTGTTGCTCATTTTTTCGCGTACAAAGCTAGTCATAATTTACACATTGAACTAGCACGGAAAATTTTAGAACTGATCTAAAATTCCCAAGTTTATAGCAGTTACTTCACTTATTTCTAGTGTTTAATCATTCAAATAACGTACAACTAATGTCAACTATTACCGAAGCTGATTCTCAGGAAGTGAATACATCAAGTGAGGATAATACCAATACACAGACAATTAAAACTACCTTTAGTATTGAGGAGATTCAGGAACTTTTACCCCATCGCTATCCGTTTTTACTCGTAGACCGGATTATTGATTATGTACCGGGAAAAAAGGCCGTGGGTATTAAAAATGTTACCTTTAATGAACCCCAATTTCAAGGGCATTTCCCAGGGCGATCGCTGATGCCCGGTGTGCTAATTATTGAGGCGATGGCCCAGGTCGGGGGTGTGGTAATGACGCAAATGCCAAATTCACAAGGAGGACTATTCGTATTTGCTGGTATTGATAAGGTCCGCTTCCGGCGGCAAATTGTCCCCGGTGATCAACTGGTGATGACTGTGGAACTGTTGTGGGTGAAGCAGCGTCGTTTCGGAAAAATGCAAGGACGAGCGGAGGTGGACGGAAAACTAGCCGCTGAAGGAGAACTAATGTTTTCTCTAATTAGTTAAAGGTGATTGGTTGTTAGTCATTAGTTATTATTTATTAATATTGAATCTCAATGGCTAATGTTTAGATACCTTGCAGCCTCAAGCAAGCCTAAATAAATTAAACACAACTTTTGGCTAATTCTAAATTTTTGCCCTCACACATAACTTACTTTGCCCGACACTTTTATTCAGTAAAATATTTCATACACAGCACTTAGTTTTGGAGATTCACCCTTGAAAACACTTATTCATCCAACTGCTGTCATACATACTAATGCGGAACTCCACCCAACAGTGCAAGTCGGCGCTTATGCTGTGATAGGAGAGAATGTTAGAGTTGGTGCAGATACTGTCATTGGACCTCACGTTGTTTTAGAAGGACTTTGTGAAATTGGTACGGGAAATCAGATTTTTCCGGGTGCTGCTATCGGTATGCAGCCCCAAGACCTCAAATATGTCGGAGAACCAACTTGGGTAAAAATTGGCAATAATAATTCCATTCGTGAGTACGTAACGATTAACCGCGCTACTGGGCGTGGAGAAGCGACGGTAATCGGTAATGGTAATTTATTAATGGCTTATGTTCATGTGGGTCATAATTGCTTAATTGAAAATTCTGTAATTATTGCTAACTCTGTAGCATTAGCGGGTCATGTACATATTGAATCACGAGCTAGATTGAGCGGTGTTTTAGGTGTACATCAATTTGTACATATTGGGGGGATGTCAATGATAGGCGGTATGGCACGCATTGATAGAGATGTACCTCCGTATATGTTAGTAGAAGGAAATCCTGCAAGAGTGCGATCGCTAAATTTGGTAGGATTAAAACGTTCGGGAATGCTAAAAAGTGATTTTCAATTAATTAAAAAGGCTTTCCGTCTTCTCTACCGTTCTGAGTTCTTATTTAAAGATGCTTTAGAAGAGTTGGAAAATTTAGGAGATACAGAAGAATTAAAACATCTCCGCCGTTTTTTGCTACTTTCCCAAATGCCAGGAAGAAGAGGTTTAATTCCCGGAAAAGGCAAAAAAACAGTTATTGATGAATAATAAGTAAGGACTCAAATCTGGGGGCGGGTTTTTCCCGTTCTCAAAATTTATCAGTTACTTTGTTTTGGTAGGAAGAATAAAGTTTTAAAAAACCACAAAAACGCAAAGAATACGAAGGAAGAAAAGAAGAAGAATCAAGAAAACAGAAAAGGAAGTAAAAATCTAAAATCTAAAATCTAAAATGCGGATATTTATTAGCACTGGTGAAGTTTCCGGCGATTTACAGGGGTCGCTATTAATTGCAGCACTTCAGCGTCAAGCTGTAGCTGTCGGGTTGACATTAGAAATCGTGGCTTTGGGTGGGGAGAAAATGGCCAAAGCTGGGGCGAAAATTTTGGGTAATACGAGTGGTATTGGTTCTATGGGTTTGATTGAATCTTTACCTTATGTTATCCCTACATTAAGAGTACAACGGCAAGCGATTACTTATTTAAAAGAAAATCCTCCTGATTTGGTTGTATTAATTGATTATATGGGTCCTAATTTGGGTATTGGGACTTACATGAAGGAAAATTTACCTGATGTTCCTGTTGCTTATTATATTGCGCCCCAAGAGTGGGTATGGTCAATGAGTTTTCAGAATACTAACCGCATTGTTGGTTTTACAGATAAACTATTAGCAATTTTCCCAGAAGAAGCGCGATATTATCAACAAAATGGGGCTAATGTTTGTTGGGTAGGACATCCTTTAATTGATAGAATGGCAAATGCACCCAGTCGAGAAATTGCTAGGGAGAAATTAGGAATTAAAGACGCAGAAATGACCATTGCTTTATTACCAGCTTCCCGTCATCAAGAATTAAAATATCTATTACCAGTTATTTTTCAGGCTGCTCAAAATATTCAATCTAAATTACCAAATGTCCATTTTTGGATTCCGCTATCTTTGGAAACATTTAGAAATACAATTACAGCAGCAATTAAAGATTATGGTGTGAAAGCTACGGTAGTATTAGGTCAACAAAGAGAGGTTTTTGCAGCGGCTGATTTTGCAATTACTAAATCGGGAACTGTGAATTTAGAATTAGCATTATTAAATGTTCCCCAAGTTGTTGTTTATCGTCTAAACCCCCTTACAGCTTGGATTGCACGTCATATTCTTAAAGGTTCAATTCCCTTTGCTTCTCCGGTAAATTTAGTGGTTATGCGGGAAATTGTCCCAGAATTTTTACAGGAAAAAGCCACAGCAGAGAATATTACTCAAGCTACTATGGAACTATTATTAAATTCAGAAAAAAGACAAAAAACCTTGACAGGTTATCAAGAAATGCGCTATTCTTTGGGAGAATTGGGAGTGTGCGATCGCACTGCAAAGGAAATATTAGCAATGAAAAAGTAGATAATAGTTAAAATGACCAAAAAACGACCAATAGCAGTTGATTTATTTGCAGGTGCAGGAGGGATGACTTTAGGTTTTGAACAAGCTGGTTTTGATGTCCTTGCCTCTGTGGAAATAGACCCAATTCATTGTGCAATTCATAAATTTAATTTTCCTTTTTGGACTGTATTATGTAAAAGCGTAGAAGAGACGACAGGGGAGGAAATTAGAAATAGTTCTCAAATTGCTAATCAAGAAATTGATGTAGTTTTTGGTGGTCCTCCCTGTCAAGGTTTTTCATTAATGGGAAAACGTTCTTTTGATGATCCCAGAAATTCTTTAGTTTTCCATTTTATTAGATTGGTTGTAGAATTACAACCCAAGTTTTTTGTATTAGAAAATGTCAAAGGAATCACAGTAGGAAAACACAAGGAATTTATTGCTGAAATTATTAATCAATTTACTGAAAGTGGTTATCAAGTTAATGCAAATTATCAAGTTTTAAATGCAGCTAATTATGGAGTACCACAAAATCGGGAAAGGTTATTTTTACTCGGTTCACGTCAAAATATAGAATTACCCAAATATCCAGAAAAAATTACATTCCCTGATCAAAAATCTCCGACAGTTTGGGACGCATTACAAGATTTACCAGTCATAGAAAACTATCCAGAATTATATCAACAAGATTGGATAATTACTGAATTTAGTAACCCTAGTAATTATGCTAAAAAACTGCATAATCTGGAAATTGCCAAAAACAACTATTCCTATCAACGTCAGTATGATCATAATTTACTCACATCAAGTTTAAGAAGCAAACATTCAACGGAATCTAGAGAAAGATTTGCCTCTACACCCCATGGTAAAATCGAATCAATCAGTCGTTTTCATAAACTTGATCCTCATGGTTTATGTAATACCTTAAGAGCGGGAACACCTAGTAATAAAGGGGCATTTACTTCTCCTCGTCCTATACATCCTTTTATTCCCAGATGTATTACTGTGAGGGAAGCTGCGCGGTTACATTCCTATCCTGATTGGTTTAGATTTCATCCCACAAAATGGCATGGTTTTCGACAAATTGGTAATTCTGTTCCCCCGCTTTTAGCGCAAGCAGTCGCAGAGGAAATTATTCAAGTTTTAGATATTAAATCTTCTCAACCTCAAGGTGTTAAAGAGTTAGGGGATATTAGTTTATTAACATTTGATATGTCAGCAGCCGCAAAATATTTTGGAGTCAATCCTCATGTGATAGAACCAAGAACCAGAAAAAAATGAATATTTAGCATTTATTTAGCTAATACAGCAATTTTATTGTAGCTAAATTAATTATTTGATTATTATTATAAATCCAATATGGAAGAACCAAATTTAATCTCAGATGCAGCTAATATCCGAGAGATATATCTTAGAAGATCATTTCCGAAGGGTAATATTGCTATTATCGAGGTACGATTAGAAGATGGTAAAGCTTTTGGAATGGGTGCAACATCTAGAGCCAACAGTCCAGCACCTCAACCAGAACCTAAGTCAAAGGGAGGACAATTTGAACCTGCTGTAGATTCTCACTCAGAACGTATTATGGATACTGATGCGGAATATAAGGTTTTGTCAGCCATTGCAGAAACTTTAGAATTTATCTACAATAAGGATAATAACCGCGTTAGAGGGCAATTGTATCTTTACACAGAAAGAAAACCTTGTGAAAGTTGTCAAGGTGTTATAAATCAGTTTCGTCAAAAATTTCCTGAGATAAAAATAACTATCTCCTGGACATATCCTTATCCTCCGAGTAGCAATTAACTATGACATTCATATTGCATGAAGTTGAAAAGTCTCCTCTCATTTTATCTGCTAAAATTCCTGATTCTTTACGTTTAGTCATAGAGAGAATTCAGTCATATTCCTATGCAGAATTATATGAAGAGAAAAACATTAAGGGAATAAGTTTAGAAGATTCTTTAATCACTGTATTTGATGCAATAGAAAAAGAAAAAAATAGTTTAGATATAAGTTATTGCTATTTCTTTATGGCTATAGTTATGGGAATCGCTGTACAACCAACGATTAAAACTTATTTACCCGGTGAGACAGCTCGTTTTAATCGTGAAACAATAACTGGTAATATATTTCAGTATCTTTTTCGAGATTGGATATATTCTCAACATAATTATCAGCCATATTTTAACGTTTCATTTCAGGATTATCAGAATTATTTGGGACAATATCAAGCTCTTGATGAAGCTGTTGATGTTTTTGACAATATGCTGCAAGTGCTGGAGTCTGTGAGAACCAGAGCAGCTATATTAAACATTTTAGATGATTGCTTCCAGGGTTATGCTATTTTTCCAGGATCACAAGGTAGACGGGAACTTTTTGATTGGTGGTTATTAGATGTTGTTCCCTCTGTTTTTTGTGGACGTTTACCTAAAAGTATTCATACTTTAAAGGGAATTGATAAAATGACTAAACATATTACTAGAATCCGAAACTGTTTTTTTAAAGTAGTCGGGAATAATCAGTCTCAAGGAAATACAGATTTGGAAAAACAAAATTTGTTGTTGAGATTTTTGGCAGTTGATAAATAATATTAATATTTATCCCCACATAATTTCCACATTTAAAATAAATCCTGGTAAAATATCTTCCCCTGATAATTCTTGAGGAAAGTCTAATATTTCCACTGGTTTACCAAGACAATAAATTTCCACCTGACCCATTTTCCGATTAATTAACCAACCTAATTTAACTCCATTATTTATATATTCCTGCATTTTTGCTCTGGTTTCCTGTAAAGTATCACTAGGTGACATTAATTCTAAAACAAAATCTGGAGCAATTGGTGGAAACTTTTCCTGTTCTTCTGTTGTAAGTTTATCCCATCTATCTTTTTTTATCCAAGCAACATCAGGAGAACGATTTGCACCATTAGGAAGTTTAAAACAGGTGGAAGAATCAAAACAAACTCCTAATTTAGTTTGACGATTCCAAAATACAAAATCTGCTGCAACTTCTACATTACGTTTTCCTGTCTCTCCTCCTGTTGGTGACATAATCAATATTTCTCCTTTGGTATTGCGTTCAAATTTGATTTCAGGATTTTCTCGACAGAGTTGATAAAATTGGTTGTCAGTAAGTTGGATAATGGGGTTTAAGTTGACGGTTATAGCTGTCATAATCAATCTCCTTGAGGATGATATCAACCTTAACTAAATTATAAAGTAAGTTGCAGGTTTTGTCATCACAATTTAAGTTAGTTAGACAATCCCGATTTGATTTTTAATATAGCCAAATCCAGCATCAAATTTAAATAATATTCGGCAATTATATTTATCTAAAGCTTCTTGAATATCTGGATTATCGAAGTCCTTAGAATTTCTATTAATAAAGCAACATCGCTGTTCACCTGACTTATTCAAATGTTCAACAACCGAAGCGTAAACAATAGCATCCTGGGGTGTAAAGTCAAGATCAGACTGATATCCCATAGCTGCGATTAATATCTCCACTGTTAAAGGAATGACTTTGCTAACCACTAATAACTTCTCTACAACTATTTGGAATCTTTGCTTTTCTTCTCTTCCACTATTTACCAAAAACTCAGTAATCTCTTGATAAGTATGTACCTGTTGTTGGTAAGGTAGAGAACGTCCAAGCTGAGAAAGCTCTTTATGCAAATCTTGTGATAAGTTTCGACGATTTTTTTCCCTACGAATTAGCGTTTCATAAGGTTCTGTAAGACTGAATGCGGGTAAAATCAAATTTATTCTTCCTGCTTCTGCCAAGTCTAGCAGTTTTTGACAACTTTCCTGCTGCTCCTGAAGCAACGCCAGTTCTAAGACAAAATTCGTTTCTACATAAACATCCATTACAATCAAACCAGTTCCTGTAATTTTAGGTGTCCGTGGTGAATAGCATCAAATAGACCTGAATTTACTAACCAATCCATATTTTCCGGGAGTAAATCAACAGATGGTAATGTTAATATTTGATGAAGCCAAGCAGAAACTATTAGCTCAAAACCTTCACCACTAATTTCATAGTTGGGAGCATAAGCTTTAGGGTAATAAGGCTTAAGAAAAGATTCAGGGTTAATTTCATAATCTGGCTCTATCAAATCAGTAGATAAACCTATATTTTTCCACAAATAAAATTTATCTGGAAGTGCTAATAGAAAAAAAGGTGCTTCTGGAAGTAACCCATGAGCATACATATTGCGTCGCATTTTAGCAGCCCAAATTTTAGATGCACTACGTTTATTTTTAACTTCCACTAAAAGCTGTAAATGTCTATTTTTTCCGTGTACTGCCATATCAGCATAATACATCTATATCACCTCATAACTAGGAAATGACTCACCTATTCGGAAATTTCATTTTAACACTTTACTTAACAAATCCCGATGCAAAAAAGCTCCATTTACTAAAGATTGAATTTTATTAGGTGACAAAGCCGCACCATGATGATAATAATCAATCCAAGTTTTACTAATTAACTCTACATCATTTGGTAAATTATGTAAATCCCAACCAGGTATTTTTAAATCTTCCATTAAATGATTGACTTTAGGATCATAACTCAATGCAAAACAACGAGAACCTTCACTAGCTGCCATAATTAAACTATGTAAACGCATTCCTATGGACATTTCCACACCACGAAACACACCTTTTAAAACTTGTGGATCTTCGGAACAAATAACTCTACTCACATCTTTTAATTGAGTATGAATCTTTTCCGCAATTGCTAGATCTTCGCTTTTTTGAAATGGCAATAATAAAATAAAAGTTTGAGTCTCTTTCTGTAAATTAACTAAAGCTTGAATTAAATTTGTTAACCGATTTTCTGTTAATTGAGGATGATTTCTTAAAGTAACCGCAATTCTCGGTTTTGGTAAATCTACTAATTCCGGTACTGGCTTTGATTCTAACGCCCAAACCGGGTCAGGGGCAAGAATATGGGGTATACTCCAATCTGATAATAACCGAGAACTAGCAATATCGCGCACACTCACCTGAGTACAACCCGCAAAATTACGCTGGGCTAAAAATCGAGTTTGGGAGCGCAACAACGGACCTATACCCTGTCCCCAAGCCACAGTTTTTAAACCCATAACTTGAGCTAAAGCCATCAATCCGCCATAATAAAAAGGGCTAATTATGCTAGTACAATCTTGAATTAAACTACCACCACCCCAAACAAAAGCACCACAAGAACGCAAAGCCTTGAAGACGGAGAAAAACGCCATACGATTGTAACATTCCACACCATAATGACGATGAGTTTCTTCAGGATTTCCAGAAAGCACCACAGGAGTAACATCAAGTGGTAACATTTGCAGAAGTGTGGCTAACAAAGCTTCATCACCACCATTACCCTTACCGTAATAACCAGACAATAAAACCCGCATTTTTGCCATTTTTAGATTTTAGATTTTAGATTTTTTTAACCCAGTTATTTACAACTGACCACTGACCACTGACAACCGACAATTATGCACGTACTTTCAATTCCCACCTGGATAATTCATATTTCCAGCGTTCTTGAGTGGATAACCGCAATATGGCTAATTTGGATATATGGTGAACTTACAGAAAATCGGACTTGGTGGGGATTATCCTTTGCTATGTTACCAGCTTTAATTAGCGCAATGTGTGCTTGCACTTGGCATTACTTCGACAATTCCGAATCTTTAGAATGGTTAGTCACCCTACAAGCTACCATGACATTAGTTGGTAACTTTACCCTTTGGGCGGCAGCTTATGTAATTTGGCGTTCTACCAAGCCTAAAAGCCCAATTAAGACACAAACCATCAAATCAGAACAATGATATCAAAAGAAACCCTCTTTGCCCTTTCTCTGTTTCCCTATTTGGGTTTCTTGTGGTTTATCAGCCGCAGTCCACAAATGCCACGGTTAGCCCTATATGGATTTTACGGCACATTGGTATTTGTTGCTGTCACCATTCCCGCCGGCATTTACGCCAAAGTGCAGTATGGAGAACAATTAGCCAATGTAGACTGGTTACATGGCAGCGCGGAAGCCTTTTTAACCCTAGCTAACATCTTACTAGTCTTAGGCTTCCGTCAAGCAGTACAAGAATTAAGGAACAGGGAACAGGGAACAGGGACTGAACAACGAACAACTGACAACTGACCATTGACAACTGACAACTAACCACTGACAAATCATGGAAGTAATACCCGCAATTGATTTACTAGAAGGTCGCTGCGTGCGACTATACAAAGGAGACTACACACAATCCCAAGTATTTAGCGAAAATCCCGTAGAAGTTGCTAAAATGTGGGCAGACCAAGGCGCGACCAGATTACACCTAGTTGATTTAGACGGCGCGAAAGCTGGTAAAATAGTTAACCTAGCAGCCATTGCAGCCATTAGAAATCATCTTTCCATACCCATTGAAGTTGGGGGCGGATTGCGCGATCGCACAAGTGTGGTAGAATTATTTAATCTAGGAGTAGATTGGGCAATTCTGGGAACTGTCGCAGTTGAACAGCCCCAACTAGTTCAACAACTCTGTCAAGAATTTCCCGAAAAGATTATTATTGGTATAGATGCCCGTAACGGCCTAGTTGCCACTCGTGGTTGGTTAGAAACCTCATCAGTATTAGCCACCCAACTAGCAGTACAAATGCAGGAATTAGGAGCAGCAGCCATAATTTATACTGATATAAACAGAGACGGAACATTAGAAGGACCAAATTTAGACGCATTACGAGAACTTGCTGCGGCCATTTCCATACCCGTAATTGCTTCTGGAGGTGTAAGTTCAGTCACCGACTTATTAAGTTTATTGTCCTTAGAACCCCAGGGTGTAACAGGTGTGATAGTGGGGAAAGCCTTGTATACTGGTGATATTATCCTCAAAGAAGGATTACAAGCCATTGGACCGGGAAGAATACAAGATATACCACCAGATTTAAGTATTTCTAACATTGCTTAGATAGAACCCCGATGATCACCGATGATACTAACTAAGCTAGAATCAATATCTGTTATGGTAGCACAACCGCTGAGAGCCATTGCCACATTTAACTCATCTTGTAACAAAGAAATAATATGAGATACACCAATTTGTCCAGCTACTGATAACCCCCATAACACAGGTCGTCCAAGGAGTACAGCTTTAGCACCATAAGCTAAAGCTTTGAGTATGTCCGTACCGCGACGAATTCCTCCATCTAACAGAACTTCGGCTTTACCGTCCACTGCGGCTATAATTTCCGGTAGGGCATCCAAAGAAGCAATCGCCCCGTCTAATTGTCTACCACCGTGATTAGAAACAACAATAGCCTGTGCTCCATATTCTACAGCCCGGACAGCATCATCAGCCCGTAAAATGCCCTTTACTACCAAAGGTAGGGGACTGAGGGATTGTAACCATTGTAAATCTGGCCAAGTGACTGCGGGATTAATCTGTTGAGCAAAATAAGTCAATAAACCAGATTCTCCTGGTGCTTGGGGAATATCCAAACCAGAGATATCAGTTAAATTGGCAGGATATAAGCCAGGAGGCAAGGTAAACTCATTTTGGTGATCTCGTTCTCGCTTTCCCAGTATAGGAGCATCTACAGTCAGACAGAGTGCTTTATAGCCAGCTTTGTATGCTCGTTCCACCAAAGCACGAGTTAAACCCTGATCTTTGTGAATGTAAAGCTGAAACCATTGTAAACCATTGGCAACTGTAGCAACCGCTTCTAAACTTTTAGTAGCCAAGGTACTCAAAACCATACCCACACCTGAGTCAGCAGCAGCTAAAGCTGTAGCAATTTCCCCCTCTGAATGAGCTAGACATTGAAAAGCCATTGGTGCGATTAATAGAGGTAGTTGCAAAGATTGTCCTAAAATCTTGGTAGTGAGGTTAACTTCACTGACATCGACCAGCATTTTCGGACGCAGTTTAACTCTTGTAAACGCAGCCAGATTGTCTCGCAATGTGACCTCATCCCATGCACCACTACTATAATAGTCAAAAGCCATCTGTGAAAGATGCTCTTTTGCCAATTGTTCATATTCCCATAAATTAATCGCTGACAAAGAACTCATAATTCCAATTTACCCTTTAAAGTCTACCAATTACGCCATCCTCCTGAAGATGCAGGTTCACCTTTATGATTAATACCGTGATTATGCACTAATTTTTGGTACTCTTGACTACTTGCCCAACGGTCAATTTCTCGCGCCCTCAGCACTGGTACAGGATGGGATAATTGGGCCGTGTGGGCAAATTTTACCATTTCTCCTAATTCGGTTTTACTAATATCATCATAGGCGCGAGCTTGGTCAACAAAGGCATCTAAATTGAGTTGGGGTGCTAAGGTAGGGGAACCGCCGGCTAACTTCATTAATACCGACATGACAACTTTCGGGTTTTGAGTAGCCAACAAAGCAGCGCGGTCACAAGTAAACTCAGCACAACGTACCCATTCTAACAATTGTGACTGAATAGCTTGAGCCAGAATAGCGCCGACATTTGGCACCGTTGCGGCGGCTAAAATTAATAAATTCACAGGTGTTAAATACACACTATGATCACATTTAAGATGACCTAACTCATGGGCAATTACAGCCTGTACCTCCTCTGGTGTCAAGATTTCCAGCAAGGATGTATGAATAACCACAAAAGGCTGCTTACCTCGCATAGCAAAAGTATAAGCATTAGGGGCTGGATGTTGACGCACATATAACTGAGGTGGCGCAATATCGAGAGTTTGACAAGCTTCCAATAATAAATTGTGTAAATTAGGGAGTTGTTTTTCTCCCACCAAAATACTAGAAGCGATATTTTCCACATAAAAAACCTGCTCAGCCATTGGACCGAGCCAAGTCCGCACCATCATATCTAAACCAGGAATTTGTTTAAGAGTTTTAGTAGCTTCCAAATCCAGAGGGTGACGAAACGAGTCAGCTTTTAAGCCAGTCAGCGAGGTTTTGAGTAAAGACATACAGCGTTTTCCGCTCTGAGGAGGTACAAAGTTAAATCATGAAACTCTTGTATTGCGGGCATCTTGCCCGCTAGATATGTAACTCATAACACCGATAAGTCCTGTAATATTGATTTACCATGGGATAATATCAGTACGAGTTACGTTTCGCGCAAAAGCACAAAGTAGCAAAGACTTCAAACTCTTACTCTCTGAGACTGGAGCGCCTCTGCGTGAGGTAAAATCATATCGGGCTCAGCATACCCACCGGACAAGCCACATTAGTACCACCTAAACCACAATAACCACCGGGGTTTTTAGCCAAATATTGCTGATGGTATTCCTCAGCATAATAAAATTTAGGAGCATCTAAAACTTCTGTGGTGATTTTACCATAACCGGCACTGCTGAGGGCTGCTTGATAAGCGTTTTGTGATGTTACCGCTAATTCTTTTTGCTCTTGTGAATAGACATAAATTCCTGAACGGTACTGAGTACCAGTATCATTACCTTGACGCATTCCCTGGGTGGGGTTGTGGCTTTCCCAGAAAACTTTCAACAGTTGGGAATAAGTAATGATTTTGGGGTCAAATACCACTAATACTACTTCATTATGACCTGTCAGACCGCTACAGACTTCTTGATAGGTGGGGTTGGGTGTGTAACCAGCCGCATAACCTACCGCAGTGGTGTAAACTCCTTCTTGTTGCCAGAATTTGCGTTCTGCACCCCAAAAACAGCCTAAACCAAACATGGCGGTTTCTAGGTCTTGGGGAAAGGGTGCTTGCAGAGGGTTTTTGTTAACGTAATGTTGTGCAGGTACTCGCATTACTTCGTCCCGTCCCGCTAAAGCTTGCTCAGGTGTAGGTAAAGCTGATTTTTTACCAAATCCAAATATTCCCATGGTTTTTAATTTGTATTATCTATGATTGCTGTTATTCTTCATTGTAAAGATTTTTGTGGCTATTACAGGTTGGGTGAATAAACTTCATGTCGTTACTTTTAACTAGGGTTATATCAAATACTTCTGCAAAGCACTGACTGACAGAATCAGTAATTTGGTTACAGGTAATGTCAGGAATCCATGCGGCTAAACTGCTAACTGGTTTATCAATAATACCACAGGGGATAATTTTCTCAAATCCTGTCATGTCTGGACATACATTTAAGGCGAATCCGTGCATAGTGATCCATTTACTAACTTTTATGCCTATAGCTGCAACTTTGTATCCTTCTAGCCAAACACCGGTAAAACCAGAAATTCGTTCTCCTTTCAAGTCGTAATGTGCTAAAACGCGAATTAATACTTCCTCAAGTTGATGTAAGTACCAATGCAGGTCTTGACGATAACGACGCAAATTTAAAATCGGATAACCTATCAATTGTCCAGGACAATGATATGTAACCTCTCCTCCTCTTTCAACGCGGTGCACATCATAATCACTTTTGTCAATATTAAATTTTATAAATTTTGGGTTTGCTCCCGTCCCTAAGGTATAAACGGGAGGGTGTTCTAATAACATTAACACATCATTTAGCTCTGGGTTATGAACGCGCTCTGCAACTAACAACCGCTGCCACTGATGAGCAGTTTCATAGGACATTAAACCAAAATTATATAATAAACAACTGGATTTAGGAAAATGAGTGCTATAAGTCATCAGTAATTGTCAAGGGATAATTGTCAAGCTATGCAAAGGATCTTAAAGGAACGTCAAGAAAATATACTTTAGAACCCACAAGATGCTAGTTTGAATATATAACCTGAATGGGCTGGGGAGGAGTTTTCTATAATTAGTGCCAGGCCAAAACAATGGCAGTTTAAAAATTTATTGTCGTCAATTAGGATCAAATTTCCCAAAAGAGTTGTATTCTCTATACAATAGAAAACACAAATGAGGAACAAAAAAAGAGTCAGCACTCCTGTTTTGGTAAAGTCCCATAGAAGTAGGTGTTTAAAAGAACCATATCTCAAAAAAGCCTAATTCAATAGTTTTGCTTAAAAAACCAATTCCTTGGCAAACGGTTGGAAACAAGAGGGTCAGTAGTGCAAGTATAAAGATGTAAAAATGTTAAAAATCCTCAGGCAGTGTCTGAGGAATAGGTAACGATTTATGCTGGTGGCAGTGATAAGCCTTACCGCAATTTCTATTCCTACCTGAAAACATCACATATAATATTGAACGGGAGAGTTTACATGAAGCTTGTCATCCACGGTAAAAATATTGAAATCACTGATGCAATCCGCGAATATGTGCATCAGAAGATTGAAAAGGCAGCTAGTCACTTCCAGAACATCACAAATCAAGTGGATGTCCATTTAAGCGTAGCTCGCAATCCCCGAATAAGTACAAAGCAAGCAGCAGAAGTAACTATTTATGCCAATGGTATCGTTATCCGTGCGGAGGAAAGCAGCGAAAGCTTATATGCAAGTATTGACCTAGTTGCAGATAAAATTGCTCGGCAATTACGTAAATATAAGGAAAAAAGGCAGGATCATAAAACTCAACCTATATCAACTAAGGAAGCAGTAGCACCGGAAACTGTTGCAGCGGATTTAATTGGAGATCGTACTCCTGAATTACCCGAAGAGGTTGTTCGCACCAAATACTTCTCTATGCCGCCAATGACATTAGAAGAAGCGCAAGAACAACTACAACTGGTGGGACACGACTTTTATATGTTCCATAATGCGGAGACTGGCGAGATTAATGTCATTTATGAACGTAATCACGGTGGTTATGGAGTAATTCAACCCCGCAATAACGGTAACTCCAATGGTAAAAATGGCAAATCAGCTAACGTTAATGTGACTGTAGCGGAAAAATCCCACTCTAAATAAAGTCTAATTAAATGCTAACTGTGTAGGGGCGTTTGGTAAAACGTCTCTACTGTCTTGTTTGTGGGAATAACACTAATGATAATATGAAAATAAAATAATTCATCCCCAACTCAAAAAACCGACAGAAAAACCACCTTTATGAATCTTTCATTAGAAATCCTGATAAAAGCTGCAAAAGCTGGAAAAATGATTAGTTTCCCCACAGATACTGTCCCTGCATTAGCTACCATACCCAGACAAGCAGAATTAATTTATGCTGCGAAACAACGCAGTTTTGATAAACCTTTAATTTTAATGGCTGCTAAAGCTGAGGATTTATGGGATTATGTTCAATGTGGTAATAGAGAATATCAAATTTGGCAAAAAATTGTTAATCAAAATTGGCCAGGTGCGTTAACTTTAGTTTTACCAGCTAGTGACAAAGTTCCCAGGGTCATGAATCCTCAAGAACCAACTACCATTGGTATTCGAGTTCCAAATCATCCAATTGCTCAAACTATTTTAGCCCAAACAGGTCCAATGGCAACAACTAGTGCTAATTTATCAGGACAACCAACTTTAGAAACCAAAGCAGAAATAAAAGCTCAATTTCCAGAGGTTTTAACATTAGAATTAACAGAATACAAAGGTTTGGGAATACCTTCTACTGTTGCTAAATGGACAGAAAACAATTGGCAAATTTTACGACAAGGTAGTATTAAATTGGATAATTATGAATTTTGATAAATGGCTATATTTAGGAGCAGGAATAGGAATAGGAATAGGTTATTGTAAATTATTCTTCCAGTCTATCAAATCTGTATCTATTCCCCGCCAAAATGCCCTACAACTGCCAGAAAATCAATTTTTGCAAGAATTGAAGCAAACCCAATTAGCCTATTATAGTGCGCGGGAAATGAGTCAATTTCAAGCTGGTTTTTTAGCACGGACTAGTCATGAATTGCGATCGCCATTAAGTGGTATAATTGGTTTACATCAGTTAATTTTGGCGGATTTGTGTGAAAATCCCGAAGAAGAGCGAGAATTTATCGGCCAAGCTCACGAAAGATCTCTAAAATTATTAAAGCTAATTGATGAAATTCTGGATGTTTCCAAAATCGAATCTGGTAGAAATAAATTAGATATTCAGACTTTAGAATTAAGTAAACTTTTAGAAGAAGTTTATAACTCAACCTATCTATTAGCAGTTAATCGTAATTATACTTTTATTTTATCACGGTCAGATTCAGAAATTCGGATTTTAGCAGATTCCCGTTATCTTAAACAAGTATTAATAAATTTGATAGATACAACAATTACTCAAATGGAAACCGGAAATATTTATCTTTCTAGTAATTTACCATCTACAGGTAATTGTGTAAATATTTGGTTAGATGTACCCACTGACGCAGTAATGACCTGTGAACCTATAGATTTAATGAAATCTGAAAATCCCACAAATCAGGAAAATATAGCACTATCACCGGGAATGAAACTGGCAATTAATCAAAGTTTAGTAGAATTGATGGCAGGAAAATTAGAAATTTTGTCTTTTCCCACCGAAAAAGCAGAAACACCACAGTTAACTAGATTGCAAATATCTATTCCTATAGAGACTCTTGAAAACACATTTCCTCACTCATCAAAGCATCAAAATTAGACTGATTTTGTAAAACCATTGTCGTGGTGTTATTGACTTGAAAACCAATCTTTTCATAAAATTCCTGTTGGTGAGTTGTCATCAAGTATACACGCTCTACCTTTTGCATTCGGGGGTGACTTAAAACAGTTTCTACCAACTTGCTACCCAGTCCTTTACCCTGATAATCTGGATGAATGGCAACATCCCAAATTGTAGCGCGATAGATGCCGTCAGAAGTCGCCCTCGCAAAACCAATCAATAATTCCCTATCCCAGATAGAAACCACAGGTTCACTGTTAGCAATAGCTGTACCCCAATCCTTAATACTGCGTTCTTTTGCCCAAAAAGCAGCCAAATTAAACAATTCTTGGAGTTGGTAAAGATCAATATCCGCAAGGCTTTGGCTAAATTGAATCTGAGAAACATTCATAAGTTGTCGCAGTAAGTAGAAAAAGAGCGCGTTAGACCTGAGAGGGAAGCGACACGGGCGGTTTTTGAACTATAGACATCTAATAATCGTAGTATCTTTGTTTATCTTATGGCATATTTTTCTATAAGTTACTAAACTTGTATATGTATATGCAACAATTCAGTTAAAAATTAAAAATTAAAAATTAAAAAACTCCTGCTTCCTATTCCCTCCTTACTGACAAACCCACTTCCATAGAGGGTGGGAAGGTCCTTGTTGACGAATGCGATAAAGTTGCTTTTGTAGATTTTCCTGTTCTGGTAATGGTAGTCCCCAAATAATATTACGACTTTGCCAAACTAAAACAGAAGTTGTCATTCCAATACATAAACTTAAACCTAGAGTAGACAAAGGATGAAATATTAGTGCATATCTTAGTCCTACCCAGGTAAAATATTGTTGTAACAAATAAATTTCCGCCCACAAATCCCACAGACAGAAAGGTGCGATAATTAGCCACAAACAACCCGCAAATAACCATCTACCGTATACTGTTAGACTATGTAGCTTTTGTATTTGTTGAGCAAAAGCAGGGTCTAAACTCAAATCTTCTGCTTCAATTTCTGGTTTTTCAGGTTTATCCATAGGAAAGGTATAGGGTGGGTCTAAAAAATCTTGTTAATCTCGTTCCCAGTGTGACTAAGAACGAGTGAATAAATTTAACTTTCTGGGGAACTGATAGGGGGTTCAACCGGATAACTTTGACTGCGTTCTCGCCACCAGATTAAGAGTGTACTAGCAATGAAAATACTAGAATAAGCGCCCATTGTAAAGCCGACAATTAAAGCTAAGGAAAAATTATGCAGTGTTTCGCCACCAAAGAAGAAGATAGCAGATAATGTCAGTAGAACAGTTAAAGTGGTATTAATTGACCTGGTTAAAGTTTGGTTAACAGCATCATCAACAACTTCAGCAATTGGTTGTCCAGGGTGAAGTTCAATAGTTTCCCGAATTCGGTCATAAATGACCACAGTATCATTAACGGAGAAACCTGTGATAGTCAGCAAAGCCACGATAAACAGACTATCCACTTCAACGCCGAAAACCAAGCCTAAAATCGAGAAAACCCCAGTGGTAATCAAAATGTCGTGAAACAAGGCTACAATGGCAAATACAGCGTAATCCCATTGAAACCTAACAGCCATATAGATAGTAATTCCTATAAAGGAAACTATTAAAGCTAACACCCCAGAGGTAAATAACTCCTTTCCTAAAGTCGCACCAACGGAGTCAATTTGATTTTTTTGCGGGTCGAAAGCGCCGATTTTTTCAGTTAGGGAACTTTGTAAATTACTTCGTTGTTCTGTTTCCAGGTTTTTGGTGCGAATAGTAATACCATTTTCTTGGCCATTTTCCGAGATTAATTGAATACTACTATCTCCAAGACCCTGGGATTTAGCCACTTCTCGCACAACATTGATATCTATTGGCTGGTCACAATTACCAGGTTTGCTACAGTCCCGCACCAATTGCAATCTTGTACCGCCGATAAAATCCAAACTAGGGCGCAGAGGTGCTTTGATACTGGGATTTAGAGAAGATATCACCATAGAAATCATCCCAATCAGGATAATAATAGCGGAAATAGTCCACCAAGTACCCCGGGCTTTGTTAATATCTAATCTCATTGTGCCACTCCTGTCTTATTTATTACTGGCACATTCGGAGCATAAAGTTTTTTGTTCCGCAAAGAGGGAATGGAAATAACTAAAAACATCAATGTGCGACTACAAGTAATTGCGGTAAACATACTTACTGCTACCCCTAAAGCCAAGGTGAGGGCGAAACCTTTTACCAGTCCTGAACCTAACCAAAATAAAGCAGCACAAGCAATCCAGGTAGTGACGTTACTATCTAAGATACTAGAAAAAGCGCGGTAAAAACCGGATTCTACAGAACGATACAAAGATTTACCTGCTTGTAATTCTTCCCTAGTGCGTTCAAAAATTAAGACGTTAGCATCAACCGCCATACCGATACTGAGAATAAAACCCGCAATTCCTGGTAAGGTGAGGGTGACACTGAGTAAACAAAATGCTGCCCAAGTCAGGAGAGAGTAAATCAATAGTGATACATTTGCGATCATTCCTGGTAAGCGATAGTAGCATACCATAAATATTAATACTAAGGTCAGACCACCAATACCAGCGTATATGCTTCTTTGAATACTATCTTTTCCTAAAGTAGCGCCTACTGTTCTTCTCTCCGCAATTTCCACAGGAACAGGTAATGCACCACCGCGCAACTGTACCCCCAAGTCATTAGCTTCTTGGGCTTGAAAACGACCTGTAATGATAGCAGAACCACCTGTAATCCCAGTAGCAGCAAATTCTGCTCCTACGGTGGGTGAACTGATTAATTCATTGTCGAGGAAAATACCGATAGTGCGACCAGTTCCAGCCAGGTCTTTTGTTAGCCCTGCAAAGAGTTCACCACCCTTTTGATCAAAACGGATGGCCACGTCCCAATTATCGCCCTGAGTGGGCTGTCCATAGGCATCCTGGAGATATTTACCGGTTAGGGGTGGGTTGGTACTTGCAAACAATTCTGCTATTGCTTGATTACTTTTATCAAACTCTTCTTTATTTTTATCAATTGTTACTTGATCTTTGGTCTTTTTCAAGTCTTCGCGCTTGGTTTTCAGGTCGTTTATTGTTACTTGTAAAGCAATAAGTTGACTTTCTGTATTTGGTTTTTGGACGCGGAACTCTAATTGCGCCGTACCTCCTAATATCCGTTCTGCTTGTTCTGGGTCATTGACACCCGGTAGTTGTACTGATATTTTATCCGTACCTATAGTTTGAATTACTGGTTCGGAAACACCTAGACCATTAATTCGTCCTTCGACGACTTTTTTCACAGCTTCTAATTCCCTTTCGGTAATTTGGGGAATTTCCGCTGTTGGTTTTACCTGAATGGTAAGCTGAGAACCGCCCCGCAGGTCTAACCCTAGGGGTACAGGAATTTTGACAATTACCGTAATAGCGGCAATTACCAAGACTATAATTAATGCTAATAGCGATCGCTGTTTTTGCATACTATCACTCACAACTGACAAAGGTTATAATAACGCTCTTTTTGTCGGTTGTGAGTAGAAAATTTCCAAGGGAATAGGTAATACTTCGCTCAGGACAAGTCGCTCAGTAACCAGAGGCGGCCGTTGGGGCGAACGGCCGTTCGCCCGTACAACTGTCAACTGTCACCTAAACCCGCAAAGCCACCATTTTCTGGACTGCTTCCACGATTTGCTCTGGTTGGACAATGGTTAGGCGTTCCAGATTACCATTGTAAGGTGTGGGGATATCTTGAGAAGAAAGCCGCAATACAGGCGCGTCTAATTCATCAAATAAGCGATCATTAATTGAAGCCGTTAATTCTGCACCAATACCTCCGGTTCTCATACACTCTTCTACAACAATCACCCGGTGAGTTTTGCGAATTGATGCGCCAATAGTGTTAAAATCGAGAGGTTTCAAAGAAATTAAATCAATAACTTCTGGATCATAACCTTGTTTTTCCAAAACTTTCACTGCTTGCAGTACATGATAGCGCATCCGCGAATAAGTTAAAATTGTCACATCCTTACCTCGACGGACAATTTCAGCCTTATCTAGGGGGAGGACATATTCTGTTTCTGGTAAGTCTTCTTTTAAATTATAAAGTAAAACGTGTTCAAAAAATAACACTGGGTTATCATCGCGGATAGCTGCTTTTAACAATCCTTTAGCATTGTAAGGGGTGGAACAAGCCACAATTTTTAAACCAGGAACAGCTTGAAAATAGGCTTCTAGCCGTTGGGAATGTTCCGCACCTAATTGTCTACCCACACCCCCAGGACCACGAATCACCATAGGGATTTTAAAGTTACCACCGGAAGTGTAGCGTAACATACCCGCATTATTAGAAATTTGGTTGAAGGCGAGGAGCAGAAAGCCCATATTCATTCCTTCAATAATTGGACGTAACCCAGTCATAGCAGCACCTACAGCTATTCCAGTAAAGCTATTTTCCGCAATAGGCGTATCTAAAACTCGCAGATCACCATACTTTTGGTGTAAATCTTTGGTAACCTTATAAGAGCCGCCGTAGTGTCCTACGTCCTCACCCAAAACAAATACGCTAGAATCGCGGGCCATTTCTTCGTCAATAGCTTCCCGCAGGGCGTTGAAAAATAGTGTTTCTGCCATTTAGACCTTTATTGCAATTTATCGTTATATAATTTTATCGTGCCATTGTCCCGAATACCGTCAAGCGTAGCACTGTTGTTGAAAACAGAATATAATTCTTTCATATCCTGTTTTCAATTGTCAAGCTAAAAGCAAACTAAAATGCTGATACCCGGACGGAATAACTCCTTTTTTCTAACTCGTAAAATATCTTGTCTCAGCTATGAATAAAAATAATTTATTTACCTGCAAAAAAACACGGTTATTATCAGCAATTCTCAGTTTTACTACTTCTTATCTTGTGTTGATACTTCCATCAATAGCAGAAAACATTCTCCGACCTTCTAATGCACCTTTGGAATTAAATCTACTCAGCCAACCAAAAGATAATATTATCACGGCTAAAACCATTGATCCCCAAAAATTAACAGTTCCTAGTTTATGGTGGTCTAAACAAACCTCGGAAAACAAACTTTTAGATAATTGGATTGCTTATCCAGCTTCTTCAACAGAACCACCACGGGCGGATTTAATTGTTAATCAGCAAATTTGGAGTTTATTAGACTATTTAGAAAAATATGGTTTTGTCAATAATTTAGGGAGGATAGCCAGTAAATCTGGTTATAACATCCGAGTTTTTAACTACCAAAAAGAAATGTTAGGAACTTACACTTGTAATTTTTCTCAACGTCCTGTTTTCTGTAGTATTCAGATGAATAATCAAAGTAAAGTAGGATTTCGTTTCTAAAATCATGATTGTTTCATCTTCATAAATAAATCTTCATACTCTTTCATCACTGCTGGAGGTAAAGGTAATAAAAATTCACTTTTGGCAAAAATTTCTGCATTAGTTAATAATAAGTTCTGTATCTCAATATTTCCCATGACCATATTATCCTGAATAGGAGAATTACTTTTAGTGAGTAAAGCAATTTGTTTAGATATATGGGGTTGTAAACAAAAATCTAGCCATTGATATGCTAAATCATCATTATTAACACCTACGGGACTTACCCATAAATCAGCCCATATTGCTGTTCCTGATTTCGGGACAATTGCGGCGAATTTTTGATAACGACTAATGACTGGAATAATCTCGTCAGACCAACCGACTGCTAACCAAGTGTCTCCAATAATTAATGGTTCTAAATAATTTGTAGAATTATAAAATTTAACTTGTTGATTTAATGCTTGTAATTCTGTTTCTAAGGAAGAGATTTGATTGAGATTTTCTGTATTATAAGATTTTCCTAGTTTCTTCAATACTAAACCAACTACTTCTCGTGGATGATTTAGTAAAGAAATCCGGTTTTGTAATTCACTTCGCCATAAATCACTCCAATCTGTTGGTGTCCAACCCAATTTTTGAAACTTTTCTCGATTATAAATAATTACTGTATTTCCCCACCG
Source organism: Aphanizomenon flos-aquae FACHB-1287 (assembly GCF_014698755.1). Lineage (GTDB taxonomy): Bacteria > Cyanobacteriota > Cyanobacteriia > Cyanobacteriales > Nostocaceae > Dolichospermum > Dolichospermum flosaquae. The sequence continues at coordinate 27,874 of NZ_JACJTO010000021.1, read as the reverse complement.
ATAAGGAACTCCCCAAATTTTACCATTTTGATCACGTTTAATTATCTGTTGCCATTTATCATTTATATAACCTATATTTTTGAGATTTTTTGTTTCTAATGGTTGAATTAATTCTTGGCTAATTGCTGCTTCTAACCAATAGTCTCCCAAGGTGACTAAATTCGCAGTTGGTGATCTTTGATTTTGATTAAAGGGTAAATAACTAGTCCATTCTTTTTGCTGATTTGTTGGCGGTTGTTGCCAAGTTTGTAATAATTTAAATAAATCCTCAAGTTGATCAATTGGGGTAAATTTCAACTCCCCCCCCTGAGTTACAGTTTTCCGAAACTTCTTAACTACCTGACCGGGAATAGAATTTTTTAATAATTGTACATTTAAGAGTAGTTGCTGATTTGTTCCGCACCCTGTGATCACTTGAGAAAGTGCTAAGGTACTTACACTTAATAAAAAAGCTCGTCTGTCCATTAATTTTACAGTCAGTCAATAAAGAGTGTGTGCTAAATAGGTTAACAAAATAAAACTAAACTGTGTAAAGAAACTTAAAATCGCTGAAAACTTCTTTACTATTACCTTACTTGTATTGATTGGCGTGAAGTTGCTCAATTTGGGCTTCAATAGCTGCTAATAGTTGATTTTGTTGCCAATTTTGACATAAGGAAGCAGCAATACAGGCCGCACCCGCACCAACCCCTTCTTTGACAAAACCCAGTTCATAAGCTTGAAGTTGGGGGTATCGAGAACTAGCAAAACTCAATTGTGTGGCTAATAAGGGCGGGATACTGTTTTTTGGGAAACTTTGGGCTAAATCAACTGTTGCACCTGTAGAATCTTCTGCTACCCAGCGGGTAGTACCGATTATAACTTCTGTGGGTTGCCAAGATAAAGAATATTTCTCGGTGATAGCCTGAATTAAAGCATAAACTGCTAACATTTGCGTACCTCCACCTAATAATACTCCACAAGTTCGACTAGCAGCGATCGCCATTCCCGCTACTACGACTTGCATAGGATCACCTACCGCTGCTACTAGATATAAAGGATCCCGTGATGGCGGCATTTTTCTTAATCCCGCTTGCACTAAATCCCATTTTTGCCCATGATTACAAATAGGATGGCTGCTGTTAACTTTACCGGCTGCATTAATCCCCAACCCAGTTAAAATCGCTAAAGCGGTTGTTGTTCCACCGACAACGCACTCGCTTAAAATTAAATAACTATCAGAATTTAGTTTAGAACTTAATTTAGCTCCATAGTATAAGCCCTGTGATAATAAATGCTTAACTGTAGCTATATCCATTGCTGCACCCTGACTTAAACACTTTGCCGGAGCACCTGCCAAATTAATTAATGGCACCGGTGGAGTATGTAGCAATCCCGCATTAAATAGGTAAACAGGGATGTTTAAATTAGCTACTACTGACCGCGAAATCAGCACAGGAGACGCGCCTGAACTTAAAGGTGGTAGAGGGTACTTAGGTTGATATTCAGCACCATAATAAAGAAATTCCGCATCAGCACAAGCCGTATATTGACGGTCTTCTGGAGTCAACCCAGCCGCAGAAATCCCAGGAATTAACCCGGTTTCCGTAAATCCTAAAATACAGGCAAATATCGGTAATTTACCCCGATAACGGTCTAACCAGGCTTGACTCTGGGGAACTTGGGTATAAATATTAATCATATCTGAACTACTCATAATCCATCAATACCTGCACCCAATGAGGTGGACGGGGAATAGGATTTCCCAAGCGGTCTAAAAGCAACCAAGCAACAAGATGAACGATAAACAAGTAAATAAAATTATTAAAGAGAATTAAAGCGATCGCTCCTAATTGAATTAATAATAAATTGGGAGTCATCAACAATTCCAACTTTAAAAAAATCCATTCAATAATTCCCGTCACCTGGTTAATTGCATAAACCCATAAGTCTTCTCCAGATAACACCGACAAAAACCATAACCGAAAAAACACCCCCAGCGTCCCCAACAGCGTCCCTGAAGTTATGGAAACAATCCAGTGTACACGACGATACCAACTTGCCCCCAACATCACGCCCATAAAGGCAAAAGGCATGACAAATAACAAACTGCGAACTGGTCCCATCAACACAGATAATAGTAACGCAGAAGTTACCGCTGCCATCCAAGCTGCCCGTTTACCCCAGCGTAAATACACCAAAGCAATGGGGATAGGAAAAAATACTCGCAATACTGGACCTAAAGGAAAATAAAAATTAATAAACCAAATTAAACTGGCTGTACTTGCTAAAAAAGCGGTTTCTACCATCCTCAAGGTACTCTCAACTTTGAGGGATTGGTATTGTAATTGGTTTTCCAGAGGAGATTCAGAAGATGAATTTTGTTCTGGTTCTTCCGATAGGGAATCAACAATACTCATCAGGTAACAAATTAAACTAAGGTTGGGTCTAAAGCTGACTAATCGCAAATATAAATTATATCTTGATTCTGGACAATCAAACCCATTTTTTCTAGTTTTTTTGCCACTCTTGTTATAGTTTCTCCTGCTAATCTACTTAAACTACTTGAGGGTTGCTGAAAGATTTTTTTGCGAGGGAACAATTAACAGTCAACCCGAATTCTGTTATTTTCTTCTGTTTGTGTTTCCACTTTCTGGCCAATTTTCGGTTCTGTACCTGCGATTAATCTTTTAATATTACTGCTGTGACGGATAATTACATATAAACCTCCAGCTATGCCCAGAATAATGTAGGCTAAAGGTTGATGAAAAATTACCATAAAAATAGGCACAGCCACAGCCCCAGCAATAGAACTTAAAGACACAATTCTAGAAATAGCAATTACGACGGCAAAAACTCCTAATGTTGATAATCCCATTTGCCAATTTATAGCTAACAAAATCCCCACACCGGTAGCCACAGATTTACCACCTGTAAAGCCGAGAAAGATGGATTTACTATGTCCTAAAAGGGCAGCTAAACCAGCTAAAGTTACTAAATAAGGTTGCCAAGTTTGTATATTTACAGTTGTTGGTATTAGATTCTGAACATAAGGAATATTAAATAAAGCATAAACTAAATTTATTGCTAATACTCCTTTTAAAGCATCAATTAATAACACAAATGCACCGGGAACTTTACCCAAGGTTCGTAAAACATTAGTTGCACCTGTTGAACCAGAACCAACCTCTCGAATATCAATTCCTTTTAATAGCTTACCTGCTATATATCCAGTTGGAAAAGAACCAAAAATGTAAGCTAATAAAACTATCACTCCACACAAAGTTAACCACATAATCTAGTTGTTCGTTGTTCGTTGTCTGTTGTTCGTTGTCCGTTGTTCGTTGTTGTGCCACTGACCACTGACTACTGACCACTAACCAATTAAAAATTATCATCAAAATCTCGATCTTTTATAGTTTTTGGATCAGGAGCAAAAGCCAGCCAGAGAGGGAATTGTAGCAAAGCCAAACTAATTTGTTCTTCAGAATCATCAATAATAATTAAAGGCATTTGATTGGCTTTAACTAATCTTTCTGCCTTTTGTGCTAATGCTGTTGATGCTTCAAATAATACCACACCCCTATCCGGTCCAAAATCAGGACGACCAATACCCAAACAATCTTGTAAACCGCGTCGCCATTCGCCTAAACGTTCCGGTGTATTAGCTAAAATCAAAGTTCGTAAGCGATCGCCGTATAGTTCATGTAATATAGAAATTGCCGAAGAAGCAATTAAAATATTTTGTAAGCGGCTACCCATTGTCCGTAAAGCACCGCGTCCACCTAAAGTAAATAACCAACTGGAGATTTTTTCCCCGTGAATCGGTTCAAAAGTGCGGCGTAATTGCCAGGGTGGTCCATAATAATCTGGTTGATTGCGATATTGGTCAAGCAAGCGGCGGATTTTTTTAGTCGTATCTTGAAACTGTTGTTGTCCAAGTTGGGGAGCTTCTAATTGTTCTTTAACGGGTTTTACTTCTTTCGGTGCTGACCTTTCACGTTCTTTCACAGGTTGTACAAGCTGCATTTGTTCCGCGGCTGAGGCCAAATCCTGTAAACTACCCGTGAGATAGTCCTTAAAACCCTGTACTCGAATTGCTATATCTTGAGATGTCCCCGCAAAGGTTGTCCGCATTTCATTACGAATTCGTTCTTGACGGCGTTCGAGTTGTTCTACAGAGATTTGTAAAGCTTGTTTGCGTTGTTCTAACTGTGATAATGACTCTTGAACAACTTGGGAAATTGTAGCTTGAGTTACACTTATTTGCGCCTGAAGGGTTTGATATGTAATTTCCAATTGGGCAACTTCCGCTTTTAACTCTGCTGACTTTTGCTGTAATTGGCTTACTTTTTGCTCTGGTTCTGTATATAATGAATTTACCGCTTCTAAAGGCATTGTTTCCGTTAATTTCGACTCATGTATAGAATGTTGCGATTCTGTTGCAATGGTAACTACCTGTGTAGACCCTTCCACCTCTGATTCTAAATCAGCAGATGGGGTTTTTGGTAGTTGATCTGTAGGGAGTTGCTCATCTATTGGTTTTGGGTTTTGAGATTCCTCTGGGTTCATAAACAACAATATAAATTTTCCATCATCCAAAAAATATCTTTCCCAAAATATAAAATTGGGGACAAAACCTAATCAACCCGTGGACAACGTTCTTCTAAACAAGATTTTAAGGTTTTGGGGTCAAATAAAATGGGCAAAAAGTGAATACTGTTAACTTCCTTAAAATAGAACAAAATGGGAACTTGATTCCAGAATATCCGCCAATTTTGCCATTCTTGGTAGGGAAAACGCCGAATTAATTTTTCTCCTCTGTAAAGATCAAAATCTGTAGCGGTAAATTGAAATCGCAATGTTACAGCTTGCAACATCAAAAATAAACCCAATAGTGTCAATATACATCCTAGCCAAGGTTGTATCAACAGTACGGGAATAGCGACCAGGACTAAGACAACAGGAATATTATAACTAGGCTTTAATTCTACTGTTGAGGTGGTGTTAGGTGTTAATGAACTATTCAAAATCTTTTACTCCTGACAATTCGTTATTATTTCTTTTGACCTTTCAATTACTGTCCTGGTGTAAATTCACTACCTGGTCATTGAAACATCACCCAAGACAGAAAGAAGTTGCTAATAAATATCACCAATAAGGCAGTAACTACAGCCGTTGTTGTTGATTGTCCCACACCTTTAGCCCCGCCAGTGGTTGTTAAGCCCCAACTACAGCCAATAATGGCGATAAGTACACCAAAGCAACAGGCCTTAATCATCGAACTAGAAATATCCCAGATATCGAGAAAGTCACGGGCTGAATCTAGAAATACTGTATCTGAAAGATTATAAATACGGGTGGCTATGAGTAACCCTCCAGACATTCCTGTGACTAAGCATAGCAAGGTTAAAATCGGTAGCATGATCAGACAGGCCAGAAGCCGGGGAATGACTAGATAATCAATAGGATCTGTTTTTAACATTAACAGAGCATCTATTTGTTCTGTAACTTTCATTGTGCCAATTTCTGCAGCAAAAGCCGAACCTACTCGTCCTGCTAAAACTACTGCTGTTAATACTGGGGTCAGTTCTCTAGTTAATGCTACTGCTAACACGCCACCAACGAGGTTTCCCGCCCCAAAGTTGATAAACTCCCGTGCTACCTGAATTGTAAATACTGCACCGACAAATATGGCTGTTAATAAAGCAATAAAGAAGGAGTCTGGTCCAACTATTGCCAGTTGTTCTAGGGTGTTACGTCGGTGAATTTTACCTTGGAGGAGGTGAAATATAACTTGTCCACCTAAAAAAATCGCAGACAGCAACCGCTGACTCCATGATCCTAAACTGGATTTAGTCATTTTTATTGGGGAATAGAATCAACATTTAAGCAATTTACATAGATGGAAATTTACTTTGCTCTGATTAGAGCGTTGGTGTTACCCGATGATAATTTTTAATACCAAGGGTCTTGATTTATAAGTGGGTAACTGAGTACACCTTGATTATACCAAAAAGCGAACTGCTTGGGTTAGCTTACTTATCATACAGCACTTTCTGGTATTATGAGGTACATATCTAAAGGGCAAGATGCCCACACTACAAGAGTTTCATGATTAAATTTTGAACGCTGCATATCTAAATGAAGTACACACCAATTTATTCACTGTTCCCTGTTCCCTAAAACTAAAAAACTTTGTAAGTCACGTCAACACAATAAAACCAAACTATGTAAAGAAACGTAAAATTGTTGGAAACTTCTTTACTCTTGCCTTGCGATAACAACAATTTTCAATGATAACCTACTTAACTACTTAATAGTGATTTTACCCTCAGCAAAGGCGATTAAAGCATTAAGTTCCTGATTTGATCCTACCACTAATAAGCGATCGCCTAAAAGTAATGTAGTTTGATTATGAGGATAATCTATTTCTTCATCATCAGCACGACGAATAGCCATTAAACTCACCCCGGTTAAATAACGCATATTCACTTCTTCTAAAGTCATCCCAATAAAAGGTGAATTTGCTGGTAAATCATACCAACGACGATTCAGATCACGAGTAACTTTTTGTAAATACTGAGAAACTTCAGCAGGAGAAGGTTCAGGACGTAAATCTAAATAATGATTTTGGCGAATTTCTTGCATTTTCTGTTGTACCAAATCTGGTAATAAACCCACACCAATTAATAGATGATTTGCCATTTCTAAACTAGCTTCAAATTCGGGTTGTATTACTTCCTTTGCTCCTAATTGATAAAGCACTTCAATATTTTTATCTTGGGTAGCACGGACAACTGTATCTAATTCTGGACATAGTTCCAAAGCCCGTTTTAAACACAGTCGAATACTTGCCGGATCTGGAAGAGCAATAGCCATACCTTGAGCGTGATTTACCCCAGCAGTTTCTAATACATGAAGACTGACAGAATTGCCATAAACATAGGGTATACCTGCTTCCCGTAACTGCTGAATACGACTTTCTGATTGGTCAATTACCACGACAGGTAATTGATATTGCTGTAATAATTTCACCAAATTTTGACCAATGCGGCCATAACCACAAACTACTATGTGATTTTTCTGTGGTAAATCTGCCGATAAATCAAGAGCTTGATCATTTACTAAATAGGGTTTTAGCCAAGGAATAGATTCTGCAAAATCGAATAAGAAAGGTAATAATCGTAGGACAAAGGGAGTTAACATTAAAGTAACAGCCGTAGTTCCTAGAATTAATAAATATATCCGTCGAGAAACCAAACCTAAAGCTTGCCCTTCACTGGCTAAAACAAAGGAAAATTCCCCAATTTGTGCTAATCCCAAACCGACAATTAAAGCTGTTTTTAAAGGGTAACGAAATAGTCTAACTAAAGGAGTAATAATTAAAAACTTACCCACAAAAACTAAAGCCACTAATCCGAGAATTAACTCCAGATTTTGCCACAAAAATAATGGATCAATTAACATCCCAATAGCGGCAAAAAATAAACTGGCAAATATATCCCGCAAAGGTTCAACAATAGTCAAAGTTTCATCAGCATATTCTACCTCAGAAATCATCAAGCCGGCGACAAATGCGCCCATTTCAATAGATAGCCCTAAATATTCTGTCAGCAGAGCAATTCCTAAACAGATCGTAACAACACCTAATAAAAATAACTCCTTGCTTTCCGTGCTGGCTAATAATCTCAGTAAAGGGGGAATTAACCAAATCCCCGCTACAACCGCACCAGCCGCAAATAACCCAATTTTAATCAATGCCATGACCACAGCAATACCAATGGCTTCTCCTGGTTGATGGAGGGCTGGTAATACGGCTAACATTAATCCCAGTGCCAAGTCCTGGACTACCAAAATCCCTAGCATTACCTGTCCGTGGGGTGTTTCCGTTTCATTGCGTTCCATCAAGCATTTGAGAACCACTGCGGTGGAAGACAAAGACAAAATCGCACCCAAAAATACACCCTTAGCGGGTAAAGTTCCCCAAGCACCCGTAACACCACATACAAAGACAGTGACGAGAATAGTGAGGATAATTTGTAAAGTACCACCTCCCAGAGCGATCGCTTTAACCTTTTTGAGTTCCGTTAAAGAAAACTCCACACCTAAAGCAAATAACAAAAACGCTACCCCAAACTGAGCTAGGGTTTCTACCTGGACAAGTTCTTTAATTAGTCCCAATCCAGTCGGACCAACAACCATACCACCGATGATATATCCAAGCAAAACAGGTTGTTTTAACAATGCTGCTAGTAGTCCACCGCAAGCTGCAACAGCAAACACCGAAACCAAATCAACAATTAATCGAAAATCTTCTTGCACCGCTTTTAATTAAAAACTATAAAGAACCTTATAGATTCAGCATACAAACTTTTAGCAATTTGCGGGGAGGACTGGGATACAAGAAACATAAAAGAGCCGACAGACCCCGAAGAGGGAGGAGGGAGCAAGGGTTAAGATTCCTTCGCGCCTCTGTGCCTCTGCGTGAGTAGAAAATCTAACTCATGTACCCAAAAATCAGCCTAAAACCCGATAACCAATATCTCGGCGATAATACATCTGAGCAAATTGAATATTTTCAATACCTGCATAAGCTTGAGCTAAAGCTTCCTGAAAATTCTCACCCAAACCAGTCACATTTAACACCCTACCACCATCTGTCACAACTTCTTGGGCGGCATTTAACTTTGTCCCCGCATGAAACACCGTCGCCCCCGCAGTCTCCGCAGCAGCCAGACCAGTAATTACCTTGCCTTTGGCATATTCTCCCGGATAACCACCAGAAGCCGCCACCACTGTGGCCGCAGCCCCCTGTTTCCAAGCAATTGGCGGCATATCTTCTAACCGCTGTTCTATACAAGCCAAGATCAGGTCTTCCAAAGGTGTTTCTAGCATTGGTAAAATTACTTGGGTTTCTGGATCACCAAAGCGACAGTTAAATTCTAAAACCCGAAAATCCCCATCTGGTGAAATCATTAACCCCGCATACAAAATGCCTCGGTAGTCAATGCCCCTAGCCTGTAAGGCGTGAATAGTTCTTTCTAATACTTCTGTTTGTACCCGTGCCATTAACTGCGGTGTCGCTATTGGTGCAGGAGCATAAGCACCCATGCCTCCTGTATTTTCTCCTGTATCACCTTCGCCAACCCGCTTATGATCTTGAGCAGGTAATAATGGACGAATGGTTAAACCATCAGTGAGAGCTAAAATAGATACTTCTTGCCCGACTAAACATTCTTCAATGACAACGGAACTACCAGCAGATCCAAATTGTCCTTGAAAAATTGCCTCAATTGCTGCTTCAGCTTGGGCAATGGTTTCGGCAACTGTGACACCTTTACCAGCAGCTAAACCATCGGCTTTTATGACAATGGGTGCGCCCTCAGATTGAATGTAAGCTTTTGCTGGGGCTGCTTCTGTAAATACCGCAGATTTAGCAGTGGGAACTCCGGCTTCTGTCATTAATGCTTTAGCCCAGGCTTTACTTGCTTCTATTTGCGCCCCTTCCTTATTTGGACCAAATACCATTAAGCCTTGATTTTGCAGATAATCGGTAATTCCCTGAGCTAAAGGTACTTCTGGTCCAACAATTACTAGAGGAATATCATTATTTACCGCATATTCGCTAATACCAGCAAAATCATCCACTGCTAAGGGCAAGTTTTCACAACCGGGCATAGTTGCAGTACCACCATTACCTGGTACACAGACAAGCTTGTTGATTTTTTTGGATTGCAGCAGTTTCCACGCTAGAGCGTGTTCCCGTCCCCCATTCCCGATAACTAAAACTTTCACTTATTTCCTCGCGCGTAATCCAGCAAAACGAGTATATATGATACTATCTTCAATTGTCCAAGCTGGTAATCTAGGTAGATTTAGGGTTTGTGTAAAAGAGAGATAGCACAATTATAATCTAATAATATGCTCTTAGTTTTATCCTAAATGCTATTTATCAGATATATTATTCATAATGGCTTTATGATAAGCTTAAATTATAGAAAATCAATAATACTTTTGATATTTATAACTTTTAGCAATTTGCCTTTAGATTTTCTTAATAATTAATTGAGAATATTTTCTATTTACCAACGAGGTTGCAATACTTTCCGCGATTTGCTATAATTTCAGAGAATTTCATAATTGGGTTATTGTTGTCAATTTTGGATCTTTCAAAAGATGTTAGTCTCAAACCCTTTATGGACAGTAGTTTCAGAAATTAATTTCCCAGGCTAATACAAAACTTTACAAAATTAATAGCTATTCCTTGAACAATTTTAGCCATGAATTTGCTCAGAAATGATCTAATTTGAGAGATAGTAAAAATTTACTATTGACAAATTGCTAGAAAAGTGATATTCGCACTGATATTATAGAGTGAACGTCTAAATATGGGTAGGGGTTTGGAAAATGATTCTAAGTTATCAAATCAGGTACGAGAAATAATTACCAATCCTGAGAATTTAATTTCGGCATTTCTAACATTTTTCATAAAGCTTGTTCTAATTTATGGATTTTTTTTAAAATATCTTTGCGTAGTTCCCATAAGCCGAACCGCTCAAAAAAATCCATTTCATCTCCTAAATTTCCTGAGTTAAATTGTTCTAAAAATTTTTCAGAAGTTAGTTGATATTTTTTCTGAAATTTATCTATATCTAAGTTATACATAGCGAGTTTTTGACGATAACGGGTTAAAATTACATTTAAAAGTTGTCCAATAATTCTATCTAATTCTGTGTTGTCGCTACAGTTTTCACTCAACAGTTCTAATTTTTCTAATGTATTCATAATTATATATGCCCTTAGTGAATTTTTCCTTGATTATACACTATTCGAGGCAATAAATATCATATATGGGTGCGGCTCTTTTAGGAAGACAAAATACTACATAAACGTCTGGGGATTGTACAATTTGCCCAAACCTGCTATACTTGTACAATAAACAGTACAGGTTCTCCGCCAATGAAAATTATCTCTTTTAGCGAGGCCAGAAATAGTCTGAAAACGGTTTTAGACCAGGTGACGGCAGATGCCGACTATACAATTATCACTAGACGGGATGCTGATGATACGGTGGTGATGTCCCTGGAGTTTTTTAATAGTCTCATGGAGACTGTGCATTTATTGAAGTCTCCGGCAAATGCAGCCCATTTAGAACGTTCCATTGCTCAATTTAAGCAGGGGAAAGTGGTGCAGCGAGATTTGTTAAATGAGTAGAATGTTGGCTTGGACTGATGAGGCTTGGGGTAATTATCTTTACTGGCAAGGGCAAGATCAAAAGACTCTCAAAAGAATCAATAAGTTGATTGAGGAGACGATGCGGATGCCTTTTGAGGGTATTGGTAAACCAGAGCTTCTCAAGGAAAATTTAGCCGGATTTTGGTCACGGCGAATTGATGATACAAATCCTTTGGTTTATGCTGTTGATGATGTCTATGTAACTATTATTTCTTGCCGATATCATTATTAATTTTGCACTAAGTAGGTTGGCGTTAAAAATTGTCGTTATGACAAGGGAATAGGGAAGAGGTTTTGGGCAACTTTACTTTTCTTTACACAGTTTGGTTTTATAATGTCGACCTACTTATATTATTCATAATAGCTGTATGATAAGCTTAAATTATAGAAAATCAATAATACTTTTGATATTTATAACTTTTAGCAATTTGCCTTTAGATTTTCTTAATAATTAATTGAGAATATTTTCTAGTTATCAACGAGGTTGCAATACTTTCCGCGATTTGCTATAATTTCAGAGAATTTCATAATCGGGTTATTGTTGTCAATTTTGGATCTTTCAAAAGATGTTAGTCTCAAACCCTTTATTGACAGTGGTTTCAGAAATTAATTTCCCAGGTTAATACAAAACTTTACAAAATTAATAGCTATTCCTTGAACAATTTTAGCCATGATTTGCTCAGAAATGATCTAATTTGAGCGATAGTAAAAATTTACTATTGACAAATTGACAAAGAAAGGATATGTAACTTGTCACCCGTTAAGGGGTTTAGTGCTACTAAATTCTTACATATTGCATCAATTACAGGATGGTTTAATGTTAATGTAGAGATGTTTCATGAAACATCTCTACAACGTCGTTCATCTACATAATACCAGAAGCTACACTAAGGTAGTTGTAAAGTTATTGAGTCCTAAAGTACCAGTTAAACCTGTCACCTCAATGATGGCATCAGTAGTTGCACCAAATCCTGCGGTAGCGTTGTTAATAGCAACAAAGGTACGGCTACCAAAGGTAAATTGAGCCGCAGAATTAACTGTAAAAGCAGCAGCAGTTAACTTAGCTGCAATCCCGGCTGTATCAAGTGTTGCCACAGATCCGACATTAGAAAATACGCTGCGAGCAGTGGAAACAAGGAATAAATCATTACTAGCATTAGCATTGAAGTCGGTAACGACATCAAAGTTACTCAGAAGAGAATTAGTTAAAACGCGGTAGTCAAAACGGTCTACTCCCAACCCTCCAGTTAGGCTATCTTTTCCAACTCCTCCGGTGAGGATATCATTACCAGCACTTCCGTTAAGAGTGTCATCACCAGTACCACCAGTAAGAGTGTCATTACCAGCACCACCAAACAAGAGATCATTACCATCACCACTAATAAGATTGTCATTACCAGCGTTACCATTGAGAGTATCATTACCGGCGTTACCTGTGAGGGTGTTATTAGCGCTGTTACCGATAAGGACGTTATTGCCGGCATTACCAATACCGTTAATTGCTGTTGTTCCTGTCAGGGTGAGGTTTTCTACATTCGTTGCTAGGGTGGTAGTAACGGCAGCTGTGAGGGTATCGCTTATAGTTGTAGTTACAGTTGCTGTACCCAATTGGGCATTGGTAGGAGAAGACAAGGTAAGATTAAAGGTTTCCTGTGCTTCGTTAAGAGAGTCATTGAGAATGGGAATAATGATGTCTTGACTAGTAACACCCGGATCAAAGGTTAGAGTTCCGCTAGTGGTAGTATAGTCCGACCCTGCTATGGCCGTATTGTTAACAGTGGCATATTGAACAGTAACGGTTTCAGTGCTGTCACCAGACAAAGTAACAGTATAAGTGACATTTTGGGGACTGGTGATGCCTTCGACTACCGTTTGGTTAGTACTCAGGTCAATAATAATGGGATTAACGGGTAAATCATTATCAGCAATATTGACTGTGGCACTAGCAGCAGTTCCAACTGTGTAGCCTGTTCCTGATGTGACGGTGAGGATAGCTGTTTCTGCTGCTTCTACAAGCGTGTCATCAGTAACGTTCAGGTCAACTAAGGCTGTGCTAGAATTTGCGGCAAAGGTAACAGCATTAGGAATGGTTGTGTAATCTGTACCATTGGTGGCTGTTCCACTCAAGGCAACGTTAACTGTTAAGCTGCTGGTGGTAGCACCTGTCCGGGTTAATGTGTATTGTCCAGGATTTGGTGTTGTTCCTAGTAGGGTTTCGGCAGCATCTGCATTTGCATCTGTGGCTACTACTGTGATTGTGGGTAAATCATTATCAGCAATATTGACTATGGCACTAGCTGATGTGCCGACAGTGTAGCCTGTTCCCGATGTAACGGTGAGGATGGCAGTTTCTGTTCCTTCTACCAAGGTGTCATCAGTAACGTTCAGGTCAACTAAGGCTGTGCTAGAACCTGCGACAAAGGTGACAATAGTAGGAATGGTTGTGTAATCTGTACCATTGGTGGCTGTTCCACTCAAGGCAACGTTAACTGTTAAGCTACCAGTGACATCACCAGTCCGGGTTAATGTGTATTGTCCAGGATTTGGTGTTGTTCCTAGTACAGTTTCGGCAGCATCTGCATCTGTGGCTACTACTGAGACTTGTGGAGGATCATTATCAGCAATATTGACTGTGGCACTAGCAACAGTTCCGACAGTGTAGCCTGTTCCTGATGTGACGGTGAGGATGGCAGTTTCTGTTCCTTCTACCAAGGTGTCATCAATAACGTTCAGGTTGACTAAGGCTGTGCTAGAACCTGCGGCAAAGGTGACAGTAGTAGGAATAGTTGTGTAATCTGTACCATTGGTGGCTGTTCCGGTCAAGGCAACGTTAACTGTTAAGCTGCTGGTGGTAGCACCTGTCCGGGTTAATGTGTATTGTCCGGGATTTAGTGTTGTTCCTAGCAGGGTTTCAGCCGCGTCTGCATCTGTGGCAGCAACGGTGATTACAGGTAAAGTGGGAGTAGTAGAAGTTCCAATTAAGAGCGACCAACCACCCGCAATACTTCCCGAATCACCACCCAAGTCATCCATAACGTAGAGAGTCCAATTCCCGTTGGGGTTGGTATTGTTAAAGACGGAAAAGTCTGTACCGTAAGGACCAACGGGGGCTGGAGAGTTAAATAAGTCTCCAGATTCAAAATCTGTTGGCTTATAGCTACCACTGGTAATCTGGTTGGCATCAGGCAGGTTAGCAGTAGCTGTGGGATCGAAAGTCAAGGTCACGTTCGCTAAACCACTGCTACCACCCACGTCAGACATCAAGATGGCTTTCCCACCAGTCGGACTAACTAACAGCACATCAATGTCATCAGGCCAGGTGTGACTAAGATTCGTTAATGTGACTTTGAGGCTCGTAATGTTACCAGTTAATCCTGAGACATTGATGATTGAAGGATAGGGATTACTTGCACCAGAACTGGGAATGCTAATATTATTAGGGTTGGTAAAAATTGGTAAAGTTTCTTCCGAAACAATAGTTCCAGTTGCTGCACCCGGAGAACCACTGATATAACCCGTGCCGGAATTAACTGTTATGTTTACCGTCTCATTCTGAATTTCTGCTAATGTATCAGCAATCGGATCAACCACAACCGTTGCAGTTGTGGCATTAGCAGCAAAGGTGACAGTTCCCAGTTTCGTCGTCGGATTAAAGGTAACACTGCCATTGGTGATAACACTATAATCTACTGGATCTGACCCAACTAGCACCGCATTTGCGGTTCCGCTTGCACCAAAATTTACTGTCAGAGGTGAGCTTAAATTGAGAGAAGTACGAGTAAAGGTATAGACTAAATTCGTGATTCCATCCTCTTGGACAGTAGTAGGACTTACACCAACAGTTACAGAAGGAAGACTAGATGATACTAAGGCATTATAGACATTGAGGCGTTTACCAGAAACCGTTTTCCCTGCTAGGGCAGCAATCGAGTCGCCGGTGTTCATCAAGGTATTCTTAACCTGCTGTGCGGTCCAAGTCGGATTTTGAGACCAGACTAAAGCCGCAGCCCCAGCAACGTGGGGACTGGCCATTGATGTGCCACTTTTAAGACCGTAGCCACCATTTGGAATAGTGCTATAAATGCCTGAACCTGGTGCGCCTAAATCCACACTGGTCAATCCATAGTTGGAGAAGGAAGACAGGCCATCAGTGTTTGTGGTGGAAGCAACAGAGATAATATTATCTAGGTTATAGCTGGAGGGATAGTGGGGTAATGTGTCAGTGTTAATAGAGTCATTACCCGCTGCCGCAATGAATAAAGCTCCCTGTTGTCCGGCGGCATTAATGGCATCATACAAGGCTTGGCTATAGCCTCCACCTCCCCAGGAGTTGTTGGTCAGTTTCACGCCCTTGGCTGTGGCATAGTTAATTGCTGAAATGGCACCGGAAGTAGAACCTGAACCAGTGTCGTCCAAAAACTTCAGAGGCATAATCTTGGCATTCCAGGCCACCCCTGTCACACCAACGCCGTTATTACCTTTACCAGCAATAGTTCCTGAAACGTGGGTGCCATGTCCGTCCACATCCATGGGGTTGTTGTCATTATAGGCAAAGTCCCAGCCGCGAATATCGTCTATATATCCGTTATTATCGTTATCTATGCCATCATTGGCGATTTCTCCTGAATTAGTCCAAATGTTGCCTACTAGATCAGGGTGGTTATAATCAACTCCTGTATCAATCACTCCTATGACCAGGTTGGGATTGCCTGTTTGGATATCCCAGGCTTCAGGAGCATCAATATCTGCATCAGGAGTACCGCCACCTTGACCTGTGTTATGCAGTCCCCATAGTTGAGGAAAGCCTGGGTCATTGGGGAATGTGGCTGCTGTGGTGACAATATAATCTGGCTCAATGTACTCGAATGTGGGACTATTTTTATATGTAGCTAGGGCAGTTTCTACAGAGGTTTTTCCAGATAACGTCCATATTTGAGCCCCAGTCAGCTTAATGGTCTCTGTCTTGACTAATCCTAAGGTGTTTTTAATCTCATTGGCTTGGGCGATATTGATTGTGTCATTGAATTTAACAATCAGTTTATTACTGGCATAAGCTGGTTTCGCAGTTCGATATTTTCCTACGGTATCTTGACTATTTCCGTTCGAGGTGATGGATGGAATTTCTAGCACTGGAGATGCCTCAATCAATCCAGTAGTGTATTCTAACACCCAGTCTCCACCTGATGCCGTATTCCCAGTCAAGTCATCAGATGCAGCTACATCTGCCCCGGTTAACTGACTAATTTGCTGGACAAAAGTTTTACCTGCTGAACCCTGAGTAACATTGGAACCATATAACAGAATATCTCCTGTGGCGGTGAGAGATTGACCCCATTTTGATGTGTAACGGCTGAGGGTTGCGGAGTTGAGGACGATTGAACCAAGTGACAAACTGCCTTCTGACCCTTGAGAAATAATCTGAAGGCTATCAATGTTTGTCAGTCCTGATAGATTCTGAGTGATTTGCTGAATATCATCGTTGCTATTGACAAGAAACAACAGTGTACCAGGTTTAACTTGATTAACTAGATTTTGATAATCTTGAATATTTGAATCAATGAAAACGACTGTTTTAGTAGAGCTTGGCATAAACATAACCTTCCGTTATTTTATGAAGTACCTGACTCTCCTAATCTACCCAATACTGTATTAACTTCCGCACTGACTTCATTTAAGTTAATATGACTTCATCTGTCTTGAGAGGTAATTTTGACACCAAAAAACAAAACAATCATTGTCACCTATCTAAAGAGGTATTTTTATAGTGCGCTGATCATGAAAAGATATCACCTATAACATCTGAAATCTAGCCAAATCTTCCGGAAAAACTGGATTATTGTTACTACTAAATTATTTATATATGCCAAAGTCACTAAAAGTAAGTTTTGACTTTATTGAAACAGTTAATATGGCACTTACACGCAATGGCTACTCCAATCAAAGAGCTTTAGCCCGTTCTGCTGGCTTGTCCTTAGCTACAGTTAGCAACTTCCTGACTGGTAAACCCGTGAGTTATGCAACCTTTGAAGAACTGTGTCGCAAATTAAATCTAGACTGGCGAGAAATTACTACCAGTGCTGAAGTAATATCTACCCCCGCTCCATACGCACGAAAAAGAAAACCAAATTTAAATCAATTCCTAGACTGGGGAACTGCAATTGATATTTCAGCATTTTACGGATATAGCCAAGAACTGACACAATTGCAGTCATGGATTTTACAAGATGGTTGTCGCTTGCTAGGATTATTCGGTATCGGTGGAGTTGGGAAAACAACTTTAGCTACTCAACTAGCAAGACAAATTCAGGATCAATTTGATTACGTTTTTTGGCGTTCAGTACCGACAGTTCCATGTTTTGATAGTATGATGACTGACTTACTATCTTTGTTCTCCCATAACAAAGAAAATCAACTCAATATTAATCAAATTATCTATTATTTGCGTACTCATCGTTGTCTGATTATTTTGGATCATGTAGATATTGATCATCTAAAATATATGCAATTCATCAAAATACTTGCTGAAACCTATCATCAAAGTTGTGTGATTTTCACCAGTCGAGAACAATATCAAGAGTTCATTTTTTTGGAATATTGGCTATTATCAGTACGTTCTTTAAAGTTGTCTAATTCCTTAGAAATAGCCTTGTTTCTGATAGAATCACAACCACTATGGGGAACTGATCAAGAAAAGTATGATTTATGTAATTTATGTAATAATAATCCTTTGAAAGTTAAACAAATGATTGTTTCTATAATTCATTTATATAATGGTGATATTAGTAAGTTCTTAAAACGAAATACATCATAAATAGAACTTATATACTAGACAAATTTAACATTATATGTATTATACTGTAAACGGTTCATAGTTTAACCAAATATGAAACCCCTTTCCAAACCTCTCCCTGGAACGGGAAGGGGCTTTGAACCTTTTTTTCGTATGATAAAAAAGTCCAGCTTCTAGCCGTTTTGAGTATAATAAAATTGCCTCTTTTCAGGCTTTTCGTGATCAGGTTTATATAAATAGGGATGTCTAAAAAATCAGTATTTACAAAATTTAACAATATGAGTGGTAAATTAATTGTCTTTGAAGGGGTAGAAGGTTGTGGTAAAACTACTCAGATGCAACTGTGTTTTCAGTGGTTGGAAAGTTTAAATATATCGGTGCTGCTGACTCGTGAACCGGGGGGGACAGAGTTAGGAAAGGATTTGCGGGCGTTATTATTGGAGAAGTCACTAAGTAAGCCAGTAGGGGAAGTTACGGAACTGTTATTGTATGCTGCAGATAGGGCGCAACATATTGAAGAGGAATTAAAACCGAATTTAGCTACAGGTAAATTTATTTTGTGTGATCGCTATACTGATTCTACCATAGCTTATCAAGGTTATGGTAGAGGTTTAGATATGAGTTTAATTAATAATCTGAATCAGATTGCTACTGGGGGTTTAAAAAGTGATATAACTATTTGGTTAGATGTAGATGTGGAGGTGGGTTTATCGCGCAAACGTGGACAAACTAAATTGGATAGAATTGAACAGGAAACTATGGATTTTCATCGTCGGGTACAGCAGGGATATACAGAATTGGCGGTATCTAATCCCTCCCGAATTGTGAAAATAGATGGTAATTATAGTCAAGATATTGTTCAAAAAAATATACAGGAAATTTTACAGAAACGCCTGTTTTCATAATTATGTTTTCGTCATTAATCGGACAACCGCAAGCGGTAGAATTATTAACTCAATCTGTTAAACAACATCGAGTTGCACCAGCTTATATGTTTGTAGGTGCTGATGGTGTGGGTAGAAGTTTGGCAGCAAAATGTTTTATTGAATTACTTTTTTCTAGTTCTATAAAACCTGAGCAAATTCCCATTTTACATAATCGTATTCAGCAAAGAAATCATCCAGCTTTATTATGGGTAGAACCAACTTATCAATATCAAGGACAAAGACTGACCCCAGCAGAAGCAGCGGAAAAAGGAGTTAAACGCAAAGCACCTCCGGTCATTCGGTTGGAACAAATTCGAGAAATTACACAATTTCTTTCCCGTCCACCATTGGAAGCCACGAGAAATGTTATAGTATTAGAACAAGCAGAAACAATGGCAGAATCTGCGGCTAATGCGTTATTAAAAACTTTAGAAGAACCAGGAAAAGCGACATTAATTTTAATTGCTCATTCCCCAGAATCTGTGTTACCAACTTTAGTATCTCGTTGTCAAAAAATCCCTTTTTATCGGTTGGATAATGGTGCTATGACTCAGGTATTGACACAAACAGGAAATACAGAGATTTTGGAATATCCAGAAGTTTTGAATATAGCCGCAGGTAGTCCAGGAAATGCGATTTCATCTTACCAACAATTGCAAACTATTCCTAGTGAGTTTATAGCTCAAGTGAAAAAAAAGCCAACATCTTACCGTCATGCTTTAGAATTAGGTAAGAAAATTGATAAGGAATTAGATACAGAAGCGCAATTATGGTTAATTGATTATTTACAACAATACTATTGGCAACAAATACATGAACCGAAAATTATTCAACAATTAGAAAAAACTCGGAAACATTTACTTTGTTATGCTCAACCTCGTTTGGTTTGGGAATGTACATTTTTAGCTTTGTTTCAGATGTCACAAATATAATTTAATTATTGGTATTTCCTATTATCTCATTTAATGGGGATCACAACGAATTTCAATCATAAACCCATCAGGATCATAAAAGTACACTCCTCTACCAGTGGGACGGAAAATAGGACCATAAGCAATGACTAAATTATTTTCTTTAATTACTGCTAATGCTTGGTCAAATAATTCGGGAGCAATATCAAAGGCTAAATGATATGCTCTGGTAAAGGATTTACTAGGATCTGGATTTGGTGGTAATAATTCTGGTTCTCCAAATAGGTCTATAATTGTACCGTCGGGAGTGATGAAATTAGCAACTTTACCAGCATTGACAAGTTCTATTAATGTTTGTGGTATTTCGTCCCCTGTAAGTTCGTGTAAGCCTAAAATATGACCATAAAAATGGCGAGATGCTGCCATATTTTGGACATTAAAAGCGATATGATGGACTTTACGGAGGTAGCCTGTGGGAATGGTTTTGTTAGTCATTTGCGAGGATAGCGATCAATAATTAACCAAATAAGAAGAGTCCATACCAAGGTAGCAATTATGCTTAAAATTAATGAGGCCGAAAAGGGATTTTTTGGTATTATTGGTAATAAAGGTAGATTGATTTTATCAATGTGTTGAACTATCACACCGGAAACTATCGCACCTCCACCCAAACCTATACCTAATATTTGTACTGTTCTTTCTAAAGAGCGATCGCTTTTAGCTTGTTCTATTTCCACTATACCACGAATTGTATCAACAAATTGCCCAAATAATTCCTGTCCTGGGGTGAGATAGTTAATATCAGTTTGAATTTGTTCTTGCAATTTTTTACATTCTTTATCTAGGAAATCTTGCCAGAATTGGGGACTTGTTTGATTATTTATGGCTGTAATTTTATTTAAGCAAATTCGGTAATTTTTAAAATTTGTCTGAATGGATGTATTATGAATTTGTAAATCTTGCAAACATCGGGTATAATCAAAGCTTTTTTGGGGAATTTCTGATAATAGTTTCTTTAAATCAGATATCTGTGTTTTTGGGTTAGATATTAAAGTTTGAAAATCTTGAATTTTCTTCTCTAAATAACTATAAATTGTTCTCGCCTTTTGGTGACTTTGACTTGCTTGGTAATTAACAAAGAGAATTTTCTGATAACAGCATAATAAATTTAATAACCACTGATAAGGATCTCCAATAAATTGGACTGTGTTAGCTTGTTGATTATTTAAAAGGATCAAAATCTGACATTGTTTAACAGGATTATTTGGTTCATTGGGATCATTTGCTTGGTAGATAAAGAGTAAACTATTGAATAATTGTCCTGAGTGAGTAGAAACAGGATTTAAGTTTGTATCAGCAACTAAAGCATTAGCGATTTTTTCAGCTAATAAATTACAGTCTTCATTTACGTCAACTTCTCCACAAATCCATAAAGTTTGTCCTAAAGATGCTTGAATTTGGGAAGGTAAAAAACAACTAGGTTTAAAACGTTGGATTTGCAGTACATTAATATCAATATTTGCTGACTCTGGAAGCAAAGTTAAATCAACTGCATAAGTATCATTAAGTAACAATGGTTGTAAATTACCATTAATTTTAAATCCGTCTGTAGTTGGGAAACTTCCTAAATCTACTAAATCTCTGGAATGAGTTAACCATTCGTTTTTTCTTCCTACTTCTTGTTGGGGTTCATATTTACCATTTTTATAACAAATTAATTGAGATTTTAAATCTTTTAAACTGGTAGCAGGAAATGAAGATACACCCAAATTAGAAAGATTATCCCACAAAAGATGGGCATTTTCTAAAACTTGATCAGGTGTATGTGCAAGAGTATGTCGCAAATGGAAAGCATGGAGAGTAATACTAAAATTTTTCACGGTTTTGGTTGGGATTTTTTATCATCAGATAAAGATGAATTTAATTTTATAGCATTTTGAATCAGTTCTTTAGAAGATTCACTAGGTTCGTTTGCTGGTGTTGGCCATTTAGCACCACCTAGACCCAATGTATTCTCGGACTTGGTTAATTCAGAAGGAATTTCTTGCCTTTTTTTATCAAATGCTTGTTTAATTTGAGAACGTGATTCTAATTTTAACCAATTTCTAATTTCGGTAGATATTTCTTGTGAATCTTCTGGTAAATTACTGGCTAATTTATCTAAATTATCCCAGTCTTCTCTAGAAAATAAACTAGATTCAGATTCTATTAATTTAACAAAAGCTTGGATTGTTCTTTGATAGGCAGACATTGTTTAAACTCCTTTACCAATTGCACAAAAAGCTGACCAACAAAAAGGTGATGCGAATATTTTGACGTTACTTCCTTGTTCTTGTTCCTCCTTTGAAAAGTAATCATTTAATTCATCTTGCCAATCTTCATCCAGATTTGATTGTGGTAGCCATTTTCTAAACCCTAAAATATTTGTATCTCTTAACCATCTTTGGGAATTTTGCAAAGCTAAGACAATATTATTTTGATGCTTTAATTCTTCGTAAAATTTTATCATTAATAAAGCCGTAGCTATTGTACTAACAGTCCATAAACTACCAACTATATTGGTGCTACCGGCTAACAGAAAACCATTAGGTAAACCAATATATTCATCACTAATATTTGTACCATCTATCATGCCAGTTTCGCAAGCAGCCAGAGTAACTAAACGACAGTTTTCTAATTTAATATGAGTGATGATATCCGCTAAAGTGAGAATTTTATCCGCTAATTTTAAACCCGAATTGAGAGGAATATTAGCATTGAAATAACCATGACAAAAGAAAAAGAGATTATTGGCTTTCGTCAAATTTTCATTATTTGGAATAATTGCTGATTCTTTAGCTTTATCTTGTTTTAAAATATCACCATTACTAAACTGCTTTTTAATTGCTGCAACTGCACCTAAGTCTTTTCCATATAAATCTTCTGTGGGTGTTTGGATAGCAAATAAAGATTTAAAATCATCACGTTGACGGAGTTGAATTTGTTGTAATATTTGCAGACTGGGTACATAACCCACACCTTGAGGAAATAAATCCATTAAATAGGAATTTCTAACGGGTAAAGCATGGAGAGGGAAAAGGTGTAAAAATTGATGAGGAATCAAAATCAGTTTTTCACATTGTGGAGGTATTTTATCTAAAATTTCCTCAATGTGTAGGATTGACGCTAACTTTTGTAACTGTTGTTCTAACTGATTTTTCCATACTTGTTTTTGTTCTCTATCTCTATAGTTACCTACATATTCATTAGCCCAATCAAATAAAGCTTCTCTTTCTACTGATGAAGATTCCCAAATTTTGATTTCTTTACCTCCTGGTTGAATCACAAAAGCGAGAATTTTATCAAAAGTAATATACCATTCAATTATTCCTGTATCATTATCAACTATTTTCTCTAATGACGCGAAATTAAACTTATAATCAATGGGTAAATGTGTATCTTGTAATTGTTGCCGTTGTTGTCGTAATTTCTGGAGATGTTGCCATGAAAATGTAGTATTTTTAACCTTTCCAGTTTGCAGTAAATTCTGTTTACTCGCTATTTCATCTCGCAGTTGTTCTAGCTGGGTAACAACCGCAAGAGGGAAGATGGTTTTTAAGTCACGGTTAAGGATTTCTTCTACTAAATTGCGAGTTTTACTGCGTTCAATATATTCAATAGCTTCTGTTTCTCTACCCAATGCTAAACAAACTTGCACCATGCGTATAAAAAGTTTATTCGATTCTTCCGCTTGTTTGCGTTTACTTTCTTCTCCAGAAATAATTTCACCGCGCAAATCTTCAAAAATGCCAATGGCAGATTTAAAGGTATCGTAAGCTGAATCTAACTGTTGTGATTCTTGGTAAGCAATACCTAAACTTGATAAAATTTGGGCGTTATGTTGAGGAAAATCTGTGTGGGTATAAACCTCTAAAGCATTAGTATAAGCATTGATAGCCTTAATGGACTCTTCCAGATTCTCGGTTTTATCTCCCCTGATTCTGTTGCTGTAGACAAGCCCCAGATTATTTTGCGTCTCTGCCCATTTTTCAGGACAAGCGTTGCGGGTTCTGACTTCTAAAGCATCAGTATAAGCAGCAATAGCTTTTTCCAGATTATCCGCTTTATCTCCCCTGATTCTCTCACTGTAGGCAGCCCCCAGATTATTTTTCGTCGTTGCCCAATCTTGAGAAAAATCATCGGTGCGCGTATAAAATTCTAAGGCATCAGAAAAAGCAGCAATAGCCTTTTCCAGATTATCCGCTTTATCTCCCCTGATTCTCTCACGGTAGGCATTCCCCAGACTATTTTTCGTCGTTGCCCAATCTTGAGAAAAATCATCAGTGCGGGTATAAAATTCTAAGGCATCAGAAAAAGCAGCAATAGCCTTTTCCAGATTATCCGCTTTATCTCCCTTGATTCTCTTACGGTAGGCAATCCCCAAATTATTTTGCGTGGTTGCCCTTTTTTGAGGAAAAGCGGTGCAGGTTCTGACTTTTAAAGCATCAGTATAAGCAATGATAGCAATTTCAATGTTATCGGCTATATCTCCCCTGATTCTCTCACTGTAGGCAGCCCCCAGATTATTTCGCGTGGTTGCCCAATCTACAAGAAAATCAGTGCGGGTTCTGACTTTTAAAGCATCAGTATAAGCAGCGATCGCAATTTCAATGTTATCGGCTTTATTTCCCCTGATTCTGTTTAAGTAGGCATTACCCAAATTATTTTTCGTCATTGCCCAATTTTTCGGGGAAGTGGGGCGGGTATACACTGAGGAAACTATATCATAACCAGTGATAGCAATTTCGATGTTATCGGCTTGATTACCTAAAGGAAATTCTCGAATCAGATTACTAAAATTACCTATAACTTCAGCGAAAAATTGTTTTGCGTCTGGTTCTGCTTCCGCTAATGTTTTCGTTGCCCGAACCTGTAATAATTGGCCAAAAGTCAGATTCAATTTATCTGTATTCGCTTTGAGTAAGGGGTAAACTACCTGGCGATTACCTTTACTTTCTGCGGTTGCTTGTAATACTTCTAATAAAAATTGTAAATAGGTATCAAAATTTGCTTGATTAAGCGGCGTTTCTGGTTCTGGGGTTAGGGGTATATCTAACTCTTCACTCAGTTGAGAAGCTAACCCCAGCAACCAGTTAGCAGTATTTTCCTCTCCCTGTTGGGTAAAGGTCGCTGCTACCTCTACCACCACTTGTAAAAAATCAACATCGAGTAATTCCCTGTTAGCTTGTAATATAGCCGCTTCTTGACCATGGGGACAACTAAGCAGTTGTTGAACTAGCTGATAATATGTCTGTAGACGCTGTTCATTCATAAGTTAGGACTGGATAGGGTAGAACCTAGATCATGCTTCAATAGTATTTTGACACATTGCGGACAATATTACCCTACAAATCCCGAAAATCCTGATTCTGACATTGCGAGTTTATTTACTTAATTCCTCAATATTTCTCATAACTTGTTGATACAAGTCCTTATTTCGCTCTTTTTCAAAAATCGCTGCTGCTTGTTGTAAATCTTTTAATGCACCGCGTTTATCACCAAGTGCAGAATAGGCATTACCACGATTATTATAAGCAGCACCAAATTTAGAATTAATGCGAATGGCTTCATTATAATCTGATATTGCTTTCTGTTGTTCTCCTCTAAAGGCATAAGCATTACCGCGATTATTATAAGCTATAGCATATTCTTGATTAATCCGAATTGATTGAGTATAGTCTTCTAATGCGCCATTCTTATCACCTTGATTAGCACGGGCATTACCTCGATTATTATAAAATTCAGCAGAATTAGGCTCAATACTAATTGCTTGATTATAATCTGCAATTGCTCTTTTATATTCTCCCATAGAAGCAAAAACATTAGCACGATTATTATATACTTCCCCATCCTGACTATTAAGATTCAATGCTTGATTATAATCTGCGATCGCACCCTGTTTATTACCAATATCAAAATAAACCAATCCTCGGCCTTTAAAAGCTGGTGCAAACTCAGGATTGAGACCAATAGATTTACTATAGGCAGCAATAGCCGCTTGGGAATTACCTTTGAGGTGTTGAGTTTGTCCCTGAACATAAAATTTCCCAGCTTTAGATGTTTTCCCTATTCGTGGATTTGGGGTAGTTGTAGCTCTTTCTGTCACCAAAACATCTTGATTATGACTGCAAGAAACGCAAATAATACTACTGAAAATCGTAAACATCGCTATAGTAAATGCTCTGTTTATTCCTCGTTGTTTTTGTGTTAATAACTGCCATTTCATAACTTACTATAATTGTCATTATACCTGGAGTAAATCATTCCTAAATTACTTGCTTAATTCGGCAATATTCTCACTTTTTAATTAAAATTAAATTCAAATTAGAAAATTCCCTGAAGTTCTGCAGAATTAACGAATAAATTTATCCAGTCAATCACCGCATAATAGTAAAAATTAAAAATAAAATCCTTGATATCTATTACATTATTACTAAAACTCCCTGATAATTCTGTTAATTGTTTAGCACTTTTATAAAAATTTCCATAGCAGTATTAGCCATAATCCTCTTCACAAAATCAGCAATAATATCTATAATTTATTAAAGACTTTTAAGTTCTAGATCATTATTTTTTCCTGACAACCCTAATCAGAAAATTTCCCATTAAAAAAGCCCAGGTTTTGACTCCTGAACTGCTGTTAAAATTAATTGTCCTAGATGGGGATATTATTTATCCACCTTAGAATACTAGTAGCGATTACGTGCGCCGAAGCTGCCACCACCACGGTTCCCACCACCACCACCAAAAGAACCACGTTCTTCTCTTGGTTTAGCTTTATTGACCTTTAAATCACGTCCCATCCATTCAGCGCCATCAAGGGCTTCAATGGCTTTTTCTTCTTCTGCATCTGATTCCATTTCCACAAAACCGAAACCGCGAACTTTACCCGTTTCTCGGTCGGTAGGTAACTGTACACGCTTGACAGTTCCATATTCCTTGAAAATTTCGCTTAAACCATCTTGGGTAACTTCATAAGAGAGGTTGCCTACATAAATTGACATAGATTTTCTCCAAAATCATAAGAGTGTAGAGATTTAGATTTCGGAGAAAAGTCTGTAAATACCAAAGGGAAAAGGCCTATCAATACTAAAAACAAAAGCAGTCCACCGAATTACTTCTCAACTCCTATTATTGCATAATAAATCATTTATAAACGGGTAAATTTCAAAAAGTTTATAAAATTTTTTTATACCTCAATTAGGGAACTACTGGCAGGAGTGCTTTGCTATTTGGTGCATTTTCTCATTATACTGATTTTAAGGAGTTTTTAGATGTCAAATTTCGGGTTTTCAGCCTATTTTCTTATAAAATTATAAATATTGAATCTAAAGGCTAAATTTTAGGTTTTTTTGTTCATGTTGCACTTTAAACATTTTTCAATCATTAACGCACCAGTAGAAGTAGTTTGGAAATTCCACGAAAGACCAGACATATTGCAAATACTCACCCCACCCTGGCAACCAGTACAAGTAGTCAGACGTGAAGGTGGACTCTTAGCGGGTGCAATTACGGAATTTCGGCTTTTTCTGGGCATTTTACCCTTAACTTGGTTAGCGCGTCACACAGACTATGAAAAGTATCATCTGTTTACTGATGAACAGATATCTGGACCTTTTGATTCCTGGGTACATCGTCATGAGTTTACATCAGAAAACGGCAAAACTAAATTAACCGATAATATTACTTATGCCATACCTGGTGGTGATGGAGTAGAATTTATGAGTGGTTGGTTAGTACAAGCACAGCTAGAAGCAATGTTTCGCTATCGTCATTATGTGACTAAACGCGAATGTGAAAAATGAACACAAAAAAACGCCCCCCTGTGGAGAGCGTTTTTTATTTAACTAGACTTATTAACCGTTGATAGCAGGAGCACTTAAAGCAACAGGAGCAACATCAGCAGCAGCCAAATCTAGAGGGAAGTTGTGAGCGTTACGCTCGTGCATTACTTCCATACCTAAGTTAGCGCGGTTGATTACGTCAGCCCA
>NZ_JACJTO010000020.1 GCF_014698755.1 Aphanizomenon flos-aquae FACHB-1287 | reverse complement strand
GTATTATTAAATATAATTCCATTAGCTGATAATGTAGGATTATTAGCAATAGTTACAGTATCATTATAAGTTTGATTTCCTGATGTGGTAACATTACCATTTAATTGTGTTGTCCCACCTGAATTTGTGGTTAAACTGGTAGCGGTGACATTATTAAATGTGGTTATACCTGTGCTATTTGCGGTAATATTTCCTAAATTTATATCATTGGTAAAGGTTAAATTTCCTGTTCCAGAATTTGCGATTAAATCTAAACCTGTACCAGTGATAGTATTATTAAATATAATTCCATTAGCTGATAATGTAGGATTATTAGCAATAGTTACAGTATCATTATAAGTTTGATTTCCTGATGTGGTAACATTACCATTTAATTGTGTTGTCCCACCTGAATTTGTGGTTAAACTGGTAGCGGTGACATTATTAAATGTGGTTATACCTGTGCTATTTGCGGTAATATTTCCTAAATTTATATCATTGGTAAAGGTTAAATTTCCTGTTCCAGAATTTGCGATTAAATCTAAACCTGTACCAGTTTCACTATTAACATTTCCAGTAAAATTAATATCACCATTATTACTATTAATTATACCAGATCCAGTCAGAACAGTATTTCTCAACTTAATTAATGAATTAGTCGTACTAACTGTACCTGATATTTTTGTTTCTGATGCAGCAGTTGTATCTACTCCTCCTATGAAGTTAGTATTACCAGATAAAGTTATTATCCCTGTATTAGTAAATGTGGTATTATTAGCAATAGAATTTGTTCCTCCCAGAAAAGAAACATTATAAGGTTTATTTGTTGTAATTAAAGTATTATTAACAGTAAGATTATTATTAAAAGTAACTATTCCTATAGTGTCTTGAATAGTCAATTTAGCAATATTAACACTGTTACTAAAAGTTGTACCACCACTATTAACAATTTCTATTTCTCCTGCACTGCTAATTGTTCCACCAACTGTAATAGGTTTAGTAGTGCTATCTAAACTAATTTTACCACCGGTTTTTAAATCACCTGCTAAATTCATGGGATCTGCATTTGCACCACTACCATATTTTAAGGTAATATTACCATTACTTGTGCTAGTATCAATTGTTTTTCCAGATGCTAAGGTAATACTTGCATTGCCACTATCTCTGTTAGCGGGGATAGCACTGGTATCATTTGCTGTTGCTGAAAAATTACCTTTAATCTTAATATCATCATTAATAGCTATTGAACGTCCGGCTTGTAATGTGAAATTTCCACTATTAGAATTACCGGAACTATCAATAGCATTTGTAACGGTAATATCATTATTAGCTTGTAAAACTAAATCATTATTTTGTAAACTGTTAACAATATTATTAGGACTAATAGTAACATCTGTTGTTGGATTTTTGTTAAATAAATCATTATCATTGATATTATCAGTACCACTAGTAGCAATAATAATATTTTTCGGATCTAAAACTAATGTACCTTTTTGTCCTTGTGCTGCTGATAAATTGACATTACCTTGAAAACTTAAATTTTCTTTGCCAGAAACTTCCGCAAAACCACCATTACCACCATTAACTCCACCTTGACCAGATATATTACCTTTAAATGTTGTAGTATTATCTGCCCAAACTATGGTTTTTCCGCCATTACCCTGATTAATTGCATCGGTTTTAATCGTAGAACTTTCATCTACAACGGTAATTTTAGCATTGGGTACTGTTCCTTTACCTTGATAATCTCCACCTATTAATACTGTACCACCACCATTATTACCAGATGCGTTAATATTTGCGTCAATTACTCCTACCTTATCCCCTATAACATTAACTTTTCCCCCTTGTTGACCAGAAACATCTAAATTACCACTAGCGATCGCAGTTCCTGGATCTTTAGGAATAATGATATCATTAACAGCTAGTTTGACACTACCATCAGCATTAGTTACCAAGCCTAAATTATAACCAGCACTACCAGTAGTTAATAAATCAGGTAAAGACTTAATTGGTATTACTACATTATTTGGTAAATTGTTATCAGATGTAATTGGTTGAATATCTAAACTTAATAAATGTCCAGGACTACTCAGACGAACTAAATTTTGTCCGGGAACAGCAGCGAGCACTATCTGTCCTTCAGAAGCGGAAATTGTTCCAGTATTAACAACTGTTCCAGCTAATAAGGTAATACTGTTACCAGAAAATACCTCAAGATTTCCAGCATTAATAATTGAACCTGGTTTTTCCATGGTAAACGCGAAAGCATTCGGATCACCAATCAAATTACTATAATTATTTGTACCAAAAGCATTAAACCAATTGTTTCCAAAAGAAATTCCATTCGCAGTTGTAGCTGTAAAGTTAGCAGGGAGATTTAACCTAGCATTAGCACCAAAAACAAATCCAGTAGGATTCATCAAAAATAGGTTACTATTACCCCCAGTAACCTGAATTAAACCATTAATTCGGGAAACATCTCCACCCACTATTCTGCCTAAAATATTACGAATTTGCGGATTAGACAGAAAGTTGGCAGTTTCTCCAGAATTAAGATTAAAGTTATCAAAACTGTGAAACAAATTAGCAGCATCACCAGAAGTTGTACCACCTTGAATATTTAACTGATTACCGTCAGGAGTAACAATTGTTCCCGTTCCATCTCCTGCTGGTGTGATAGATTGAGCTAATGATGCTGGTATATTGGGAGGAAGGAAATTAGGAATTACACCCCCCAAAACAGCAACAAAAGACAAATAATAAGATGGTAAGAAACATTTCATATTTTATTAGATGTATGGTTTTCCAGAATTGAAATAATTTGTAAATCCAACATATACTTTGACGAAAAAATGACCTGAAATAATCTAGAAACTTTTGATTGTAGAACAGGAAAGGAAGGTACAAATAGTTATATGAGTCTTTTAATCTCTTCTACCCAGCGCAGTCTTTCACTATGTTCCAGGTTTAAAATTTCTTCTCTAGACCAGTGAAAATTGAGCGCAATAAAAGCTACCTCTTGATACATTTGTGCCAAAGGGTAGCCTAACACTCCCCCTCACTCAACCAACCTCCAGTAATAGGTTGATTAATCTGATCATAAAGTTCTTGTAAATATACCAAATCCACTAAAAACAACTGTTCTAATAACCTTGGGGTTATTTGAGAAAGATGACCTAACTCAGTAATTACCCTAGATAAAGTCACTAAAACCCCATATTCTGCAAACTTTTGAACTTGGACATCTTGCTGAATAATAATTTCATCTTTACCAGTAGTAGATCGCATTTTTCCATAGCGATGAATCTCATCATTAGAATCAATCAATCCTTTTGGGAGAATAAAGGAAAATTCTCGGTAAGACATTTTTCTTTTTCCTAAAAAAATGATATTAAATTCATGAAACTAAGTTTCACTAGGTGGAATTTTAGCTTCATTATTTTCATCTAACCCATTAATTTGCCGATAAAATTTCTGAAGATAACTGAGATCTGCTGCAAAAAGATTCTCAATTACAGCCGGATTAACATCATCCAAAGCCCCTAAACGAGTAATTACACGGGAAAGAATAATTACTGTTGAATAAGCTGGGTTAGATTTTACTCTAGGGTCACGCATAGGAATAATTTCATCCATAGCGCGTGATAATCTCATGATCCCGGCGCGGTGAACATTGCCATCAGCATCTAGATATCCTTTAACTAGGTTAAACTCAAATTCTGTTTGCATCATCTAATTTTATTTAACCCTAATAAATTCATCAACAGCTAATTCTACTTCTTCAATCTCAAATTCATTACTACCGGCTTTAACACCAGAAATCTTGTATTTAACAGGCCAAGCTCCGATAAATCTGTACCTAGCTCGCTCTTGGGAGCCTTGATCGTAAATAATCAAGTCACCATCTCGTTTCTGTTTATACCAATTTCCCTGTTCTACTGCTTTTAACCAGTTCCACATGGAGAGTGATATCGTTAAACCTCGACGCAGAGTGATATTATCACTTTTGGAATTACCAGGAATTTTAGTTCTAACCACTCTTCCATACTTAGCTGTATCATTTTTGCCCCACCTTTGAGGGGTGACTTCGGCAATTTCAATCACCTCTTGAGAGCGTTGAAAACCCTGACATTCCATAAAGTAACCGTCAATATCATCGTTTGAACCGGAAATGTCATTGAGTTTAATTTCTAAATAAAAGCGAGAAGCCGTAAGATACTCAAATTTTGGTGTTGCCATTATGTCACCTCCTCAAAAGTAAATCATCAAATGAGTTATTTAACTCGATGCATATTTTCGTAAACAATAACTACAGTTTCTGTTGCTAAATTAGTGCTACCTGCTTCTAACTTAGAAGATTTATAACTTTGGGGCATGATTCCTTTTATATTCCATCGAGCTGCTTCATCACCACCTTGATTATAAAGGATAATAGAGCCAGTTTTCCGTAAGCCTTTACTCTGTGTTCCTCCGCCTTTAATTGGTTCAGAATGGGACTCTTCATACCATTTCATGAGACGATCATCTTCAACCGAACTCACAAATTCTACCGTAATTTTACCATTACTAACCCCAGTAACTGTTGCTTGCATTTGACTTTTGCCACCTTTGCTAACTCCCATAGGTTTCTTATCCCCAGCGGTTTCTAAGGTGATCTGAATACCACTAACTTTTTTGACAGTTAGATCATCTAACCCATCAAACTGAACATAAAACTTGGAACTAGCAAGAAGTTCACCAGAGGCCATAATTAACTCCTAAAACTTGATTAAAGTTTTTGATCCGACTACAGATATCTATTATTTAACTCGATTAATTTGTTCACAAACAATTTCAAAAGTTTCAAAGGCTAAATCTTTACTTTCAGCAGATAAATCTCCCATTTTATAAGATTTAATCCAGGCATTAGTGATATTCCAACGCAAGACTTCTTGATCCTGGGAATCATAACCAACAATCGAGCCATTTTTACGATTTGACGACCACTTACCATCGCCTCCTTCACTGGCTGGCATTGTTGCCTTCATCCAGTTATAAAATTCCATATCTCCTTCTGCTAAAAAAACCTCAATTGTAAAGTTGGGGTTCTCTTCATATCCTCCAGAAGTAGATTGCCATAGGCTTTTGCCACCTTTAGTTGAAGCCAATGGTTTTTCATGTCCAGCAGTTTGTCCAGAAAAATTTACTTCTGTTACACTCTTGACCATCTTTTCTGTGTGTCCATCGAATTCAACATAAAATCGACTGGTAGGAATTGGTTTCAATTCAGCCATTTTTCACATCCTCTTTGAATGGGAACTTTTATTTTAGGGCGTAATTATTCCAGTAAACTATAATCTACCGTACCATCAACGGAAATGACAAAACAGAAAAATTAATTGTCAAATTTATTTTTGTGAAGGATTTGATCAAAAACCGTTTTAGGAGATAAATCTAAGATCTATCAGAATAAACTACTCAGTAGGAGACCACTGACTAACACGGAAAATCACAAATTCAGCGGGTCGAACTGGAGAAACTCCAACTTCTACATAAAGACGACCCATCATCATTGTATCTGGAGTATTAATATCACCATCACATTTGACATAAAAAGCTTCCGCTGGTGTAGCTCCAAATAAAGCTCCTTCTCTCCAGAGTCTTTCTAAGAAAGTGCTAACTGTGCGTTTTACTCGTTCCCAAAGATCCATATCATTAGGCTCAAATACTACCCACTGAGTCCCATTTTCAATAGTTTTCTCAATGTAACTCACCAAGCGACGAACACTGATATAACGCCATTGAATATTGTCTTTTTCTACTAAAGTTCTCGCACCCCAAACTTTATAACCACGACTAAAGTTACTAAAGTTACGAATACAGTTGATACCTTCGGGGTTGAGTAATTGTTGTTCCCGCATATTGGTATCATAGGCAACACCTAAAACTCCTCTAGGTGTTTCATTAGCTGGAGCTTTAAAAATTCCGCGAGCTTCGTCAGTCCGAGACCAAATACCCATCATGTGACCACAAGGAGGGACTAATATGGGTTTACCTTTGTCACGAGGATTGGCTACTTTAATCCAAGGATAATAAAGCGCACCAAACATGGAACGGCGATTGAATTGCTTTAACCACTCAGCCACATCTTGAGGTTTTTGCTGATCAGGTGCAACGGCACGGTTATTATTTTTACCTGGTTTAACTGGTGGTGGATCTAGAACTACCATCCGAAAAGCTGGTCCTGGAAAAGAATTTTCACAGTTGCTAATCATGGTTTCCATGACACCATGAACTTGCTCTAAATCAATCAAGTTTCTTTGATAAAGTAGCATCAAGTCTGGACAGGCAATGATAGCTACTTCGTCAATTTCAAAATTACCTTGCACCCCTGCCCGATCACCTTTTTGCCCCTGTAAATCACGGATTTCATCACCTGGCCTAGTAATATAAGCACCACCGATTACTTCGTATTGACCGTTTTTAGGACGACGGCTGAGAGGACTACCTATGCCTGGAGTACATATATCATTAACTACTACATAAGAATTGTCTTGAAGAGCAGTAATTACATAAGTACCGGATTGAGATTCTGGTGACGATTCTGGAGTTT
Organism: Aphanizomenon flos-aquae FACHB-1287; assembly: GCF_014698755.1. GTDB lineage: Bacteria > Cyanobacteriota > Cyanobacteriia > Cyanobacteriales > Nostocaceae > Dolichospermum > Dolichospermum flosaquae. The sequence goes on along the minus strand of NZ_JACJTO010000020.1, from coordinate 69,468 downwards.
GATAGTTAAGAAGATTTTCAAATTTCTCTAGAATTTCGTCACCCTCTTTGATAATCAGTGTAAAGTATTGGCCACTATCCACTGGAGGCTTGTATTCAGTCTCAGGATTTTCTATTTCTCTGGGCTTACCATCGGTAATGATGATCTGAATTCGATTAGGGTTGATAGGATTACTATCCTCAGTATCGCTACCAGGAAGAGCAAGAACTTGTGTTTTAAGATTAAAAGCTAAAGCCGGTTTACCACCAGATGTTAATACTTGTGTGGCAATATCTTTTGCTTCTGGTTCTGGAGAACCAGGTAGTTTTGTACCAATACTCGTGATCCAACAGCGACCACCTCCGTTTAAAAACCAGCCCTGTACGGCAAAAGGAAGATACGCACCGAAGTCTGTAAACCCATCAGAATCAAGTTTGGCAAAATATTGTTTATATTGTTCCCAATTAGTAATCATGATTGGTTTGAAAAGTTCCGCATCACCCCGAACATCTTCGGTAAAACCAACAAATCCGGCAACATTCATGCTGATGCCTTCCAGGGGACGGCTGCCCCGATCTACTTCTTCAACATAAACTCCAGGAGCAAAATAATCTAATGCCATCAGTAGTCATCCTCCATTAGGTATCTAGTCAATAATCTGAAGTATTGGTGCGAAAAATACTTAAGATATAGTTTAGTTTAAAACTAATCCAAATGGCAAGAAATGTAAAAATATCTTTGCAAAAGTAATCACACTTCACATACATGATATATCTTAATTGTCAAGGGGTCACTTACGAAATTACACTCTGTATGATGTCTTCTAGGGGCCTAGCCATTGCCCAAATTGAACCCTAACAAATTATCTATTTTGTGACCCTAAAAACCAATTCATAGAATATAATCTGATCTCATCTCCTATTGAGCTATCAGGTTTAGAGGATGAACACTCGACTACATTTCAGAAGAAACCTCCTTCTTAGTCTGCGTATACCCCAGTTCGGAATCTTGACAGACTTGCTCCTTTGGTATTCAGTAAAAACCGTCCCATCTTTGTTCTCAACAGGAAGAGAAAATATCTTACTCCTAAGTGGCAAAATAAATATATCTATGGGGATAATGAACAATTAAAAACCAGAAATATAATCAAGGCTGATGGTTTAGAAATAAATCAAAACTTTGACCGCAATGGAAATATTATCGGGTGGTCTGTGCTGGAATTTTCGGTAAAATAAGCGATAGCGAAGCACTACCTAGAAATCGCTTGTGCCAGTTGGGTAAGTTCTGTTAAAATCAACAAAAGCCGTTGTAGAAAGAGGGGACTTGTATCCTATTTTTTTGGTTTCTCTACATTCCTAAGGAATTGGTGGCTGGATTTTTTGCATAACAATATCTTGGTTAATTAATGCTTGTGGATGATTAGGGTTGAGTTCTAAAGCTTTTTTTAAAGCTACTAAAGAGTCTGGATATCTTTGTAAAAACCTCAAGGCAATACCTTTTCCCGCCCAAAAATTAGCATTTTTACCATCAATATTGATTGCTCTTCCATAGCTATCTAAAGCTTTTTGATATTCACGTAAAGCCATGAATCCGATAGCTCGATTATACCAGGCTTCTGGATATTTGGAGTTAAATACTAGGGCATTGTCAGCGGCAACAGTTGCATCTTTGTAGCGTTTCATGCGTAACAATACTGCACTTTGATTCACCCAAATTTCTGCTAACATGGAATTATCGCCAACATAACCATCTCCTTTTAAAGCCCGATTATATGCGGCGATAATATTTTCCTCGCTGTCTAATAATGAGGTCAAAATTCTACCTTGGTTATACCAGGCCTGAGTAGAATTAGGATCTAATTCTAAGGCCCGTTGATTAGATGCTAAGGCTTCATCATTTTTTCCCTGATGCCAAAGGGTAACACTCCTGTTAGTCCAAGCACTAGCGTAATCTGGTTTGATGGCGATCGCTCGATTTAAAGTGGCTAGGGCTTCTTCGTATTTTTTTAATCCTGTGAGGGCGTTACCGTACTGATTCCAACCTAGGGCTACCCCTTCTTTCCCCCAGCTATTATCTCCCTTTTGTAAGGCTGTTTCGCAAGCGGTAGCAGCATCTTTATACATTCCTATCCGATTGAAATTGGCGCATTGATGGACTAATGCCAATGTGTAATTAGGATTTAATTTTAATGCTGTTTCAAAGGCAGATTGTGCTTGTTCATATTTGCCTAATTTGTGGAGAATAATACCATAGTCTGTCCAAAGCTGGGGATTATTTTGATTACTAGCGATCGCTCGATTATAGGCTTGTAATGATTCATCATATAGGCCCATAGCTTGAGTCACTTTCCCCCGATTAGCCCAGCCAATGGAGGCTGAGTAATGTCCCCAAAATTGATTGGCTTCCAAAGCGCGATCACAAGCCCGTAATGCTAGTTGATAATTACCAGCTTGGTAAAAAGACAAACATTGATTTGTCCAAGCTAAAGAATAATCTGGATTTAATTTTGTAGCCCAATCGAAAGATAACCGGGCTGCTTCGGTCTGGGCAAATTTACTCTGTGCTATACCACGATAATTCCAAGCTACGGCTGCATTGGCTCTACCCCAATTATCATCTATGCGTAAGGCTGTTTCACAAGCAGCTATCGCTTGAGGATATTGTCCTGACTCTGACAAAGCCAAGCATTTTTGTGTCCAACCTTCAGAATTTTTCGGTTGTAAAGTAACAACTCGTTCATAGGAAGCGATCGCTTCCTGAAACTTATTAAATACTAAGAGAACATTACCACGAGCCAGCCAAAGTTTTGATTGATTGGGTTGAATCCCTAAAGCATTATCACAGGCTTTCAGTGCTTCCTCATATTTCTGGTTATTAGCTGCATTTTCCCAAGTGCTACATAAAGAAGCCCAATAATCAAAATCCTTTAAATTTTGTTCAGCTTTCGCAGCTTTGGAACTGTAAACAGTCAAAACTAAACAGTAAAAACTCAAAAGCAACAAAGAAGATAAATGGGAAAAAATCGGAAATCCAATATCTCTTTTCCAGTCCTTAGTTCCCATCATCGATTCTCCTGTGTATTTACCTTTACAATATACTTAGTAAGTCTAAAACTGATTCACAAAGCGTGACTGGCGGTTTTAACTGCCTTTAATATTTTACTATCAAGAACTAAAAAAATTTGACAAAATCATGATCAGGACATCCGGTAAGGCTGGCTTACCCATTGTCGCTACTGTACCTCACTAGATTAAGAACGGCGATCACCCTCTTTTGTCCCTGACATAGCTCCTTTTAGTTTCATGAGAAAGGATTCCTTAACGCTTTAGTGGGTTGTGTTATCAAAATGGTCAAACCATCCCTCAAGGTTCGTTTAAAGTATCCCAATACCATAAGACCACTAAACAAAATTTTACCACAATAGTCGATGAAAAAGACAGGACTTGTATCCGATGTTTTTGATCATCAATAGTAATATAATATATCAACACCTTCGCCAATTTACTAAAAATAGGTTTAAAAACCGATAAAATCCTTATAATATCAATAGGGTTCAGGATTTTGGTGAAGATATTGATACCTGAGAATTAAGGAATGGTTGTGGCTAAGAAAAATCCTCAGCAAATAGCAAAAACAATCGGACAGGAAATAAAACAGCGGACTATCAGTGATATATCTGGTAGATTAGGTAATTTTCTTTCCAATAGCACCAACAGTTTGTTAAGTGTAGTCCCGGCACAATTTAGGTCGTTTTTGCCTTTTATTGCCTCAGAACTGGATATTCAAGCTCCAACTGTTGAAAATATTCAAGATAGATTGACTGGAAAAACCAAACAGTCGGAGATCGAAAGTGCAGAAATTACTCAAGTTCCATCTATTGAGTCGGGAAATAGATTACCAAAGGAAAAACAAATTTTAGGTAATCGGGGTCAGTATGAAATAGAAGATTGCTTAGGAGCTAGAGGCAAAGGTATTTTTTATCAAGCAGTACAATTACTGAATCGTCAACCAATTATTATTAAACAATATGAATTACCAAATGATCAACATTATACTTTTCAACGCATCTCTGGAATAGAATTAGCAGATGGTAGGAGTCAAGACTTCCGTTTAATTATTCCTTGGGAAGCAATAGTTGATCAAGAATACTGCTACTTAGTTTTTGCAGATAATCTCTATAATTCTCCAACTCTTAGTAGTTATCTCCAGGAAACTGGTGCAATGAGTAGCATAGAAGTATATGGAGTCTTAAATCAAGTTCTTCAAAGTCTACAATTTCTCCATGGTCAAAAATTTCGTTTACCTTCGGGTTTAGAAAGTTTGAAGACACCCCATGGTAATTTGAGTTTGGATAGTTTACTGATATCATACAATTTACAGGGATTTTTGATTTACCTGTGCGATCTATCTTTATGGGAACATCAGATTATTGAATCTGATTTAAACAATCTAGATTTTTGGCTTCAAAAAGATTTAAAAGATTTAGGTAAAATTTGCTGTTATTTATTAGCAGGAAATGATCAGGTAAACTGCGAAAATGAACAAGAATGGAGTATGGGAGTTGAACCCAATCTTCAGAAATTTATTCTGCAGCTAATTCATGGTAAGTTTAATAATGCAGAAGTTGCTCGTCACAATTTACCAAATCTTAATTTTTTATTAGAAAATAACTACCTTTTACATAACCAAAATAAACCACAGGAAGAACCGCTAAAAAAATCAAAAAAACTAATATTTTGGATGATTATCGGTGTTTTTAGTGCTGCTTGTGTGGGAGGATTAATTTGGTTTTTAACTAAAGATATAAGTCAAAAAAATACTGCTAATAAATCTATTGATTCCGTCAAAAAAATATCTGGTATTCCGCTGGGTAATTTTATTTATACATCTGAAGGAAAGCCAAATGGTATCTGGTATCATATCACAGAAAAGAACCTTTTAATAGGGAAGAAATCTTTAAATAATAAACTCAGGGAACTATCACCGAAACTACAGTTAAAGAGTGTTCCATTAATTAACTCAGATCCTGTATCTATGCTGAAAACAGGAGCAGCTAATTTTGCTGTAAGTAGTCTGATTAACATTGATCAAAATCCTGAATTAGGATACCAAGAATTTGCATACGATGGATTAGTTATTTTCATTGCTTCCAGCAAAAAAGGTAGAGATAAAAGTCTACCTATAGCTTTAAATGGAAAAATATCTCTAACACAGTTACAGCAAATATATACCGGTAAAATTACAAATTGGCAAGAGTTAGGAGGTCCACAACTACCTATTAAATTATATATTCCATCTAGCAATGAGGCGATAATCAATTTTAAACAGCGTGTCCTGAAAACGCCAGAATTAATTAATAACTTTGAAAGATTAATTTCTCGTCAAAAAGGAAATAATTTTATCCAAGAAGATAGTTTACAAGTAGCTACTAGTCTATCAAGCACTAAGCTAATGAGAGCAGTCATTCAAGATTTTGAAAATGAAAATCCCCCCATTGGGAGTATTGGGTTTGACTCTTTGAGCAAGGTTTATGGTGAATGTTCAGTCTATCCCTTAGCCTTATTTGACAATAATAATGATCCAGTTTCTCCTCTAATTCAAAAAGATGGTAAACCTGTAACCCCTCAACAAATAGATTTATGTAATGATAAGGGAAATTACGCTCCTAATATAACGGCGTTTACCAGCCAACGCTATCCTCTAGCTTACCCTCTATCTGTGATTTATCTAAGAGATAATCGTCAAGAGCCAATTGGAGAAAAATTTGCGGAGATTTTGAAAACTACTCAAGTTCAATGTTTACTATCGGAAACAGGTTTAATTCCTTTGAGAAAATTAGATATAGCTACTTGTAATAGCTATCAGTAAACACTTCTGGGAAATTATTTAAGCGCGTAATTTGATAATTTTTATCTATATTTTTTAGATTATATCAAATTATGGAACTTTTTTAATCTTTTCCTAATATTCAACGCATCTGGGGACAAATAAATTAATTTAGCTCCAGAGATATCTCCTAAAGTTGAAGCCAGAATTCTACTTTTAACGATTGAACTGTTTTAGTTGCTTTCTCCGAAGAGGGTCATGTTTTTTCGGGGGATTTTCATTTTCCGTAACATCCGATCTACTGTCGATATACCAATTGTTATTCCCGTTTTTTCTTCGATAATTAAGCGGATTTCTGATAAAGTAGCATCATTCTTAGCTTCAACTATTTCTTGAAGAATATTAAGTTGTTCTAAATTTAGCTTGGTAGAAGTTTGTTTTGTCCTGAGTTTAGGAGCAATACTTTGTGTTTCTTTATATTGCTTTAGTAATTTTTCCACAAAACTTAAACTTACACAAAATCTTTTTGCTAATTGACGTTGTGATATTCCACCTTGCAAATATGTATCTAATATTTTTTGGCGAAAGTCGAGAGAATATGCTTTCATTTTTACCATTAAGTAGATGCACAGCTTTATCATAATTAGTCTACTTCATTAGACTAGGAAACGCTATAATCTGACGTACAAATTTTATATCCATCCCCTAACTTCGTTATCGGTCATTGGTCTTTCTAGCTTCACATATTCGCTCTTAGCGGCTTGAAGAATATGTTTCATCATCACTGGTTCATTGGCTTCAGCCGCCAAAAAAGCAGCATTTATAGCAATATTACGAATATTACCTCCAGCAACATTTAAATTAGATAATTTTTTAAAATCTAATTTTTCTGTAGGTGTTTTTTGTGGAAACATCCGTTTCCAAATTTCTTCCCTTTGAGCTATATCTGGAAAGGGAAACTGGACAACAAACCGTAATCTACGTAAAAAAGCCGGGTCTATAGAGGTTTTTAAATTAGTAGTTAAAATTGCTAACCCCCGGTAAGATTCTATTTTTTGTAATAAATAACTAACTTGCATATTGGCATAACGATCATGACTATCTTTAACATCAGAACGCTTACCAAATAAAGCATCCGCTTCATCAAAAAGTAATATTGCTCCTCCAACTTCTGCTACATCAAAAACACGGTGCAAATTCTTCTCCGTTTCACCAATGTATTTACTCACAATGGAACTCAAATCAATTCGATAAACATCTAAATTTAAAGTGTTTCCCAGTACCTCTGCTGACATAGTTTTTCCTGTACCACTTTGTCCAGAAAATAAAGCACTAATACCCAGTCCACTTTTACTTTTAGAGATAAATCCCCAAGACTCATACACTTTACTTCTTTGACGGACATGAATAGCAATTTCTCGCAGAGTATTTAGTTCTTTTTCAGGCAGAATTAAGTTATCCCAATCTGCTACTGAATTCACTCTTTGTGCTAGATCATCTAAATTGAGACGAGCTTGTTGGCGACATATATTCCATAATGGGTTATTAATGGTAGATGTGGACAAATTCAAATTTTCTTCAGTTTTATTTACTAAACTTTTAGCTTGTAAACATACTGATTCAATCACAGAATAATTGAGATTAAAGTGGGAAACTAGAACATCTATATGACTATTAAGATTCAATTGATGTTTGCTCAATGTATGTTGCCAAATTAATCGCTGTTCATTAGTTGTAGCTGGCTCTATATCAAAAATAATTTGGCTTCGTTGTCGGGAACGACGGCGCTCTCGACTGCTAACTATTAAACGACAGTCAATTGTTTCAATAAATCTAGAAATTTTACTCTCTATGTTAGCATCAACATTTTCTAGTGAATTACAGTTTAATAGTAATACACTATTATTTAACATAGCTTCTCTTTCCCACAGACGTTGAAACAAATTTAGTTGAGTAATATCTTCCAAAAGTGCTTCTACAGAAATAACTTGTAAATTTATTCCTATCTGTGTACAAGCAACATGAGTGATTGCTGTTTTAACAACTATTTCTTGACCGGATAATTGTATTATAGGGAAATTATGATTAATCGAAGATAGCCAAACAGCAGCAATTTCATCAGCTATTTTTTGATGTGAAGGAGCTAATTTATTAATTGTTGGTAAAGGTTCTAACATACCTAACAACCGCTGGTCTACTTGCTGTATTCCCCATAGATAATGTAATATTCGCTCATTAATTCGTAATGGAGAATTAGTCAATGATGTTCCTGTTCCTAGTTCAATCATCTGCCAATGTCTTAAGGTTGCATTGGGAGTAATTGCTGTCCAGAATGCTTCTGGTAACGCAATTAAAGCTACATTTAAACAAAGATAGTTGATCTGTAAATCTCTGGTAATTTTCGGAAATAGAGTGGTCCAGCTTCTATCCATTTCTATGCCCGCACACAATAGGAGTAAATCACGTTCAAAATTAGACAATCTAAAAGTATTACATAATTGCTCTAAGGTAGATGGCTGTGACATCATTGATGGTTTTAAATCTAGAGGAGGGTGGAATTTTTCACCTTGATTATTCTGATTATTATCAGAATGGATTTGGAAAATTCTGTCTTCTAATATTAGTTTAATCCGGTTAACTGCCTCCAATAAATAGTTTTGATTATCTAGAGACCAATCAGTATTTACATTAGTTGATATAGCCATTTAACCACCGTTGTTTTCAATTAATTCTTGTAAATAACTTTCTGCTTCTACTGTTGACATCAGTAAAGCCTTTTTCCAGTGCAAAATTTCGTATTTTCCACCATGATATCCATGTCCCAAAATCAACCCCAAACAGACTGCTTGATTAGCTAAGTTAGTAAGTTGATTGCAGCTATTTATTTCTACTTCTAAATTTAGAGGTTCTTCAGCAAATTGTTCATGCACCATAAGTTTTTACAACTCCTCATACTGATTAATAAATTATCAATTTTGGACTAATATAATAGTTAAAAGTTGGACTATCTTCACGAGTATCAATATTTAATTGACTTTCTGCTCCATCCACTATTAACCTTAGCAGATATTCCCCAGCTTTGATCCGATCAATTGGAATAGTTATTACATTCCCATCTGATTGACGTTTAGCAGCCTCAAATAAATAAGATGCAGGGTTTTCTGATGTCATCTCATTTAGTGCTAAAATCACACGTTGTCTGATACCAACAGTTAAATTTACCTGCACTATTACTTTAGCAGAGTAAGAACCATCACTATTTTCTTCGATATCTGCAACTATTATATCTGATGAGATAGTTGGGTGCAAAACAAATGGAAAAACATTTGACTCAATATTATGATAGTTAGGTGGTTGTACAGCCAAATTCTCTGCTGTTGAATTTATGTTGATAGAAATATGATGAATTACCTGTAAACTTTGGACACCACAGCGCAAAGATTCAGGAGAAATTATTTGCAAAGGTAGGAGTATTTGCTTGTCATTAACTTCTGTAGGAGTGATTTCTACTTCTCCAATCCGCACTTTTATGGCATCACATTTAAAATTTCTACCCCTAATTTGTAGTGTACTATTTGTTAATATGGGATCTAAATGGCCTAACTGAGAAACTACCTGTTCAACTACTGGTTGATAAGGAAATGAAGCTACACCACCAAAACCTGCACGACGGACAGGTAATGCTCGTTGTGATGATTCCTGACCATCAATTAAAACTATCAGAACTTTATAAACAACCGAAAGTACATAGGGAGTTTGGAAAAATGTTGACCAGACTTTTGAGAGATCATCTAAACTGAGGTCATTTAATGAAATATTGATTTGTTGAACTTGATCTCCTAGATTAGAATCGCTCAAAAATGGGAAATTTGAATTAGCTAATGTTTGCTGAATCATCTCTGAGGTAATAATGCTCTGATCATTGAGAGTCCTCAAAACGCTACCTAATATACGCTGGGGTTCTAACTCAACATCATTACCATAAAAACTCAACATATAATATAAGTCTAGTGCAGTCTGGCGTTTATTGGGGTTAGCTCTAGAACGCATAGGAGTGGCATCAATATTATTTAGAGCCGGATTGCTCAGTACCTGATAAAGAAAAATATTTACACCTAGTTCCGATGGACCACTACTTAAATTAATGGGTTTTAAAGTTGTCACTCTCGCACCTTGTACATCAAATTGGAGAGAGTTTTGAACAATTCTTTGGAGAACTGCGGTTACAGTCGCAATAGCTAGATAGTTACTCACGTTAGTTAACTGCTATAATTGTATACATTAAGTTTCTAGGGCTTACGCATTAACAAAAAACATTATCCATGATTTCTGTGTACTTTATACAAATTACTAATTATTTTTTCAGCGTGTGTAAACTCCAATTTCACAAAAGCTTGAGGTAAACAATTTGATCATAGGTATCTTTAACAAGCTGACGAATTTTACATACTCATTTTATAACACAATCAAAGGTTTCAATACCCCAATGAGTATCATGAATTGTAATATCCCTCTTTTGTCATTTTCCGAATACAGCAATTAGAAGCAGATTGGGGAGAAGGTGGTCATATTTGGGGTTTATTTTGTTGTGTCCCTAAATACCAATAGTAAAAACAGTACAGGAGCTTGTGTTTGCTTGGGAAGCTACAAAAGCGGAAGAATGGATAGATAAGTGGGAATGGATTCCATTTTAAGATAAAGGTGAGCGATTCCTAGGCCGCGCTATTACGTTTACCAACCCGAAAAACAGCAACTAATTTATTATCATCATCAATGGTGTACAAAATTCTGTATTCACCCTGATCAATACGATAACCACCTTGATAACCTTTTAAAGCTGCATAGTCTTGAGGACGAGGATTACCTTGAAGTGAGAGTATTTTTGATACAACTTGTTTATATTGTTTTGGTTGTAAGTCTAATAAGTCTTTTTCCGCAGTTCTAGCAATCCTCAATGTATAACGTTCACTCATTGGGATATTTGGCGATGATTTCTTCTATGGTGGTAAATCCTTCATTTTCTTCAATTGCACGTCTCAATTTAGCAGAATCAATTGCATCTTCCATTGCTTCTAATAGTTTTAAATCTTCAATGCTAATTATCGCTACCGCAGCTTTACCATGACGCTGAATTAAAATTCTTTCTCCACGATATTCTGCACGGTTCATAATATCGGGAAAATTAGCACGCGCTTCACTTGCACTGATGACAGACATAGCGTCTCACAAAATTTATAGGGTTACATAACATTATAGATTATTTGTCTGTTTTTTGCAAATTGTACAAAATTTAAGTTTTTGAGCAATAGTGGAGCGATCGCACCCTTCAACCTCCCAAATAGCGAACTGCTTGCAGCAGCGCTTCGCTATCGCACTCCTCAACCTCCCCAACCTCCCCAAAAGCGATTATTCATCTTTATTAAACTGGTACATCTGACTGCCTCTGCGGTAAAATATCCTTAGTTCAAGGAATTGGCTATGAAAATAAAAGCAATTATTTGGGAAGAAGACGGTGTCTGGTGTGGTTCTGTACCAGCTTTACCAGGATGTCATACCTGGGGTGAAAGTTATGAACATTTATTAGAAATGTTGAAAGATGCTGTTCAAGGTTGGTTAGAAGTTGCTAGTCAGCAAGAAGAAATTGAGCCAGAAAAACAGTTAATTGAGTTATCTTTATGAAATCGGTTTCTGGTAAATTTCTTTGTAAGATTGTTGAACGCTATGGATGGAATCTAAAAAGGATTACAGGTAGTCATCATATCTATGTTAAGGAAGGTATGAGTGTGATTCTTTCTATACCTGTTCATGGTAATCGTGATTTACCTACTGGTACACTCAGAAGTATTTTGAAAGATGCTGGTTTGACTGAGGAAGATTTAGATTAATTTCGCTATCGCATCCTTTCAAATCCCTAAACAGCTATTCCTAGGTCGCGCTTCGCTATCGCACTCCCTTTAACCCCCCAAACAGCGATCGCTATTCTACTTTATAAGAAAGAAAAGACAAGAAAGAAAAGTATTATATTACACCTGCTATTAGTTTCCAGCAAGGAGCTTCTCCTTCCCAATCATTGTGCTTCCAAGGCATACCCAAACTAACTGTCACAAAATAATAATCATCTGTGATTTCATATTCCGCTTCCAGTCTTTCAATAAATATAGGATCAGTGATTTTAGCGTCTGTTAACCTTTGACCATAAGCAGTTTCTAATGTACCTCTCCATTGTTTTTCTCCGTTAGGTTCTACAGAAAAATTAATAACATGAATCAGTTGTAATGTACTTCTTTGTTCAAAAGGTAGAGAGTTTAGATAAGATGGGTTTACATATTTAATTGGATTATGAAGAATATAAGAATTGTTACTACAATATTGAAACAAATCTTCTGGTTTTGCTTTACCTACGAGTTGCCATTTTCCCGGTAAGATAGTAAGATTTTCGCTTTCAAACCCAAAGTTTTCACCTGTGTCTGCTAGTGGAATCTCTAAAATGTCTAATAATGCTGGTTCTCTTCCCTCCACGAGTCGAATATTTCTTGGTACTCGGCCATCATTATCATAAGGACGTTGGCCACAGACAGGACGAATCCAATCACCAGTATCCAAATCAATTCCAGCAATGCAACGTTCTCCGTTTTTCTTTGAATTTGCAAGACAGATAATTTTCTTGTTCTTTACAGATGACATATTTTGACATTCCCCCACTTGGTACTTAAATATTCTGCCACTAATCGGCGATGACAGTAATGGGGTTTAGCCTCGCTACACAAAAGACATCCACCATCTAATAGTTCTGGTCTAACTTTTTTTTCAATTTCCCTTTCTGTCATGAGATGAAGAAATTTCTGCTCATAAACTGACCAGTCGCCTTTATTTTTTTTATATTCATCTAAAATATCTTTAGTTGGTGCTAGTTCAAGAATATGAATATATTCAATATTACCTATCTTTTTAAGAAAATATTCTAAGTCGGTTTTTTTTGTAAATCCTGCTAATTGAGAGACATTATTTAGTCGGGTATCAATAACCCGCTTAACGCCAGATTTAACAAGAGTATCAAAAAATTTTTGGGCAGTTTTTTGGGTAAAGCCAATTGTAAATAAGTCAACATAACTACTCATATTCATTTCCTATTTTTTCTACATAAGCAACTTCATCACTTTGCAATCTGTAAGCCTCTTTTATAGACTCTTCCCTTGAAAGTGGTTTAGAAGGTTGATGATTTTGTGAATTATCAGCAAAGAGAGATAATTGCACTGATGCTGCTACAAGAGCTAATTGGTTTAAACCATGTCTAGCCAATAATCTGTCTTCAAGTTTATAATGCGATTCTAAGTCACCATTACTTTTAATATGATTGATTTCTAAATCACGCTCATTTCGTAAATGTTGACAAACTAAAATCGCACGATGGCAAACAATGGGATCTTTTTCCGCACACATAAGAGCAACTCTATAATTTTTTAAACCCTTAATTACACGTTTAATTCCTTCTGCAAATAATTCAGTAGCAGCAATTTTTTCATATATAGCTTTACCATCAATATAACATTCTTGGTTTTTTGGTCTAGCACCTAGTTCTTGTCCTAAAAATACATAGTTGATTTTTGCGCTTTTAAGTGAATTTTTCAGTTGAACGCGGTTAAAATGGGGTAAGTAACGGCTGTAGGGATGTGATCGCACGTCTGCCAATGCTGTAACATTATGCTCCAGCAAAAGCTCAATAAAAGTTTCTATACTATGATTTGAATGACCAATGGTAAGCAGTTTCATATAGTTATAAGATCATCTTTTTTGTGGAGTCCTCTAAGAGATATCGTAAGAAACAAAACTCTCTGCTCCTCTCGGTGGTTAAGGGCATAGCAATGATATACCCTTAACTCCTAACTATAACCTAAAGTTCCTTCACATCACTAACTAACCTCCCAAACTGCGATACCTACGGTAAGCTACGCGATCGCACCCCTTCAACTTCCCCCAAAAGCGATTGCACCCCCTCAACTTCCCCAAAAGCGAACTGCTTACAGCAGCGCTTCGCTATCGCACCCCTTCAACTCCCAAACAGCGATCTCAACCCCTCAAAATCTCTTTTTACCTCACGCAATGTCAAAAAAGTGGTATGATTAATTGGTAAGATGAATGAGTCATACATAATGATGAAAGTCACAATTACTTTAGAAGAAGACATTCTCAGATTTATTGATCAACAAGCAAAAGGTAATCGTAGTGGCTATATCAATGCACTATTAGCAGAACAAAGACGCAAAATTTTAGAAGCAGAAATAATAGCTGCTCTCCAAGAAGATGCCAAAGATTTAGAATATCAAAATGAGATTTCTGATTGGGATAATGTAGCTGGAGATGGTATTAATGCCAGAGGGTAATTTAACTTATAAACGGGGTGAAATTCGCTGGGTAAATCTTGATCCAACGGTGGGAGCAGAAGCACAAAAAATCCGTGCTTGTTTGATAGTTCAAAATGATATTATGAATCAATATGGATTATTAACAATTGTGATGCCATTTCGACCAGGAAGTAAGCAAGCTCCCTATATTGTCAATATCAAAGCAACAGCAACTAATGGATTAGATGAAGATCGTTTTATTGATGTTGCTCAAATTCGTTCTGTTGATTATCGTCGGGTTTTAGGGTTGGTGGGGATTTTAGAAGTTGAATATTGGGAAGAAATTCGTACTGCTTTGGATGTGGTTTTGGGTTTTGGGGTTTAACTTGAGCGAACTGCTTGCAGCAGCGCTTCGCTATCGCACCCTTCAACTCCCAAACAGCGATTCCTTTAGTGAGCTACGCTAACGCCTGAGTATATGATATAATTCACAAGTGTTGAATCCTGCAATAAAACTTTACAATCTTTGCGTTTTACCCAGGTAAAATCCATTGTCTATTGAGAATAGAGTCATTAATTGACCAAATTTGGTATCACCAATACCAATGCACAACTTGGACACAATCCTCAAAATCTTAACATTCAACACTTGTGGATATAATTGTACTGTTAAGATTAATTCGTGTTTACTAAATATTATCAAGAAAACAATGCCAGCAAAAGATATTTACCACGATGCTGTTAAAAACGCTTTAATTAACGATGGTTGGACAATTACGGCTGATCCGTATAAAATTAAATATAAAGATGCTGAATAATTTGCCGATTTATCCGCAGAAAAACCGATTGCAGCAGAACAAAATGGACGAAAAATAGTTGTTGAAATCAAGAGTTTTCTTAGTCCTTCTCCCATGAGAGATTTTGAACTAGCTTTAGGGCAATATATTTTATATCGTAATTTAATTAACCTCACAGAACCAGAATATATAATTTATTTGGCTATTAAAGAAAGTACATACGAAAACTTTTTTACTAGAGATTCAATCAAAGAGATTGTCGAATTAAATCAAATTTTGATGATTGTAGTTAATGTCGAAAAGGAGGAGATATTACAATGGATAAACTAGAGCAATATCAAATAGCAATTAAACAAGTTCTCACAGAATATCATAATTGGGTTTCTGGTGCGGCAAATTTAACTGATGAAAGTTGTTTGATTTTTGATGATAATCATCATCACTATATTTGGGGGTTTTTGGGTTGGTATGGCAAAAAAAGAACAAATAATATCCAAGTTAATATCAGAATTAAAAATGATAAAATTTGGATTGAAGAAGATTGGACTGAGGAAGGAATAGCTAATGAATTAATGAAGTTAGGTATTTCTAATCTTGATATTGTCTTAGCTTTTCATCCTCCTGAAGAAAGGAAATATACTGCATTCGCTACTGCTTAAATGTTATAGCGATTCCTAGGTCGCGCTTCGCTATCGCACTCCCTCAACTTCCCAAAAGCGAACTGCTTGCAGCAGCGCTTCGCTATCGCACTTCCTCCAACTTCCCAAACAGCGAACTGCTTGCAGCAGCGCAACGCTATCGCACTCCCTCTAACTTCCCAAACAGCGAACTGCTTGCAGCAGCGCTTCGCTATCGCACTCCCCCAACCCCCCAAACAGCGAACTGCTTGCAGCAGCGCAACGCTATCGCACTCCCCCAACCTCCCAAATAGCGAACTGCTTGCAGCAGCGCTTCGCTATCGCATCCCCTCAACTTCCCAAACAGAGAACTGCTTGCAGCAGCGCAACGCTTACGCACCCACATCCCTACAAAACATTTGACAAAAATTGACAATATTTGCCATAATTAAAGAATCAGAAATATAAAGACTTATTAGCTATGACTACAGTAAATATTTCTCTTCCCGATTCCATGCGGGACTTTATCAATGAACAGGTTGCAAAATGTGGCTACAGTACCACAAGCGAATATATTCGACATTTGATTCGTCAAGATTTAGAAAAAGTGGCACAATCCCGAATAGAAACATTGCTATTAGAAGGCTTAGATAGTGGTGAAGCGATTGAAATTACGGATGAGTGGTGGCAACAAAAACGCACTCAGCTTCTAGAGAGACTCCGCAAGTAATAGCAATGACTAGACGAATTGTAATTAGACCAAAGGCTAGTGTTGACCTTGATGAACAGTTTGCTTATATTGCTGACAGTAATTTTGATGCAGCATTGAGTTTTTTTGATGCTACGAGGCAGACTTTTTCACAATTAGCACGACTACCTGGTATTGGTAGTGTTTATAATGTTAAAAATCCGCGTTTAGTTGGTTTGCGGAAGTGGGGAGTTAGAGGATTTGAAAAGCATCTAATTTTTTATTTAGAAGGGGATGAGTATATTGAAATTGTTCGGTTAATTCATTCTGCACGGGATATTTCACAGATTTTAGCAGAAGAAGAATAGCTATAGTCATCAGCTATGCGATTCCTAGGTCGCGCTTCGCTATCGCACCCTTCAACTCCCCAAACAGCGATCGCACCCCCTCAACTCCCCAAAGAGCGATCGCACCCCCTCAACCTCCCAAATAGCGATCGCATCCCCTCAACTTCCCAAACAGCGATCGCATCCCTTCAACTTCCCAAATAGCGATCGCATCCCTCCAACTTCCCAAACAGCGATCGCATCCCCTCAACTTTCCAAATAGCGATCGCATCCCTCCAACTTCCCAAATAGCCATCGCATCCCCTCAACTCCCCAAACAGCGATCGCACTCCCTCAACCTCCCAAAAGCGATCGCACCCCTCCAACCCCCCAAACAGCGATCGCACTCCCTCCACTTCCCAAACAGCGATCGCACTCCCTCAACTTCCCCAAACAGAGATCGCACCCCCTCAACTCCCAAACAGCGATCGCACTCCGAAAATACCTAACATCGCTTTTTATCTCACGCAAAGCTGCAAAGAAAGATGAGAGGTTTAGCATAGCGGACTGTAAATACAGCGGTTTCCGCTCTTATGAGGTACAAAGTTGAATCATGAAACTCTTGTAGTGCGGGCATCTTGCCCGCTAATGGTGTACCTCATAACACCGGGAAGTGCTGTATCACCTACATTATCTTTGTGGGCGTGGAAACTGTCGGCGTTTATACTCAGGAGGACCCCAGTTTATCCCCCAATTAAAATATCTATCCATCTCTACTGAATCTGAAAAATATTGGATTTTGTTACTAATTTTAAAAGTGTTATTTATTCTTGTTAATAAGGCAATAGCACATATAGTTTGATTATCATTAGGATTATCCAATTTTACTATAATAGGTGGACTGTATACTTGTTTAATAGTTAAAATAGCGTCTATTTCTGACCAATTAGCTACTCCATTATAAATAAAAGTATAAATCAAAATTCGTTTGAATTTATCAATTTTACTACTATTAATTTTTAAACTTTCTCCTTCAGGTAAGTCATTTCCTGTACGGTCATCTCCATTTAATAGAATATATGGAGATTCATCATAATTTCCGAAATGGCTGCCTAAAGCCTGAATCGCATTTTTTTCTCCTGTTTCTAATTCATATAAGCAGCATAGGTCAAGGTCTATCGGCTCTCTGTATTTTGGATAACGTGAAACTAACGAAGGGTTGTGCTTCCAATTCAAATGAACTACAATATCTTCTGATACACAATCATCATTAATTGTATTATAGATATGCTCTTCATTGCTAATAGGTTCAATAATTATATCCTCTCCAGCTTGCAGAACAGTTTCATTTTTAAGTCTGCTTATACTTCTATTTAAGACACTAATTTCTATAGGTCTTTCAGCAGAACCATAAGTTGAATACTCACGATTTAAATACTCAATAGCTGCCTGTTTATCAAAGATAGATGTATCAAAATGTTCAATTAATTGATCAATAATATTCGGATCTTTAGTAAAAATTCCTACTTCAAACTCTGGACTGGATGAACCAGATGTGAGAAAGTTATGACTTCCTAACATTGCAAAAGATTCATCACATACTAAAAACTTCTCATGAGTACCTAATTCTTTCATGTGTAGTAAATCAGGATATTGTTCTTGGAGTTGTTGTAGTTGAGGTAAAGCTCCATACCAAATAATGTTATCAGTTTGTTCTTGTGCTAAATCTTCTAAACTTCCCCATCCAATATCAATACGTACACCTTTACTTAAAATAAATTCAAATTTAGCAATGTCTGTTGCCCATGTTGTTAACCAAGGACAAGCCATTATTAATCGCTTTTCCGCTGTGTTTAAAGCTTGTTCTAAAACTGCTCGACTAGCTACCCGATTAAACAGCAATTTATATTCATAACTTGATTTACTATTTTCATGATTTATATTTCCTGCCGATATTTGTGATGACAGTTGCTTTAAATCATCTATTTTAGCAATTCCAGTTAGCGACTCATTCAATCTAGACAAGTATTCTTCTATTTTACCAAATCTCTCGTCTAAACTTTGTTTTTCTGCTAATAATTGAGAATAAGAATTGTTCAGTTTTTCAAAATTATCCTGTAATTTCTTTATCTCTCTCCATTCCAATGACTGTTTATTTGTATTGGTTTGTGGCTTATTTGAATTGTTATTACTATTATGTTTGTCTTCCATCTCAGGCTAATTACCCCCATAATTTTGTGTTTTTAAAGTATCCTTAATAATACCAATTATAAATTTAACATTCAGACTACATTAAGTAAAAGAGTTACTGAATAAAATTTAATATTTTTTATCTTTGCGTCTTTGCTCCTTAGCGTCTTTGCG
The DNA here is from genome assembly GCF_014698755.1 of Aphanizomenon flos-aquae FACHB-1287. GTDB lineage: Bacteria > Cyanobacteriota > Cyanobacteriia > Cyanobacteriales > Nostocaceae > Dolichospermum > Dolichospermum flosaquae. Next base: position 50,529 of record NZ_JACJTO010000020.1, on the reverse strand, counting down.
CGAAACAAACCTCTCCGCGCCTCTGCGTCTCTGCGAGAGAAAAAAAGGGGTATAGCAACAAACTACACCCCCTAAACTTATCTTAAAGTTGCTTCACCTCACTAACCAACTTAGCCACCATATCCTTAGCGCTACCAAACAACATCGTCGTTTTAGCCTTATAAAACAACTCATTATCAACACCAGCAAAACCAGCACTCATACCGCGCTTAATCACAATAGTTTGCTTTGCGCGATCAACCTCCAAAATCGGCATCCCATAAATAGGACTATTCTTATCACTACGCGCCGCCGGATTGACCACATCATTAGCACCAATCACCAACGCCACATCAGCCTGTTCAAACTGGGGATTAATATCCTCCATATCATATAACTGCGTATAAGCCACATTAGCTTCCGCCAATAATACATTCATGTGTCCCGGCATTCTCCCCGCAACCGGATGTATCGCATATTTCACATCCACACCCATGCGCTCTAATTGATCAGCCAACTCCCGGACGCTATGCTGTGCTTGAGCAACCGCCATACCGTATCCTGGCACAATCACCACAGAACGGGCATAACCCAACATCATCGCCCCTTCTTCCGCATCAATACTGCGAACAGGTTGATCACTAGCACCAGCAGCCGCACCACCACTAGAAGTAGAGACAGAACCAAAAGCACTAAATAAGACACTGAACAAAGAACGGTTCATAGCCTTACACATAATTTCCGTCAGGATAAGACCAGAAGCCCCCACCAAAGCACCGGCGATGATTAACATATTGTTCATCACCACAAACCCAGCCGCAGCAGCAGCCACACCGGAGAGGGAGTTTAACAGAGAGATTACCACCGGCATATCACCCCCACCAATGGGGAGGACGAACATTACACCCAAGACCAAAGAAACAGCCACCACCCCTAAAAATACGGGGAGGCTATCGGGTGTTATAATTAAATAGGCACTTCCAGCCAGATAAGAACCCAACAGCAACAGGTTAAAAGGTTGCTGTAACGGGAAAGTAATCGGTGTACCGCTGATTAAACCTTGCAATTTGGCAAAAGCGAGAAAACTACCTGTTAAAGTCACACCACCAATTAACACATCCAATAGCATGGAAATGTTGACATCGAGGGGGATAGGCTGTGAACTATCTAATAACCGCCAAAATTCAGCAACAGCAATTAATGCGGAAGAAGCGCCGCCTAAACCATTTAGTAAACCCACCATTTGCGGCATTTCTGTCATTTGCACTTTGTAAGCAATCACAGTACCAATTACCGAACCAATGGCCAAGCCTACCAAAATCATCTCATAATTTAATACTTGTTGATCTAGCAACGTAGCGACAATAGCTAATAGCATTCCCACCGCAGCGACAAGATTACCATTTCTAGCACTAGCGGGAGAACCCAGCTTTTTCAAACCTAAGATAAATAATGACGCAGCGACTAAATAAGTTAGCTGAATCCCAGTTGGTAAAAAGTCGCTCATGCTTTAACTTCCTTTTTTTTAAACATTTGTAGCATTCTGTCAGTGACTAAAAAACCACCGACAACATTCACCATTGCCAAAATTACGGCAATTAAACCGAGAATTACCGATAAATTCGTGTTTTTCTCCCCCGCAGCCAGAATTGCACCAATTACCGAAATCCCGGAAATGGCATTTGAACCAGACATTAACGGAGTGTGTAACGTAGGGGGAATTTTGTTAATCACTTCAAAGCCAATAAAAGAGGCTAAGACGAGTACAAATAAAGCCGGAAGTAATGCTTGTGTCATGTTAATTTTGGATTTTGGATTTTTAGCTCACGCAGAGGCGCAGAGAGAAGATTTACAACAATCATGGAAAATATCCCTCAAGCACTCATTTCTCTGTGAACTCTGTGCCTCTGCGGTTCGTTATTCTGTGAAATTTATTCATGTCAACTAAACCGCTACTGCTTGCAAAGCGTCCTTTACTCGTTGGTTTCTAATTTCTCCACCATGAGTAACACAAGCAGCAGCAACTATGTCGTCATCAAAATTGATTTGCAAGGCTTTGTCTTTTATTAAAAGTTGCATTAATGAGGTAATGTTTTTTGCGTACAGTTGGCTGGCGTGTACTGGCATGGATGAGGGTAAATTAATTGGTCCGATAATTGTGACACCGTTCCAAATTATATCTTTACCCGCTTCTGTACAAGCGCAGTTTCCACCCTGTTCTGCGGCTAAATCCACAATTACTGAACCGGGTTTCATTTGCGCTACCATTTCCTCTGTCACCAGTCTGGGGGCTTGTCTTCCTGGTACTTGGGCGGTAGTAATAACGATATCGGAGTTTTTGACGTGGCTGGCTACTAGTTCTTGGGTACGCTTTTTACTATCTTCTGAAATTTCTTTGGCGTAACCACCGGCTGCTACGGTTTCTTCTTCGAGTTTGACTTCGACGAATTTCGCTCCTAAGCTTTGCACTTCCTCTTTGACTGCTGGACGAATATCAAAGGCTTCTACTACCGCTCCTAGTCTTCTGGCCGTCGCTATGGCTTGCAATCCTGCCACACCTGCACCCATAATAAATACTTTGGCGGGAGCAATTGTCCCCGCAGCGGTGGTTAACATGGGGAAATATTTCGGTAATGCTGCTGCGGCAATCAGTACGGCTTTATACCCTGCCAGGGAGGCTTGGGAGGATAGGGCATCCATGCTTTGCGCTCTGGTGGTACGGGGGATTAATTCCATGCTCAAAGCGGTAATTTGCCGATTTGCTAATTGTTGGACTATTACGGGATTTCCCAGAGGATTTAGGAAGCTAATTAATACAGAACCTGATTTAAGTAATTCAAGTTCTGTCCGGCCATCTTCTCTCGTCTGCGGTGGACTAACTTTGAGTAATATATCTGCTTCACTCCATAATTGGGCAGAATCACTGATAATTTTAGCCCCTGCTGCTTCATAGTCAGCATCACTAAAAAATGCTTGTTCTCCCGCTCCCGCTTCTACCCAAACCTCTAAATCTTGTTTGACTAATTTGGCTACGGTGTCGGGAATTAATGCTACACGCCGTTCACAAATTTCTATTTCTTTCGCAACTGCTATTTTCATACAATCTCCTGGATATAAATACTTGTTGACATCACCGGTTAACTATTAATTAGGCTGTTAACCATGAATTACCCTTGTAGATAGAATTTTCAACTTGTACGTTCTTCTTTCTCTAGTCACAACCTCAACTTGACAGTATACAGATATCATCTTTGTAAAATAGCTATTAGTAAAATAAGTTATCGCATATCCTAGGACAATCTTCACATTTTGTATATTGTTCTTTAGATTATTTTATATTTGGGAAAATTTCTACCCCTTTTTTCTGATTCATGATTAAAAATTCAATCATTTGTGATATATGTGAGTGTTGGGAATTACCCACGAAAATTATTCTTTTAGATCATGGAGTTAAGAATGTTACACTAAATTCTAAATGATAGTAATACTTTATAACATAGTCCAAGTGCTGTAGTTATAAAAACTAAGTACAAGCCCATACTCCTCTTCTCTCCCCACGCCAATAAATGCAGAACTCAAGTATGATTATTATATATGGAATGTTTAATAACAATGGCACTTTTATTTTTAACTAACGTCTATTGTCAAGCTTATGTTTAGTTAGAAATACTAACACTTAGTTAAAAACTATCAACTAGAGAGAACCTAATTTATGAAACGCTTACTTTCTACATTGGCTATTACTAGCTGCTTATTAACAGGTTTTTCGGCTACGACTTGGGCGCAAAGCTTACCCGGTATAACACTTTTTAGCGGCGTTGATAGAAACGCTCAACTACCCTACCGCTTGGATTTTGGTGGACACGCTAACAGCACAGATCGTTATACACTCAAATTACCTGCTAAAAAAACGCGGTCTGCAGTGACTAAGTTTGAGATTACTTATCCTGAGTATTACCGTGGCACTTTTGATACTAAAGATATTGAAGTCAGAGTTAAGGGCAAAAGCGTTCCTCTATCTGAAGTAAAATGGGACAAGGAAGGTAGAGTGATTGAAATATTTCCTCAAGAACCAGTTCCGGCCCGTGCCAAAGTAGAGTTAGTATTATCCAATGTTCAAAATCCCAATGGTGGAATGTTCTATTTTGACTGTAAAGTTCTTTACTCTGGAGATGTGCTATCACGTTACATTGGTACATGGATTATCAGTATTAGTTAGGAAGTTGTTAGTTAATACTCTCAGAGGCTAAAATCTCTGAGCTTTTACCAGATGTCTCTATAAAACTGATCAATGACCAAAACAATTGTTGTTAAAATTGGCACTTCTAGTCTCACTCAAGCAGAAACGGGACAATTAGCCCTTTCTAGTATTGCTTCTTTGACGGAAACCCTTTGTGATTTGAGACGACAGGGACATCGAGTAATTTTAGTTTCATCGGGTGCTGTGGGAGTTGGTTGTGTGCGGTTAGGTTTAACGGAACGTCCCAAAACTATCGCTTTAAAACAAGCTGTAGCAGCAGTAGGACAGGGTAGATTAATGCGTATATATGATGATTTATTTACTATTCTGCAACAACCTATTGCCCAAGTATTATTAACTAGAGCAGATCTGGTAGAACGTAGCCGCTATCTTAATGCCAATAACACTTTTCAAGAATTACTAAATTTGGGAGTGATTCCTATAGTTAATGAAAATGATACAGTGGCTGTAGAAGAACTAAAATTTGGAGATAATGATACCCTGTCTGCACTAGTAGCCAGTTTAGTAGAAGCAGATTGGTTATTTTTACTAACAGATATTGATAGATTATACTCAGCCGATCCTCGTTCTGTACCTGACGCGAAACCGATTAGTTTAGTTAGTAGTATGCAAGAACTAACAGAATTACAGATTCAAACTGGTGGACAGGGATCTAGATGGGGAACTGGAGGTATGATAACAAAAATTTCTGCAGCCAGAATTGCGATCGCTGCTGGTATCCGTACAGTCATTACCCAAGGACAATTTCCCCGGAACATTGCAAAAATTATCGAAGGGGAACCCATTGGTACACATTTTGCACCCCAACCAGAACCAACTTCAGCCCGGAAACGCTGGATAGCTTATGGTTTGATTCCAGGGGGAAAATTATATTTAGATGAAGGAGCGATTACCGCTATTGTCAAAGCCGGAAAATCCCTATTAGCAGCAGGAATTAAAGCCGTAGAGGGGGAATTTAGCAATCAAGACGCGGTGCAGTTATGTGATATTAGCGGTCATGAAATTGCTAGAGGATTGGTGAATTATAATAGTCAGGAATTGCAGAAAATTTGCGGAAGACATTCCCGGGAAATTTCGGCAATTTTAGGTTATGAGGGTGCGGATACTGTGATTCACCGTGATAATTTAGTATTAATTTAAATATAGCATTTCTCATAGCAGAAATCGTCGAGTCGGGAAAAGAGACAAGAAAATCACCAATCACCAATTACAAATCACCAAATTGTGAATTTACTGCGTTTAATCCCAATTTTTGATAATTCTGTTTCTAGCTGGGGTTTAGAAGCTCGATTATTGCGCTGGCTAACATTAATATGGATGTTTATTGGCTTAGTCGTCCTCTTTTCTGCATCCTATCCTGTCGCTGATGAACGTCATGGTGATGGTTTATATTATTTTAAACGTCAAATTATTTGGGCTATAGTTTCCTTAATTATTTTCAACATCATTGTTAATCTACCATTGCGGAAAATCTTAGGGGTATCTCATTGGTTTTTGATATTTTTCTTGATGTTGATTTTTATCACCTTAATACCAGGATTAGGAAAAAAAGCCTTTGACGCAGCTAGGTGGATAGCTATTGGACCAATTCCTATCCAACCATCAGAATTAATTAAACCTTTTTTAGTTTTACAAAGTGCTACACTTTTTGGACAGTGGGAAAAACGACCTTGGGGAATTCGTTTATTTTGGTTAGGTGTTTTTTGTCTTGTTCTCTTAGGAATTATCGCTCAACCTAACTTAAGTACGACAGCACTTTGTGGGATGACAATTTGGTTTATTGCTTTAGCAGCAGGAATACCTTATAAATACTTGGGAGGAACAGCCGTCGGTGGTATACTGTTAGCAATAATCAGTATTAGCATCAAATCATATCAACGTAAACGCATTATGTCCTTTATGAATCCTTGGGCTGATGCTACGGGAGATGGTTATCAATTAGTACAAAGTTTATTAGCTGTAGGTTCAGGACAAACTTGGGGAGTTGGATTTGGACTTTCTCAACAAAAGTTATTCTATTTACCAATTCAAGATACTGATTTTATTTTTGCAATTTTTTCGGAAGAATTTGGTTTTATTGGCGGTGTTTTGCTATTACTAATGTTAGCAATATTTGCCACTTTAGGCTTAATTATTGCCATTAAATCCAAAAATCTCACATCCAAACTAGTAGCAATTGGTGTAGTAGTTATTATGGTCGGACAATCATTATTACATATTGGTGTAACCACAGGTGCATTACCAACTACTGGTTTACCTTTACCAATGTTTAGTTATGGTGGTAATTCCATGATTTCTAGTTTAGTATCTTCTGCTTTACTAATTCGGGTAGCTAGAGAAAGTAGTGAAGCCGAAGTAGTGACTTTACGAAAAACCCAGTCTAAAAATCGCCGCAGAAGATGATTTTTTTAGATTAATTCTTATCACTTAATTATGATGAAATGAGGAAAATAACATGAAAACCATTTTGATTATTGAAGATGAACCTCAAATTAGAAACAATATTCAAGAATTACTATATTTATCAGACTTTGATACATTAGTCGCAGAAAATGGTTTACAGGGTTTGGAGTTAGCTCAGGATAAACATCCTGATTTAATTATTTGTGATTTAATGATGCCTGATTTAGATGGTTATGGTGTATTAATTCGACTGCGACAGAATAGTTATACTGCCACAATTCCCATAATTTTCTTAACTGCTAAATCAGAATGGTCTGATTTACGTCGAGGAATGGAACTCGGCGCTGATGATTATTTAACTAAGCCTTTTCATCCGGATCAATTACTACAAGCTATCACAGTTAGACTGAATAAACAAGCAATATCTAAACAACAAACTCAGGAAAAATTGAATACTTTAAGTCAGTGTATTAGTCACTCAATACCCCATGAAATTAATACTCCTCTTAATCATATTCTGGGAATATCAGAATTATTAATTCAACAACATCGAGAATTTTCCCATGAGGAAATTTCAGAAATGCTAGAATCAATTTATAAAGCTGGTAAACGATTACATAAATTAACAATTAATTTTCTCATGTATGCAGATATAGAATTATTAGCATCTAATCCTGAAAAAGTAGAAGAGCTTAGAAACAATGGAGTCAAAACTTTTGTAAAATCAATAATTGAAAATGTAGCTTTAAATGTTGCCAAAAATTCCAACAGAGAAGCGGATTTAAGTATTGATATATCCGATGCAATAGTGAAATTATCTTCAGCTAAATTGAGTAAAATTGTTGAAGAAATAATTGATAATGCTTTCAAATTCTCCGAGCCTAATACACCTATAAAAATCATCGGTTCTAGCTATAATAACACCTTCCGTCTATTTATAATAGACCATGGACGGGGTATGACTGAGGAGCAAATTAATAATGTTGGGGCCTATATCCAGTTTGAACGCAAAATGTATGAACAACAAGGTTCTGGTTTAGGATTATTAATTGCTAAAACCTTAGTGGAACTGCACGGAGGAGAGTTTTTAATTGAGAGTATATATGAGAAACAAACTATTATTAGAATTGTCCTTCCTCGGTAGGTTAACTTATAATGGTTATGTACAAAACAAAATCCTCCCGGACTAGGGAACAGGGATTCCCTCAACTTCCCAATTTAGCATAACAAGTACCGAAGAGCCAAATATTTTGATTGTTTGTGTTGCATATTTTCAAAAAACGTTATAAATTATGAAGTTGTAGGGGAATAATTTATTTTTTGATATCAATAGCCAATTTCTGATCAAGTAGGTATACTAACCTTTTAGTTATTCTACACAAATAATTGAGTGTATTTTCAGGAACAGGGAAAAACTGCTAAATATGATGCAGTTTGTTTTTTATATTGACTGAGTTTGAATATTTTGGCTAGATTAATATTAGCTATTTCAAAGTGACGATGAAAATGGCATCAACAACAATTAAAGGTATATCTACTGCCAACAAATCTACTACCTGGAGTTAATCTGATCATGCAACTAAACAAATTAGAGATAGGTAAGAATATAGAAAATGAGGCATGGCAAGCATTAGAGAATTCAATTCTCTACTATAAAGGTCAGCCTGTAGGTACTGTAGCAGCTTATGATTCATCTGTAGAAGCACTAAATTATGACCAATGTTTTGTCAGAGATTTTGTTTCTTCGGCGTTGATTTTTCTCATTAAAGGTAGAACAGAGATTGTCAAAAACTTCCTAGAAGAAACATTAAAGTTACAGCCTAAAGAAAAGGCATTAGAGGCTTATAAGCCCGGTAGAGGTCTAATTCCAGCCAGTTTTAAAGTAGTTTCTGCCAATGGGGAAGAATTTTTAGAAGCTGATTTTGGTGAACACGCCATTGCTAGAGTTACACCTGTGGATTCTTGTTTATGGTGGTTAATTCTATTACGTGCTTATGTAGTTGCTACTAATGATTATTCCCTAGCTTATCAACCTCAATTCCAAACAGGAATTAGGTTAATTATGGATATCTGTTTGGCTAATCGTTTTGATATGTACCCGACGCTATTAGTTCCTGACGGCGCGTGTATGATAGATAGACGCATGGGTATTTATGGGCATCCTCTAGAAATTCAAGTTCTATTTTTTGCGGCCTTACGTGCAGCGCGAGAACTACTAATTTGCAAAGGTAATCAAGATATTGTCCAAGCAATTGATAACCGTTTACCTTTATTATGTGGTCATCTTCGTCAGCATTATTGGATAGATATTCATCGTTTGAATGCAATTTACCGCTTTAAAGGGGAAGAATATGGTAAAGCTGCGGTTAATCTTTTCAATATTTATGCAGATTCTTTACCTTATTATGATTTAGATAAATGGCTACCCAGAAAAGGGGGTTATTTTGCAGGAAATGTTGGACCATCACAAATGGATACTCGTTTCTTCACTGTCGGAAATTTGATGGCTGTAATTTCTGATTTATCTACAGAAGAACAGTCTGAAGCAATTATGAATTTGATCGAAGAAAGATGGGAGGATTTAGTAGGAGATATGCCTATTAAAATCTGTTATCCTGCTTTACAAGGTGAAGAATATCGAGTTGTGACAGGGTGTGATCCAAAAAATATTCCTTGGTCATATCATAATGCTGGTAGTTGGCCTGTTTTAATCTGGATGTTAGCAGCAGCAGCGGTAAAAACCAAAAAACCAGAATTAGCAGCAAGAGCAATCGACATTGCTGCTAATAAACTAAGTGAGGATCAATGGCCAGAATATTATGATGGTAAGAAGGGGAGACTAATTGGTAAACAAGCGAGAAAATACCAAACTTGGACAATTACTGGTTATTTATTAGCGTGGGAATTAATCAATCATCCTGATTATTTATCATTGGTTAGTTTTGATAAGTTACCCCCAGAAACCATTTCTAGAGCTTGTGAATTTGAGATTGGTAGTATAGATCCTTACATGGATCACTAACAGACATGAATTAATCAAAGTCCTCCTTTTTCAGGGGGACTTAGGGGGTATTTGAAACTTCTATTTATTCCCTGTTCCCTGTTCCCTAAAACTAAAAAACTTTGTACCTCACGAACATTATATCAAAAAATTGATCGCTATATTCCCAATTAAGGACTAAGAACCAATTGAAAAGAATTTAAATAGCCTGTAATAGTTTTATTTAAAGTATCATGCTGTTTTTTAGAAACTATTGCCATCACTTTATACAATCTACCATGAGCAACAAACATTCTAGTTTTAGTAATTTTGCCAATAACATTGACATATTCAATTTCTCTACCGGGTTGAAAGTTAGAACTGCGAATATTTCGCCGATTTAATAATCTACTTTTAGTAGCTGTTAATTCCACATATTGAGCTTCATCCATAATTTTCTCAGGGCTATTCATCTGCACATAACTATAAGGAAATTCATTATATGTGACTAGATATGCAGCTTCTTGTTTCAATGGTTGGGCTAAAAATATTTCTAATTTGATTTTCCCCATATAGGTTTTTTGAATTTGAGTTTTCCGCCTTGGTATTCCGGGCATTAATACTGTAAAACGTCCGTCTGGTGCTGTAAATGTCCGCCATTGAGATTTTACTACTTGGGGAATTGTCGGCTTTTTTTGGGAAGTTATCGGTTCAGGTAAATGCACTTTAGCAACAGCATAAGTGCCAGATAAAAAAGTGGTAGCAATCAAAGATAGTAAAATTTTGCCATTCATAACTTAAAAATTTGTAGATGCAGATTTTACCGTTGTTGCTAGTTATAACCTAGAGGCAGAAAAAGCCGCACCAATTAATCCAACCTGTTGATTAAGAATTATATGCACGGGTATTTCTTCAAGAAGAGAACCCATTCTGCCTTTTTGGGTAAAATTCAAGAGAAAACTACCATTTTCCATTAAAGGTAGGATTTTGGGAGCGATACCACCGGCAATGTATAATCCGCCATAGGGTAGGAGTTTGAGGGCTAGATTCCCGGCTTCTGCACCGTAAACCTCTATAAATAATTGCATAGTTTGTTCAGAAAGGCGATCGCTTTTTTGTAGTGCCGCACTGCCAATAAATGCTCCAGGATCAACGGTTTTTTCGGCTTTCTGTGCTTCTTGTTCCCAAGTTCTGACTGCTTGGGCAATTTCTGGAGATTCGGGGGCTATTTGCCTATCTCGTAAAAATTGGTAAATAGAAGTAATTCCCAAACCAGAAACCACCCTTTCCACGGAAACTCGTTGAATATCATGCTTATCCACAAGATATTTTAACAGTTGAAATTCTAACTCATTGCGGGGGGCAAAATCCGCGTGTCCACCCTCAGAAGGAAATACTTGATATTGTTTGTCCTGTCTAATCAAAAATCCCTGACCTAACCCAGTTCCAGCGCCAATTACAGCCATTGGTGCTGCTGGTTGATATTTACCAACTTGTAAAGTCAGTAAATCCTGTTTTGTTAACCCAAAAATGCCATAACCAACAGCCGCAAAATCATTAATTAAAGAAACTGAAGGAATACCCAATTCTTGAATTAAACGATCTTTATCCAGAAACCAGGTTAAATTGGTCAATTTAGCGGTATTTTTAACTACAGGTCCAGCGATCGCAAAACAAGCTTTTTCTGGAGTCCTAGAGTTAGCTGTAGTCAAAAACTTTTGGACCATGGGGACTAAATCGGGAAAATCTCCACTCCGAAAACTCTCCTCATACAGAGTTTTTAAACCTACTGTTTCTGAGGATTCCACTAAACGCAAAATTGTTTTTGTTCCGCCTATGTCTCCGGCCAGTAGCAATGTCATAAAATTTATCAGTTAGTAGGTTACTTTTGCTGAGTTAGTGTCAGTTGCGATTTAGAGAAAATTCCTATTAAATATTTACACAAATCGCACCAATTCTTCAATTTTTGTCAAATGGGAAGTATCTCCTTTTAGTTCTAGCAACCATTGTGAATCTTGACGCACGACCTTGACCAAGGAACATAAAGAAGCTTTTACCTCACTTTTGGCAATATCTCCCACTAATCCCATGGCCGCACCCAAGACAGACGCACCATGTGCCACCAATAGGATATCATGGGGGAAAAATTCAGTAGATAGACACCTGGCAGTTTGTGCTGAACGTTCTCGCACCTTTTCATGGGTTTCTGGGTATTGTGCAGCTATGCGTGATGTATAGCTAGTATCAATTCTAGGGAATAATTTTACTAAAGCTGAAGTTGGGAGTTTTTCAGGTTCTTCGGTCATCCATGCTGGATTTAGCCATTCACTCAAACCTATTTCTAGTTTAATCTGTAAATCCATAACTTCAGCAACAGCATTCGCAGTTTGTATGGTTCGCAAAAAGGGAGAAGCAAAAATATGGGCAATTTTTTTCCCCTTTAGTCGTTTTGCTAATTGCTGCGCCTGTACCATCCCATCATCCGATAAAGGTGGATCATATCGTCTTTGGGCGGTCAGAAACCAATCAGGATTTACAAAGTCAAGGCGGTTAGCGTGTCTTGCTATCCAAACTATTTGATTCATGGAGGAAATACAGGTGTTAATTTTTGTGATGTAGTTATAATAGGATACTTTGCAACCCTTTGACCAATCTTTCTATACCTGCTGTGGCTGTATCTGCTTGTAATGCACCATAAGCAACCCGCAAATAACAGCCATTTTCCATACCAAAGGTTATTCCAGGAATTACCGCTATTTTATATTCTTGAATCAGTTGTTTTACCAATTCTAAATCATTCATGTTTTTATGTACTTTTAAAAAAAAGTAAAATGCTCCATTAGCAGTGGTAATAGTACATAAATCTTTTAGAGATTGTAGTGCATTAATTACTATTTCTCTAACTTGAGCAATTGTCGCAATATGATCTTTTAAATAATCATCTTTTGCTTGTAATGCTCCCAAAGCTGCATATTGAGAAACCACCGGAGGACAAATTAAAATAGTATCTTGAACTTTTTTTACAGCAGTTAATAAATGCTCAGGAATTACCATATAACCAATTCTCCAACTTGCAAAACCATAAGCTTTTGATAAACTATAAAGAGAAATTGTATATTGATTACTGCCCGCAAATGACCCCGGAGAAATATGTTTTACATCGTTGTATGTAAAATATTCATAAGCCTCATCACTAATATGATAAATTCCCCTATCTCGACAAATTTCATTAACTTGACGTAAAGCAGTTTCAGAATAAACAACACCCGTGGGATTATTGGGAGAAATCGTCACCACAGCCCGGGTTTTATTAGTAATTGCTGCGGCTATAGCTTGAGGAATTAATTGATAATTTGCATCTGTCGCCACTAAGACTGGATGACAACCTGCCATTTTAATCGCCATTTCATGATTAAAATAGTAGGGAATATTCAAAATAATCTCATCACCGGGAGACGTAATTGCTAAAATAGCATTTATAAACCCCATATTGCTACCCGCTGTCACCACAATAGCGTTTTCTTCATTAATATCAATACCATTAAATATTGATAACTTTACCGTTAAAGCTGTTAATAATTCAGGAATTCCCACGACAGATTGATAAAGATGATTTTTGGGGTCAGAAAGGAATTTTGTTAATAGTTCTATCGCTGTTAATGGTGGTTGATAATGAACCACACCTTGTCCCAGAGAAATTGTCCCAGGAGAGTTTTTAATTAATTCTCCCACAACGGGAATAATCGGCGATTGTATCCCATTCATCCGAGAAAAGTTGTCATTCATAACTTGTAATTCCTAAATCAAAAAGAACTTGGGTAAAATAATAGAAACCTCAATTTTCCGCATTTCGCTGTAAATCTATTGATAATTTCTAGGAATACCAACTTGTGATAAACCAGCAATTACTTTTAAATTTTGACAACGAATTAATTCACTAAAATTTAAACCAGAACGCCCTTCTATTGTTCCTACCGCTTCAATAGCCGTTAATAAATGTTGGGCGGCTTCAGTTTCTGAATAACCTCGTCTTTGGGCGACACGAATAGCCGCCGTATCAGCAGTTAATTCCGACTCCTGGGATTTATTGATTCGCCAAATCCGTATGGCTGCTACAGCACTTAATCCCCCAGCTATCACCACACCTACCACATCAGACTGGACTGCCTCTATTATTCCGCCTACAAGCCCCGCTAACACCACACCTTGATAAATATGAGGTTGTAACCATTTCACCCCCGTTAACCAGCAAACCCTCTGCAATAGGAGTAAATCCCGTTGGGGTTTTGGTAATCGTCTCCATAAATCAAAATTAATATATATTGGTCTGGCTTGGCTCAGGGGCAGGGGAAAAGCCGCATCTATTACCTGTTTTTGTTCTGGTTTACTGACGATTTTAGTCATCATTCGCCCAGAAGCGGGCATTAAGTCTAACAAACGACGAATTTCAATATTTGGTTCCATAACATCCATTATTAGCCATAATCGTGTATATTCAATGACTACTAAGATTACACTTTATATTCAGATGGACGCTTTTGATCCCAATCCGCCAGAATGGACTAATCAAGCGGTACACGCCCACCAATTTCATTGTCCCCAATGCCACGCTACTAGTCGAGAAGCTGTTGGTGTGTGGATAAATAGGCGATCGCCCGTCACCTCCGCAAATCGTGGTCGTTATTGGCAAGAATTTTATCATTGTCATTGCGATTATGCCTGGTGGGCTTGGAGTAAGGATAGACCACCCACGAATTTATCTGGGAGGAAGTGAATTTTAATGGGTACGACAGGGCTCGAACCTGTGACCGTCCGCTTAGAAGGCGGATGCTCTATCCAACTGAGCTACGTACCCATGAAGCCTTTATCATTATAACTGAAATTTTCAGAAAAGACAAGAGGAAATTAAAAATTTTCTAATTTTCAGTCACCAACTGCAAATAATTAGGAGGTCAAGGTCAAATTAGAAACAAAATAGATACGATATTCAGATATATTGTGAGAGCATTTACTTAGTTAATCCTTATGAGTAGATCTTACAGCAGTTCATATCCTTCTAAGTCAGTGCTAACAATATTTTTCTGTTTTAGCTGGGCTATTTTAGGAGTATTATACTTTTTGTTCTTTAGTGCTAAGATCCCTGATCTAGGGCAGGGAGGAATAGAAGTCCGCGCCGGGTGGCATGTAATTGACCGAAAAGACGGGACACAAGCCCCGTCCTTCCAGGGCGGCTTTATGTTAAAATTTGGTCATAGTCGCCTTATGGCATTGGGAGACTTTAAACGGACATGGAGGGACGATAAGACCACTTGTGGCGTGTTTCAGTGAAGTGTCAAGAATCACCGCACCTTCAGGTCGGTAAGTATGTCAAACAAATATTTTTGAAACTGTGGCTTATTTAGTTGCAAGTCTCTTATGCTGGAGGAACTGGCAGAGTACCCAAATGGTTAGTAGTCGAAAAGTCTGGCTCTCAATCGGGTTAGGAATGTTTGCCTATTTTATAGGTAGACTAGTTTTCGCCTACATAGAAATTGGCTTAAAACAACAGCCAGATGTGTCTATAGCTAATGTGTTTTTTATCATGGCATTTTTATGTCTGACTACTGGCATGGCTTTAGGCCTGCTTTCTCACCGAATCCACCTAAAACCATGGCAGTGGCTAATTGTAGCAGCAGTTGGCGGATTAGGCAGTTTTCCAACTTGGTTGATGTCTCAAAAACAAGCATCAACCGAACAGGTAGCCTTTTTTCTCAACTTATTTTACATGGTTAGCGATGTGCTGCCATTAATTATTGCCATAATGATGCTACTGGCTTTTTGGGGCGGTAAAGTCTCCCTATCTTGGCGAATAATTGCCGCAGCCGCATTTTCACTCTACATTGCATATATGTGGTTTAAATTCGCTCAACAAAGTCCCAATTATCAAAGTGGGGACATACTAGAAGTATTCTGGGTGTTTAGTGGAGTTTTATTCGGTCTGGGCACTGTTCTAGAATATGACGCATCATTGAGTCTTAAAGGCCGAGACCGTGGACGCAAGGGAACTTAACAAATTTTGGTGTCTACCGTGAGAAAATTAACAGATTCTGACAAACAAGAAATTCTCAAGCTATATCGAGAAACTGCGGAAACAACCTCGACTTTAGCGGAACGCTATGGTGTTAGCAACTCCACAATTAGCCGACTGCTCAAAGGTACCTTACCAGAAAAAGAGTATGAATTTCTCGTTTCTTTAAAACGTGCTGCTAGAACCCCTGAAGGCAGAGCGCAGGTAAACTATGAGCAGTTACCTCTGTTGACTCAACCACTATTGGAAGTAGAGGTTTCCAGTGGTGTCAGCAGTCGTGAGGAGTTATCACAACCAGAACCAGAAAAGCTAGAGATACCAGCAGAACCAGATCATGATCCTGATTTTGCTCAACCTATTCCGGCTAATAGACGCTTAAAAACACGCTCCTCCGCAGTGGAAAAACCCAAGCTTCCTATGGTCAAAGAAGTTCCAGTTGTTAAAGAATTGGAAATTATTAGACACAAGCCTACGGAAACACCAATTATTTCTAAAACCAAGTTAGATGTAGAAACCCTACATTCACAGTCAAGTTTATTTGCGGAAATATTGGATGAGGATTTGCTGGATGAATCTGATGATTTAGAAGATGATGATTTGGATGATGATTTGTATGACGACGAGGAGGACTTTGAGGACGAGGACTATGAAGCACCAAAACCCCTAGTTACTAGACGGGGAAATGGAGAAGTGTCTGTTCAAGTTTTACCATTGTCGGTTGCCCATTTACCGAAAACTTGTTATTTGGTAATTGATCGTTCTGCGGAGTTAATTACCCGTCCACTCAAGGATTTTGGGGATTTGGGTCTGATTCCTAGTCTGGAAAATCAACAGAAAACACTGCCGATTTTTGATAACCACCGCGTAGCTAAACGCTTTTCTACTAAGCGCGATCGCGTCATCAAAGTCCCCGATAGTCAAATGCTTCATAAGGCCAGTAGTCATTTACAAGCTAAAGGGATTACGCGACTATTGATTGATGGTCAAGTCTACTCTTTGTCTTTGGTGTAAAGGTATGTGGACATTTGCTGGTTAGAGTAGTTAAATGCTCTAACCGCTCCTTGATCAAGCTGGCCTCTCATCATGTTAGGATGAAAATAATATTCATAATTCCGACCAAATTCAAGTAGTTTAATTGGCCAATCAGTGCTATTAATTGCCTAATTTAGGTTTCATCTACCGCTTTATTCAGAAACGTATCTACTGTGATGGTTAACTCTGCTGCTTCTTCTGTTACTAACCGTAAACCTTCTAAAGTTGAAGGTATCAAAGAAAATAGTAATTTTTTGCGTGAACCTGTAGCCACGGAAATCCTCCAGGACACCACCCACTTTAGCGAAGACGCAATTCAGATTCTCAAGTTTCATGGTTCTTATCAACAAGATAACCGTGATAACCGCGTCAAAGGACAGGAAAAAGATTACCAAATGATGCTGCGGACAAAAAATCCCGGCGGGTTAGTACCCCCTCAGCTATATTTGGCTTTGGATAAATTGGCTGATGAATACGGTAATCAAACCCTCAGAGCTACTACTCGCCAGGGTTTCCAATTACATGGTATCCTGAAAAAGAATCTCAAGGCCACTATCGCTACAATTGTCGAAAATCTTGGTTCAACTTTGGGCGCTTGTGGTGATGTTAACCGCAATGTGATGGCTCCTCCAGCCCCCTTTAAAAATCGCTCAGAATACCAATATGCTTGGGAATATGCCCAAAATATCGCTGATTTGCTTTCTCCCCAAACTGGCGCTTATTATGAGATTTGGTTAGATGGGGAAAAAGCCATTAGTGGGGAAGAACATCCAGAGGTCAAAGCAGCCCGACAAAGTAATAGTAATGGTACTATTCTTCATGATTCCGTAGAACCTATCTATGGAACTTATTATATGCCCCGCAAATTTAAAATTTGCGTCACTGTTCCCGGTGATAATTCTGTTGATTTATATTCCCAAGATTTGACTTTGGTAGTGATTACCAATAAAAAGGGCGTTTTAGCAGGATTTAATATTTTCGCTGGTGGTGGTTTGGGTAGAACCCACAATAAAGAGGAAACCTTTGCTAGAAGCGCTGACCCTATTGGCTATGTGTCCAAAGCTGATGTATATAATCTTGTCAAGGCTATAGTCGCTACACAACGGGATTATGGAGATCGTACGGACAGACGACACGCAAGATTAAAATATTTAATCAATGATTGGGGTGTAGATAAATTCCGCACCCAAGTTGAAGAATACCTTGGTAAACCTCTCGAACCATTTAAACCGCTGATTCAGTTTAAATATAAGGACTTTCTGGGCTGGAATGAACAAGGCGATGGTCAACTGTTTTTAGGTATTTCCATTGATAACGGGCGTGTCAAAGATGATGGTGATTTTCAATTAAAAACTGCTTTGCGGACCATTGTTGAGCAATTTAATCTCCCTATTCGCCTCACAGGTAATCAAAACCTGCTATTTTGCGATATTGCACCGACGGATAAAGCAGCCATTCAAGAGATTTTGGATAAATGTGGAGTTATTGCTGACCCTGATCAAATAGCAGCACTAACAAGATATGCTATGGCTTGTCCAGCCTTGCCTACCTGCGGTTTAGCAATAACTGAGTCTGAACGAGCCATTCCCGGAATTTTAGCCAGAATTCAGGCTTTATTAGATAAACTGGGTTTACAAAATCAGCATTTTGTAGTGAGAATGACCGGTTGTCCTAATGGTTGTGCTCGTCCTTATATGGCAGAATTGGGTTTTGTGGGTAGTGCTGCGGAATCTTATCAAGTGTGGTTGGGGGGTTCACCAAATCAAACCCGATTAGCTCAACCTTTTGTCGAAAAACTGCATCATAATGACATTGAAAGTTTCCTGGAACCGATTTTTGTCTTCTTTAAAAAGTCGCGGTCACCGAAAGAAAGTTTTGGCGATTTTTGTGACAGATTGGGTTTTGATGCGATTAGGGAATTTGTAGCTAACTACACCCCAGGAGATCCTACTAGTAGCGGTAAATCCCGTCACCGTGTCAGTCTCCGCGATGATTTCTACGCGCAACTCAAGGAAACGGCTGAAAAACAAGAACGGCCAATGACTGATTTGGTACATGAGGCTTTGGAGAAGTATTTCCAAACTCTCTAGATAGATTTTCTCACATAAAGACGCAAAGTTAAGCTGTTGTGCATTGAGTTTGTATAATTATAGCGGGCTTTTCGTCCCGCACCACAAAGTTTTGTAACAGCTTATTTTTGAGGTTTTTGTGTGAGATCAAATTTACGGCGGTTTTTAGGTAATTTTACTAAAATTATGTCAGTCATTAAAGGAGTTGATGGTAATGATGAAGTTACTTATTTTTGGACTAATCGTAGTTTATATTGCTGGTGTGTGGAAATTTTGGACTGGATTTAACAAGACCAATTTTAACCAAACTTTACCCAACCGGATCGGGTTAGCTTTGTTATGGCCTGCTTTATTTTTGGTTAACCCATCCTATCGTCGTAACTTTCAAAGAGCATTAAAGGGATAATTAATTCGTAGTGAACAATCAGGAATTAATTATCTGTGCTTAAAATTGTCCTTGACTAAAAAGCCTGAATCCATTCTTTAATAGAATACTCTGTCCAAATGCCGTTTTGCCAATAGGGATCTGATTCCACTAATTGACGAACGGTATTTTCGTTTTCAGCTTCGTAAATAGCAAAAACTTGAGTTACATCTTTTGTGGGTCCAATGGTAATTAAAATCCCCTCTTCCTTCTGTTTTGCTAATCCTGCTAAATGTCCTTGACGATAGGGTTCGCGTTTAGCAAGAACGTCTTCACAATAGCTTCCCCACATTATGTATTTTGTCATAATTTCTGATTATTGATATTTATTAAAAAGATACCACTAAAATACAAATTTGTCTGCGTTTATCTGCGTTTAATTCTCTACTCTTGTATCTAACAGAAGATACTACCAGACAATGAAGACTTACGCAAGTTTAGTTAAGTATTGTGAAAATAAATTAATATTTTGTATAACAGATCACAGTTTAATGGTTAAATATAGAACTAATATTTCAGTTTAAAATATCACCAAATTAAAAATATGGGTAGACAATTTAACCGACGTAAATTTCTGCTGTATAGTGCGGTAGGTGTTGGTAGTAGCATTTTCTTAAAAGCTTGTGCTAATAATACCCCCAATACTGCGAATAGTCCAGCGGTATCAAACAGTACATCTCCCGTAGTTGGTACGGGTGGTAAAACCATCAAGGTAGGTATTCTACATTCTCTCAGTGGGACAATGGCCATTAGCGAGAAAAGCGTTGTAGACGCGGAAAAACTAGCAATTAAGGAAATTAACGCTGCTGGGGGTCTTTTAGGTAAACAAATTGAAGCAGTTGTGGAAGACGGCGCTTCTAATTGGGATACCTTTAGAGAAAAAGCTACCAAATTGATTGACCAGGATCAAGTAGCGGTAGTTTTCGGTTGTTGGACTTCCGCTAGTCGCAAAAATGTCAAGCCGGTTTTTGAGAGTAAAGACCATATGCTGTGGTATCCTGTGCAGTATGAAGGTCAAGAATGTTCTAAAAACATTTTTTACACTGGTGCTGCACCAAATCAACAAATTGAACCTTCTGTTGATTGGTTGTTAAAAAATAAGGGTAAAGAGTTCTTTTTAGTAGGTTCTGACTATGTTTTCCCCCGCACTGCTAATAACATTATTAAAGCTCAATTAGAGGCTTTAGGTGGGAAAACTGTTGGGGAAGATTACTTACCTTTGGGTAATACGGAAGTAACAGCTATTATCACGAAAATTAAGCAAGTTTTGCCTAATGGTGGAGTGATTTATAATACTCTAAATGGTGATAGTAATGTTGCTTTTTTCAAACAATTGAAGGGAGCGGGATTGACACCAGAAAAATATCCTTCCATGTCCGTGAGTATTGCGGAAGAGGAAGTTAAAGCCATTGGTGTAGAGTATCTAAAAGGACATTATGCTGCTTGGAATTATTTTCAAACAGTAGACACACCCGCCAATAAGAAATTTGTGGCGGCTTTTAAGAAAGAATACGGTGAAGATAGAGTAACAAACGACCCAATGGAGGCAGCCTATATTGCCGTATATTTGTGGAAGCAATCGGTAGAAAAAGCTACTACAACTGACTTGGCGAAAGTCCGGGCTGCGGCCTATGGTCAAACTATAGATGCACCTGAAGGAAAAGTGACAGTTAATGTCAATCATCACATATCAAAAATTGTGCGGATTGGTCAAGTCAGACAGGATGGCCTATTTGACATTGTTTATGCTACCCCCGCACCAGTTGAACCAGTTCCCTGGAATCAATTTGTGAAAGAGACTAAAGGATTCGCTTGTGATTGGTCAGATCCCGCAAAAGGTGGTAAATACAAGAAAGGTTAATTTTATGATCAGTTGTCAGGAGTTAGTTATACAACAAATTGCATCTCGATGAGGTATGTATGGGCGGGCAAGATGCCCACCCCACAAGGGTTTTACTATTCATATTTGTACTTCGTTTAGTGGCAATTTGCTGTGATGTGAAAATAACTAAAAAATAACTAATAACTGACAACTGACTATTAGGAATAAATTGATAATTGTGGGGAGAAAATGTTAACAGGTTTTTTAGAAGCTGTCTTTAATGGTATTAGTATTGGCGCTGTTTTATTAATTGCTGCGCTAGGATTAGCTATCATATTTGGCTTAATGGGTGTCATTAATATGGCTCATGGTGAGCTAATGATGTTTGGTGCTTATACGACTTTTGTGGTGCAAAATGTTTGTAAACAATTGGGTGGGGTTTGGTTTGAAGTTTATATATTTTTGGCTTTGATTATCGCTTTTATTTTCACTGCTGGTGTGGGATTAATTCTGGAAAAAAGTGTAATTCGTTATCTCTATGGAAGACCTTTAGAAACTCTGTTAGCAACCTGGGGAGTGAGTTTAATTTTTCAGCAGTTTGTCCGCAGTGTGAATTTATTACTGATCATAGCAATAGCTTTGTTTTCTGTTCTGTTTTTTGGAGGTTTATGGATTTTAAATTCTCGGAATAATTTGCAGAAAATTCGTAATTGGGTTATGGGAATTTTACTATTTTTGTCATTAGGATTAACAATTACAATCTGTAATTTGTTAAGTAAAATCTATCAGCAAGGAGTAACTTTACCTTGGTTTGGCGCTCAAAATGTGGATGTTACAGCGCCTAGTTGGTTACAAGCTGGTGTATCTTTAGCTGGTGTACAATTACCCTATGCGCGGTTATTTATTATTGCTTTGACGATTATTTGTGTGGGGGGAATTTATCTATTTTTGCAGCGTTCTCTTTGGGGATTAAGAATTAGGGCTGTAACGCAAAATCGCAGCATGAGCGCCTGTTTGGGTATCCCTACTCAAAAAGTTGATGCGATTACTTTCGCGCTGGGTTCAGGGTTAGCTGGTGTGGCTGGATGTGCAATTAGTTTACTCGGTTCTGTTGGACCAAATACCGGACAAAATTACATTATTGACACCTTTATGGTGGTGGTTGTTGGTGGTGTGGGTAATTTAGCTGGTACAATTTTGGCGGCTTTAGGAATTGGAACAACTAATTATTTGATTGGTTCGGGAACTTTAGCTTTGTTGTTGGGTCCGGTTAAGCCTTTGGCTGATTTATTTAGTTTTTTTGCGACAACAAGTATGGCTAAGGTAATGGTTTTTGCTTTAATTATTGTGTTTTTACAATGGAAGCCAGGAGGGATTTTTCCTCAAAAGGGTCGTCATGTTGATGTTTAAATTATGGGAAATTTAACGCAGATAAACGCAGATAAACGCGGATTTTAGAAAATGGATAAGTTAGGAATGATGAAAATTAAAAAGGGGCGAAATTTAATATTAGTTGAAGTTGGGGTGGTTTGTGCAATCGCTTTAATTTTGATTTTGATTATGCCGGTGTTACTTTCAGATTTTCGTCTGAATTTATTGGGACGGTTTTTGTCTCTGGCTATTGTGGCTTTAGGAATTGATTTAATTTGGGGTTATGCTGGTTTATTGAGTTTGGGACATGGGATTTTCTTCGGTTTGGGTGGATATGCGATCGCTATGTACCTAAAATTGCAAGTTCCTATGGGTGAATTACCGGATTTTATGGCGCTTTATGGGGTGGTGGAACTTCCTGGATTTTGGCGGCCTTTTTCTTCTTTTCCCCTGTCTATGGCTGCTGTGGTGATGATTCCGGGTTTGTTAGCAGGATTACTCGGATATTTAGTATTTCGTAATCGCATTAAGGGGGTTTATTTTTCGATTTTGACTCAAGCTGCAATTATTGTATTTTTCAATTTTTTTAATGGACAACAACAATTTTTTAATGGCACAAATGGACTCATAGATTTTACCACTTTTCCGCCTTTATCTTGGGGAATTAATGGCAGTGGTGCTATAGTTAGTGATAGCAAAACTCAATTTGTTTTTTATGTCTTGACGGTGATATTTTTGGCGGCTATTTATGGGCTTTGTCGCTGGTTAACTAGTGGACGTTTTGGCCGATTATTAATAGCTATTCGTGATGATGAAAGTCGGGTCAGATTTTCTGGTTATGACCCCACGGATTTTAAAGTATTAGTATTTGCAGTTTCGGGAGCAATTGCTGGTATAGCTGGGGCATTTTACACCGTTCAAAGTGGTTCTGTATCCCCTAGATCCATGGATATTGGCTTTTCTATTGAAATGGTGATTTGGGTGGCTGTGGGGGGACGAGGGACGTTAACTGGGGCAGTTATTGGCACTTTATTAGTTAATTATGCCCGGACTTTTTTAAGTGAACAATTTGCGGAAATATGGCTATTTTTTCAGGGTATACTATTATTAACTATCGTTATTTTGCTTCCTGACGGCATCATGGGATGGTTAAATAAACAAAATATTCCTTTTTGGAAACGTCAGCAATTAAAATTCTCTAATACCTATCCTAGTTTAGAAGAAGATATGGAAGTGAAACATGAACGCCAAAATCTTGGAAACTGAAAATGTCACCGTTAGTTTTGACGGTTTTAAGGCCATAAATCGCCTAAATTTTAGTATGAATGTTGGGGAATTGCGGGTAGTAATTGGTCCAAATGGGGCTGGAAAAACTACCTTTTTAGATGTAATTACGGGTAAGGTGCAACCAACCATAGGAAGGGTATTATTTAAGGGTAAAAATTTACGTTCTTTAGCTGAACATCAAATTGCACGGTTGGGAATTGGCCGCAAATTTCAAACACCGCGAATTTATCTGAATTTAACACCTTTTGAGAATTTAGAAATCACTAGTAATCGTCAGAAAAATGTCTTTTCAACTTTGTTTCATTCTATCAATTCTGCGGAAAAAAATAGTCTGAAAGGCTTATTAGAAACGATTGGTTTAACTGCAAAAGCAAATATTCCAGCGGCTTTATTATCCCACGGAGAAAAGCAACGTTTGGAGATTGGAATGTTAGTAGCGCAATCTCCCGATTTATTACTTGTTGATGAACCTGTAGCTGGTTTAACAGATGAAGAAACCTATAATATTGGTAATTTATTATTAACATTAGCGGAAAGTCATTCAATTTTAGTCATTGAACATGATATGGAATTTGTGCGACAAATCGCTAAGAAGGTGACAGTATTACATGAGGGTTCGGTATTGTGTGAAGGTGCTTTTGAGGACGTGAGAAATGACCCCCGCGTTATTGAAGTATATTTAGGAAAACAGGAAGAGAATCACACCCCCCTTAGTCCCCCCTTATAAAGGGGGGAAACAAGAATTGGGGAAAATTAAAATAGTTAATCAGGTTAATTTGATGATGCTAAAAATTTCTAATCTTAATGTTCATTATGGTGAAAGTCATATTATCAGAAATGTAGATTTGACTGTATTACCAGGACAAATGGTATGTTTAATTGGGCGTAATGGGGTGGGAAAAACAACCATGCTAAAAACAATTATGGGACTTCTTAAACCCAGCAGCGGAATTATTAATTTTGCAGGGGAGATAATTAACCCTAAACCGACTTATGAAAGGGCGAAAATGGGTATTGGTTATGTAAGTCAAGGAAGGGAAATTATACCGCGATTAACAGTTAAAGAAAATCTGCTTTTAGGATTGGAAGCTAGACAAAAATTAGTCAAAAAACCGGAAATTCCTCCAGAAATTTTTAGCCTATTTCCAGTTTTAAAAACTATGCTTTCTCGTATGGGTGGAGATTTAAGTGGTGGACAACAACAACAATTAGCAATTGCGCGTGCTTTAATGGGAAAACCACAATTACTCGTATTAGACGAACCGACGGAAGGTATCCAACCCTCAATCATTTTGGAAATTGAAGCCGCAGTCCGTCAGATTATTGAAGCTACAGGGATTTCTGTTTTATTGGTGGAACAACACTTGCATTTTGTCCGTCAGGCAGATTACTATTATGCTATGCAAAAAGGTGGGATTGTTGCTTCTGGTCTAACTCAGGAGCTTAGTCAGGATGTGATTCAAAGATTTTTGGCGGTTTGATTTATGAGGTTAGAGTGAGTTTTGTCTCACGCAGAGACGCAGAGGTGCGGAGAGTCTTTGCGCGAAACAAAAACCGCTGTTATTAACTTCTTAAGTTGACACCAAATTTCTCTACTAAAGCAGAACGCACTTGATTATGAACTGGTTCAATTTCATTTTCTGTAAGTGTGCGATCGCTGGCACGATATACTAAACGAAAGGCTAAACTGCGTTGTCCTGTGGGTACATTGTCACCGCGATATTCATCAAACAATTCTACAGAATTTAATAAGCCTTTTCCAGCTTTATTAATGACTTTTTCTAGTTCGGAAACTGTCACTTTTACAGGTGCGAAAAATGCCAAATCTCTATCACTTGCTGGATAGGTAGAATAGGAACTGAATTTGGGAATTAATAAATCATCATGATCCCAAGCATCTAACAAAGTATCTAAATCTAATTGAAACACATAAACGGCTTCTGGTAAATCTTTTTCGCGGCGTAATTGGGGGTGAATTTGTCCAAATGTTCCCAATCTATTACCTTTTATCCACAATGAAGCTGTCCGTCCAGGGTGTAAACGAGAATCTCGATTTTCTGGTTGAAATTCTACTACTAATTTGAGTTGTTTAAAGACACTTTCTAAAATACCTTTAGCTTCAAACCAAGTCATGGCTTTTTCTTTACCACCCCGTGACCATTTACCAGAAGTTATATCACCTCCGATAATTCCAGCTAACATTTCTGCTTCTTGTAAACCGTCTTCTTCACTCCAGAAAACTCGCCCGATTTCAAAACCATTTAACGCCCCATTTCCCTGTTCTAAATTGTATTGAAAGGCGGTAATTAAACCAGAAATTAAATCAGTGCGTAAGGCTGAATATTCCGCAAATAAAGGGTTACTTAAAACAATCTGTTTATCTTCTCCTGGTTTGACTAAGGAATAATGAATTAATTCTGTCAAACCCTCGGCCCGTAAGTAACCCCGTAACCTGCGAATTAATTCTTGATCTAAAGATAGATAACCAGCTTCGGATTTTTCTGGTAAGGTATCACAGAATTTATCATAACCATATAACCGAGCGATTTCTTCAATTAAATCAATTTCCCGTTCTAAATCTCGGTAACGATAGGGAGGTACTGTAACTGTCCAATTCCGTTCATCAGTTTTTACTAATTTACATCCTAAAGCCGTGAGAATTTTTTCTACATCTGATCCTTGTAATTCTCCTGTTTCTTGTCCTAATTCAATTGGACCTAATACTTCATTAATTTTATCTAACCGCAGGTAAATAGAATGAGACCAGGTAGAAATATCTGGACGATAATCGGAAATTTCTTGTTGAACAATTACCCCGGATGCTACTTCTTGAATTAGCGATAAAGTCCGGTTACAAGCTGTTTCTAATTCGGCGCGATTTACGCCCCTTTCATATCTTCCAGAGGCTTCACTTCTTAACCCCACACTGCGAGAAGAACGACGAATAGCTACAGAATCAAATAACGCTGCTTCTAAAACTAAACTTTGTGTACCTTCATGAACTTCTGTGGCTTCACCACCCATAACTCCTGCTAAAGCCACCGGTTGATTATTAGCAGTAATTAATAAATTTTGGGGTGATAAATTGCGATTATTTCCATCTAAGGTTTTTAAGGTTTCTCCCATTTGTGCAAACCGCACACCAATTGTTAATTGTTCTTCTCCAGAAAGAGATTTCAAACGGTCTTTGTCGAAAGCGTGAAGGGGTTGTCCTCTTTCTAATAAAACGTAGTTAGTGATATCAACTACATTATTAATTGGTCTCACTCCCGCAGCCCGTAACCGTTGTTGTAACCATTCAGGAGAGGGCGCGATTTTGATATTTTCAATAACCGTACCAATATAAGCTGGACAAGCTTGGGTTTCGGAAATTTTCAAAGTGACATTTTTTGCGGTTTCAGTATTTTCTACTTTCGCAATTTCGGGAATTGATAATTTTCCCCCGGTTAAAGCGGCTACTTCCCGCGCAATACCCACCATAGACAAAGCATCAGCACGGTTAGCGGTCGCTGTGACATCTAAAATCACGTCCTCTAAACCTAACAGGGGGCGCACGTCACTACCGATAACTATATTTTCTGCTGGGAAGATATGAATACCGTCAATATCAGTGGGTAAACCGAGTTCTTTTAAGGAACATATCATTCCATTAGAGGGAACACCGCGCAGTTTGGCGGGTTTGATT
This sequence comes from Aphanizomenon flos-aquae FACHB-1287, assembly GCF_014698755.1. Taxonomy (GTDB): domain Bacteria; phylum Cyanobacteriota; class Cyanobacteriia; order Cyanobacteriales; family Nostocaceae; genus Dolichospermum; species Dolichospermum flosaquae. The sequence goes on along the minus strand of NZ_JACJTO010000020.1, from coordinate 23,149 downwards.
TTTAAATCAATGTTGGGTAAATAAGTTCCTGTGGTCGCTACGGGAACATAGATATCTGAGCGGACGTTCGCCGCGCCACAAACGATATTCACAGTCTCAGCAGCGCCAATATCTACGGTACAAACGCTTAATTTATCTGCGTTGGGGTGGGGTTGACGTTCCAGGACTTTCCCCACAACTACCCCCGCGGCCCAAGTGCGACGGTCTTCTATATCTTCTACTTCAAACCCGGCCATTGTCAAGGTTTCTGCTAGTTCTTCTGGGGTGAGTTTGATTTCTACGAGTTCTTGTAACCAGTTTAGAGAAATACGCATGAAGTCTGTTTATTTGGATTTGTCTTTCATTCTAGAACTTTTGTCGCCAAAACCAGGTGCTTAAACAAGAGTTTTCACACCCGTTGTTAAGCTTTTAACATTTGTAAATTGTGCAAGGTCGCATAAAATCCTTGTTGTTGTAATAATTCTTCATGACTTCCCTGTTCAATTAATTCTCCCCGTTTCAACACAAAAATTTGGTCTACATTACGAATTGTAGATAGACGGTGAGCAATAATAATTGAAGTTCGTTTGATTAACAACTTATTTAAAGCCTCTTGAACTAAGGCTTCTGTTCCTACGTCTAAACTAGCTGTAGCTTCATCTAAAACTAAAATTTGCGGGTTACGAATAGCCGCCCGCGCAAAGGCTAAAAGTTGTTTTTGTCCACTAGAAAGATTAGTCGCCCGTTCTCGTAATTGAGTATCATAACCGTGAGGTAATTGGTTAATAAATGTGGACACATTCGTTTTTTCTGCGGCTTGTTGAATTTCTGCAAAACTGTAATTATCACCTAAAGTAATATTACTTTTAACATCACCAGCAAACAAAAACGCCTCTTGCAAAATCACACTCATATAACGTCGTAGTTCTATTTGGGGAATCTTGCGGATATCCACACCGTCAATGAGAATACGTCCTTGAGTTGGTTCATAAAGACGACACAACAGACGAATAATTGAACTTTTACCCGCACCCGTTGGACCAACTAAAGCTATCTTTTCCCCTGGGTGAATGGTAAAGTTTAAATTTTTAATGACGTAATCATCATTTTTATAAGCAAAGTAAACATTTTCAAACTTAATTTCCCCTAAAGTTGGTATGGGAGTAAACTCTTGAGATTCTAACCTAGCAACTATCTCATTAATATAGCCAAATTCAAAATCTACCTTGGTACTCTCTGGTTGAGGGTAATCTTTAATTTCGATAGGTTCTTCCAAAATATTTACTACCCGTTCAATAGCGGTGAAACCAGATTGAATTACCGTAAATTTTTCGGCAAAATTCCGTAATGGTTCAAAAAATTGTTGGGCATATAAAATAAATGCTGATAAAATCCCAAAAGATATTTGTCTCTCTAAAAGTAACCCACTACCTAACCATAATACTCCAGCAATTGCTACTAAACCAACCCATTCTAAAGTTGCCGAAACTGCTGAATCATACCAAATACTATTATCTACTTGTTTGACATAATTTTGATTGGTAACTCGAAATAATTCGGCATTAAATTTTTCGCGGCGAAATAATTGGACTACATTAATACCGATAATATTTTCTTGCAGTTGAGAATTGAGTCCAGAAAGTTCTTCTCTGGTTTTATAATTAGCGTCTCTATACTGCTGTTGAAAATAAATTATCAACCAAGTTACTGGAATCAGAATCAATACTAATAAAAAAGCAAGTTGTGATTGAATTGAAAACATCAAACCAACTATGACTATCATGGACAATAAATCAGAAATAATGCCTACAGCCCCGGTGGAAAAAACATCTCCTAAGCTTTCTACATCACTGGTTAGTCTAGTAATTAATTTACCTACAGGTGTGCTGTCAAAAAAGCGTACAGATAAAGATGTTACATGATGAAATAAATCCTCACGAATAGCCGCTGTGATTTTTTGTCCTAATTTTTGAACTAAATAACCTTGAACACCTGTTAATATTAAGCGGACACTAGTTGCAATTAGTAACATCCCAATGAGAATATTTAAACCTTGCCATAAGGGCATATTTTGCAGGAATTGATATGTATTAGGTTCTTGCCTAATTAAAGAAATTGCTTGTCCTACTAATAGGGGTTTAATAGCACTAGCAACAGCAATAGGAACAAGCAGGAACATGGATAATGCTAATAGTTTTCCATGACGACGACCATAAGGTATTAAGCGCGAAAATAACCGCCAGTCATTTTCTCGAGGACGGTATTCGGAATTGGTTTTGGTTGGAGATGGTAAGATGCTCATAAATTCAAGATACAGAAGGAAAATAATTTGAAATTCTGCCCTGGGTACTAATTTTTCTCAAAATTTAAGTCATTGATTTCTTGACATTTAGCTTGTGCTGCTTGATAAGCTGCCAAATATTCTACACCTCCTAACATTACATCACCATAATAATCATAAGGGGCTTTTCCATAAATAGGTAAAGGATCATCTTCTGGATAATCTTCCTTAGATTCTTCAACAATGGCTTTAAGCTTTTTACTACTGAGACTTTCAGCGGGAAAATAATAAAATTCCTGGTGATTTTTGGGCAAATAAGGCAGTGTTGGATCAATAATAACATTATTAACTTCAATCCAACCATGTTCCACTGGTTTATATGGTTGACCCGCAAATACTAAAAAGCCTTGAACATACTTTGCACCTTCGGTAATGAGAACAGCTTTATAGGCATTATCAAAAGGTTTTTTAGCTTTACTTTTGATGGTTTTCGCAATTTCCCTAGATAGGGTTTCATCTAATAATTTGTTCATGGGATAAATTATCCTTTAATGATTTTGTCAATTATTAATATACACTAAATCAGCCATCTTTTTAATCCCCTGTACTTTGATAAAGCGATCGTTTTCTTGTTCTGATGTTTTATGATAAAGTTATGTTATGATATGAAGATCAATAGAATGGGATTTATTTTGATATCCCAAGATTACCCCTTGCCAAGGAGGAAGAGCATGAGGAAACCAGAGAACGAGAAAATAAAAAACCGGAAAATCAAGTCCCCTCTCTTTTACAAGTCGATTGGGGTCGCGCTTTTTACTTTTTTATCATCAGTCTGCTGAATATACGCCTTAAAATTCTCAATAGTATCTGCATATCATTAATACCAATGTACAACTTAGAAAAGATTATTAAAATCTTAACATTTAACACTAATGATTGATAACTCATATATGGTCAAGGCTTGGCATGGCAAACTTAACTTAGTCTATACTAATTCCCAAGATTCTACGCGGTTAATTTATACTCACTATCAAGCACCTTTGAAGGTACAACGCCCCTTTTACCCTGAAGGACAAGAAATTTGTCATACTGTCATTTTACACACGGCTGGGGGCATTGTCGGGGGCGATCGCTTGACATCTGATATTCACCTCCAACCCCAGACAAACGTCCTAATTACCACCGCAGCCGCAAGTAAAATATATCGTAGTCAGGGCTTACCAGCAAGACAAATTGTCAATATCCAAGTTGATGATCATGCTCATTTAGAATATTTACCCCAAGAAACTATTTTATTTAATGGGGCAATTTATCGTCAAGATTTGCGGATAGAATTAGCTAAAAATGCGAATTATTTAGGCTGGGAAATTATGCGATTTGGGCGCAGTGCTAGAGGTGAAAAATTTTTAGAGGGAGAGATGCGATCGCACACAGAAATATGGCAAAATGGTATACCATTATGGATTGATAGACAAATCATCCCTGGTAATGAAGAAGTATTTCACAGTCCCCACGGGTTAGGAGGAAACCCCGTTCTGGGAACTTTAATTTGGTTAGGAAATTCCGTTTCTGAAGAAATGATTGACAAAGCCCGTTCTTTAATAATTGAAAATAATTTTGCTGGACTAACTCGCTTACAACAAGGATTTTTATGTCGCTATCGAGGTAATTCTATATCAGAAGTGAGAAATTGGTTTACAAATATTTGGCAAAATTTACGAATAAATTATCAAAATCGTGGTAATTGTATTCCTAGAGTATGGCAAATTTAAACTAACCAGCACAGAGAACACGGAGGAAAGAAAAATGCAACTTACACCCCAGGAAAAAGATAAATTATTAATTTTTACTGCTGCTTTAGTCGCAGAAAGACGGAAAAATAGAGGTTTAAAATTGAATTATCCTGAAGCAGTGGCTTTTATTTCTGCTGCTATTTTAGAAGGTACAAGAGATGGTCAAACTGTGGCAGATTTAATGAGTTATGGGACAACATTATTAACTTATAATGATGTTATGGAAGGTGTACCAGAAATGATTCATGATGTTCAGGTAGAAGCCACTTTCCCTGACGGAACTAAGTTAGTAACTGTACATAATCCCATTCGTTAGAAACGATTAAAATAGGAGAAAGTACAAATCAAGGGAACAATAATATGAGATTAAAATCAGTTAATATCCAAGGTTATCGGCCTTTCAAAAATTTTCAAGCACAGTTACAACCGCTAGAAATTATTGTTGGTGCTAATGGTGCTGGGAAATCAAGTTTATTTGAATTTCTCAAATTTTTACGAGATAGTCTTTATTATGATATCCCTCCAGAAATTATTTCTGGTTCTATTGGTCAGCAGATTTTTCATATTCCAGGACTAGCTTCCTTTGAATGGGATATAGAAATTGATACTGGTCGTCCAATTGGTATTAGATATTTAGGGGAACTTATGGGTCCGGTTGGTCGAACTCAAGTTTCCTATGAAAGAGTAGAATCATCTAAACCATTTAATGATAAATACAAAAATCCATACATATATATGGATATTCGAGGTAATAAAGGAGTAGTTCAAAACCAGGATACAAAAAAATTTACCCAGCAAGAAATAGCATTAAAAAGGTCTAATCAGCTTGCTTTAAGCACAATGACAAATCCATCATTAGAAGCTTTATATGACTTACGTGAGTATATTCGTGAATGGAGATTTTATAGTTCCTTCAACATAGCAAATCAGAAAATTCGTCAATCAGTTCCCATTGAACAAGAACCAATTTTACATGAAGATGCAGGTAATTTGAGTTCAGTTCTTTTTTGTTTAATGACTGAACATCGTCCAGCATTTGATGAATTACAACAACATTTACGTTCTGTAATTCCTGGTTTTAAAGGATTGACAGTAAAAGCACGTGGTGGACCAGGAGAAGTGATCGCTTTTTGGCAAGAATCAGGAATTGATCAAGAATTAAGTTTAGCTGATTTATCCGATGGAATTTTGCGTTTAATTTGTTGGATTTGTTTATGTATACACCCAAATCCACCATCTTTAATTTGTATTGATGAACCAGATCAAGGTGTACACCCTCGCACCCTTCCCGTACTTGCTGCTTTATTTGAAAAAGCCTCTGAACGCACGCAAATTTTATTAGCAACTCACTCATCTTATTTTCTGACACAGTTTGATATTTCGCAAATTGCTGTACTCAGAAAAGAAAATGGAGAAGCAAAATTTATTAAGCCTGGACATTCGCAAATTTTAATTGATATGCTTAATGATTTTGGTGCAGATGAAATAGAACAATTACACCGTAGTGATGAATTAGAGAGACTTCCATGAGAGTTGAAATTTATGTAGAAGGTCTATCTGACAAGTTAGCAATGGAAGTATTGCTAAAAACATTAATTGATCATAAATTACAGCATGGTATTAATATCAGATTTTTTCCAGTTAAGGGAAAGGATAATGATAAAGGAGGAGATGCTAAGAAAGATTTACTAACAAAGATTCCAATTAAAGCAGTAGATATTCTACGGGATAAACCAGATTCAATTGTTGTAGTTATACCAGACCTCTATCCAAAAAACAAGGGTTTTAAGCATGAAACAATTCAGGAACTAGAAAATGGTATTTTCGATAATTTTAATCAGGTATTACAGTCTAAAGGAATTAATGATCATCGCTTAAGAGACCATTTTAAAGTTTTTTGTTTTAAACATGATTTAGAAGCCTTAATTTTAGCCGCTGAATCAGAATTAAGAACCGTCCTTGGTGTTGATTCTCTTCGTCGAATATGGACAATACCAGTTGAGGAACAAAATCATAATGTTCCACCTAGAGATATTGTAGAAAAAATATTTCGAGAATGTGGTAAAAAGTATGATGGTCGTTTAGATGCACCAAAAATATTAGCAAATGCAAGATATCAAGATATAGCCGAACTATGTCCTCAAGCTTTGAAACCATTTGTGCAATTCTTAGAAAATTTGTAACTTAGGAGAAATGAGATTATGATTCCCGGAGAAATTATTACCCCAACAGGAGAAATAGAATTAAATGCAAATCGTCCAACAACAAAATTAATAGTAGCAAATACAGGAGATAGACCAATTCAAATCGGTTCACATTTTCACTTTTATGAAGTTAATACCGCTTTAAAATTCGACAGAGAAAAAGCGCGAGGAATGAGATTAGATATCCCCGCAGGAACAGCAGTCAGATTTGAACCAGGAGACGAAAAAGAAATCACATTAATTCCCCTAGTTGGTAGCCGCCAAATCTACGGCTTCAACAACAAAATTAACGGAAGCCTATAAAATTATCTCCGCACCTCTGCGCCTTAAGCGTAATAAAAAAAGGATAAAAATATGTCATACAAAATGAACCGCCAAGCCTACGCTGAAACCTACGGACCAACAGTAGGAGACAGAATTAGATTAGCAGACACAGAATTATTTATTGAAGTAGAAAAAGACTTCACAAATTATGGAGATGAAGTGAAATTTGGGGGAGGAAAAGTGATTAGGGATGGTATGGGACAATCTCCAATTTCTAATAGTGATGGTGCGGTAGATTTAGTTATTACTAATGCTTTAATTCTCGATTGGTGGGGTATTATCAAAGCAGATATTGGGATTAAAAATGGTAAAATTTACAAAATTGGTAAAGCCGGAAATCCCTATATTCAAGATAATATAGATATCATTATTGGACCGGGAACGGAAGCTTTAGCCGGAGAAGGAATGATTCTCACTGCGGGAGGAATTGATACCCATATCCATTTTATCTGTCCCCAACAAATTGAAGTAGCTATTGCATCAGGTATTACAACAATGATCGGTGGTGGTACAGGACCAGCTACGGGAACAAATGCCACAACTTGTACTCCAGGACCATGGAATATTTACAGAATGTTGCAAGCTGCTGACGCTTTCCCTGTCAATTTAGGATTTTTAGGAAAAGGTAATACTAGTCAACCCCAAGGACTGATAGAACAAATTGAAGCTGGGGTGATGGGGTTAAAACTTCATGAAGACTGGGGAACTACTCCCGCCACAATTGATACTTGTTTAACTGTGGCTGATGAATATGATATCCAGGTAGCAATTCACACTGATACTCTCAACGAAGCCGGATTTGTCGAAGATACTATTACGGCTTTTAAACATCGTGCTATTCACACTTACCACACGGAGGGCGCGGGAGGGGGACACGCACCAGATATTATTAAAGTTTGCGGACAAAGTAACGTTTTACCCTCTTCCACCAACCCTACCCGTCCTTACACAGTCAACACCCTAGATGAACACTTAGATATGTTAATGGTGTGTCATCATCTTGACCCCGCTATTCCTGAAGATGTATCTTTTGCTGAGTCTCGTATCCGTAGAGAAACTATTGCTGCTGAGGATATCCTCCACGATTTAGGCGCGTTTAGTATGATTGCTTCCGATTCCCAAGCAATGGGGCGCGTCGGTGAAGTAATAATTAGAACTTGGCAAACCGCCCATAAAATGAAAATTCAACGTGGAAGTCTTGGTAATGATAGGAATGCAGACAATTTTCGAGCAAAAAGATATGTAGCTAAATACACTATTAATCCAGCAATTACTCATGGAATTTCTGAATATGTGGGGTCTGTAGAAGCGGGAAAATTAGCGGATTTATGTTTGTGGAAACCGGCATTTTTTGGTGTAAAACCGGAAATTGTCATTAAAGGAGGCATGATTGCATGGTCACAAATGGGCGATGCAAATGCCAGTATTCCTACACCTCAACCTGTATATATGCGTCCTATGTTTGGCACTTTTGCCGGTGCAAGAAATGCGACATCATTAACTTTTGTTTCTCAAGCAGCTTTAGAAAGAGAAATTCCTCAACAATTAGGGTTGAAAAAGTTAGCAATTGCTGTTTCAGGAACTCGTCAAATTACTAAACGAGACATGAAATTAAATGATGCTTTACCTGACATTGAAGTAAATTCTGAAACCTACGAAGTTCGTGCAAATGGTGAATTATTAACTTGTGAACCGGCAACGATTTTACCAATGGCACAAAGATACTTTCTATTTTAGAATGCCTAATGATTCAAAATAAAAAATTCTCAAGTCTGAATTTTTTATTTCACAAAGTTTGAATATCTCCTAGTGCTATAGGGACTCTAAACCTAAATTAGTTATCAAAAACAAGATCCCCGACTTTTTAGACAATTTGGGGATCTGAGTTTAGCAATTTTCACAAATCAAATACGATTATTTTTATAGTCTAAGCTAAATCAAAGAGTAATATTTCCGCACTTGAATTACTGCTAATTGTTAATTTTTCTTCTCCTGTAATTTCTACACCATCTCCTGCTTTTAATTCATGATTATTAAACATAACTTCCCCTTTAGCTATTTGTAACCAAGCATAACGATGATTCTGAACATGATAATTTACGACATCACCTTGTGCTAAAATTCCCGCATATAAAGAGACATCTTGGTGAATAATTACAGCCCCATTTCGTCCATCTTCAGCCGCAATTAACCGCAGTTTTCCCTGCTTCTCTTCTATAGGAAAAGCTTTTTGTTCATATCTAGGTTTTAGTCCTTGCTGATTTGGTAAAATCCAGATTTGCAGTAGGTGTAATTCTTCAATTTGAGAAGGATTAAATTCACTGTGCATAATTCCAGTTCCTGCACTCATAACCTGTGCTTCACCAGGAAGAATTACCGAACCTGTACCCAAGCTATCCTTGTGTTCAACAGCACCTGATAGAACATAGGTAAGAATTTCCATATCTTTATGTCCATGAGTTGGAAATCCTGCACCAGCAGCAATTCGATCATCATTAATTACTCGCAAAGAACGGAATCCCATCCGCTGGGGATCATAAAAACTGCTGAAGGAAAATGTATGATAACTATTCAGCCAGCCCATATGATAATGTCCACGGGCCTTACCATCATGAATTACATAGTTAATGGTATTTTGAGTCATGATTTCACCTTGTTATTAATAGTTAGTTGTTTGTACTAGATAATTAACAAAACAGAAGTATTTTTCCACTGTTTATATAGTAAAGTAAACACAGCTAAATTTGCAAGTACACACTAAAAAGTAAGATACTTACCAAAAATATACTATGGCTAATGATTTTATGAATTACTACGTGATCTATGATGGCAACTGTAATCTTTGTGTAACTTTAGTGCAATTGTTGGAAACTTTAGACCAAGGGAAGCTGTTTCGCTACGTTTCTATGCAAGATGAAGAGGCATTATGCCAATGGGGAATTACTTCAATAGATTGTGAACAGGGGATGATTTTAATTGATAGTAATGCCACAGAGAAACGTTGGCAAGGTAGTAATGCGGCTGAGGAAATTGGGCGACTATTGCCTTTGGGTAGTATATTTGTAGATGCGTATCGGGTGTTACCGGGGATGAAATGGGCAGGAGATAGATTTTATGAACAAATCCGGGATAACCGTTACACCTTGTTTGGTAAGCGTTCCCAAACCTATCAATCAGCATACTGTGTAGATGGTAGTTGCAAAACTGATAACTAGCAATATTGAGCCTGACCCTGATTTAGTACAGAAGTTCTATTATGTAAGAATTTAAACCTCATTTCTGGGCTATTGCTGCCATTTTTGCATTTAGATCCTAAAATATATTTAACCTTTAGGGTTAACAATATTTATAAAACCGTGATACAATGGATATTGTATTCGAGAGTAGCAAGTTTGAAGAAGAGTGCAATAACCAACGGCTTCTAGTAAAAAAACATGGCGCAGACAGAGCAAAACGCATTCAAAAACGTCTAAATTCTTTAATTTACGCCAACGTACTAGAGGATATGCGAAATGTTCCTGGACGTTGCCACGAATTACTTCATGATCACGCGGGTAAATTAGCACTCGATTTGGATCATCCATATCGGCTTATATTTGAGCCAGCAGATGAACCAATTCCTACAAAATCAGATGGTGGTCTCGATTGGAATCAAGTAACTGCCGTGAGAATAATCGGCGTGGAGGATTATCATGGAAAGTAAGATCCAAAATCGGTACAATCCAGATTATGTTTATCCTCCTGGGGATACTCTGTTAGAAGTGCTGGAAGATAGGGGTATGACCCAAGCAGAACTAGCGGAACGCACAGGAAGACCAAAAAAAACAATTAATGAAATTATTAAGGGTAAAGCCGCAATTACTCCAGAAACAGCTTTACAACTAGAACGGGTATTCAATATCCCAGCTAGTTTTTGGAATAATCACGAGCGACACTACCGGGAATTTTTAGCACAACAGGAAGAAAAAAAGCATTTAGCCAAACATATACCCTGGCTGAAAGGAATTCCTGTCAAAGCTATGATTAAATTTGACTGGATTAGCCAGTATAGCGATAAATTAGAGCAACTGCGGGAAGTGCTAAATTTTTTCGCCGTCGCCTCCCCTGAACAATGGGAGGGTATATGGTTGAATAATCAGATAGATTTTCGTAAATCTCAAGCATTTCAAAGCGACCCTGGAGCTATATCTGCTTGGTTACGTCGAGGAGAAATTGAAGCATCTAAAATTACTTGCGCTCCCTACAATGCAAACAATTTTAGGGAAGCATTGCGAAAAATCCGTGCTTTAACTGTGGAACTACCAGAAATATTCCAACCAAAACTGGTACAGTTGTGCGCGGAAGCTGGTGTGGCTGTGGTTTTTGTGCCAGAACTGCCAAGAACGCGAACTAGTGGTGCAACTCATTGGTTGAATGCTGACAAAGCACTAATTCAACTGAGTTTGCGGTATAAAACTGATGATCATTTGTGGTTTACATTCTTCCACGAAGCTGGTCATATTTTATTACATGGTAAGCGGGATTTCTTTCTTGAGGGAACAGGTATTATCTCCATTGAGGATCAAGAAAAAGAGAAGGAAGCTAACAAATTCTCTGCGGATATACTCATTCCTCCTGGAGATTTGCAACGATTTCTGGACTCAGTTTCACAAATTAGTAAAACCAATATTATCCAGTTTGCTAATGAGATTGATATTGCACCGGGAATTGTTGTTGGTAGACTTCAACATGATCAAGTTTTACCCTCTAGCCACTGTAATGACTTAAAGCAAAGGTGGGAATGGGCGTTAGATAAGTAGGAAAACTAATTTTTTTTACTGACTTGGTTGATTAAACACCTCTAAAATTTGCCGACAAACCTGTTTAAGCTTTTCCCCAACAACAGCCAAGGGTACAGAGTCACCGATAAAACTCCAAGTTTCCACCGTAGAAAGTCGCCAAACCTCACCACGATGATCAAATCCAGCGGCTTCCACACCAATAGCGCGACGGTGATTAGTGATCGGATCTTGATAAAATCGAATTTGAATTAAAATACTGCGACAGCGCCAAGATTTGCTGACACCGGGGAAGTGAAACCCGATATCAATGGAATCTGGATCTACTAACTCTCTGGTTTCTAAGTCATTATGCCAGGGTTTAAGATCAGATTTGACATCAGGAAATTCGTATTTAAACAAATTTACTACCGTAGCAATTTTACTGGCAAATTCCAGGTTTGTGGCTTGTTCGGCTGCGTTCACTCAATCATGCTCCTATATGCGGTTGGTCTGTGGGGAAGATAAAAACAGAAAAACGGCGTTGCTTATTTCGGGTATGATAGGGGAAAAGTGCCATTCCTATAGTGATAGCAAAGCTCTGCTGCAAGCAGATCGCTAACCAGGAGAATAATTCCTATTATTTGGATAAGGAGTTGGCACATCTGCTCTATTTGAGATAGTGAATTAATAATTGAATAGAATATCGGAGCATTTCCTCAGATTTAGAATAACAAAGAGTCTGGCGATGTAGTCTGTCAAAATAATGTGTTAGTCTTGTATTTTCACCTTCTACTCTAGTCATGTAGACTTTGCTGATAACTCGATCACCATCAGGAATAAAATTTGGATAAACTTTCCATCTATCTGTCACATCAAAATAGCATTGCCATTGACTAACGAGTTGCCATAATGGAGCAAAAGTTTCACCACTATGATCTCCTAAAACCCATCCTAAAATACCCTGTTTAAAGTTGTCTACAGCCGTAGCTAAATTTTGTTCTTTTGACCCCACAAAAGTTTCTAACTCATCTAATTCTCCCACATCAGTAATTGTTTGCGGGTCATAATAATCTGGCAACAGTTTTCCTACTTGTTTAACCCAATTGATAATCGTCCTAGTAGGTACATTTTTGATTCTTTTAATTCCTCTAAATCTCATGCCATTAACATACATTTTTAAATATTCTCTTTTAACTACTTCGCAGTAATTTCTCTGGGTTTCATAACAGTCTATAAATTGGCGATCACAGTTTACACAAATATAGTTCTGTTTCCTTTTTTTATGACCATTTTTGTTGATATGACTTGACTTACATTCAGGACACTGCATAATATTTGATTCTGAGCGTTGTTAGTTTTTAGCGATACCTACGGCGAGGGAAGCTATCGCTAATAAATAAATATCATACCCCAATTCAACAACGCCGAATTTGCTGAAAAAATTATCTATGAAGAGAACAAAACAATCTGCGTTTATCAGCGTTTATCAGCGTTTAATACTTTCTTTTAAAACATTAAATAAGAACTGTTATATACCATTAATTTATTCCTTATCTCCTATTCCCTGTTCCCTAAAACTAAAAACCTTTGTACCTAAGATCACAAGAACTGCTATATAATATTTGTATATTCTAGATGAGAATAATAATTAAGAGGCAGAGCCTCTGTAATAGCATTCCCAGTCAGAGACCGGGAACGAGGTAGAGGTAAAAATGCAAAATCAGCTATCTTTTTTTAGAATTATGGGGAAAGTGTTGTGGAGAATGATTTCCACTATTGGAGACCCCACCAGAATGTAATTGTTTGCGACCATTAGTAATAATTTTTAGCATTTCCTGAATATCCTGTTCAATATTTGCCAGAACATTATCGGCATATTTATCAGCGCCGTCCTCAATGTCTTCAGCTTGAGAAATTGCAGTTTGACGCATTTCCTCTAATTCTTGCTGACAAGTACGACGTTGACGATCAATTTCTGCCAGAGTATCTTGCATCATTGTTTCACAATCTTGTTCAACTTGTCGCCGCAGTTGGTCAGCTTCTCGCTGTGCTTGCCTGAGAATATCACTTTCCGCCAAAATCTGCGCTCTTTTAGTTTGAGCTACATCGACAACCTGTTGACCATATTCCTCTGCTTCCAGGAGAATTTCATTTTTTTGTGCCAAAATAATTATTGCCTCTTGAAACACTGCTGGTAAAGACAGACGAATAAAATCAAGTTGTTCGAGTAATTTATCCTCATCAATTAAAGTCCGTCCCGTGAGTGGAATTCTCATACTAGAAAGAACCATATCCTCCAAGCGGTTGAGCTCTTCTTGAATATCCACTTCTAAAGCTGCTGCTGGGACTGAATTTCCAATGTGGGGGATATCATTCACGGACTCTCGCAGGGTAGAGTTATGTTCGTTGCGTTTGGATTCGATGCTAGAGATTTTTGGTTGTAGCATTGGTATATATCTAGGGCAATATGTGGGGGAACAAGATGATCAACAGAACCACCAAACCTGGCAATCTCTTTTACCACACTACTACTTAAAAAACTATACTCATTTGATGTTGCCAGAAAAACTGTCTCAATCTGAGTAGACAATGTTTTATTAGTATGAGCCATTTGTAGTTCAATTTCAAAATCAGAAACCGCTCTTAATCCCCGTAGCAAAACTTGCGCTTGTTGCATTTGGGCATATTCCACGGCCAACCCGTCAAAACTGTCTACTCCCACATTTGGTAAATGCTTTGTAGATAGACGAATTTGTTCTAATCTTTGCTCTACTGTAAACAATGGCCTTTTATTGGGATTTCGTAGGACGGCAACTATCACCCGTTCAAACAGACGACTACTACGCCGAATGAGGTCTAGATGTCCCAAGGTGATAGGATCAAAACTACCAGGATAAATAGCAATCACAATGTTATTTTCAGTGATTATATTGGCTGATTTTGTACATAACTTCATTAAATCTAACATTTAATGTCCTAAAATTGGTATTCTGTCCAGATTAGTAATTTAGGAATAATATATTATGATTTTTTATGATCCTAAATTTCACACTCCTATAGGTAATTTTGTATGGTTGTGGATTTTTCTGCTTTACCCTTGGGGTTTTTATTTACTTCTCCCGGTCCAATTGTCGTTCAACTAGGACCAATTGTTATTCGCTGGTATGGTTTGTTAATTGCTTCCGCTGTATTAATTGGTGTGAGTCTTTCCCAATACTTAGCCAAACGTCGTTATGTGAACCCAGATTTAATTAGTGATTTATCAATTTGGTTAGTGATTGGGGCTATTCCTGCTGCTAGAATATATTATGTCTTATTTCAGTGGCCAGAATATTCTCAACACCCAGAACGGATAATTGCGATTTGGCAAGGAGGTATTGCTATTCATGGGGCAATTATTGGCGGTTTGATAGCTGCATTGATTTTTGCTAGAATCAATAAAACATCTTTTTGGCAATTAACTGATTTGGTTGCTCCTTCATTAATATTAGGGCAAGCAATTGGCAGGTGGGGAAATTTTTTCAATTCTGAAGCTTTTGGCAGACCAACTAATTTACCCTGGAAATTATATATTCCCCCAGACCGTCGTCCTTTAGATTTAGTTAATTTTGAATATTTTCATCCCACTTTTCTCTATGAGTCCTTGTGGAATTTAATGGTGTTTGCTCTATTACTAACTTTGTTTTTTCGGGCTTTGTCTAAAAAACCACGTTTGAAAGTAGGGACATTATTTTTAGTTTATTGGGTATCCTATAGCTTAGGACGGGTTTGGATTGAAGGTTTACGCACAGATAGTTTAATGCTCGGACCTTTACGGATAGCACAGATGGTAAGTTTAGGAGGAATGACTTTAGGATTATTTGGTTTGGTCTGGTTGTATGTCTTTAACCGTTCTTTGCCTGATGTTGTTACCCCCTTAAAGGGAGAAAAAAATGCCCCGGAGTAATTAATCTCCAGGGCTTAACCAGGGTGCATCTACCATTTATTTCTACTAGGCAAATTGGCTGAATCCGGAAGGGTAGTAAGAAAATGCTAAAAGTTTTTTTCACGGGTTTAAAAGAGAAAATTTATGAGTGAATCTATTAATGTATTAAGTTTTTCTAAGTATCCAAATTTACTAGAGCCAGCGGTTTATATTGTGGGTGCAGGTCCTGGAGATCCTGATTTGTTAACGGTTAGGGCGCAAAAGTTGTTAGCTGCTGCTGATGTGATTTTATTTGCAGATTCTTTAATTCCAGAACAGATTTTAGCTGTTTGTCGTCCAGATGCGGAAATTATCAAAACCGCAAATCGGACTTTGGAAGAAATTTTACCACTAATGATTGATGCTGTGCGATCGCATAAATCTGTGGTAAGATTACACTCTGGTGATCCTAGTCTCTACAGTGCTATTCATGAACAAATGCAGTTATTAGCGGATGCTAATATTCCTTTTGAAGTTACACCTGGTATTAGTGCTTTTCAATCCGCCGCAGCTAAACTGAAAATAGAGTTAACTGTTCCTGGTTTGGTACAGACTATCATTCTCACTCGGATTAGCGGTCGTACTCATGTCCCTGATACTGAAGAATTAGCTTCTTTAGCAGCACATCAAGCTAGTTTATGTTTATACCTAAGTGTAAGTCATATTACTGAAGCCCAAGGGAAATTGTTAGAACATTATGATCCAGATACTCCAGTAGCAATTTGTTATCGCTTAGGTTGGCCAGATGAAAAAATCCGGGTTGTGACTTTAGCACAAATGGCAAATTGTACTCATGAAGAGAAATTACGACGAACGACACTTTATGTGATTAGTCCTGCATTATTGCCAGTCAGTGGTCGCTCATGCTTGTATCATCCTGAACATAATCATTTATTCCGTTCATCACATAGCCTTGGTTCAGATACAACAGAATTGAGGATGTAGAGGCAAAGTTTATCTCGTTCCTCGTGACTCTACTATCACTAATAGTAACTTTCCGAGAGTCCCCGGTAGACTTTTCACGTCTTTATTGACGAATTTTAAATTAGCTCCACCATAAAACTCCTACTCTCCGTGCCTCCGCGCCTCTGCGTGCAAAAAAAAATTAACCCTGCATAACAGTATCCAATAGCAACCCAGCCCCAAACCGAATAGGATCTGTACAAGGTAGCCCAGTTTCTGCTATAATTTGAGCGATCGCATTTTTTGCCTCTAAGTCCCCTAAACTCCTAGTATTCAAAGCTATTCCCACCACAGGAACGTCATGAAAAGCACCTGCACCACTAGCAACAATTTCATACATCCGAATTACTTCCGGTAATGGTGGAATCGGTATATGCAGATTATTACGGTTGTGAGTTTGTCCTGCTTGATGCACTAAAATTAAATGTGTAGGTTGAGAACCCCGAATTAGCGGTAAAGTTGCTGTTGAACCAGGGTGTAAAAGAGAACCCTGTCCCTCAATTTGCAGAATGTCGTAATGTTGACCAAAACGCATTACCAACTGTTCCACCGCACCAGCAGCAAAATCTACCCGCACAGCGTCTAAAGCCACTCCTTCTCCTTCCAACATTAACCCAGTTTGACCAGTGGCCAAAAACTTAGAACGGATACCCCGTAACTTAGCCACTCGGTGTAATTCCAGACTGGTGGACATTTTACCAATGGCCATATCTGTTCCCACGGTCAATACCCGTCGACAGGGTAAAGTTTGCGCCATTCCTGATGCTACCTCTAAATTAGCCGGCTCTTTGCGAACATCCCAAATTAATTGTCCTGGGTTCAGGAGAGCATTTAATTCCGGTATATTTGCCATTGGTGTATGTAATCCATTTACCAAAGACATTCCGGCTTTGAGGGCATCTTTGATATCAAGCCAATAATCATCAGGAACAGCCCCACCTTTAGGCGCAATTCCAATAACTAGAACTTCGGGTTTATACTCTAAAGCTGCTGTTACAGATGCCACAATTGGCACATCTCGCTGAATACCTGTTAATTCGACTAAAGATTTACCTACAGTTTCTCTGTCAATTATAGCGACAATGGGCGACTCACTGTAGCGTAAAATTGATAACCCTGTTTTTCCCTGAACTCCACTAATTCCTTCATGGAGAAGAATTGCTATTCTTTGATTAAGCGACAGACGCACTATATTTCACTCCCAAACCAGGTAAATTATTCGGTAAAATTCGCCCATTTTCGACCACTGCACCGCTAAAAGGATCATCAATTAAATTTAAGTGACTATCTAAATCCAAATAATCAGCCAGTGGTGCAAGTTGTAATGCGGCGGTATTAGCAAGACAACTATCAGAATAACAGCCAAACATGATTTGTAAATTGTGGGCTTTGGCTGTATGCACCATTCGTATGGCTTCGGTGATTCCTCCAGATTTCATTAATTTGATATTAATGCCATCAACATAATTAGCTAATTGGGGAATATCCGCACTGGTAAAGCAACTTTCATCTACAAAAATTGGTAACGGAGAATGTTTTTTTAATTGGGCTAAATTTGCTTCTTCACCTCTTGCTAAAGGCTGTTCGACATACTTTATTCCCAAATCAGCTAACCAATTACACATATTTATGGCATTGGTTAAATTCCAACCTCCATTAGCATCAACAAATACATCTTTTCCAATGGCTTCTTCCCGGACTGCTAAGAGCATTTTTTGATCTGCTTCTATTCCTTCAGTAGAGCCTAATTTTACTTTTAATAACTGCACGTCCATAAATTCTAACCAATCTCGCGTCCTTGCCTTTGCACCTGCTGGGGAATTAATACCAATTGTTACTGATATTGGTACTATAGCATTTTTATTTAGTCCCCACAGTTGCCACAATGGCAAATTTACGCGCTTACCTAACCAATCATGTAATGCTATATCGACAGCCGCTTTAACTGCGGAGGGAATTTGCATTTGTTTTAATAGTGCCTCAATTTCCTGCCGTTGCCAAGGGCTATATTTTTGTAAAGCAGGTATGATTTGCTGCAAAGTTTCTTGAATTTTCTCAGTAGATTGCCTATGGTTGCCGACACCAAAAGGAGATGCTTCTCCCCAACCTGTAATTCCTTCTGCGGTAATTTGTAACCAGATATTTGTTGTTTGTGCTGTTGTGCCGCGACTAATTGTGAGGGGAAATCGTTTGTTGACGGTAAAGGTTTGAAAGTTGATTTGCATAAATATATTAGATAGAGAATAGTTACGAGAAATAGAAATTATAAAATGAGTGGGGAAATATTCAGGTTATGGCTTTGTTGCGGTGTCACAATAGTTCAATAAATTCATCCACACTCAAACCCGCTTGTCGAATAATCCCACGCAAAGTACCTCTATCTAGTTCTTTATGATCTGGTACAGATATTGTGGTTCTAGGTTCTTCACGAACCATTATAATGTGACTTCCTCTTTGCCTATCCACAACAAATCCGATTTTTTCTAGTGCTTTTACACAATCTAAACCTGAGATTATAGGTAATTTACTCACACCAGCACAACCTCAACCGTATCTTCTGGAACAGGTTCATTTCTGTCTTGCAAAACTTCAATGTAGAGAGATATTGCCTCTTCTATATTAGCTAAAGCTTCCTCACGGGTTTTACCCTGACTGATACAACCGGGTAAACTGGGTACTTCGACAACAAAATACCCATCTTCACCATGAGATAATAGCACTTTACGTTGAGATTTTCTTGTTACCATAGTTCGAGCAGTTTCTCCATGAAATAACAAACCTAGTTACAAATATTTTATTCTGGTAAATCATTTATATCATATAACTTTATTTGCTAGTTTGCTTGATGTACTTTACATTGAGTTGGATGTTTAAAACCCTATGTTGATTATGCAAATTACAAACCGTGATGTAAAATGTTTACGATATAAAGAAACTTCCAAAAATATACATTATGATGCAATTTACAGTATTCTACTCTTGGCAGTCTGATTTACCAAAAGAAACTAACCAAGGACTAATTCTAGGGGCTATCGAACTAGCAAAGATTAAACTGCAAAATGAGTTTCAAGAAACTGAGTTACGTATTACTCTAGATGAAGCAACAAGTAATCTACCTGGAAGCCCTCATATACCATCTGCTATTTTTGATAAAATTGCATCTGCTGATGCCTTTATTTGTGACATAAGGACAATTAATAAAGAAGTTAGAGAAAAAGAAGTTATAGAAGCTATCAAAAATCTGCAAGCTACAGAAGGTAGAAAAAAGCCACAAGAAGTAAGAACTGTTCCTAACCCAAATGTAATGATTGAACTAGGATATGCAATTGCACATCTGGGTTGGGAGAGAATAATTATGTTATTTAATACATCATATGGTGATTTAAAAGATGCACCTTTTGATATAGTAGTAAATCGCATTACTGACTATAAGTTAAGTCCTAAACCAGAAGATGTTACCGAAAAGCAGTTGCAAGGAAATCAAAAACAACTCAGCCAAAAAATTCATGAAGCCTTAAAACTAATCATTGAAAAATCACCAAAGAAACCAAGATACAAAACTGAAATTACACCGGAAGAAACGAAGCGTAACAGTGATATTTTAACCATCAAAACTATTCTGGAAACAATTCATATAACGAGTATGACAAACCATATAAATGAAGCTCCAAAAAATGTTTATACTGAAATATTCCACTTTTATAACAGTTTTAAGGGAAAACTAACCAGCGGAAATTACTACCTTTATGACGATAAGCTTAAAGATTTAGTGGAGAAAGTTTATGTTACATGGGGTAAAACTCTTCCTGACGATTACGGTGAACATTATGGTTTTTCAGGGGGGCGTTGTCTCTTTTTTGAAGTTCATGACTATATGCCATTAACCGACAAACAACAAAAAGATTGGAATGATATTGAAGAAGCTTTAAGAGAGCTTCAATTAGTATTTAATGAATTTCTAAATTACATTCGGGAAAATTATTTAGAAATTGATCTTAAAGAAACAACCTCTACAGCGTGGCGTGAATATATTGATTGCATAAATGAAAATAAAACTGACTAAGATTCCTTTTGTTTTACCAAAATTTTAGTAGTAGGTTGGGTTGACGCAAGGAAACCCAACACCACATTACGGTTTATCACAAATGAAGACGATATTTAGCTAAATTCAAAATCTCTTGATGATTTATTTCTGATTGTTTTGGATATTGTAATTCTAACCTTTCAACTAAATAACTATAAAGTTCTAAAGATTTTTCATAATTCTCTGGCTGATTCAATAAATCATCACCAGCCTTTAAAGTATCTAAAGCAAATTGATAATTTCCCTGTTCACAATGATGATAAAAAGCATCAATATAGTCGTTTAAATCATCTTCCCAATCCCAATTTTCCAGCCAATCACCTTCTATATCATCAACATAAAGATGAATATAATCAGAACCATAATTTTGTTTATCTAACTGCAACTGTTGGGATGCTTCTAGATACTTTTCTTCTACCTCGGAAGTTGACTGATTATAAATACTTACATTCTTAGTCATAATACTATCCAGGGAAGGGTATAACGGCAATAAAAGTGATGGGGTGTTAGCATCAATTGTATCAAAAAGGGGTATTTATGTTGATTAGGGGATATAAAAGTTTTTTATACATCAATAATGACTTTTAAAACATCCTCTTATTCAAGAATCTGTAAAACATGAAATGGTTGATTGTTGGTTTCCCATTGACGAATTGCTAAATAAAGCTGAGTTTTGTAAAAATAAGCTACTTCATAAGCAAGTCGTAAATTACGCTCAAGGCTATTTGCTTCAACATCAACCGTTTTATTAGTTCCAATAGCTTTTCGTAAACCAAGTGATAGGATTTCCACCAAATCATGACCACAGCAGACTTGCCAAGGATCTTGATTATTACTTCTTTCGGTAATTAATCTTTTTTCTAAATCTTCATCTTTTAAATAAAAAGCTTGAGATTTATTCTTGATTTCTTGAATGAGTTTTACTTCATTAAATTGCCAATTTTTTCATCAATAAATTTACTAAAAGTTATACCTTCAAATGTCAAGTTCAATCCATCAGATTGAGAAATATAACGTAAATAACCAATTGCAATACAAACTGAAATTAATACTTCTCTAATATCTCGATTCAACTGGGCAATTTTTTCTTCAGAACCAAATTCACTAATTACTTTTTCTAAAGCAGGTGATTGTATTAACATAGTTTCCAGATCATGAGTATCGGTGCGGAGTAGATTGGGACTTGTGACTGATGTATTTTGCAGACGATCAAAATCTGCATCAACAATTGCTAAAACTCCCCGAAAATTTGATTTTTCTAAAATTTCTAAAATGGCAATAGCACGCTGTTTACTAGAAGGTTTCCCCGCAGTAATGACTAATTCACAACCTAATTTATCAACAAATTGCTCATAGAAAGTTTTATCAGAACTTCCTTCAACTAATAAGAAAGTTCCTGAATAAGTGCTACGTCGTAATCTTATTTGGTTAGCAACACGGTCAACGGTTAAAAATTCTCTCATTTTACCGGACCTTTCAATTCAACTGTTAAATCCCAGCGGTCTTGTATAATATCTGGTGAATGAGTAGCTATGAGAATA
Source organism: Aphanizomenon flos-aquae FACHB-1287 (assembly GCF_014698755.1). GTDB lineage: Bacteria > Cyanobacteriota > Cyanobacteriia > Cyanobacteriales > Nostocaceae > Dolichospermum > Dolichospermum flosaquae. Next base: position 1,256 of record NZ_JACJTO010000020.1, on the reverse strand, counting down.
TCTAAATCAGCAAGCTTTGTAATCTCTTGCAAATCCTTTAAAAACTGCACTTGCCAACCTACATGAAGAGATAATTCAGGTTCATCAATCAAAACTAAGGAATTAGGTTCAACTTTGAATAGTAGTTCATATAACAGCACTAATTCATGTTGTTCACCTGATGATAAATCTGTGGCCGATAGAGTTTTTGAATCAGATAAGGAGGAATTGTAAAGCGTTGTAAAAATGAACCCTTTTTCTTTGCTAAAATTTATTTCTTTATAAGAAAATTTATTATTAATAATTCTTTTTAATAAGTTAATTTTTGTGGCTATTTCAGTAAAAACATTGAGCTTTTTTTCTACATCTTCAACATATACGGATAAAGTATTTTTTGTACTTTCATCTATATCTTGTAGTTGAATTTGAAACTCCGAATCTTCATCTTGCTCTAAAAGACCTACTTCTATCAGACGAGAACGAGTTTCTTCAAGTTCATTAAGTTGATTACGCAGTTGTTCATCTGTTATATCTGATGATAACTGTTGTTTTACTACCCTTATGGGGAAACTTCTATCAAGAGATTGGGAAATTGTTCCATATTCCTTAAACTTATCTTGCATTAGGGTGGCAAGTTCATAAGAATATTCAGATACAGTTGACAACGTTGGAAATCTTTTTTTATCTGATTTGGAATAAACAAGAGGTAATTTTAACAAACGTTGGGATTGTATTAAGCGAATATGGATATTTTTCTTTAATTTTTCTAACCAATTAGGTTCTTCTTGTGATATCCCCTTTAAGGGCAATGAATAACTAAACGACTTTAAGTCGTCATCTATGTCGTCTAAATTTAGGTAATAAAAATTGAAAACAATATTACTATTTACCTTGTCAGAATCATCATAATTTTTTATGATCTCAACATTGCTACCGTTATCAAATTCAACGCAAAATTTACTAAAGGGAATAGTTCGCAATTCCGGGTATCGGGAGTTAAAAAAAGCATTTAAAATTCTCAACATTGCTGTTTTTCCAAAACCATTATGTCCATGAATAACAGTGATTCTATCATCCATATTTAACGGAATTATATGATCAAAAATTCCAAATAAGCCGCTAACCGAAATTTGCTTAATTCGCATAATAATTAACTCTCATGTTCCAGAAATGTTGAATGTCGTTACAAAACTTTACATATTTAAGTATACTAGTATTATCAAGGGTAAAAATGTCAACATTTCATAATATCTTCCATCCAATGAACATAACTGATT
>NZ_JACJTO010000002.1 GCF_014698755.1 Aphanizomenon flos-aquae FACHB-1287 | reverse complement strand
TTTGTCTTATATCAGTCGAATATGCTGCTGCCATATATATCTCAATTATTTTCTTTTTTTTCCATCTTTAAAGTTTACCATCTTTGTACCGCTTTTGATCTCAAACTGCTGTAAGTCAGGACGAATTTCAATTTCACCTTCCCACCCCGTACCACGAACTTGTTCTACATCCCGACGGTTTTTAACGACGATTTTTATTACATCTTCCAAAGAAATACTTTCATATACTAATACTTCCGCTTGAATGTTAGTAGGTAAGTTTTCTGGTTTGTTAAATCTTGTTTGTATTCCTCTCCTAGCAAAAACCTGGGGTGCAAACAAATTTTGTAACTTATCTAATCCTCTTCCTAAATGAGCGCCTCCATCTGTAGCTGCATTAGTTGTGCAAAATTGGGTCTTGTTTTTCCACATATAATCAGTCCGAATATGAAGTAAAACCCAACATGAACTTTTAGAACTTATTAAATAGTGATAGAGAAAATTATAGTAAGTAACACTACAAAAAATATATTGTAGTTGTCTATCTATTCTTTCGTTGTCAATTTGGTTGTATGGGCAATTTAGTTCTCTTAATTTGGTCAAAGAAAGAATAGCCCTTTCTCGACAAATACCAGACAAATTTTCAATAGAGGTAAAATGAACTAAATATTCAATACCTCTTTCTTCTACAAAACTTTTAATTCCTTGAGCTTCAGTAGTATCAGAACGAATTAAAGCTGAAGGATATAAAGTTGTTGTTTGTCGTTGAGAAAAAAGGTCTTGCCAATCTAACTTTCCTTCTTCACTGAGTTGAGTTAAAGTATCAGATAAATATTTTAACTCTTGTTCCTCGATTAAGAATTGTATTTTATTAGTTTGAATAACAAAAATGCTTACTTTTTTGCTTCCTTCTATTCTATTATCAATAACTTGAAATCGAGTTACTTCTTGAGTATCTGTAATTTGTAAATCAGAATAATCAATTATATCTTTAATTTCTGATAGCACCAAAGATTCTACTTCTTTATACTTATCATTAATCTCTAATAAATTATCCTGATAATCGTTTAAAGAGAATAAACTTTGAGGTATATTAGCTACAACTTTCTTGTTGATTTTACTCCCTGCAAAAGGATCATTAATATAATAAGCATCTTTAGTACAAGTTGGTTGTAGGATAAGACAAGAGTTTATAAATAATTCTTGTGCAGAATAATTAACATGAATTTTGGAATCTGAATTAACAGCTAAAGATCCATAATTTTCAAGTTTTTTAGTAGTTTTACTAATTAACATGGGATCTATACAGAGCATATTAGCTATTTCCTCAACATCTGTTGAGGGATTATTCATATTAATAGCAGATTGAAGTACAAACTCTTCAAAAATATCAGGTTTGCGACGTTGACTGATGGTTAACTCTAGCTTGGTTTGCTGAACATTATAACGAAAATAATCAGCAGCTAAAACTTCACCAGAATATTGTTCTGCTATACTTTTTACTTCATCATTTAACTGAGGATTGATAGTCATTGTTTTTATCTCCTTAAATTTTCATCTAAAAAACCTTGATAACGTTCTACAACATTAGACACTTCTTTGTAGATAGGCAACCTTGTAAATAAATCGTGACATCCCAAAATTACCAGTAATTCTTTAGCACGAGAAAAAGCCACATTAACCCGTTCTGGTGTTTGAGCAAAGCCAAAATTATTATTATAATTGTTTCTCACCATACTAACAATAATTACTGGCTTTTCCATACCTTGAAATCTGTCAACTGTTCCCGTAATAATATTGAGGTTCGGAAAAGTATTTCGAGACAGCATTTCCCTAATTTTTCCTAATTGTGCGCCATAAAAAGTAATGATTCCTATTTCTTTTTTAGGTTTACCTGCGGCTACTTTCTCAGCCCAATCATCATCCATTTGTTGACATAGTTTTTTAATACATTCAATTTCTTTTTGATTATAACGAGAAGTTCCCTGTCGCTGCTCTATATACTCCTTTTTTAGAGGCATTTTTACCCAAATAATATGATTATTTTCTCTAATACTTTGAGTATTAAAATTATGTGCGCGTTCGCTATCAGGATCAGAAAGTCCACAAGTTAAGCCACCGTCACCCTCATCATAAAATTGGTTAATCGCTTCCATAATCTGAGGGTGCATTCGATATTGAGTTGTTAGTTTTTTAGTGATATTACTTCCCTGATTTTTAGCCGCTTCAAATTGAACATGAAACCATGATTCCTCTAAAAATGCAAGCTGTTCTATAGGAGTTTGTATTTCTTCAGCTAGTTCATCTAAACTTTCTTCATCAAGAATGGGTGGTAACTGACGATAATCTCCAATCATTACCACTTTCTTACCTTTAAGTGCTGGAATTAATAATTCTGGTGGTGTAGATTTACTTACCTCATCAATAATCACAACATCAAAGGAGCTAAATTTTTGCAACAGGGTAGGATTACCTGCTCTTACACAAGTAATACCAACAATGTTAACATTATCTATATAGCTTTTCTGAAAACTTGCTAGATCATCTGCTGATGGATATCGTAAACGTTGAATCCAATTTTGCATATTTGTTTGATATCGGTTTAGCCATGTTTCCGTTTCAGTTAATTTTTCTTGCCAATCATCAAAGTAGTGAGGAATTGTGTTAAGAAAATCCAGATTAAATAAGTCTGTAGAATTTATATTTAATTTGAAATCGTCTGGAATTTTATCCCAAATATTACACCACCAAGTTCTTTCAGTATTTAAAGTTATTTCTAAATCCTGGCTTTCTTGTTTCTTTATATCAATTTGTTGGCGTAAATTTTCTATATCTTCAGTTAGTTCGTTAGCAGTATCCTTTATTTGCAACAAGTGAGAATCCAAATATTTTTGAGTGGAAGGAATAACATAAAAATGTTTTAATGTACTTTCTAAATTGTCTTGATTATTTAGAGTTTCATTAATTTGTTGTTCTGTTCTTTCTTGCAAACGTCTTAATAATATTTTAACTGTTTTGGAAATATTCTCCACAATTTTAACAGTAATCTTTCGCAAAATTGGTTCTGGTAATGGAGGTTGACTTTGTTGTATAATTAATTCAGATTTAGATTGAATAGCCGTCAAGCGTAAAGCAGCGTTTAATCTTTCTTGACTATTTTCCAAAGAATTAATAATTCTAACATCTCTTGACATTAATCTATACAGTTCATCAATAGCAGATAGACAATCTTGATTACTAATCCTATTTGTCAGTTGTTCAACTAATTGATTAACATGATTTTTATTAATAGATATTTGTGATAGTATCCCTTGCTTTTGGGATATTAACCAATTTATTTTATTGGCAACTTCACAAACTCGATCCGATGTCCTTAATGAATCAATTAGTGTGCTGATTTCTCGTTTGTTATCACTAATACATTCAGTCCAATTTGATTGATGCTCATTTAGGATAGATAAGATGTGTGAAGGTAATATAATTAAATCTTCAGTTAAATATTGACGCTGTTGAAGACATTGTTTTAATATTTTATATATTTGAGAATTAGAATTAATATACCATTGCTGTAATTGTTCTTTAGCTAAATTAATATTATCTAAATCACTGCGAAATTTTTGAAGTTTATGTTCTTGATTAATTTGCAAAATAGCATTAGATTCAACCAAATCATTTAATCCTGATAATAGTTGTTCAACTTCTTGCTGTTTAGCTTCAATTTGTTCATAACTAGCTTGTTTGCTTTGATAAAGTAACTCCAAATTTTCCAGATATTGATTTAATTGTTCTTTTTTATCAGGATAGGTTGTTTCAATTTCAATGTAAGCATAAAATCGGTCTTGATGGTTTAATAATGGACTAAGACCTTCAAAAATTTTGATTTTTGGTAGTAGTTTACTTTCACAATCTCTAGCTGTATTTTCTCTCCATCTATGAACTACATTCTGTTCTGAAAAAGGTTGTTCTTCATTACCATTTGCAGAACTTCCTATCCGCAAAGGACGTAATAAAGGATGATGGGGTAATCTTTCTAAAGCATTATCTACAGCTAAGTTGGCTTGAGATACTATTAAAACTTTACCATCCCTCACCCTCAAGGCAATTTGATAGCATAATTCTGTAATAACTGTTGTTTTTCCTGTACCTGGAGGACCTTGGAGGAGAACTAAATCTTCTGCACCTAAAACTGCTTCTACTGCTGCTCTTTGTCCGTCATTTGCACTTTTTAATAATAAATTATCATAATTTAATACTATTTCTTGTTGTATTGCTCTTGCTTGAGTAGCATCGAAAAAAAACTTTCCTAAATTAATATTATGAGTTTGACCCCGTTCTAGTTCTACTAATGCTGTTCTTTTCCATTCTATTTGAGCAAGACTACCAACATTTTTATATAATAAATATGCCTTTGGTGGTAAAGTTAATTCGTCTTCTTCAATTGTTGTAACTTCCTCTTGAAGTCTTCTCAGTAGATCGGGTTGAATTTCTACACGAATATCTTTTTGCTCTAGTCTAATTCTTTCTATTATTCCTAATTTTATTCTACTATTGTTTCCATGCAATTGATTGGTATTTATTATCAGTTCGATATTTTGATATTTAGCTTGTTGAATGCGTTCCCATAATTCTTCAGATGTTAAACTATTACTAAGACGATTTGAATTAATACCAAAGGCAAAATTTTCATCTATTTTGAAAGTTATGCGATTATCATCACCAATATTAAGCAAGTTATGACTTGAAAATCTTACACAAAACTGTTTGCTTTCCGCCAGTCTTTTTTCAACATTCAAGAACTCTCCCCATCGTTTTCTTTGAGTTTCTGTTGGCACAAACTCTCTACGCAATCGCAATGGTTGACTAGTTATTATTTCAAATGCTTCTCTAGGAATACCAATTTCTTGATTTATATCTGGAACTAAGTGAATATTAAAAGGACGAGAAAAGGCATCTTCTTTTCCTAGTTCACTATCTAATAAAAGAATTTCATATATACCTAAACAACCGCTATTATTTCGATAAGCAGTTGATCGTAATTGTAACGTCTTGGGTGTATCTGATTGTAAGAATTGAGGAAATTGATTTAATCTTGATGTAAAATCAAAATGATTTTGATCAGTCGCTAGTGTTAAAGTCCAAATTTCTAGCCTATTATCATGTTGATCAATATTAAAACGACGGACATAAAAAAGGCAAGATTCTACTCCTAAAAGAGTAAAAATTAAATCTCTCGCACGTTCATGTATTTGCCAATTTTCACTATAATTACTTAACGCTTCTTGTCCTTCTAATGTACGAATTAGTCTTTCACTTACTGTTCCTGTTAGTAAATAACCCCAAGTTTGGGGTGTGTAGTTATTTGGCATATTTTTGTACCCTATCCGACTTGATAATTCGTCTCCTAGTCACAATGCTATGGTATCATGTAAGGCGGATATAACATATTCAAATTTAGGGATGAAACCAAGATACTTACAAAAACCTGCAAAATTTATGTATAAATCATTACTCAAAATAGACTCAACTGCTTTCCCAAACTACCATCACCTTGAGGCTCAACAACCGAAAGTAACTCATCTCGTTTTTTAGCTATCAACTCCAAATAATAACCACTGGAATAGGCTTCAGAATTAGTCAATCCCAGAATTCCTTGATAAAACGTCACAACATCCCCAGTATTACCCAGAACCAAAAGAGCCTTTTCACCTTTCTTAATTTTCCGAGTAACCTGTAACTGTTCCACAGGAAAATCACCAGAACGAATAACCTTGGTTAATTCCTGGTAATATTGTTCTGCCTTAGCCTTTGACAGAAGATATTGTGTTAGGTAGTTCAAAGGAAACTCCTTTTCTAGACGAGAACGGTCTCTTTTCCGCCATGAACCCTTAGTAGTAATTTTACCATCTTCATGCCAGATAATATAATTCTTAGCTCCTCTAGAGGGAACAAACATCGCTTGAGCAAGAATTTCCAACTCAATTTTGATACCCGTAGGTAAAGCATTTTGCAGCCTCTCAAATATCAGCAGAGGTTCAGAGTGGGAGAAGAACACACCATCAGTATCACTTTCAACCTGGATACCTCCCGCTTTTTCAATCACATCAATCATGAATCGCAGAATCCGTCTACCATAAGCTGCAACCAGTGCAGCAGCTTCCATATCGTATCGTTAAAACCAACACCAGAAGTCCCATAAAAGCCAAACAACGAGTTGATTAACACTTTGAGAGCAGATTCAGCTTGTTTAGCAGCTTTCTTTACTAGGAATCAGCCCTACTGTATTTCATATATTACTCCCATTTCCGTAACTGCTTATGCACTACGGCTAAATACCACATATAATCATCAATTTTATACTCATCAGCAGCCTTAACTATATATTCCTGCGCTAACTCTAAATTATTCTCAGCTTCATAATATAAACCCAAATAAAGATGGCTGTAAAATTTACCTTTTAATCCTGTTAATTTTCCTACATTTAAAACATCATCTATTGTACAATTACCTGCAAATAAATCATAGATAGATTTCATGATTTTTCGCGGATCATTTTTCACAGGTAATAAAGAATTACGAGCTTCTGTCACACCGGATAATCTAGCTATACAAAGATATCTCCAGACTGTTTCCTCTACATCTTGAGCATTAACAGTTAAATCAATTTCAAACTGTTTTGCACCTTCAGCAAATCGTTCTGCATAATAATAACTTAACCCCCGTTGCCAAAGATAAGGAGTAATTTGAATATCTAACTTTTCTGCATGATCAAAATCTTGAATTGATTCGGCAATTTTTCCTAATTTAAAATAAACCATACCTCGATGAACATAAGCATTAACATTATTGGGTTGAATGTTAATTGTATTTTGCCAGTGTTGTAGTTGATTTTCTAGGGAATTAAAAAACATTTTGATATTTGCTACTTTTAATCTAACTCTCTTCGTCCTTCTAATGCCCTTGCTAAAGTTAATTCATCAGCATATTCTAAATCACCACCAACGGGTAAACCAAAAGCAATACGAGTAACTTTAGTAAATGGTTTTAGTAATTGACCTATATATAATGTTGTCGTTTCCCCTTCGATACTGGGACTAATAGCTAAAATCACCTCTTGGGGTTTTTGTTCGCTGACCCGTCTCACTAAAGCTTGAATGGTTAACTGTTCAGGTCCTATACCATCCATTGGGGAAATTACGCCACCTAAAACATGATATTTACCTTTATATTCGCGGGTTTTTTCTAAGGCAATTACATCACGGGAATCTGCAACTACGCAAATAGTTGTATTATCTCGCTGAGGGTGACGACAAATTTCGCATACTGGGTCTGATGATAAATGAAAGCAAACTTGACATAAACCTACTTGTTTTTTTGCGTCAACCAGTGCTTGGGCTAAGGCTTCTACCTCTGCTTCTGGTCTTTTTAAGATGTGCAAAGCTAAACGTTGGGCACTTTTGGGACCAACTCCAGGGAGCCGTTGCAATTGTTCGATTAATTTGGCTAGGGGACGTGCGTAAACCGTAATTTTACCTCCGGGGTTTTTTCTATTTTACAGTTAAAATGAGTTATGTTTTGTCTACCGCGAATCTGTGAAAAACTGACTAACTATGTATTCTCGGTTCTGGGTGTAAGGTTGATAATAATTGACTTTCTACTTCTGCTAATTCATCTAGTCTATCCATGACGGTTTGTCTGTCAAAATAAGTATCAGCTAAAACCCAATATGTGCCAAAATGTCGGGCTTCTGATGCCATTAAACTGCGGTAAAATTGAGCTAATTCTGGTTCTGGACAGTTAGCAGCTAGAAGTCCTAAGCGTTCATGACTACGGGCTTCTATTAAACCGGTAACAAGTAAGGAATCTAAAAATCGCTGGGGTTCTTGTCCCCTTACCTGGGATTTTAACCCTGCACCGTAGGGGGGTGCGGATAGGGGTGCAAGTTTGATATTACGACGTTCTAGCCATTGATTGACGAGTTCAAAGTGTTCTAGTTCTTCACGAGCAATCGCTGTTAACTCCCTGACCATTTTAGCATGAGATGGATAGCGAAACATCATATTTAGGGCTACTCCTGCGGCTTTGCGTTCACAGTGGGAGTGATCTAGTAAGATAATATCAAGGTTGGCGATCGCTTGCTCTACCCAAATATCACTGGTGGGTTGTTTGAGGGCGTTGATTGTGGGTAAAGGTGAACTTAGCACAGCCAGAAAACTCCAAATTAGATAATATAATTAATTTTAATCTAAGATAAAAGAATCTTTTGAAAAAATGGCGAATCTAATTCGCATCTACATAGATAAAACCCGCCTTTGCGGGTTCAAAAATCTTGCTTTTTGTAGTCTACGAATGTGGACTTTGATAAAACTTTCTTTCTATTCATAGAAATATTATTAATCAAGTCCCCAATCTCTTAAAAATCCTCAAATTCCATAGAATATAGTTGAGACAGTTAACCGATTCCAAACCATTTCTTTAGCAACTTCATTCCATTTCCAGCGCAATAAATTCGCTGGTTGATTGATAGCAAAAGTTGATAAATTAATGGCTTGTCTGGGTGCATTTGTAGCGAGGTTAATGGCAGTTTCCTCCTCACAAATTCCCCATTTTATCAAATTTTGAACCCCAACTAATAAGGGTAAAGTTGTTCCTGTTAAAGTACCATCTTGTAATCTGGCTGTACCTTTGATAATTTCAATTTGTCGGGTATCCCATGGATAAATACCATCAGGTAATCCCAATGGTGCAAGAGCATCACTAACAATAAATAATCCAGCACTGGCACGCAAAAGAATTTTTAAGATCATTGGATCAACGTGCTGGCCATCAGCTATAAAACCACAAAACACCTCAGGATCATTCATGGCCGCGCCTAATAACCCTGGTTCACGGTGGTGTAGGGGTGGCATGGCATTAAAAGCATGAGTTATCATTGTAGCACCTTGAGCAAAGGCTTGTTGAGCTTCTATGGCTGTTGCTTGTGAATGTCCTAAACTCACAGTAATTCCTAGCGAACGTAAATAGGGGATAACTTCACCTGTAATATCTAATTCTGGTGCAATGGTGATGAGTTTGACTATAGGGGCATAATCACCTAATACTCGTTTAACTTGATTAATGGTGAGAGGTAGAAGATACTCGGCTGGATGTGCACCGCGTTTATAGTAATTTAAAAAAGGTCCCTCTAAATGCACTCCCAGAATTTTTGCCGAAGTTTGTGAACTGGAGGTATAATTAGCGATGATGGCCAGCGATCGCTGAATATTCTCGATAGAGGTTGTAACTAGAGTTGGTAAATAACCATCAACTCCTGTTTTCCATAGAAATGAGGAAATTTTTGCCAGCATATCAGCATTTTCTGATGTTAGTTCAGGAAAGGCTAAACCCAGTCCACCATTAATTTGTAAATCCACACCACCTAAAGAAATCCAGTCCCTAGCTACATCTACAATTTGTAAGTTGTGCGGTGTAACTTGTTCCCATGCTGTATTCATGGGCATAATTTTCTCAATTATGCCTTTGTGGTTAACCAAGATTCTTTGTAGATCTTGATAACCGGGTATTTTTGCATTGATAATATCTACATTTGCCAGCATGGGTATTAATTTTGTTAGTTTTCAGTTGTTCCCTATTCCCTAATTATATGAGTCTCGAAGTTGGTATTATCATGGGTAGCGATTCTGATTTACCTACCATGAAGGAGGCGATCGCCATTTGCGAAGAATTTGGTATTATGGTTGAAGTAGCCATTGTCTCTGCCCATCGTACCCCAGAACGGATGATTGAATATGCTAAAACTGCACATCAACGCGGGATTAAGGTAATTATCGCTGGTGCTGGAGGTGCGGCTCATCTCCCCGGTATGGTAGCATCTTTAACTCCTTTACCTGTTATTGGTGTTCCCGTCGCTACTCAGAATTTACAAGGAGTAGATTCTTTATATTCTATATTACAAATGCCAGCAGGAATACCTGTCGCTACTGTTGCGATTGGTAATTCTCAAAACGCTGGACTTTTGGCTATACAAATTCTCGCTACTCACCAACCAGAATTACTAGAAAAAGTTCAAACCTATCGCCAAGGTCTTTATAATATGGTCATGGACAAGCAAGCAAAATTAGATCAGCTTGGATATAAAAAGTATGGGCAATAATAATACATCTTTATTCCCTGAATAGGGCTTTGTTTATTTAGCCAAGATTTATATTTACCAAGTCCTAGTGCAAAATATAAATATTCACATAATTACATATTTAGCTGTGAACCTTGCCATTAACACCCCGGCCCAAACCCAAAATCGTAAAGCAGATCATATCCGTATCTGTTTAGAAAATAATGTCCAATCACCAGCAATTACCACAGGGTTAGAAAAATATCGCTTTACTCATACTTGTTTACCAGAACTTAATGGTCAAGATATTGATGTGAGTACGACCTTTCTAGGAAAATATCTCAATGCACCTTTGTTAATTTCCTCTATGACTGGAGGCACAGAACAAGCGGGAATAATTAACCGTCGTCTGGCTGAAGTTGCCCAAGAATACAAATTAGCCATGGGAGTAGGATCTGTTAGGGTAGCGGTTGAAAAACCTCAAGTTGCTGATACTTTTGTGGTTCGCAAGTATGCACCTGATATTCTCCTGTTTGCTAATTTAGGTGCAGTCCAGCTTAATTATAAATATGGCATTGATGAATGTTTGCGAATTATTGATCTAATCGCTGCAGATGCCCTGATTTTACATATTAACCCTTTACAAGAATTTATTCAACCTAGAGGTGATACTAATTTTAGTGGACTACTTGACAAAATATCTGATTTATGCAGTAAGTTACCAGTCCCTATCATTGTCAAAGAAGTAGGTAATGGGATTTCGGCAATTATAGCAGAAAAACTCATAGCTGCTGGAGTTCAAGCCATTGATGTGGCTGGTGCTGGGGGAACGTCTTGGGCTTTAGTGGAAAGCGAACGAGCAGAAACCTCATTACAGCGCCGTTTGGGGCAGACATTCGCAGATTGGGGTATACCTACAGCAGATTGTATTACCAGTATTCGCAATTATCATCCCCATATTCCTTTAATTGCCTCCGGAGGTTTACGTCATGGTTTAGATGTAGCGAAAGCTATTGCACTGGGGGCTGATATCGCTGGTTTAGCAATGCCTTACTTGAAGGCGGCAGCAGTATCAGAAGCGGCTGTGGTAGAATTAACAGAGGTATTAATTGCTGAAATCACTACTGTCTTATTTTGCACTGCTAACAGCAATTTGTACGAATTAAAGCAATCTAAGAGTTTACAGCGCGTAGAATAGAAGTAGAATATGTGTTAGTCATTGGTTTTATAATGACTAATTACCAATAACTAATAGCTAATAAAAAATGACTAATTTTCTTAAACAAACCTTGGCAAGTTTACTTGGTAGTTTACTGGGACTAACAATTTTTTCTGGAGTTAGTACACTGGGATTCTTATTGCTGTTGATTGCAATTGCTAGTTCCCAAAATTCCTCTCCAACAGTTAAAGATAAGTCGGTGTTAGTTTTTGACTTGTCTATGAAAATCACTGATAATGAACCTGAATCCAGTCAATTGGTAGAAAAAACTTTTACTGGCGTTCAGGAAAATAGTATCACACTTCGTAAAGTTGTGGAAACCTTAGATAAAGCGGAACATGATCCAAAAATTGTTGGTATTTATATAGATGGAAATAATACTAATAGTACCGTTGGTTATGCTTCTTTAAAAGAAATTCGCCAAGCATTAGAAAAATTTCGCAAAACTGGTAAGAAAATTATTGCTTATAGTTCAGATTGGAGTAAAAGAGAATATTATTTAAGTTCCGTAGCTAATCAAATCGTGGTTAATCCTATGGGGACAATGGAAATAAACGGTTTAAGTTCACAACCAATGTTTTTAGCAGGAGCATTTAAAAAATACGGTATTGGTGTGCAGATTGTGCGGGTGGGTAAATTTAAGGGAGCAGTAGAACCATTAATTCTTGATAAACTTAGCCCAGAGAACCGAGAACAAACCCAAAAATTATTAGATGATGTCTGGGGGGAATGGCAAAAATCTGTGGGTACAAGCCGAAATATTCTACCACAAAAATTACAAGCGATCGCTAATAGTCAAGGAATTTTAGAAGCTACGGTAGCTAAATCTAATGGTTTAGTAGATATGATTGCTTACGAAGATCAAGTATTTACCGACTTAAAAAAATTAACTGGTAAGAATGAAAAAGATAAAACATTCACAAAAATCAGTTTGGGTGATTATGCAGAAGTTCCTGGGAAATCTTCAAAATCAGACAATAAAATTGCTATTGTTTATGCAGAAGGAGAAATAGTCAATGGTAGCGGTGATCAAGGAACAATTGGTAGCGATGAATTTGCCAAAATGTTCTCAAAAATTAGGCAAAATGATCAAATTAAAGCCGTAGTTTTACGAATTAATAGCCCTGGTGGTAGTGCTACTGCAGCCGAAGTCATGCAAAGAGAAATTAAATTAACTCATCAAGTTAAACCAGTAATCGTTTCTATGGGTGATATGGCTGCTTCCGGTGGTTATTGGATTGCTAGTGACTCTCAGCGCATTTTTGCTCAATCTAATACAATTACAGGTTCTATTGGTGTCTTTGGTGTATTATTTAATGGTCAAAAGTTAGGCAATAATAATGGCATAACATGGGATACAGTAAAAACGTCCCAATATGCAGATCAAAAAACCATTTCTCGTCCCAAATCACCCCAAGAATTAGCAGTTTACCAACGCAGTGTTGACCGCATTTATAATCTATTTTTAGAGAAAGTTTCTCAAGGAAGAAAATTACCAACTGCAAAAGTAGCAGAAATTGCTCAAGGACGAGTTTGGTCAGGAATAGCAGCCAAACAAATCGGTTTAGTTGATGAAATTGGTGGTTTAAATGTAGCCATTGAATATGCAGCTAAACAAGCAAAATTAGGCACTAATTGGGAATTAGAAGAATATCCCCAAGTTGGTACTTTTATGGAAAGGTTATTGGGTAAAAAATTAGATGAAGTAAAAGCTAAATTAGGAATAGAAAAAGCTGAAATAAAAAACCACAATCTCTTAATAAAGGAGTTGGCAAAATTCCAGCAGGAAATCAATACTTTACAAACAATGAATGATCCTCAGGGGCTTTATACTCGCTTACCTATTAACTTTAAAATTGAATAAGTAAGTAGACAGAAAAACCGAAAGGGCAATTTATTCCTAAGAAGATAAAGAAGCCAAAAACCAAAAGTTAGGCTAAATTAACTCAAGACTAATGGCTTCTAATCTAGAATACTACTGATTATTTATAGCAGTTCCCATACTTGTGAGGTACAAAGTTTTTTAGTTTTAGAGAACAGGGAACAGGGAATAAATTGCTGTGTACTTCATGAGACTGGAAAACGATATATTTACTTACTGAAACCGATAATTGCGATAGTTACCTCTACCAGAAGCATTTTTGATAGATAAACCCGTTAGCACAGCATTACCTTGAGAATCTACTTTGATTTTAACTAATATGGGTTGTTCTCTACCATTTCCGTTTTCTTGAAGTTGTGAAATATCCTCATTAATTTGCTGTCTTTGTTTTTGAGAAATGAAATAGTTTTCCAACCCATAATTAATTAACCCGTCTTCATAATTACCCTTTAAAACTGCCTGATTATTAGATAAAGAACCAGGACGATTACTACTTACCCGGACAGGTTTCCAAGACTGGAATTGATTTCGATTTCTAGGTCGCGCTTCGCTATTAAAAGATTGTTGTTCTTGCAAAATTAGATATAAGATACTTCCTTGGGAAATTTGCTTATCTCTACGGGAATTTCTTCGTAACCAATCATTCCAACCCGGTAACCTCCTTAAAGTATCGGGACGGGAAATATTATAATCTAAATTCAATGAAGAACCCCGAATAACATCATTAGAATTTACAGATACGGTTTGCAAAATTACTGTTTTCCCAGTCATGTCTATAAACATTGCTTGAGAAGGTACAGCCAAAATTAAACCTAATTGAAAGAATAAAGGGGCAATTAATCGCCAAATCGGTAAAGGTTTATTAGCCTTTTGTTCTGTAGCAATTAGATAATCTCGAAAAGTTAACTTTTCCGAAAATTCCATTTCTGGAGTTAAGGCTTTTTTGCGTTCAGGGAAGTCATTTTTCATGAGGTTAATTTAGTAATTAGTAATAGATAATAGGAAAAAATACTTTTCCCGTTGCTGCTAATTTTTGGATAGGAATTTATACGCAGAGATTTATGGATATGTCTTAGAGGGTGTTTAAAAAGTTTTGAGGGGTAAGATTTTATGCTAATTACCTCACCATGATCCGGATCATAGCATCGCTCTGGTACATTGGCGGCGGCGACTAACATCCGCAGAATCCACCCCAACGGTCATAAACCGCTTTCGCCCTTTGATTTGTTTATCCGCATCATATCCTATTTTCCGACTCACCATCGCCGCACTTTTTACACTTTGACTATCGATTATGGCTTCTGATGGACTGGAATGGCGTTCCGCTTCAATTCTCGTAAATTTTCACATGAGATTGAAATATTCGACTGATATAAGACAAAAAATATTAAGTGCTTGCCAAAATAAAGAAGGCACGCAAAGAGAGTTAGCAGCGAGATTTAAAGTGAGCCTATCATTTATCAGTGAATTTTTCCGCCAATATAGAGAAACGGGGAAAATAGAACCCAAACCTAAAGGTGGAGACCGCCGTTCTTTAATTAAAGGTAAAGAGGAAGAATTATTGAAAAAATAGTGATAGAGCAGAATGATATATATTTACGGGAAATTCAAGCAGCAATAAAGGAGCAAACAAAAATAGAGGTAAGTATATCCAGTTTATCCCGAACTCTAAAACGCTTAGATTTAAGACGTAAAAAAACTTTAGTAGCCAGTGAGCAAAAAACACAAAGAGTACAAGAAATGCGTTTTGATTTGATAAGGCAATTACTAAAGTGGTAAAATTATTTACCCTTCTTTGGTTTTCCTTTCGGTTGATACTTCGCACCTCGCAAAAAATTACCTAAATCTGAATCTCTATAAATTCTATAGTTCCCTTCACCAAACTTAGCCTTTAATTCTTCTTTGTATCTATCAAATTCTTGTGGTGCAGAACCATCATATACAATATAGGTTTTTGCAGTAAACTTTAATGATGAATTAAACTTTTTGAGAAATTCGTTAAAGTAGTAATATGTAGTTTTAACTTGCTCTGTAGCTCTTTTTATGTCACCACCCTTCAATTCTACAAAGCAGATAATCCTTTCATTGTCTTTTGCATAAAATACAATGAGATCACAAATTTTCATTCCTTCTCTATCTAATCCTAATAATTTACGAAATTTACAATTAGGGTTCGATTTCTCGTCTATATGAAAAAATAAAACTGTTTCACCACTTGCTGGTTGTAAACTTACTTCCACACCATATTCTTTATGACTTGTTTTTCCTGGTAGTAAACAACATGATAACAATAAATGATCGAAAGGCATTTTAAAATCACTCCTGAACTTAAGATTATAAGAGTGATTATGGAAAAATATGGGAAATGTCATCTGAAACATTCCCAAATGTTCCCCAATCTATCCTACCGTCTTCATGTAATATATTTTTAGCTGTACCATCTTCAAATAGATAAACAGAAACTTTTTCTTGAGGAATAAAAGCTTCTGTTCGCTCTAAATAAAATCGTTCTTTGAGACTTTCTTTATCTTCATATTTAGCAGCTTTCATTAAATTAGCTAGATGATCAATTATATAAGGGCTGTGAGTTGTAATTAACACTTTCAAACCTGCTTGAACTAACATTGCTAAAAATTCGATCATTTGTACTTGCGCTGCTGGATGTAAATTCACTTCTGGTTCATCAATAATTAGTAATTCATTTGGTACAGCGAAATAACGTAAACACAAAACTAACGGAGCTAATTCTTTTACCATTGAAGAAGAAACTGTCATTTCTAACTTAATATTTTCTGATAGTTGATAAAGAATTTCTTGATCAAAGCTAGAATTTTCAATATTGACTTTTCCTCCCAAAATATCATGTTCTAAAATTTCTGCTAATTTAAGATATTCCAAAACTTCTGGGTAAAGTTGTATTTCTTTTTCTCTTTGTGATGATGTTTTTATGTATATGCTTTCTAGTGTCAATTTTAAATCTTGTACTGGTATGCTTAGTTTCATAGATGAAAGACTTTTTACATTCTCATCAAGATCATCATCATAAATATCTTCAATATTTATGTAATTTTTAATTTTTATAGCTGAAGAAAAGAGCGGTAAAATTCCTGTTCTTTCTGTAGGAAATATATAAGTTTCCAAATGAAAAAACCTGTGAATTGTTCTAAAAATTAATTTAAGTAAAATCTGCTCAAAGGCTCTTTTAGGTAATTTTTTCAAAATATTTTCTTCGGAACTTGAAAGTATATATAAATAAATCTTACTGTCACCTAATTCCTTGAGAATATGTAAAGTATCTTTACTTTGAGTACCAAAAGATAACTGTTGATCTATAAAATCTTTTTTAAGATTATTTAATATTGCTGGTTTAGCTACTGCTAAATCAAAGCTCACTTTCATCTTTTTAAAATCAACACGATCTGTGGCTAGAAATTTATTCATCCAGCTATGTGCTAAATCAGAAACATCATTGATATATGTTTCAATAAACTCTTCAGCAAATTCAATTAAATCAATCCGAACAGTTCCTTCTTGTAAAAATTCTTCAACCGCATTATCTATAATGGGATATCTCTGTTGAGTCTTTTTATCCAGATAAGCTTGCCAATATCTCTCACATCCATATTCACCTAATATAGAGGCTAAAGTATAAGCTGTCCAAGTTTTCCCTGTTCCATTACCACCAATAAAGACAGTTAAAGGCTTTAAATCAATTTCTGCCTTTTCAATAACACCTAAGTTAGCAATTTCTATTTTCATGACACATTTAATTTTAATTAGGGTTAGAAATCTCCAATTGACTACACCCTACCATTATTCGTAAATTCAGCAAATCATACCTATTGCTGAATTACATATTTAAAAGTTTATATCTGGAATAATAGCAAAACTAACTCTTACCTTACAGCAAATTTAATATTTCCAAATCAAACTCTTATGCTCTTCTCTGAGACTCCGCGCCTCTGCGTGAGATAAAAACTAAAAAAACGGAGAAGGGGAGATTCGAACTCCCGGAAGCTTTCACCTCATCCGATTTCAAGTCGGACGCATTCGACCACTCTGCCACCTCTCCAGAGTATTTGCCAGAATTGTGCAATACAAAAACTGACAAATAAGATCATAACATATAATTACAGAATTGGCACTACTGAAATTGAAGAATTATAAAAAACTTCCTCAGCAGCGATTTGGTACCCCTGATCCACCCATACCAGAGAAGCTTTTGTTACCAAACCATCCTCCAAAGAAACCAGAGAAAAATTCCGTAACTTCATCCCGTCTTGTTGAATAATCCGGGGGACAGTAGCAGCATTTAGGTAAATAGTTCCTTCTGGATTTCTAAACACAGCCTTCCGTTGCAGCTTCTTAGTATAGCGCAGAGTCCGGTGCATATGACCAAAAGCGACTAGAGAAACCCTTTTATTCATATTGAGACTTTGAGAAATTGCTTCTGCAAAATCAGGATCACCAAAATCACCACCAATAGGATGCCAATCCTTGCCACAAGGGTCATCCGGGCGATCGCCTAAACCACTCGGTCCATTGTGTCCCAGAAAAATAATATGATCACAAGTAACACTTTTTACTACCTTAACAATTTTATCTGCGGACTCCTCCAAACTAGAGACACCATAACGTTCTTGGCACATTTGGGCAAATCGCCATTCAGATCCTCCCCAGGTAAAAGGACGACCACCCACTACTGTTAAATTCCACTGCGGAAAATCTAACTTACCATAACCGACTTGGGCCGATCCTAATAAATCTAGCTGTTCCTGTACCCAGTCTTCCTTGGTGCGGTCATAAGGACATTTTTTGCGTCCCCATTCAGTTGCCGAGTACCAGGCATCATGATTGCCCATTACCGCTGCTTTGGGAAGATCCAGGGAAGCGATCGCTTTTACCACCTCCACCGACTCATTCCCAAAATCACCGACAAATAGCGCCAAGTCAACACCGAGATGCTGGAGTGCTATACCGTCTTCTGCTTCCCATTGGTCGTGAACATCGCCAATTACAGCAATTTTGACAGATTTTGATTGATTTTTCTGACTGGTCATGCCACTTTAAAAAACCGTATATTTCCAGGATATGAAACTCCACCGGATTTGGACATAAATTACTAAGATCAATACCCTCCTATTTTTGGTAAAAACTACTATAATAGAATTTACAAGGTAATCTTAATTGTACAAAAAAGCAGTTTTTAATTGTGTTTACAACTACACTTACTCAACCAAAATCAGCCATTTTACCATTAGATCTATTTACTGCCATTGCGGAGCTAAAAACAGAACTCAACGCGGTAATATTAGCCCACTACTACCAAGATCCTGATATTCAAGATATTGCCGACTTTATTGGCGATTCCTTACAATTAGCCAGAGCCGCAGCCAATACCAAAGCCGATGTTATTGTTTTTGCCGGTGTTCACTTCATGGCTGAAACAGCGAAAATCCTCAATCCTGATAAATTGGTCTTATTACCAGATATCAATGCAGGATGTTCTTTAGCAGATAGTTGTCCTCCCCAAGAGTTTGCGGAGTTCAAAAACGCATATCCAGACCATTTAGTTATTTCTTATATTAACTGTTCAGCAGAAATCAAAGCCATGAGCGATATTATCTGCACCAGTTCCAACGCTGTGAAAATTGTCCAGCAAATACCCAAAGAACAGCCGATTATTTTCGCCCCAGATCGGAATCTAGGAAGGTATGTAATCGAACAAACAGGACGGGAAATGCTATTATGGCAAGGTAGCTGTATTGTCCATGAAACCTTTTCCGAAAAGAAAATAGTCCAGTTAAAAATTACACATCCTAACGCGGAAGCGATCGCTCACCCCGAATGTGAAACCAGCATTTTACGCCATGCCAGTTATATTGGCTCTACAGCCGCCTTACTCAATTATTGTCAAACCAGCCCTAGTCAAGAATTCATCGTGGCTACAGAGCCAGGAATCATTCACCAGATGCAAAAACTATCACCAAACAAACACTTTATTCCCGCACCCCCCCAAAGTGATTGCAACTGTAACGAATGTCCATTTATGCGGCTAAATACCCTAGAAAAACTGTATTTAGCCATGAAAAACCGCACTCCAGAAATTACTTTATCAGAAGAAATTCGGATAGCCGCACTGCAACCAATGCAACGAATGTTAGAAATGAGTGTCTAGTTAAAGTTAAAAATTTAACTTGCTATTTCCTCTTTTGAGCTTCCTTCTGCGCTGCCTCACTATACTTTTTATACAGCTTAGTTCTAATTTGTGATTCTTGATAGCGGCTGTGACTGGGGGAAACCTGACCCATTAAATCAGAAGCCCGTTGCCAAGTAGCAGCTAGTTCTAACCACTGAGTTGAAGTTATAGCCATTTTAGTAGTAGCAGTAGCTTGGTTAGCAAGTCGCACAGAGACAACAAAGGGATCATCAGCTAGAATAGAAAAACCTTGGACAGGAGGACGTGATAATTCTCCTGGTCTTGGGTTAGTTGTTTGGGAAGATTGAGAACCCAACAGCCAAGCTAGTACAATTACTGAAGATAAACCGGAAACCCCCATAATTAAAGTTTTAATGGAAATTTTCCCTTGGTTCTGATTCTTTAGTAAAGACTGGGGTTGAACTAAAATCGGTTTTCTGGATTTGGTATAAACTTCAGTGAAATTGGGAATTAACTGCTGAAATAAATTTGGTTGAGATAGGATAATTTCCTGTGACCACAGCAGTTGACTATCAGTATCACTGTTCATTTCTACCAACCATAATAATTGGTCTTCTTGAACAATTCGAGTATTAATATTAACTCTGCGAATATGACGTGGTGCAATTGACTCCAAAATTTCTTTAATTTTTGGTACTAAGGAAGGTTGCTCAAGTCGCTCCACCGTGGCCGCTTCACACAAAAGCTGTAAAACACCACCTGCAAAGACTGCTCTGGCTCTCACACCGGAGATAATTAGTCTTTCATTCAAAACTTGAATAATTGCCGCAACGCTGCCCTGGTGGGCTTGCCAAGCGATATCATTTATCCGATCTAACATTTTATGTTTAGTGATAGCTCTCACACCCTGACCTGTTAAATAAAATAACTAAAGTTACCAGTTATCTATATTTAGGCTGGTAATTGGTAATTGGTCAGCACTTTTTTCTTGTGCCTCTTACCTCTTGCCTCTTGCCTTTTTCCTACTAGCAACTTACGCTAATATACCTTCAATTTGTATATATCAATTGTAAATTTGAGCTACTCTATATTCTATTTGCTCAAGTGCAAATTGCCATATTTGATACCCTGCTAGAGATAAATGTAACCCATCTGTAGTTAATTCAGGGCGCAAGTTACTATCAGTGTCCGTAAACCAATTATGAATATTCAGATAATTAACCCCTTGTTTTTCGGCAATTATAGCAAGTTGGGCGTTAATATGACGAATACGACTATTGAGAATTTTCTGAGAGCGTACAGGTAAAATCGATTGGACAATTATTTTACTGGTGGGATGCTTCCGACGCAAGTTATAAATAATTCGTGAGGAATTTACTAGAATTACTTTGTCAGTAGCACCCTTACGTAAATCGTTAATTCCCACCATTAAGTAAATTACATCTGGTTTGGTTGCGGAAAATGCCGACAATCTTTTAGAAACGCCCTCGGTGGTATCTCCAGATATGCCTTGATTTAGCCATAATTTCCCCGTCGGTAATTTGTCCTTGGGAAACCACAGACTTAAAGAATCACCCACTAAGATGCTTAAACGATTTGCACCTTGTCCCTTGGTAATAGCTTTAGCTTCCATGGCTAATAAATTTTTCCAATCTTCATAAGTTGGTTTAAATGCTTTCCTTAACTGCCCAGATGATTCTAAATTCTCTTCATTATCATTTCGTGTATAAATTTGACCACTCTTAAGTGATGCTAACCTTTGTCGGTAAAGTTGATTACTGGAAATAGGTAATTTAGTCTTAGTTGTAGGGAAATCGAAGTTAAATGATGATTTTACCGGTGTGAATAACTCCTGGGGTCTAAATTCTGATAACAGAATCCTTAAACTGGGGATATTCATTTCAATAGCTGATAATTCTTGCATGGGTAACAAGGTTTGATAACTAAATTCAGGTGCAGCAATTTGGCCGGGAGCGGTTTTTTGGCTGTGGTTAGACTGGAAACCCTGCACTAAATCTACTAAGGGTGGGGAATTTTGAGGAAGGTTAGGTTGCTGGGGAATTATTGATGTCTGTATTATTAGCCCTGTTAATAAACTCGCAGCTAACAGATAAGGTTCGCTCATGTTTATTTTGTTCCTTGTGAGTATTCACTAATTTTTCTTATGACGGACATAAATAGGTGAATTCAGGAAGATTTGGATTTCTGTTTATTTTCCTAGTTCACAATATTTAACATTCTTAAACAATATAACTATATCGGATTCCCTGACCTATCAGCTACCCTCTATAGTTATGATTAAAGAATGCTAGATTTTGGAATTTATAAGCTTAAAAGTGTTGCTGTATAATCATTTTAAGCTTTTGTCTGTCTATCTATCACCATCTTTTTTCCACCACTTAGAGCTTAAATATTTACTAATTTCTGAACCTCATACTTTTGGTAGATGACAATTACCAATTGATTATGATCTGAATCATAAGAAAGACTAATAAATAATTATGTCAGCATTAATATTTATTGGTAAGATATTGGAGGATAAAAAGTTATAATCCCTTATTTATAAGGGTTATACGGCATATTCTATCTTTTAGATATATATGTTTATTCATACTTACTACTTAAAAAATTTTACTATTAATATAAGTAAAAATATGTAATTTTATTGTGTATTTTGAATAACATAACCGCAAATAATAACAATAAGTAAATCGTGGAAATGCTTGCTACAGAAGAGTTATACCCGTCGTCAGAAAGTTAGATTTGCAGAATTATTAAGTCTGTTTGTTGTCTAAAGTCTGGATTAGACATATAAAGATTTATCGAAACTAAAGTAGATCAGTTCCAGGGATATAGAATAACTTCGCAAAAAGTGCTACTATTTATCGGAAGTCATTAGTGTTTCTTTTTATCCCGTGGCTAGAGCTAGTACAGCAATCGGTGTTAGTCCCATCATCAAGGAGATTGTGCAAAAACAGGCACATTCAACTCGCTTAACCTTAAAAGAGGTTATTCTCATGGGAATGTTGGCAATTGATAAGTTAGATGATCAGAATTGTCAAGAATTGGCAGATCAGGTTCATCAAATGCAGGTCAATGGTGAAATCTAAAACTGCTGGTAAGAGTCTAAATTCTAAGTCTCTGTCCTTCAGTTCATGGTTTAAAAAATAGCAAAAGTAGTAGTATATTTGATAAAATCTCTACTTTTGACTAAAACCGTAGGAATTTCCCATAAAATAGTTCTCGTTCAAGTCCAAACTTAACCAACATTCTTGTTAATTCACAGGAACAAGCTCCGTTGAGTTAAAAGCAGCGAAGGGATCTAGTTTTTAGATCCTCTTCATCTGTGAAAAATTTAATAAATAACTCAGTGAAAGTTCAGAAAACTGTGCTGGATAGGGTTTTATTTCTGCTGATTTACAGTAATGCAAATCAGCAATATTGGGTTTGATAGTGGCAATTTCCAGCAAATTTTGCGGAATACCTCTGCTTATTTTTGGGAAATTAACTAAAACATCATTGCTAATTGACTTCCCTTCCCAAAAAGCTGAAACTCTATGGATATCGTGAGAGTTTTATTGAGTTTCGGTGCTGTTTTTGGAAAATTAGTCAGTTATTACCATTGGTAAAATATTTTAGCCTTATAACCATTTTTGAGTAATTTTGTATACTCTGGTTATAAGGCTTTAATATCTCAATTATTTCTGTGAATTCCGATTTTAAAAGTCTTCTGACTCTTGATATTTGGTATTATTGATGATCAGTTAAGGGGGTTGATGAAAATCGCGGAAAAGTAAAAATTTAAAACAATGCCATTACCGCAGCGGGAGAACCAGAACCACCCTTTAATCTGATAACTCCTATGATTACAGTAGTATGTTGGGGTGGTAATTGATCTAAATTGGTGAGATTTTCTAGAACAATTAGCCCTCGCTCTAACAGCAAACGATTAATGGTAAAATTGCTGTCCTGTCCCGAATCTACACCATGAGTATCAATACCCAAGCCAGCAATATGTCTATGTGTAATTAAAAACTCAGTTACCTGAGAGCCAAAACCGGGAAAGTGCATTTTTCCGGCTGTGTCTTGTCCAAAGAAGGCCTTGTGATTTAACCATTTTTCTTGCCAACCAGTATATAGTATTACTAAACTACCTGCGGTAATTTCCCCAAATTCATTTTCCCAAGCTTGGATATCACTAATTGTCAAAACATAATCGGAATTGGCTGCAGCTTGTTCGCAAATATTGATAACTATAGCAGGTAATATTAATGATGCCGCTGGGTACTGATCAACACTTGCACAGTCTGCGTAAAAACTATTGGGAGCATTAATATGAGTGGCGCTATGTTCTCCTAAAGAAAAGCGTCGTAAGTAATAACCATCATTTTTAAGTTCTGCAACACTGGTAAATTCTACGGGAGGATCACCTATCCATCTGGGTATATCTGTATCAATTAGATGACTGAGATGAACGGCGCGAGAGTAATGTATATTACTTGAATATGAGAGGGGTTGACTAATCACAGGATTTACTCGTAAGTTCAGGAATTTATAAAAAGTAATCCCCCCAAACCTTTTAATTCTCAGGCCCTTGGGGAGAGTTTTGATTTTGCAGGAAAAAGTGAATATAATACTTAGTGAGGACTAAAGAAGTTAAGGTTTAAATAAGAAAAAGTTAATTTTGCCTCTAGAATTAAAATTAGTACAAACCTTCTAGAATTTTCCCATACGGAGTATGGGAACGGGAAAATGCACCCTACATTATACTATTCCCTGTTTATTGCTATCTCATATTCTGCTTTTTCTCAGTTTTAGGATCACGATTGGCTACAGCAGCTAATTCCGCGTCCATTAGGGTTTTTCCGGTTGCTGCTAGGTAAACATCATCTAAACTTGGACGAGATTGGGCGATACCAAAAATTGGTAAATTGGCATTATTTAATACTTGCTGAATCGTGATTAAAGCATCATTTTGCGGTGTAACTACCAAATTTAGGGAGTTACCCTGGGCGCTATTGATGATAATTTCTTGCACAAAAGGTAAAGCTGCTAAGAGGTTTTTAGCGGTTTCGGCTTCTTCTGGAGGTGAAAATTCGCGGATTCTTAAAGTGATGCGATCGCCACCTACTTGATCTTTTAACTGAGAAGGTGTACCATTAGCAATAACCAAACCTCTATCAATGATTGCCACTCTATCAGCTAAAGCGTCAACTTCTTCTAAATAATGGCTGGTAATTACCACAGTAGTTCCCGCAGCCCGCAATTGACGCAGGAAATTCCAGACTATCACTCGACTTTCAATATCTAAGCCTACGGTGGGTTCGTCTAATACTAACACATCCGGTGCATGGAGTAAACCTGCGGCTAAGTCTAAGCGTTTACGTAAACCACCGGAATAAGTGCCAGTTTTTTTATCTGCGTATTCTTGTAAACCCAGTAAATCGAGAATAGTATTAATTCGCTGTTTGATTAGCGCACCTGGAAGATGATACAGAGCGGCCTGTAATTGTAGTAACTCCCGACCAGTCAGGACTTTATCTAAAGCTACTTCCTGGGCTACATAACCCAGCCTTTGACGGGCTAATTTGGGGTGATCTAGTACAGAAATGCCTGAAATTTCAATTTTGCCAGTATCAGGGGTTGTCAGGGTACACAAAGCCCGGAGAGTGGTTGTTTTTCCCGCTCCGTTTGGTCCTAGGAGTCCAAATATTTCTCCTGGTTGCACTTGAAAGGAGACATCCTGGACTGCGACTACATTACCGTAGGATTTTTTTAGATTTTCGATGAGAACGGCGGCAGCCATGACAGCTATAATCCTTAACTATACAATTCGCAACAATCTATTTTCTATTGTACAAGTTGAGCGATCAAAGATCCCTGACTTCTTTAATAAGTCGGGGATCTCAATGGAAGTTAGTCGGAAATACCTGCATCTCGAAGGCGTTTTTCTAACTCTTCCAAGCGTTTTAAGGCAGTTTCTTTTGCAAGTCGTTCTTGATTCGCTTCTTGTTGGGCAGTTTCTTTTGCAAGTCGTTCTTGTTCCTTAGCAAGTCGTTCTTGCTCCTTAGCAAGTCGTTCTTGTTCCTTAGCAAGTCGTTCTTGTTCCTTAGCAAATCGTTCTTGCTGCACTAACTCAGAACCCCAAAGTAGCAAATTACCATCTTGATCCCACCAACGTAACCAGTAACCTTGACGGTTTTCGCGTTTTCCGGGCCAAACACCAATAAATAATTTCATTTCAGTTAACCAGTAACGGTTATTTTCATCTGAGAAACGCAATTTATAGTGTCCATTTTCATGCAAGTGATATATTTCTAATTCACCGATATCTGGTTGAAAAATGATGTAGTTAGGAACTTGTAAAACTTGTTCATAATAAAACCATTTTCCGGGGGGATAAGTGTGTTTATTAGAATATTCACTACCATCGCTATCGGAAAGAAATTCCATAACCACCGCAGGAATTTGTCCCTGTTTATGGGGGGTGTAACTGCGTTGGATTTGTTCTCTAGATACTGTAATTTGCGGCACGTAAGCCCAGTCAGGGGCTTTGATGACAAATTTACCATTTACGGTGGCACAGATGCCGTAATTGGTAGTAGCGAGGGCAGTTTCTGGAAGTTTACCAGCCAGTTCTAGGCTTTCCGTGAGCGCGGCTGCTAGACTGGGTTGATTGACATTATCCACAGGTTCATCGTCTAAAACGAAGTCTTCGGGTAAGAGTTCCCAAGTGATTTTGGTGGTCGAAGCACTTACAACCATAGGAAACACAAATAAGGGATTAAATTCTAGTATAGCTTGTGATGGATATGACAATTATAAAATTCCTCCCATAGCTGGTAAAAAATTTTGGGATATGATTCATCTTGAATATGATCATAAATTGGCTGAGTTAGCTGCAAAGTAAATTCTCTAAAGAAAATAGAGAGAGTTGTTCAGTAACTTTTTTTCCTTTTGGTTTATTTCCCTGCATTAAATAAATCAGATATTCACCAAGTTCTTTAGCGAGTAATACTGGAACTGCATTACCAATTTGTTTGTATTTAGAACTTATTGAACCATGAAAAATCCAATCATCAGGAAAAGTTTGAATTTTCGCAGACTCGCGCACAGTTAAAGGACGTAATTCTACAGGGTGACACATATCTGTAGCTTTTTGTTGGGGACTGGTTGTGATTGTTGGTGAAGGTTTATCCCAAGATAATCTTCTGTAAAAACCGACTTTTCCCCCACCGGAATTATAAGCACCTCCCATTGCTTCTCTTTGTAATTCTTCTGGTAAATTTCGCCAATTTTGTCCCGCTTGTAATAATCTTAAAAACTTGAGCCTATTTTCTGAATAACTAATAAATTCTGGTTGGATATCAACAAAATCTGTTAACGCATCTTTTAAAGTTCTCCACTTTGGTAAAATTTTCCCATCTTTACTATATTTAGCGAGAGGAAATGTAGCAGCTTCACCATCTCTAGAACCAATAAAAACTACACGGGATCTATTTTGAGGAACACCATAATCTGCGGCTTCTAATAGGTTATAAACTACGTTATAGCCTAATTCATTCATTTCCGCTAAAACTACTTTTAAAGCTGCACCATTCATTTCATCAAGTTCTAAAGCTGGGTAATTTTTTCCTCTTTGATTAATAGGACGATGACGCAAAGAAGCAGAAAGTAACCCTCTGACATTTTCCATTAAGAAAAATCGGGGTTGGACTTCTTTCACAATGCGAATAAAATCCATAAATAAACTCCCCCGTGGGTCCATAACTGAACCCCGTTTTCCTGCGGTGCTAAATGGCTGATAAGGGGGACTACCCGTGACTAAATCTATTTCTCCTGGAAGTAAAGCACGACCTAAATTTAAAACTCTTCCTCCTTCTTCTAGTAATTCTTGGGAAGAAACTTTTTCTAATTCTCTGGGAATAGCACTTTCTTGGAGATGAGGTCTATTAAGCGCAATTGTTTTAACTGTATCTTTATCTTTTTCAACTACACTAACAGTATGAAATCCTGCTTGTTCTAGTCCTAAATCTAAGCCATAAGCACCTGTGAATAGGGAAATGCAAATAGGTTGATTATTGATCATTATTGTTTTTGAAAGTTATTACTATATGACAAATTATACCTTTTCCAGGTTTTCAAACATCCCCTTGGAAGTCAAGAGAATTTAAATTTACTAGTACCTAATAAATACAGTTAATCGTAAGTAACTATTGTTATAGTTGCTCTACTACCATTTTACCGCTAGATGCTACTTATCGGCTGTAGATTTTTGATGATTGAAAACAGATTGTTTGATTTATGGACAATCAGGCAAGAAAAAAATTGGGTAGCAATATTAAACAACTTAGGACAAAGTTAGAACTCTCACAAGAGCAACTAGCAGAAAAAGCGGATTTGCACCGTACTTATGTTGGTGCTGTTGAAAGAGGTGAGCGCAATATTAGTTTAGATAATATTTTAGCAATAGCTCGCGCATTAGAAATTTCTGCAAGTGAATTATTGGAGGGAGTTGAATAAATAATGTTAGTATCTCCCTACATAAATCATCCAGAAAGTGAATGGTTAGAAATAACCAAAAAACTGATTCAGGAATTTCCGCTATCAAGTGAAGTTTTAATTTCAATTGTAGAATCTGCATGGGAGGATCTTTATAATTCTAGTTTTGCAAATTCTGGACTTAAAATAGGTCAAGATATTTTTTTACCGGCTCAAGCTACAGGTGTTATTTTAGAAAAATTAATAGCGGTTCATCTTGCTAACCAATATTCAGAATGGAGAGGAGGTAAAACTAAACAGGAAAAAGATATTGTTTACACCACTAATGATCGCTATTCATTTGAAATTAAAACATCTTCCAGTAAAAGTGGATTGTTTGGTAATAGAAGTACAGGTCATAGATCAGATAATCGAACAAAGTATAGGACAGGATATTACTTAGTTATTAACTACAAATTGCCTAAAGAAGATGATTTAAGTCACCAATTATGGAAAATTCGTTTTGGTTGGATAGATGATGAAGATTGGATTGGTCAAAAAGAAGCAAGTGGACAACAAGCATCTATAGGAAAAAAGTTAGCAGAATTAAAGTTAATAACGCTCAAAATGTATCAGTAACTAAATCAAATAAAGTACCTTGTTTAACTTGATTTTCTTCATCACAGCGAATTTTTTTAACTCTTTCCACTGCAATATTGACATAATCTGGATTAATTTCAATACCTATTGCTTTACGTCCTGTTTTAATAGCTGCTTCTGCTATTGAACCAGATCCAAAAAAAGGATCAAATATGATATCTCCATGGTTGCTACTAGCTAAAATAATCCGACTAATTAACTGAATTGGAAACTGTGCTGGATGAGGAGTTCTTTCTTTAGAACTACGATTTTGACCAGAGGTAACTTTAGGAATTTGCCAAACATCAGTAGGGTTTTTTCCGTTGACATTACATTTTAATTTGCCATTTTTCTTTTGATTAGGATATTTAACATTAGGATCACGAATATCATCTAAATTAAATAAATATTTTTGAGAATCTTTAACATACCAAAGAAATTTCTCATTTCGAGGAGAAAAAAACAATTTTCCTGCGACTCCTGCACCATAATTCCAAACAATTTCTTGAATTAAATAAAAAGGAACTTTATCCCAAATTAAATAAGGAATAGGAATTGCTTTAGCACTGTTGGGAATAGAAAGATAACCAAGATTTAGCCAAAATGCACCATGAGATGAAGTGCAATGATAGACTTGATTAATCCATTTAGCTGTCCATTTAATATAATCTTCTAATGACAATATAGATTCATATTCCTTTCCTATATTATAGGGAGGAGATGTCACAGTTAAAGGTAAGCATTCTGCTGGTAACTTATTCATTAATAATAATGAATCTCCTTGATAAATTAATACATCTTTATCTTCATAGACTGGAGTTCCCAAAAAAGATTTAAAAGTATTAAGCTCCATACATTTGTACTCACTTAGTAAATGGAAAATGTTTTTAACATTGTACTACATTAATTAGTATTAAACATTATTTAATACAAAAATAATAGGGTGAGTAAAACCCACCCTGTAAATTATACAACAAAATTGCAATATATCTATAGGACTTACGCAAGTGTCACACCAAAAATGTATTGTAGGGTGCATCAGATATCAACAATCCATTTATTTACCTGATTTTTGCGGTAGTCATGCACCTTACCAATGTGCCAGTTGCGTAAGTCCTGATCTACTGCCAAACGTAGATAAGGATAAACAAAACAATCCAGATAACGTCAACAAAGTGCCAAAATAAAGAAGTGGCATTTATCCCAAAATGGCCATGATCAAAATTACCAGGAATAAAAGAACGCAATAAGACAATTAACTGCAACAGAATACCCGTAAAAACGTGCAACCCGTGAAAACCAGTTAATAGATAAAACATTCCTCCAAACGTACCAGAAGTAAAACCAAACTCCAGTTGACTCCATTCCACAGCTTGTCCAAAAAGGAAATAACCACCCATAGCCATTGTTAAAAACAACAAAAGCCGATAACTCTTTAAATCATGTCTTTCTAGGGCTTTTTCTGCAAAATAAATCACAAAACTACTAGCAACTAAAACCACAGTATTAATGCTAGGTTCTTTTATTTCCAAACCAGAAACACCAGCCGGCAACCAATTAATAGTAGAAGTTTTGTAGATAATATAACCAGCAAAGAAACTCAAGAAAATCACACTTTCAGACAACAGAAAAACAATAAAACCAAACATTTTACTGCCTTCTTCATCATGTCCATGCTCATGACTAACATGATCTAAATCATCAGGAGAAACAGAACTATCCATTGTTAAAAAACTCCAAAACCAGGAAACCAGTAATTAAGAAAAAAGTAACAGGAAAAACTATAGCGATCCTAACAAAGACGTGAAAAACCCTCTTCCTCCGTGTTCTCTGTGCCTCTGTGGTTCGTTAAAAAAAATCCTGAACACACATCAAATAGAATCGCTATATTACCCATTACTCATGTTCAGAAAATGTCATTAATTCAGACTTACCATAACCATAAGGTTCGCAAGTAACAATCGGAATTTCCTCAAAATTCTCAACAGGAGGAGGAGAAGAAACAGTCCATTCCAAACCAATAGCCCGCCAAGGATTAGCAGGAGCTTTTTCTCCATCCATCCAAGAAATCAACATATTGAAAATGAAAGGAAGAGTAGACATTCCTAATAGGAAAGAACCCAAACTAGCGACAATATTCCAACCAATTAATTCAGGTGCGTAGGAAGCAGCGCGGCGTAACATTCCTTGCAAACCTAAAGGGTGCATAGGTAAGAAATTCAAATTTGTGCCGATAAATGCTAACCAAAAATGAATTTTTCCCCAACCTTCGTGGAACATTCTCCCCGTCATTTTAGGAAACCAATGATAGATAGCGGCATACATTCCCATAGTTACAGTTCCATAGAGAACATAATGGAAATGGCCGACAACAAAATAGGTATTATTAACATGAACATCTACAGGAACAGAAGAAAGCATAATTCCTGTAATGCCGGCAAAAACAAACATTACCAAACCACCCAAAGCAAATAACATGGGTGTAGTGAGGCGAATTTTACCACCCCAAATAGTTGCCACCCAAGCAAATACCTTAATCCCTGTAGGAATAGATACAAACATGGTTGTCACCATGAAAAACAACCGTAGCCAACCGGGAGTACCGCTGACATACATATGGTGTACCCAAACAATGCCGCTAACTACAGCAATTAACATGGAGGAAATAGCAACGACTTTATAACCGAATAAAGGTTTGCGGGAATAAACCGGGAATATTTCCGAGAAAATCCCGAAAATAGGCAAAATGATTACATAAACTGCGGGGTGAGAATAGAACCAGAAATAATGCTGGAACATGACCGGGTTTCCGCCCTTAGAGGGGTCAAAAAAGGCAGTTCCTACTGTGATATCAAGGAGTAACATTACAGCCCCTGCAGTCAAAGCTGGAAGTCCAAATAATTGGATAATTTGGGCGCTAAATACTGCCCAAACAAAGAGGGGCATTCTAAAATAACCCATTCCCGGCGATCGCATTTTCACAATAGTAGTGACAAAATTTACCGCACCCATAATGGAAGAGACACCGGAAATAGCCACTGCTAATAACCAGAGAACTTGACCGTTAATCAAGTTTCCCGTGGGGTTTTGGGTACTAACTGGGGGATATGCCCACCAACCAGATTGAGCTGGTCCACCGGGAACAAAGAAGCTGGACATGAGCAGAATACCCACCACCGGCACCATCCAAAAAGCGACAGCGTTTAAGCGGGGGAAAGCCATATCTCGCGCCCCAATCATTAAAGGAACGAGGTAGTTAGCCATACCAACAAGGGAGGGAAATGTCCATAGAAACAGCATCACTGTTCCGTGCATGGTAAACATTCCGTTGTATACTGTGCGGTCGATTAAATCAGCTTCTGGGGTAATGAGTTCTCCGCGCAAAATCATAGCGAAGATACCACCAACCAGGAAGAAAATAAAAGAGGTAACGAGGTATTGAATACCAATAACCTTATGGTCTGTACTAAAACTGAAGTATGTTCTCCAGGTTTGGGGGGGTTCGTGGTGATTTGATTCACCACTGATATGAATGGGAATGTTAGTCATTTGTCAGTTGTTAGTTGTCAGTAGGAAAGAAAAATTACAGGGTTAACCAGGGAAATTGACTAATGGAGGTGTAGCGGGTTCGACGGTTTTCCAACCGCTATTAATCCCGTTTTCGAGTTTTTGAGCGTATTCAGAAGCCGCTTGGTTAGTTGCTGGGGTGAGTTCTTGACTTGCAGCTTTGCTTAACCACTGCTGATATTGACTAAGTGATTCCACAATTACTTTTGCTCGCATAGTAGCAAAATATGTACCGCTATATTGGGAATCAGTTAAATCATACGCGCCGGGGCGAATGGGAGTAAATTCAAAGTCGAGGTCGTTACCAGGAATAATGTCTTGTTTGAGGCGGAAAGCGGGTATATAAAAGCCGTGAAGTACATCTTCCGAATGTAGATTAAGACGGACACGACTATTCTGTGGTAAATGCAACTCTGTACTAGTAACGTTACTTTCTGGGTAATGAAAAACCCAAGCCCATTGTTTAGCAGATACATCAATATGTTCTATATTTTCAAATACTGCTACTGGAGGTTTATCTATTGTAGCAGAAGCTGATTTCATCTTCATGGGATTATGTAGATGTATCTGGTGAGATGGTCCCTGGATACCCATTTGTTCGTAAACTTGGTAACTATAACCAGCAATCCATAATACCAACATAATCGGAATTGCTGTCCAAACGACTTCCAAAGTAATGTTACCTTCAATATGGGGACCATCACCTAAATCTGTAGCTTTAGCACGATGGAAACAAATGGAATAGAAAAGAGTAGCAGTTACTCCCAGGAAAATTAAAGATCCTAATGTTACCAAAAAGCTAAATAAATCATCAATCAGATGAGATTCAGCAGCCCCTTGGGGAGGAAGCCAAGAATAAGACTGTTTACCAATCCATAGACTAGTAAGAGTTACTGCAACTGCCCCAGTAACAATGGTTAAAAAGTTGAGAAAGTGCCGAATTTTCATAATGGTCAGTTGTTAGTTATCAGTTGTTAGTTGGTTTTTAATTACCAATTACCAATTACCCATTACCCATTACCAATTATCTATTACCAAATATTTGATTAAGGTCTTGTCCTGCTCGCAGTAATTTATCTGCTGTATTGTGAACACCAAAATCTGCTGCTAGATGCGCTCCTAATGTACCGTGAAAATACATTAGCAACATAATAATTACACCCACAACCAGATAAGAAATTTGTACTTCTCGCTCTTCATATTTGCCGATAACATAACGTTGCCAACCTCGCCAAAAAGTCATACCAACAATGAGAGCTAGTAGTAATACACCACCGACACCATGCCACATCATTGTAGGCATTGCTAACATTCCCCAAGGACTTTTAATATCTGCTGGTGGTGCGGCCAATAACATTTCATAAAAACCTGCCCCAACGGTGAAGAATGTAATCACAGCAGCAGCAAAAATGTTGTACCAACCCACATCAAATAATCGAGAACGTTCAACTTTAATTCCCAAAAATTTGAATAGCCATTTTTCCAAAGGGAAGAACACACCTAAAAGATCAAAAATGATGGCAATGATGAATAAACCTAATGTAAGATGAACTAAATTAGGATGAATAGGAATGGCATAAGGTAAACCATTTGCACCCATTTGGTGACTAATTTGGTCTAGTAATTCTGAATTCATGGCAAGATTCCATCCTTTACCGCTTCTACAACAGGTACAGTATGTAAGCCATACACCCATACAAGTTCATCACCAAGATATACTTGAAATCCAACAAGGGCTGTTAATAAAACTGCCACAAATATATAATGAAAAGGGAGTTTTTTCGGGTTACGACTCCGCAAAACATAACGCCAAGCTGTTACAGCAGCAATAATTCCTGAAAGTGACCAACCGATGAGAGTATGAACATTTAATACTGATTTAGCCAGTTCATAGGGTTTAGCTAAACCAGCTTCAAATTGACCAAAAATAATTGCCACAAAAATAGCAACTGTGGCAATACACATATTCCACCAACTCACCTCAAATAGAGTATTTTTGCCAGTTAAATAACCAGCAATATCACAGAAAACAGAAAATAAAACCATCGCAATTACAAAGTGAACCACGATAGGATGTAAGGGATCTGGATATGGTAAATTATGCTCATTCAATGAAGTGAAAAAATCCAGCATTACAATCTCCTAGACTTATTTACTACCCCGCCCAGCTAAACTTAAATAATTGCTAGATACTCAATCACTGATATCAATAAATTATTTGATAAATCTGGTGTGAGTTTACCGCAATGTATCACCAAATAGCCAATTACTTTTGGTCAAGTGATTACCCTCTTTCATCCCCTCTCAAAAATGGGGAAATATGACAACAGTAATTATGGATGTAGCTAAACTAAATCACTGTTAGAGGTTGAATTTACTAGACCTAATTTTTAGGTTACGTAAA
Source organism: Aphanizomenon flos-aquae FACHB-1287 (assembly GCF_014698755.1). Classification (GTDB taxonomy): domain Bacteria; phylum Cyanobacteriota; class Cyanobacteriia; order Cyanobacteriales; family Nostocaceae; genus Dolichospermum; species Dolichospermum flosaquae. The sequence continues at coordinate 159,761 of NZ_JACJTO010000002.1, read as the reverse complement.
TTTTTATGAATTGTCAAAAAACTAAAAGCAAAACTTCTAGAATTAATGAGAGAGTCAACAACAGGTTTTGATCTTGGCTCTACTACAATATTTTTAAATCAAAACCAACTATTTTTATGTTTATTGATGTACAATAAAAAATTATTACTTTGTAATTTTAAAAACCGAAATATTTGCTAATTGGTAATTGACAACTAAACCACTGACCACTGACCACTGATTTTCATGACCAACCCCCGTCAAGTAGCTTTTATAGCCCTCAAAGAAGTTCATAAAGGAGCTTATGCTGATGTCGCCCTAGACCGAGTGCTACAAAAGTTTAAGTTACCCGATAACGACCGTCGTTTAATGACAGAATTAGTCTATGGAAGTGTCAGAAGACAACGCACCCTAGACGCTCTCATTGACCAATTTGCTACCAAGAAAATACAGCAACAACCAAAAGACCTGCGAACAATTTTACATCTGGGTTTTTACCAACTGCGTTATCAAGAAAAAATCCCCGTTTCTGCGGCTGTAAATACTACCGTCGAATTAGCAAAAGAAAATGGTTTTCCTGGTTTAACTGGTTTCGTAAATGGTTTATTACGTCAATATCTTCGACTTGCAGAAAAATCCTCAGAATCCTTATATTTACCAGAAAATCCAGTAGAAAAATTGGGAATTTTACACAGTTTCCCTAATTGGATAATTGAAGTTTGGTTAGCAGAATTAGGTTTTGAAGAAACAGAAAAACTCTGTGCATGGATGAATCAAACCCCGACAATTGATTTACGAGTAAATATCCTTCGCAGTTCCTTAGAAGAGGTGGAATTAGCTTTTGCTTCTGCTGGTGTTTTAGTGAAATCTATTCCCCATTTACCCCAAGCTCTGCGATTAATTGGTAATAACGGCCCAATTCAAAATTTACCCGGTTTTTATGAAGGTTGGTGGACTGTTCAAGATAGTAGCGCCCAATTAGTTAGTCATTTACTTGACCCTCAACCAGGTGACGTGGTAATTGATGTTTGTGCCGCACCGGGAGGAAAAACAACCCATATTACTGAGTTAATGAGAGACCAGGGCAAAATATGGGCTTGTGATCAAACTGCTTCCCGGTTACGTAAATTAAAGGAAAATGCCCACCGACTGCATTTACAATCTATCGAAATTTATACAGGTGATAGTCGCAATTTACCGCAATTCTACCAGATCGCTGACCGTGTATTACTTGATGCTCCTTGCTCTGGCTTAGGAACTATGCACCGTCACGCTGATGCGCGTTGGCGGCAAACACCCGCATCTGTTCAAGAACTTTCCCAACTCCAAAGGCAATTAATATCACACAATGCCAGTTTTGTCAAGACTGGTGGCGTTTTAGTTTATGCCACTTGTACACTACATCCAGCGGAGAATGAACAGGTAATTTCCGAGTTTTTAGCCGCAAATCCCCATTGGCAAATTGAACCTCACCCTTTTATTATACTTAATAGTTCTGATTCTGGTTGGTTAAAAGTCTGGCCTCACCGTCAAAATATGGATGGATTTTTCATGGTGTGCTTAAGAAAAACTAAGGATTCCTAGTGAACACCAATAGTGATTGTAAAATCTAATCGAAGCCGGAATCTATCAGAGGAGGCAGTGATGGTTAATCATTCTCATGTAAAAAAGCTAGTCAAAATCCTAATTGGAGCAGCTTGGATTGATGGCAGAATCCAGCCGGAAGAACGACAATATCTGCGGGAAATAGCCCAAGCTAAAGGTTTAGCTAGTGATCCAGAAATTAAACCTTGGTTGTATGAGTTAGTACCAGTAAAACCAAAGGACTGTTATGAATGGGTGAAAGAGTATTTAGGCGACCACCCAACCCCGGAAGATTACGGAAATTTAATTGAAGCTATCAGTGGCTTAATTTATAGTGACGGTGATGTAGCTGTTGAGGAGGCAAGACTCCTCTCCCAATTAGAAGAGTTAAGTAAGTCTAGTAGAGCTAATCCAGCAGCCCCCACTACACTCCTTAAACAAATTCAAAAGCTCTATCGTCGGTGGGTTGATATCCAAAATTAGAGTAGGAGGCAGGTATTGCTTACTACCTGCCTATTGTCTATTGTCTACTCTTTCTCAACCTTGGGGACAACGTTGGGACGCTCTTTATTTTCCCAACCGGGAGGGCGTTTGGAATTGTACCAGGCAATTGAACCAATGGTGACAGCAGCGATAAAACCCACTACATACACCAAAGTAAAAGCAAGGGGAAAATGATTACCAGTATCTTGGACTGGAACTTGGAGCAATAAATAACTCATGATTATATTCGTCTAATGTAGATTACACTTCTTCATAAAGTATAAACTAAGCGACTCACCTACATCCGCCCCAGGACAAATCTTTTGGGTAATTGGTAATTGGTAATTGGTAATTGGTAATTGGTAATTGGTAATTGGTAATTGGTAATTGGTAATTGGTAATTGGTAATTGGTAATTGACCGTTGTATTCACAGGCATATAGCATATTACCAGTAAATCAGGTACAGCCATAAATAATAAAACAATAAGCTGTTGTGGTGCGGGCATCTTGCCCGCTACTTGTGTACCTCACTCAAATGAAATTCTCTGTAAGATTAATTATTCCGGTGAAGATTTTGGTTTAAGTCTTTCCCGCCAAGAAGGTCGTGAAGACCCTTCAGAACTGTTATTCTCTGAAGATGACCTGGAAGAATTTGATTTTTCGCCGCTGCTTTCTTGTGAACGAGATGATTGAGAGGCATCACTATTAGATTCTTTGCGGTTTCGTCTTCTACTAGGGGAAGAGTAGGTCCTACTTTCCTCCTGATAATCACGTCGTCTCCGTCTTGGTGTATTTTCTGAAGAATCTGTCGATTGATTATAGTTTCTTCTTCGTCTCCGTCTTGGTGTACTTTCTGAAGAATCTACCGATTGATCATAGTTTCTTCTTCGTCTCCGTCTTGGTGTACTTTCTGAAGAATCTACCGATTGATCATAGTTTCTTCTTCGTCTCTGTCTAGTTGATGAATCAGAATTATTGCTATTATCCTCATCTGATTTTTGATTATCATTAGCAATAGGTATATAGACAAGTCTTTTCGGTTTGACTGGTTCGGCTTTAATACTACCTTTCCGACTTTCTAATTTAGGCAGGGGAGGAAATTTTTCTACAGGCATTCCCTCCACTGCTTTTCTCATAAATCTACGCCAGGCATAAGCCGCAGTCCCACTGCTACCATAAGTAGGCGTATTATTATCATTTCCTAACCACACCCCAGCCACTAATTGAGGAATATAACCAATAAACCATAAATCACGAGCTTCATCAGTAGTACCTGTTTTTCCCGCCACTGATCTATCATCTAATTGAGCCGCCGCACCAGTTCCATCGGTGACGACATTTTTTAACATCCAAGTCATAATAGCGCTACTATCAGCATCTAAAACTTGCTTAGATTCATATTTAGCTGACCAAATTACATTCCCTTCTCGGTTGAGAATGCGGCGGATACCATGGGCTTCTATATGATTTCCTTGGGTGGCGAATGTACCATAGGCGCTGGTTAATTCTAGCAAGTTGACTTCATTAGAACCAAGGGCTAAAGAATAGGTGGGTTTGAGTTCTGATTTAATTCCCAGATCATGGGAAAGTTTAATAATTGGCTCAAAGCCTACGTCTATTAATATTTTTACCGCAATTGTATTTATAGATTGGGTGAGAGCATCCCTGATATTCAACGAGCCAGAGAATTTTTCATGGAAGTTTTTTGGCTTATAACCATCTACTGATAAAGGTTCATCTAAATAGCTATCGTAGGGACTTTTGCCAGTAGCGATCGCTGTAGCATAGACAAAACCTTTAAAAGTTGATCCTGGTTGTCTTTGAGCTTGTGTTACCCGATTAAACTGGTTTTTGGCAAAGTCTTTACCCCCCACCATGGCCTGAATTTCACCATTTCGAGGATCTATGGCCACCATCGCTGCTTCTCGAAAATTTTGCCAACGTCCTTCATTTTTTAATGTTTTAGTAACTGCGGCTTCTGCTGCTTGTTGCCAAGTTGGGTTTAAGGTTGTTTCTACTACTAAACCACCACTAGCTAAGACATCGGCGGAAACGTGCTTTGGTAGTTCTTTTTGAATGTAACTAGTAAAATAGGGGAAATCTACTTGTAACCGTTTGGGTAAATTACTGTTAATTGTTAATGCTTCTTGACTAGCGGTTTGTTTTTCGGCTGCGGTAATGATCCCATCCTCTTCCATCCGCTGCAACACCAGATTTCGCCGTTCCGTCGCTATTTTGGGGTTTTTATCTGGGGCGTAGAAATTAGGTGCAGGAGCTAATCCCGCCAAGGTAGCCATTTCTGATAAGCTAAGTTGATCTACGGATTTACTAAAATATACCCAAGCAGCATCACCCACACCGTAAGCACCAGAGCCTAAATACACCAGATTTAGATACCGTTCTAGAATTTGATCTTTAGTCAATTCTCGCTCTATTTTTTGAGCTAACCGGACTTCTTTGAGTTTACGCCAAAAGGTTTTTTCCTGTTTGAGGAAGAGAATTCTTGCTACCTGTTGGGTAATGGTGCTACCACCTTCTACCACATTTTGCGATCGCAAATTACTAATAACTGCTCTAATAATTCCTTGGGTATCAACCCCATCATGTTGATTAAATCTTCGATCTTCTGAAGCAATAAAAGCTTTCTTTAAAGTATCTGGTATTTGCTCGATTTTCAACACTTCTCTGGTTGCTTCCCCTTGCTGTTGTAGAACACTACCATCAGCAGCTTTAATCGTTAGTGTTTGTTCTCGTACCAATGCTCTAAGTGCGGACTGGCCTGGTAAATTTTTGTCTACTTTTGAGATTGTATATTGGCAAACAATGATCCCACTACCAAGACCTAACCCTGCCCAAAACCAAAAACGACGATAAAAGGGTTTATCGCTGCTGGCAATTTTGCCTAAGATTCCAGATGATAGAGTTGTCATCTGGGTTATCAACTGCTTTGCATTCACCTGCATTCTCGGTAGTAAGTTTTCATTAGTGGACTTGTCATTTTGTTGATGATTACCTAATGGCAATAGCAGTTTCTTCTAATTGGTTTGAGTGCGGAAATGTTAACTCTAATATCATATCGCATAAAGTACCCCATAAATTATTAACTTAATTCAGCGCTAATATGTGTTTTTTATAGACCTATAGGATTGATGGTCATATCATATATGACAACAAAATCATGTAATTCTTGCATGAGATAACTACAAAAATCATAGAATCAAAATCAATTTTCCTTCCTGTGTCCCCCCCCTGCTCTCTTGAGTTCAACAATTAACTATAACAATTCTCAAAGAAAACAGGAATAATGTACGTTTATGGTAGTGGGTAAAAAAATTACTATTTTTGCCACCGAAAAAGAACGGATAACAACAAAAACCCCCCGTATATTTTCTCTATATTGACAGACAGCAGAATTTTACTATGCCATTAGGTAGAGAATTACCACAGTTGCTCAAGCAACGCTTGTTTTATCAAGGACGCAAATTTAACTTTGAAGTTAACCGCTTGCGTTTACCCAACAAAGCCGAAGGAGAATGGGAATGTATTCGTCATCCCGGAGGTGCTTTGGCTATACCCATAACCGCAGAAGGTAAGCTTGTACTTGTGCGTCAATATCGGTTCGCAGTCCAGGGAAGATTGTTAGAATTTCCTGCCGGTACTGTAGAACCCAATGAAAGTCCTTTAGAGACAGTTAAAAGGGAAATCGAAGAAGAAACTGGCTATCATGCTCACAGGTGGGATAAATTAGGAGAGTTTTTTCTTGCTCCTGGTTATTCCGATGAAATCATCTATGCTTTTATTGCTAGAGATTTAGACAAGTTGGAAACACTACCAGCACAAGACGAAGATGAAGATATAGAAACAGTATTACTGACTCCCGAAGAATTAGAAAAAGCGATTCTGACAGGAGAAGCGGTAGATGCTAAATCTATTGCCAGTTTTTTCCTGTTGCGTTCATTTTTAAAGTAGGTAACTGGGAACAGGGAATAAGGTAGCGGGGGTAGAAGGTCGGGAAATAGGGGAATATTTCCTGACTCCATGACTTCTGAGTTGACATACTCACCGACCTGAAGGTGCGGTGATTCTTGACACTTCGCACAGAACACGCCACAAGTGGTCTTATCGTCCCTCCATGTCCATTTAAAGTCTCCCAATGCCATAAGGCGACTATGACCAAATTTTAACATAAAGCCGTCCGGGAAGGGGCTTGTGTCCCGTCTTTTCTGTCATTGTCTAGAATAACTGGTAACATAATTACGGGCACGATAATCTATGAATTGAGTTACAACTTTTTTAGTTGATGCAAATTCTTGTAATTGTCCAACATGATTTTGATTGTACTGAAATAAAGCTGTAAAATCTGAGAGTCGAGAGACTTGTGAGATATTGTGAGAAATAAATATGATTGTCAGTTCAGAACGCAAACACTCAATTAGTTCTTCAATCTTTCTAGTCGTAATAGGGTCAAGTCCACCATAAATTTCATCCATGAGAATAACTTGGGGTTTAACTGCTAAAGCGCGAGCAATACATAGTCGTTGTTGTTGTCCATAAGATAGTTCTAAAGCGGGTTTATAGAGCTTATTTTTGACTTCTTCCCAAATATCCGCAGCTTTAAGGGCTAATTCAACAATTTCATCTAATTCTGGTTTTGGCCGCCAACCAATTAATTTTATGCCGTAAGCAACGTTATCATAGATGCTCATGGGAAAAAGATTAGGTGTGGAGTAAATTGTGCTAATTTGACGACGGAGACGATTGAGGTTAATCCGTCGTTCGTAAATATTTTGCCCAAAAAATTCTATTTTTCCTTCAGTTTGGACATTTCCCTCTAAATCACTCATACGGTTAAGAGATTTTAAAAAGATGGACTTTCCACAACCACTAGGCCCCATAATAGCAATAATCTTATTTTGGGGAATATCCATGGAGATATTTTGTAGGATTTTCCGATTGTTATGGTAAAAACTAAAGTTTTTGACACTAATGGCCGGAATTATCTTGTTCATATTACGCAATAAGGAGTTAGGAATTAGGGAAAGAATACTTGTAACAGTTGATGTTTGCTTGTAACCATTAGTTCATTTCATGATAGTTGCTCTCACCATAAGTATTGATAATTCTGCATTTAAATTAATACAAGGAAAGTAAATCCACTATGCTACAGCGTTTCATTTTCATCATTACTACCATTATTGTCTGGCATTTATGTATTTTTACCACTCTGGCCGCAGAAAAAAAAATTGAAGATTTGGATAAGTTTCCTCCCAATCCTCTAGAAATAACTATAAATGATCCAATATTGCCAAATTTGCCAAATAAACGGGAATTAACAGCAACAGAATTACAAAAATTAAGAACAGACTTAGATGGATTAAATCAAGAAGCACAGATGACAATGCAAAGAGAAGATAAAAAGAAGGCCTTTGAGATTTGGAATCGTGAATTAAGGTTAAGACGCTTTTTAGGCACATTGTCTGAGGTGGAAGCTTTATCAAGAGTGGGAGAAATTGCTTGGAATCAAAATGAACGGGAAGAGGTGCGATATATTAGCAAACGATTACAAGTAATTCAAAGCGAGATGGAAAAACAAAAAAATACTGATTTACAGTTATGGAAATCCCTTGGAACTGCGTATCAAAAAATCCGTATTCCTAAATTGGGAGTATTGGTTTATGAACAGATTTTGATTTTAGTAAAAGCACAAAAAGATGTATCTATGGAAATAGAAACTTTAAAAAATATTGGAGAATTACATTTAAGTTGGTTTGATTATTCTCAAGCTGCTAATACTTACCAAAAACTGTTAAATTTGGCGATTAATCAGGGTGATAAAAACAATGAATTAGAATATTTAGAACAGTTAAATTATATTTATGCCCAAGCTAAACAACCCCAAGCAGCAATAGATATATTAAATCAATTAGTCCAAATTTACACTAACCAACAAAATCTAAATCAAATTCCTGCTTTAAAATTAGCCATAGCTACAAATTATGAATCTCTAGCTAAGGAAAATACTAACTTAAAACAACAGGCTTTTGATAATTATCAAGAAGCTTATACTAGTGCATGGCAATTAGAGCAGTACGCTAGAGCAGGAGAAGCACTAGAAAAATTAATTGCTTTCTACCGTTCAGAAAAACAAATAGATGCGGCTTTACAAACTGGTAAAATTCTCATAGAAACACAAACATTAGCTAACAATTTTTATGGTTTAATGTTAGCTTATGACGAAATTGGAAATTTATATTTAGAACGTCAAGAATATGCCCAAGCATTAACAGCATTTGAGAAAGGATTAGCAATGGCCAAACAACTTAAATACCAAGAAGCATATTTTACTCAACAGATTGAAAAGTTAAAAACCGAGCAGAAAATGTAGAGAATATCAAGATAAATAAAAAGTCCGTGTTAGCGGACTTTGGACATTGGATAAGGTTAAGTTGTCACCAAGAGAGCCTACAAGATGTTAGACTTATTTACATTTTTACTAACTAATTTGAGAAAATCAAGTGCTTTGATTTAAGAGTTAGGACATAATTCCTATATTTATGTCTGGAGAAAAAGGGATTTATTGATGATTATTGTTATAGGTGCATATCTTCCCTAACTGGAAGAGGTAGAGAATATAAGAAATTGCGGACATAATTAAGATTGTTTTGTCTAGGATTTTCTTCTCAGAACTAGTGGTAACTTGACAAAGGTACTGCTGGTCATTATTGGTTGAGTGATTGCTTTATATCTCACAATTGAAACGAAGCCGTTAAAGCTACAGCTAAAGCATCTGCAGCATCATCTGGACGAGGAATTTCATCTAAATCTAACTCCCGCATTACAGCCTCTTGCACTTCTGACTTATCTGCCTTACCATAATTCGTTAAAGCTTGCTTGATTTGGGGGGGTGCAAATTCTACATAAGGAAGTTGACGCTGTCCTAAAACCAACATCAGTACACCTCTAGCCTGTGCTACAATAATCGTATTTGCCATCCGATAGAAAAATAATTTTTCAATTGCCACTAAATCCGGTTGTAACTCCTCCATTAAGGTGTGTAAATCCTCAAATAAAATACATAGTCGTTGACTCATTTCCATATCAGCACTGGTGCGAATTACGCCAAAATCAACCATCTGTACCGTTGTCTCTTGTCCTTTAGTTAGGCTTTGTTGCCAATTAATTGCCCCAAATCCGACAATTGCCAGTCCTGGGTCTATTCCTAAAATTCGCTTTTTCATAAAATTCTCTATATTGGTACTGGTTACAAAATTGATGATTGGGTAATTTTTCTTTTTGTCCTTTTTTGTCCTCCTTTCTTCTGATACCCTATCTTCTCCAAAATATAATTGAATAAATCTTCTGGTTTTCCCTGAGTCCTGAAAGCAGGTGATGTAAAGTTTCTGTTATTGTTTGTACAAACTTTCCTTATTAGGTATGTTCATCGGTTTTTTGAAGCAAGCTATTAATTCGCTACAATTACAGTCCCACAGTCGCACCTCCTATCGGGTTCACCAATGGTTCAAATGGTTGTCCCCTGGATTATCGGTAAAACGCTGGTTACTTATCAGTGTTGGGGGTGTGGTGTTGGCAAGTTTGGGGTTAGCTATTTGGGTAAAGTTAACCCCCATTTTTTGGATACTAGAATTACTGAAAGGTCTTTTAGGATTCCTAGCGGACATTTTACCTAACTACATCAGCGGTCCATTACTGTTAATATGTGGTATTCTACTGGTGTTATGGGGGCAATCCCGCACTGTTGGTTCAATTACAGAAGTTCTCAGACCTGGAGTTAATGAAGAGGAATTGATAGATGTCCTCTTAGCCCATCGTCGCTTATATCGAGGTCCGAAAATCGTTGTTGTTGGTGGTGGAACTGGACTTTCAACTTTACTCAGAGGTTTAAAAACTTACAGTGCTAATATTACCGCTATTGTTACCGTAGCAGATGATGGCGGTTCTTCTGGTAGATTGCGCGAAGAGTTTGGCGTTTTACCACCTGGAGATATCCGCAATTGTTTAGCAGCATTAGCAGATGAGGAAAAATTACTGACAGAATTATTTCAATATCGCTTTCGGGCTGGAGATGGGTTAACAGGCCACAGTTTTGGTAATTTGTTTTTAACAGCCATGACTGATATTACTGGGGATTTGGAACAAGCGATCGCTGCTAGTTCTAAGGTATTAGCAGTAAGAGGACAAGTTTTACCTGCTACCCTTAGCGATGTCCGTCTCTGGGCAGAATTGACAGATGGCCGCCGCATTGAGGGTGAGTCTAATATTCCCAAAGCTGCGGGAAAAATTGTGAAAATTGGCTGTATTCCTGAAAATCCTCCGGCATTACCCGCCGCAATTAAAGCAATTAAAGAAGCTGATTACATTATTATTGGTCCAGGAAGTCTTTACACTAGTTTAATTCCTAATTTATTGGTTCAAGAAATTGCTGATGCGATTGCTGCTACCAATGCACCCCGCATTTACATTTGCAATATTATGACCCAACCAGGAGAAACTGATGGATATAGCGTTTCTGAACATATTCAAGCCATAGATAATGCCTGTGGTAACCGCAGGTTATTTGATGCTGTATTAGTCCATAAAAAAACACCCTCAGCCCAAGCACTAATCCGTTATGCTCAACAAAATGCCCATCCTGTATTTTTAGACAGGGAAGCTGTGATTCAATCAGGACGGCGATTAGTTCCTGCTAATATTATATTTGAAGATGAAAGTGGTGCTGTTCGCCATGACCCACAAAAACTAGCCAAGGTTTTATTAAAGTGGTACAGTGGAGCCCATCACGGGAAGTAGATGTTTCCTGAGGATTAATGACTAATGACTAAAATTTTCCTTCCTGACATGGAAGCAACACAGCAATTAGGTATTACCCTTGGGGAAACTTTGAATGCTGGTAGTGTGATTTTACTAGAAGGTGATTTGGGCGCTGGTAAAACTACTTTAGTGCAAGGTATTGGCAAGGGGCTGGGGATAATTGAATCTATTGTCAGTCCTACTTTTACTCTCATTAATGAGTACACAGAGGGACGTTTTCCTCTTTATCACTTGGATTTATACCGCTTGGAATCTCCAGAGGTTACAGGCTTGAATTTAGAAAGTTACTGGGAAGGTATAGAAGTAACACCAGGAATTGTAGCAATTGAGTGGGCTGAACGGATGCCCTATTTACCAGATAGTTATTTAAAGATATGTTTAAATTATACTGAAGATGTCCACCGTCTAGCGGAAATTACTGCGGTTAAATGTCAAGGAATATAAACTTCTACCGGAACTGAGGATAATGGTGCGGTTACTAGCATAACTAGAGAGTTTTCCGCACTGATGAGGTACAAAATTGAATCATGAAACTCTTGTGGTGCGGGCATCTTGCCCGCTAGATATGTACCTCCTAACACCGGGAAGTGCTGTAACTTTTAAGCTGTGCTATCAGCACCAAAAGCAATCCTAATTACCCAAAATATCATTAAAGTGGCGATCGCTAACCAATCACCTATTTTTAATTTTAACTCAAGCCATTTAACTTGATGTTCATTAGGACTGGTAAAACCCCTGACTATCATCGCATTTGCCATTTGTTCAGACCGCAAAAGTAGATTTTCTAATAATCTTTCAGTCACAATTAACCAAACTTTTGCCCCTCCTTTTAATCCTAGCTTTTTCCAATTAATTGCTCTAGTCATTACCGAACGCACCAGATTTTGAATTTCTTCTAAAACTAGGGGAATAAATCGCAAGGATAAAGTTAAAGTCAGCGTCAGTTCTGTAATGGGAATATTGAACCTGCTTAGGGGTTGCATTAAACTTTCCATACCTGAAGTAATTTCTTCTGGTGCGGTTGTGAGTAAATATAAATTAGTGCTGTAGATTAATGTAAAAACTATTGTACTCAAGCTAATTGCCAAATCCCAAGAACGGCGATTTACTTTCACAAATCCTTTCTGAAATAGTACATAGCTATATTGTTTTTTACTATCTGCTATTTTTGGAGTAATTTGGGTTTTTTTATCAGTTATTGGTTGAGTGAGAATTTGTTCACTTGTGGGTAAACGGGACTGATAACTTACTCCTAATCCATCAGGACTAATTGAGCCAATAACTAATACCATAAATGATAGTATCAACAACCAGCCCATTTGTTGTCGCCATACTCGCAGAGGAATTCTGGCAAATACCGTAAAAGTAATTAGTAGTAATACTAACAATAGTCGCCAATAATTATTAGCGACAATATAGCTACTGAGAAAGCTTAATAACCAAATTAACTTAACTCGCGGATCTAGTTTGTGTAACCAAGTTTGTGGTTCTTCTAAGTAAAGTCCGAGGGGAAGCGATCGCAATAAATCCATATTTTTGTCATTGGTCAGTTGTCAGTTGTCAACGGCCTCAAGTCCAGGAAGATGACCAACTGACAATAGTTCTTTATTTTACACGAGTAGCACGATTCGGACCACCAATTTCCATTTCTCGAACTTTCTTACTCCGCCAAAATAGGCGAATGGGTGTCCCTTGAAAGCCTAACTGTTTACGGAATTGGCGTTCAATGTAGCGGCGATAATTGTCATTAAAACGGGTATTATCATTAACAAACAGAGCAATAGAAGGAGGTTGACTACTCACCTGAGTGCCATAGTAGATCTTACCCTGACGACCGCCCCGTGAAGTCGGTGGAGAATGCCAACTAATAGCATCTTCTAGCACTTCATTAATTACTGATGTACTCACACGGCGTTTATGGGATTCAGCAGCTTGATTAACCAATTCTAAAATCTTTTCTACTCTTAATCCCGTAACAGCACTCACAAAAATAGTATCTGCCCATTCAGTAAAATGTAAGCGTGATTCTAATTCTTTTTCATGATCATAGATGGTATAAGAATCCTTGGCAACAGCATCCCACTTGTTAACAACAATAACACAAGCCCGACCTTCTTCTAAAATCCGTCCAGCTAATTTTTGATCTTGTTCAGTCACACCATCTACGGCATCAATCACTAATAAAACCACATCAGAACGACGAATAGCTTTAAAAGCGCGGTTAATACTGAAAAATTCCGTACCGTATTCTATATGTTTCTTTTTGCGAATACCAGCGGTATCAATTAATCTGTAGGTTTGTCCACCTCGTTCAACTATCGTATCAATTGTATCTCTAGTTGTTCCAGAAATAGGACTGACAATAGCTCTATTTTCACCGACAAAAGCATTTAGTAGACTGGATTTTCCGACATTTGGCCTCCCAATAATAGCAACTTTAATTTCTGGGTTTTCCTCTATTTCCGTTGTATGGGGAATGTGATTGATTAACTCATCTAAAATTTCCCCCGTACCACTACCATGAATAGCGGAAATGGGGAAAGGTTCACCCAGTCCCAATTCCCAAAATTCAGCAGCTTGAATCAATCCTTGGTCGGGAGATTCACATTTATTTACAGCCAACAACACCGGGACTGGTTGTTGACGTAACCATTCAGAAATTTCTTCATCTGCGGGCATCAGACCAGCTTGCCCATCCACCACAAAAATAGCAGCACAGGCTTCTGCAAGAGCCGTTAAAGCCTGTTGGCGAATCAAAGGTAGAAATTCGGTGTCATCGTTAAAAACTAAGCCACCTGTGTCCACTACGACAAATTCTCGATCATTCCAAAAAGCTGGACGGTAAGTGCGATCGCGTGTTACACCTGGTTCATCATGGACTATTGCCGATTGATCTCCGGCAAGACGATTCACAAGGGTAGATTTGCCCACATTGGGGCGACCGATAATTGCAACAATTGGCAATGCCATAAACTAGAGTTCTTTAGTGCTGAGTGTGTAGGTGTGCTGAGTTTTGTCTCTACGTTCTTCACCCAGCACTGTTTTAGAGAACTATTTATTATATCATAGTTTTTGATAATTATAGTTTGCTGAAAAAGTTGTCTATGAGTGAACAAGGACTAAGGATATTTAACTAGATTTTATTCAGAAATTGTAGCGGTAACTTCTTCATTACTAGAAGATACACTAGGTAATTCTAGACAATATCCAGCCCCATAGACAGTTTTAATGTAGCGAGGATGACGAGGTTCGGGTTCAAGTTTAGTCCTCAAGTGACGAATATGCACCCGAATAGTCTCAATATCATCATTAGGGTCATAACCCCAAACTTCTCTAAGAATTTCGCTAGGGGAAACGGTTTGTCCATGACGTTGTAGCAAACAGTGGAGTAACTCAAATTCTAAATGAGTCAATTTCACCGTTGCGTTGAACCAGATAGCCTCAAATCTTTCGGGAACGAGGGTAATAGGTCCATAATTAAGGATTTCACTATGTTTTGCCGCTTGGGGAATCCTGTCAGTGCGTCGTAACAAAGCCCGTATTCTTGCTAACAATTCCTCTACCTCAAATGGTTTAGTAAGGTAGTCATCCGCACCAGCATTAAACCCTTCTACTTTATTTTGAGTTTGGCTTAAAGCAGTCAGCATTAATACTGGAATCTCCGCAGTTCGCTCATCCCGACGTAAGCGTTGACAAATTGTAAACCCATCTACTTTGGGCAACATGAGATCAAGCATAATCAAATCGGGTTGTAGCTGGAGAGCCAGGGCTTGACCTTTGATACCATCTTCAGCTTGACTAACATCATAGCCAGCCATTTCCAAGTTGACGGCAACAAGTTCTGAAATCGCTAGGTCATCATCTATGACAAGAATCCTCGGCATTCTTAAAAATTATAACTACTTTATTTAAGGGTAATTGACTCTCCCCGACTCCTAAAAGTTCGCTATGCTAATTCTAGGAGCAAGTTGAGGGATTTTTGAGATTATCAAGCAAACCGTAAACTTGTGTTTTCCTTGATATATAAAAAGACTATCATCTTAATTATAAAAAATATGTTAAATCTAATATAAATATTACAATCAAAATCATTGTCCCATTCTTATGTATAAATACGAATATTCACCGCCATATTTTTTGCAAAGTGGCGTAACCATGACAACTTATACAGCTTTATGGGCTAGTCGTGATTGGGAGAGTAAAACTACTCATCCAGAACCAGAGTATCACGAAGTCATCTTCACTGGTGGGCAAGGTGTACCAATTTTTGGTAAAGTTGCTGTTCCCCCAAATGCCCATAGTACAATCATTGGTACTTATGGTATTACTGGAGAATTAGACCAACAATGGTTTTTGCAAATTTTGGGACGTAAGGCTTTTGCCCAAGGCTATGCTGTGGTATTATTTGACTGGCGAGCCCATGGTAAAACCGCAGAATTATCGCCAACATTGACTTCTGACGGTTTGTATGAAGGTGAAGATTTTGTCAGAATTGCGGAAACGTCTGCGAAAATGGGTTGTCCTCCGCAATTTTGGTTTATAGGCTATTCTTTGGGCGGACAATTGGCTTTGTGGGGAGTGAAAGCCGCAGCAGATTTAGCACCCAAAGATATTGATCTTGCTGGTGGGGCGGTGATTTGTCCGAGTTTAGATTCCTGGCGATCACTAACTTATTTAGTTACGCACCCATTCGGTAAATATATTGAATCTCGCATTGCTAAGGAATTAAAAAAACTAGCTAGGAAAATCCATGCTACTTACCCTGAATCTATTAATCCAGAAGCTATTGAAAGGGCTAATAGTATTTGGGGATTTGATGAAGAACTGGTGATTGAACGTTTGGGTTTTGCTACTGTCGCTGATTATTATCAAGCCAGCAGTGGGTTAGAATTGTTACCTAAACTATCTAAACCAACTTTAATTCTATATGCTGCTGATGACCCCTTATTTGATCCTGCTATTATTCCTGATTTAGAAACCGCTGCTAGGAAAAATTCCGATATAGATTTATTACTGACTCGCTACGGTGGACATGTTGGTTATGTAAGTAGTAGAAGATGTCAAAATCAATACCAAGATCCTGATCAGTGGTGGGCGTGGAATCGCGTTTTACAGTGGATAGAAATAAAACGTCACCAAAAAGTTGAACAGGTTTCTCTGGAAAAAAGTAAAGTTTAATTATTAACAAGTGTGTTTAATTATAACTGGCTACCTGCACCTAAAAACTTAAATTTGTCATTAAATGATGTGCATATTTGGCGCATTAATTTAAATCCATCACAATCACAATTACAAGCTTTTTGGGCAACTTTATCTAGTGATGAAATTGCTCGCGCTGACAGGTTTTATTTTCCTGAACATCGACAAAGATTTATTGCTGGACGTGGCACTCTCCGCGCCATTTTAGGGCAATATTTGGGTATTGATTCCAAACAAGTAGAATTTGAATATCAGCCTCGCGGTAAGCCTTTCTTAGCGGCTAAATTTGCTGACCAGGGATTATTATTTAATTTATCTCATTCTCAAGATTTGGCTTTGTGTGGGGTAAGTTATCAACATCAAATTGGTGTAGATTTAGAATATATTCGCACTATGTCCGATGTAGAAAGTCTAGCGAAACGGTTTTTTTCTCCTAGAGAATATGCACATTTACGACTAGTTTCCCCAGAAGAACAGCAACAAATATTTTTTCGTTACTGGACTTGTAAAGAGGCTTATCTAAAAGCGACAGGAGATGGTTTAGTACAGTTAGAAGACATCGAAATATATTTGATACCAAATCAACCAAGTCAATTACTTGTATCAAGAGATTGGGTTTTAAGGGAATTAACACCAGTAGAAAACTTTGCTGCTGCGGTTGTAGTTGCAGGTAGCAATATTAATTTACATTGTTGGGAATGTGGTATTACCTAAAGCAAGACTCAATAATTCCTGAATTCCTGATTTAGGATATTTATGGACGCATTCCCTCCACTTATATGCTTTTGATTTTTATTCTAGATGCTTTCTAGTTCAAAATCGCGTAAATGAGCTTTAAATTTTTTGCTAAACTGAACTAAAAAAGGAAAGTTAGCACTCACGGGTCTACCCTGCCACTGGGTAACAATAGCCACTACTTCCCCTTCTGTACCCTTGATGTCAAAACCATTACCCCGATGTTCAGGATGATGATAAACTACCACTGATTCTTTAACACGCACGTGATCGCCTACTTTCATAATATCCCATTATTTATCTAAATTTTGCTTTCCCAAAACCATCTCTACAGCTATTTTTAAATCAAAGTCCAGCATGATTTGAGGGTAATTCCAATTTTACAATACATTGTCTTATTCTTCTCGTCCTGGACAAAATTCTCGCACATTTTGGGGAAGTTGTCGGCAGAGTTGGGAGAAAGATTGAGGAAATAATTGCCACCAAGCAAATAAACCTAAACCGAGGGTAGAAGTTCCCAAAAATAAAATTAACAAACCGACAGCCACCCTAGATGGTTTTATCCTCATGCTGGTTGTTTGGGTCAGATTTAAATTCAGGAGAGCTTGAGAACTGGCTGTTAAATCTATTTCTATGGGTGGAATTGTCATTAATGCTTCTGGGTCTGCAACAGCTAAAGGTTGAGGGGGGATAATTTCCGCAGGTGGTGCTGGTATAATTGCTATTGAGGATGGTTTAGTAACACGACAGAGAGTTAAAACTACAGATATATTATCTTGTCCATTCTTGTCATTAGCCAGTTTAATTAATTCCTGGGTAGCATCTTCTATATCTAAATCACCTGTAAGTACGGGAATTGCGTAATCTTGCCAAGATTGTTCTACCAAATTGCTATCACTTAAACCATCAGAACAAAGCAATAAAATCCCGTCTTCTTCGATGATAAATCGTTGAATCGAAAAGTTGAGAAATTCGGCTTCTTTTGTGCCTAGTGCTTGAGTGAGGGCTTTAGCTTCAGGTATTTGCAATGCTTGACGGTATAAACTTAACCCTTTAATAACTTCCCGTTTCACCAGATCATCATCTACAGTCAGGAGTTGACAATAATTCTGGGTTATCCAATAAGCACGACTATCACCAATATGCGCTAAATAAAGTTCATGGGCATTTTCTAACTCAACACCTGAAGATGTTACAACTCTTTGAGGTATCTGTAATGACATCAATAAAGTTGTAGCCATGCGTTCTTTACCCTGACGTTTTTGCTCATCATTGCGTGACCATAGAACATTATTAACAACTCGCAAACAAGATTCTATTTGTTGAGACAATAAATCTGGTGTTAATAGTTCTGTCTGTTCTCCTATTTCTAGCAATAAAGCTCGCATTTGCAACTTGAGAGACTCTAAAGCCAATTTGCTTGCCACTTCACCGCCTTCATGGCCGCCAATACCATCACAAATAATTGCTAGTCGTGGTTGTACGTGATTTTCTATGTCTCTCGGATGACTAGGATAACAAGCATCTTCATTATGTTTGATGACAAGACCTGTATCCGTTGCTCCGGTTATAGTTAAATACAAAGGTAATTCTGCGGCTTTTGTCAGTAATAACTCATTGAGTTGAGTATGAATAACCTCTAAATCATTTTCAGGTTGACACATTAACTCAACTATGCTTACTAATTTTTCAGCAATTCTGGTTTTTCCTGATGTCACCCAATTGCGCCAAAAATTACCTAAATCTTTTAAAGTTAGTTTTTCCGTATTTTGATGCAGTTCTAATAACCGAATACACCAACCTTGTACACATAAATTATCTGCTAAGAGCAAACTTTGATTAACTCCCAATTCTGATAAAGGAGTCCATAATTGGAGAATTTGCCATAACCAGTAAACTTGCCTCACAGGAGATGCTTGTCCCCAGGAATCGCTAATAGTCGGGTAAATACAGCCTGTTTCATCTATGGGGGCATTTTCTAGTAGTAAAATATCACCATCTATTTCTGCTAAAGAAGTAAACCCATAAGCTTGGGGAATATGTAACCGTTTTGAATACAAGCGCAAATAAGGAATAACTAGATTTGGCAATTCTGCGGGTATATGTGCTAATATTCCCGGTTGGGTATCTAGCCAAATTTGCGGCTTGATTACCTCATATCTGTCTGCTACCTTTGTTCCTGGGGGAATTTCTGCGGCTTGGTTGCCAGTAGCCCAGAGATAGTGGTAAATTAGGGGCGTTTGACAGTAATGGCAAATAGTATCCCCCACTACGTTCAAAGGCTGGTCACATTCTGAATTTGGGCAATTAATCACCCGTTGACTAGAAAACATAATTAAAATCAGGATAGGTTTTTTCTGTAAATATTAATTGTATCGTTGTATCTAAATATCACCTTATGATGACACTGCATGGAAAAAGATCATAAGAATATTTGACCGCAGATAAACGTAGCTAAGGATGGATGAATTAATGGATTTCATGATTATGCTCAGCCTTAATATTGGTATGTGTCAACTGATTGTGAGGGAAAAGCGTTATGCCAAGTTCTAGTTTAATTTGGCTGTTAGGGGGGTCGGTTCTGTGTTTAACGGAACTTTTCTTACCATCGGCTTTTGTTTGCTTCATAATGGGAACTAGTGCCTTAATGGTGGGACTTTTATCTTATCTGGGTATAGGTAATTTGTGGATACAAGTTGCAGCTTGGCTGTTATTGTCCACAACCTTGACCATCCTTTCCCGACGATTTTTACAACCACGACGCAGGAAATCCCTAATTCAAGATGCTGCTATCGGGGAAACTTTAACAGAAATTTTACCAGGGCAGGTCGGTAGGGTACTATACGAAGGTAACTCTTGGCGAGCAAAATGTGATGATCACAAAATTACCTTACCATCTCAACAAACAGTTTATGTAGTGAGAAGGGAGGGAACAACTTTAATTGTGATGCCTGATAATTTTTTGAGTTAGTTATTAGTTGGTATTGGCCAGTATCTACAAAGGAGGAGATGTCTACTTATGGAACAGTTGTTTTTACTAATCGTTTTAGCACTTGGTGGTTCTGCTGTTGCTGGATCTGTGCGTGTTGTTAATCAGGGAAATGAAGCTTTGGTGGAAAGATTGGGTAGTTTTAACAAGAAAATGCAACCGGGGCTAAATTTTGTCCTGCCGTTTGTTGATCAAGTTATCTATCAAGAAACCATTCGGGAAAAGGTTTTAGACATTCCGCCCCAAAAGTGTATCACCCGTGATAATGTAGGTATTGAGGTGGATGCTGTGGTTTACTGGCGAATTGTGGATATGGAAAAAGCCCGCTATAAAGTGGAGGATCTCCAGTCGGCTATGGTGAATCTGGTATTAACTCAAATTCGTTCGGAAATGGGACAATTAGAGTTAGATCAAACATTTACCGCCCGTACTCAAATTAATGAATTGTTGTTACAGGACTTAGATGTTTCTACTGATCCTTGGGGTGTGAAGGTAACGCGGGTGGAATTGAGAGATATTATTCCTTCTCAGGCTGTACGGGAAGCAATGGAATTGCAAATGTCAGCGGAAAGACGGAAACGGGCATCTATTTTAACTTCTGAAGGTGATAGAGAATCCGCTGTGAATAGTGCTAGAGGTAAGGCAGATGCTCAAATTTTGGACGCTGAAGCTCAACAAAAATCAGTAATTATGCGGGCAGAAGCCGAACAAAAATCAATCATTCTCAGGGCGCAAGCAGAACGCCAACAACAGGTTTTAAAGGCGCAAGCTATCGCTGAATCAGCGGAAATTATCGCCCAAAGAATCAAGGCTAACCCTGATGCAGAGAAAGCTCTAGAAGTTCTGTTTGCTTTGGGCTATCTTGATATGGGGACTACTATTGGTAAAAGCGATAGTAGCAAGGTGATGTTTATGGACCCTCGCACTATTCCGGCCACTTTGGAAGGTATTCGTGCTATTGTCTCTGATTCTAATGGTGATTCCCAACCTTTATTTCCCAAAAATTGAACTTCAAGCCTTAGATTGACATTTTTTACACAGTCCAAAAAACTCTAGGGTGTGATAAAAAACTTTAAATTCATGCTTGGTTTGTAATTGGTTTTCCAGTTCATGAACGGGACATTGATGAATGGGTATGGAAATACCGCATTGTAGGCAGGTTAAATGATGTTTGTCTTGTTGTACCAAGCTATACAGGGCTTCCCCATTAGCCAAAGTTCGCACCTGGACTAAGCCTTCTAGTTTGAGAGCATCCAAGGAACGGTAAACTGTTGCTAAACCCATGCTTTGTTTAAGATTACGTAGCTCTACGTAAATATCTTGAGCGGAAATGCCTTGTTTAATATTTTGTAACAGGTTTAAAATCCGTTCTTGACTACGGGTATGTATCGCTCTCATAAATGTTTGTTAAATTTGTATCTATTGTAGGGGTAATTCATGAACTACCCCTACATTGCTAAGTCCTAATTATATTTTCACTCAGTTGGAGCATAAAAGTTATAGTATAGCGATCGCAGCATTCAGCAAAAAGCCTGTGCAAATCAAATATTTAGCTAAAATTTTCGTGACCCTTCGGACTTCAGTTTTAGATCCTGCTGGTGTGGCTGTACAATCTGGCCTCAAACAAATGGGATACGAAAATGTGGAACAGGTAAGGATTGGTAAGTACATTGAGTTAACTATTGTCGCACCTGATGAAATGAAAGCCCGTCGAGACTTAAATCGAATCTGTGACCAAATGTTATCAAATCCGGTAATTGAAAATTATCGCTTTGATTTGATTGAGGTAGAATCACAAACTGGAGTATTTTGAATCTGGTAATTGGTGATTGGTGATTGGTAATTGGTGATTGGTGATTGGTAATTGGGAAAATTATCATCTTTTCATCTTTTGCCTTTTACCTACCCAACAACTGACAACTGACAACCAACAACCAACAACTGACCACCAACAACTGACCACCAACAACTGACCACCAACAACTGACCACCAACAACTGACCACCAACAACTGACCACCAACAACTGACCACCAACAACTGACCACCAACAACTGACAACTGACAAACAATGAAATTCGGTATTTTAGTTTTTCCAGGGTCTAATTGTGATCGTGATGTTGCCTATGTTACTAGAGACTTGCTAGGACAAGCAACGCGCATGATTTGGCATCAAGAGACGGATATTAGTGATATAGATGTAGTGATTATCCCTGGTGGCTTTAGTTACGGGGATTATTTACGTTGTGGTGCGATTGCTCGCTTTTCTCCTGTAATGCAGCAGGTGATTGATCATGCACTAAAAGGTAAATTTGTCATCGGTATTTGTAACGGATTTCAGGTATTAACTGAGGCTGGCTTATTACCTGGGGCATTGGCGAGAAATCAAGATCTGCACTTTATTTGCGATCGCTCTTCGTTGAAAGTTGAGCGGAATAATTTACCCTGGACTTATGGTTATACTGAAGGTGAAGTTATCACTTTACCTATTGCTCACGGAGAAGGGCGATTCTACAGTGACGAATCTACTTTAGCAGAAATCGAAGCTAATGGACAAGTTTTATTTCGTTATCAAGAAAATCCCAATGGTTCACTTAATGACATTGCGGGGATTTGTAATCTTCAAGGTAATGTTTTGGGCATGATGCCACATCCAGAACGAGCAGCAGATAAAGCGTTAGGTAATAGCGATGGTTTGCGCTTATTTCAGGGTTTGTTGGAGAGGGTAGGGGCTGTGGTGTAGAGAAAATCTGGGCTAAAATCTCTCAAGGTCTATTTCTCATTTCTCGTTTCCATGTTCTTTATGGGAATGAATTCAGAAGGTTCTGCTTTCGATAATAGTAGAGGCAGAGCCTCTGTGATAGCATTCCCAGTCTCAGACTGGGAAAGAGGGGAAGCGAGGGAAAGGAAAGGAGTTAGAACTCCTGACTTGTGCTATTCTATTGATCTTCTAACTGACTACTAAATTCTTTAGGTGAACGTCGTTTTAACTCAACTGACTCAGTACGGGGTAATAAGTCAAATATTTCTCTCAATTTGTCATCTATTTCCTCAAAAGGTACTTGGCCTTTTTTATTCAAAATTACCTGACCAGATTGGTTAAATACTACCACTTGAGGAACACTTCCTCCATAGTAATATCCTGGCTCTGTGGGTTGATAGGTCTTGTCAGCTATTGTATCAACGCTGATAGGAATGATTTCTGTAGCGCGTCCATAGAATGCTTGCATCTCGGAAACAACCGGGGCATATTTTTTGCAATCACTACTATCATCAGTGTAAAATGTCAATATGGCTGGTTTGTGTTCTGCTAATGTCTGAGCTAGTGTTTCTTTGGCAGGAACTAGAGAACCATTACCAGCATATATTACAAAGATATTGCCATCATATCGATCATCTTTGATACCTGCTAATGCTGGCTGCATACTAATTACGAATAACAAGCAGCCAAGCAATAAGCATTTAGACACTAACCGCAAACCGTTAGTAATTATTTGAGTTTGTGAAAAAAGCCACTTTATGCTATTCATTAATAGAAACCTTGTTTTTGCTACTATTTTTCCTGAGTTTGTGCTGACCTGATGTTAACTGGTTAGGATAATAATCACACGCACTATTTTTTAAGATAACCTTTACATGGTATTTTCCAAGAAAAAATTATTTGTCAGTTAGACTGTACTCATGAATGATGCTATCTTCTTTAATTAGTTAAACTTGCTCGAACAAAAATTCTTCTGGCAATTACAGGTTATTAATAAATCATGACTGTGGGTAAAAAAATAAAAGTTATAGATAGACTCCGCTTAGGTTTTGCGGTATCAATGGCAAAAAGTGTGACTTTTTTGGTGAGGTCACTGCGTCTTGGTGCTGCTAGTGTCTTACCAGGTTCTATTGGACGACGGATAGAACCCCGGATTTTGGAGTTATTGAGTCAGCAAGTTAAGAATGGGGTAATTCTCATTGCGGGAACAAATGGGAAGACGACTACCGCTTTATTATTATGCACTATTTTAGAACGAAAGGGTTTTCGGGTTGCTCATAATTCTACAGGTGCAAATCTGGAAAATGGGTTAGCGACGGCTTTAATAGACAATGCTAGTCTGCTAGGAAATTTAAATGTAGATTATGCAATTTTGGAAGTTGATGAAAATATAGTTCCCAAGGTTTTAAAACCGCTAAAACCTCGAATTATTCTCTGTTTAAATCTGTTCCGTGACCAACTGGATAGATATGGAGAAGTAGATAGTATTAGTAAGCGGTGGACAAAGGTTATTGCTAGTTTACCAGAAACAACGGTGGTTATTCCTAATGCTGATGATCCGACTTTATCATACCTAGGTCAACAGTTACCACAAAAGGTTTTATTTTTTGGTTTAAATGAACCAGAAAATTATTTGGAAGCTATTCCTCACGCGGTTGATTCTATCTATTGTCCCAGATGTGGCCATGCTTTAGATTATCAAGGGGTTTATTTATCCCATTTGGGAGATTTTAATTGTCCTAGTTGTGGTTTTAGTAAAAGTCAACCCGTTTTGTTCAGTCAGGAATGGTCACAAATTCTTGTGGGTTTGTACAATAAATACAATACTTTGGCCGCAGCCACAGCAGCGAAAGAATTAGGAATTGATGAAATAATTATCAGAGATGGAATTAATAATTTTCAAGCTGCTTTTGGTCGTGCAGAAGATTTAGTTATTGACGGTAAACGGGTACGGATTTTATTATCAAAAAATCCTGTGGGTACAAATGAGACTATTCGTGTCGTCACTCAAAGTACCGATAAAACTACTTTATTGGTGTTGAATGATAGGACTCCTGATGGTACTGATGTATCATGGATTTGGGATGTAGATACAGAAAAGTTAGTGGACCGGGGTGGAACTTTGATTGTGAGTGGTGATCGGGTGTATGATATGGCCTTACGTCTCTATTATAGTCAGGAATCTCTGGACAGTGGCATTAACCTAATTGTAGAGTCAAATTTACAGCAAGCGATCGCTACTGCTCTAGATCATACACCAGCAAATGAAACTTTACACATTCTCCCCACCTATTCAGCCATGCTAGAAGTGCGAGAAGTATTGACTGGTAGAAAAATTCTCTAATAATTGAGGAATTGGTAATTGTTAATGGGTAATTGGTAATTGTTAATGGGTAATTGGTAATGGGTAATTGGTAATGGGTAATTGGTAATGGGTAATTGGTAATGGGTAATGGGTAATTGGTAATGGGTAATTGGTAATGGGTAATTGGTAATGGGTAATTGGTAATTGGTAATGGGTAATTGGTAATGGGTAATTGGTAATTGGTAATGGGTAATTGGTAATGACAACTAACAACTGACAACTGACAACTGACAACTGACAACTGACAACTGACAACTGACAACTGACAACTGACAACTGACAACTAATTTATGTTAGAAAAAAGACTATCTACACATTTATTAAAGACTATCATTTTAGGTTTAATGGTGGGTTTATTTGGGTGTGAAAATAAAACTATTAATAACACATATAATACCACAAATAGCAATATTAATCAGAATTTACCCCTGGTAGTAGCCACTAATAGCATAATTTGCGATTTAACAAAACAAGTTGCTGAAGATACAATTAATCTTATTTGTCTAATTCCTCCTGGTATTAATCCTATCAATTATCAACCCATACCAGAAGATATTCAAACCATTAAAAATGCTGATTTGTTGCTATATCATGGCTATGAATTTGAACCAGGTTTAATGAAAATCATTAAGGTGATTAAAAATTCTAAATTAAAAATTGCTGTTGCTCAACGTGCTGTTATAAATCCTCTCAAAATTATCAAAAACCGTAAACAAATTATTGAACCTCATGTCTGGCATAATCCAAATAATACTATCAAAATGGTAGAAATAATTAATACTAGTTTAATTAAATTATCACCAAAAAATAAAAATATTTATAATAAGAACACAGAAAAAGTAACTAGAGAAATCAATCAAATTAATAATTGGATTAAAGTAAGATTAGCTAGTATTCCCGCTAAAAATCTCAAATTAATTACAACCAATTCAGCAATGATTTATTATGTTAATAGTTATAATATTCCCTATCTAATCAATTTAGCAAATGTCAAAAATGCACCAAAACTGACAGATACAAAAGTTAAAATTTTGGCTAGAGATATTCAAAAAGCTCAAGTACCAACAATTTTTGCAGACACAAACACCAATTCTAATTTACTTGTACCTATAGCCACACAGGCAAAAGTGAAAGTTTTTCAAAGGTCACTTTATATTGATGGACTAGGTAAACCGGGAACCGACGGAGAAACTTATCAAAAAATGATGGCTGCTAATACAAGGATAATTCTAGAAGGATTGGGAGGAACATATCTAAAGTTTGAGCCTAAAAGTTCTCAAAATCAATAGCTGCTGATTTCCGTATAAGGAAAATATATTACTAAGAAATCCAAATTTTGGATAAAACAGACTCCAGATTCTACACTATAATAATAGCATAAAATGTCAAGGTGTCAATACCCTAGTAAATTCGTTAATTTATTGATTTTATTCTCAATAATCTTGAGAATTAACTGGGTATATTCTCAATAAGGTGATGATCGGGTGATAAACGCGCTTTTTTTGAAAAAGGGATATTGAAAAAACTTATATATCTGACTACGTTGGTACTAAGTTACAAAAACCTAAATATTGCTAAATTAACAGAAGATGCTCACAACTACATAAATATCGTATCTAATCCTATGATATTCTCCGATATTCAAAGTCATTGGTCTCGACCATTTATTGAAGCCTTAGCAAGATGGCGCATTCTCAGCGGTTATCCTGATGGAACTTGTCGCCCAGATAACCCTGTGACTCGTGCTGAGTTTGCGGCCATTATCGCTTCAGTTTTTACCCAACCAGTTAAACGGGAATATGTGCCTTTTGTAGATGTTCCCCAAGCTCATTGGGCGATAAACGCGATTAAAAAAGTCTATGAAACTGGATTTTTGACTGGTTATCCAAACAAGCGTTTTGGTGTAGATGAAAGCATTGCCAGAGGTGATGCTTTAGTGGCAATAGTCAATGGTTTGAGTCCAATCCTTGCTGGTAAAGTTGACCCGGATTTAGTTAGTAAACTTCCAGAAATTTATGAAGATGCGTCTTTAATTCCTTACTATGGAATTAATCAAATAGCTTTAGCGACTCGTCTTGGCTGGGTAGTAAGTTATCCGACTGGGAAAATACTAAATTATAAAATAGATGCTACTCGTGCGGATGTGGCAGTGATGGTTTATCAGACTTTAGTATATTTGGGAAAGGCGGAAAAAATCCCTTCTGATTATCTTGTGATTCCACCAACCCTAAATAAACAGAAACCTGCACCTACAAATAATACCGTCAAGGTCAACCATCATCGAGAGTTTCGGGGGGCTTGGGTTGCGTCGGTGTGGAATAGTGATTGGCCTTCTAAACCGGGACTGCCTGTAGAACAACAGAAGGCGGAATTGGTGGCGATTATTAAACAATTACAATCGTTGAATTTCAATGCTTTAGTTTTGCAGGTAAGACCAGAAGGTGATGCTTTATATGCTTCTGAGTTAGAACCTTGGAGTGCTTGGATAACAGGAACTCAGGGAAAAGCTCCAACACCATTTTATGACCCTTTGGAGTTGGCGATTTCTGAATGTCATAAACGCAATATTGAATTACACGCTTGGTTTAATCCTTACCGTGCTAGGGCAAATAGTCAAGTTTCTCCCGTTCGTCCTCACATTGCAGTTACTAACCCGGAGGTGGTTTATCAATGGGGTAGTCAACAATGGATGGACCCCGGTGCAAAAATAGTTCAAGATAGAGCATACAATGTCATTATTGATGTTGTTAGTCGTTATGATTTAGATGCTATTCATTTAGATGACTATTTTTACCCCTATCCCATATCTGGTAAGCCTTTTCCCGATAATAAAACCTACGCAGCTTATCAACGCAGTGGGGGTAAACTAAATCTAGAAGATTGGCGACGAGAAAACGTCAATCAAATGGTATTGCGACTTTCTCAGGGAATTAAAGCGGCCAAGCCTCATGTTAAATTTGGAATTAGTCCCTTTGGGATTTATCGGTCTGGAGAACCTGCGGGAATTGTGGGGTTAGATGCCTATGGTGTCCTCTATGCAGATTCTAAGAAATGGCTACAACAAGGTTGGATAGATTATATTGCTCCCCAACTTTACTGGCGCACTGACCAAACCAAACAAAGTTATCAAGCTTTGCTAAAATGGTGGACGGAAATTAATATTAAACAGCGTCATGTCTATGCTGGTAATAATCTGGGACAATTAGATGGTAAGGAGTGGAAAAATAGCGAAATTGCCAAGCAAATTCAGATTTCTCGGAATTTAGCGGCTAATCTGTCCTTGGGTAATATCTTTTTCAGTATGACGGGCATTAAAGAAAATCGCCAGGGTATTGCTGACCAATTTAAAACCTATTATCCCAGTCCTGCTCTAATTCCTAGTATGTCATGGCAAACTTCAATAACGCTACGGCCGCCGAAAAATCTCAAGTTTGTTGATGGGAAATTAAACTGGGAACCCGGAGATAATCAAGCTGTGCGTTCTTGGACTCTATATTTACAAAATGGCAATAATTGGATAATTCAACGGATTTTATCTGCTGGTACTACCTTTGCGACAGTCTCACCGGGAAATTATGCAATATGTGCTGTGGACAGGTTGGGATATGAAAGTGAAGGCGTGATGATTACCGTAACTTGATCATATTTTGTTTCCTATCCCTTCTGTTCTGGAAGGGATACTTGTACAATACATTTCATTTAAATGAGTTAAATATGGGTGGGTAAGATGCCCACCCCATAAGAGTTTAAATGAGTTAAGTATGGGCGGGTAGTATGCCCAACCCACAAGAGTTTAAATTAATTATATATGGGCGGGTAAGATGCCCACCCCATAAGAGTTTTACTATTCATATTTGTACTTTGTTTGGTGGTGATTTGCTGTAATTACACATTCAAAACAGGTGCTAGGGCTAAGGTTTGCGTCACATCTACAAGCAAAAAGCGATCGCAAATACTAAACAATTCTACCTCATTCTGGGCTCGTCGCATCAACCGCAGAAAATCACCTTCAGTATCAATACTCAAAGCAATGTAGTTAAGAAACATTTTCAGGTAGCCTACCCGTGCTCGTTCTGGCATAGTTGAGGCTGTGGGAGTTTTCCATAAACAATCAATATAATTACGTACTTCTACTAAAGGAACTGGTGTGATCTCTTTTCCTTCTAAAGCCTGACGAATTTGATGAAAAAGCCAGGGATTCCCAATCGCCCAACGCCCTACCATTACACCTGCTGCCCCTGTTTGTGAAAGCACTTTTAGGGCTGTTTTAGCCGAGTTGATATTACCATTAGCCATAACCGGACAATGAACCCGTCTCACTGCTTCCGCAATCAAATCATACTTCACTGCCCCATGATACATATCTTTAACTGTGCGACCATGCAAACTCAACAAATCAATGTTATGATGGTTGATGATATCTAAAATTTGATAAAAGTTATCTGTATTTTCAAAACCTAGACGCATTTTCACGGTTAAAGGTCTATCATTTACGGCGGCACGCAGTTCTCCTAAAATCCGATCTACCTTTTCCGGTTCTCGCAGTAATCCACCTCCGACGTTTTTGCGATAGATTCTCGGCGCTGGACAGCCCATGTTTAAGTCTACTCCGGCGATATTATATTTACAGAGTTCTTTGGCTGTTCTGACTAGGTCGGGGATGCTTTCGCCAATCATTTGGGCAAAAACGGGGCGACCAGTATCGTTTTCGGTGATTGCTGCTAAAATGCCACGGTTGAGCCGTGAGGTATCATTGACGCGGAAATACTCGGTAAAGAAGTAATCAGGGCTGCCATATTGAGAAATGACCTTCATAAACCAGAGGTTAGTTACGTCCTGCATGGGTGCAAGGGCGGTGAATGGTAAGTCTTTCTCAAGAGATTGGGGGAGTGCTACCTGGGACATAGAGGGTTAAATAAAGCATCACTGGATTAAAAAATAGTGAGTGGGTTTCTTTAACATAACCCATAAAAAAAATTAGAATAGAATGGTTTTCTGAATTTGGTTAAACAGTTGATTTTTGATTCTTCAGTGATAAACAAGCCTACATTCATCCTCATTGATGGACACTCACTAGCTTTTCGTTCCTACTTTGCTTTTGCTAAGGGTAGAGATGGGGGACTTCGCACAAAATCTGGTATTCCTACCAGTGTTTGCTTTGGTTTTATGAAATGTTTGTTAGAAGTAATGGCCACCCAACAACCCCAAGCCTTAGCGGTGGCTTTTGATTTGGCTTTACCTACTTTCCGTCATGAAGCTGATGATACTTACAAAGCTGGACGCGCAGAAACACCGGAAGACTTTATTCCCGATTTAGAAAACCTTTATGAGTTATTGCAATGTTTAAATTTACCAATTATTACTGCTCCTGGTTATGAAGCAGATGATGTATTAGGAACATTAGCAGAAAAAGCCGCAGGTTCTGGATATCAAGTTAAGATTCTTTCTGGTGATAGGGATTTGTTTCAATTAATTGATGCTGATAAGGAAATTACAATTTTAAATTTTACTCCAGAGGCTTTAAAACGTTCTACAAATAGTATTGCTGAATTTAGAGCAGAAGAAGTTAAGGAAAAATTAGGAATATTACCGACGCAAGTTGTTGATTTTAAAGCTTTATGTGGTGATAAATCAGATAATATTCCCGGTGTCCGGGGAATTGGTGAAAAAACAGCCGTACAATTATTAAATACCTATAATTCTCTTGACCAGATTTATGGTGCTTTAGATGAAATTAAAGGTGCAGTTCAGAAAAAACTAATTACTGGTAAGGAAGACGCGGAAAAATCTCGTTATTTAGCTAAAATAGTTTGTGATGTTCCTTTGGAAATTGATTTAGAAGATTGTCAATTAACAGGTTTTGATCATCATCGACTGATTCCCATTTTAGAGAAATTAGAATTTAAAAGGTTTTTAAATACAATTAATGAGATACAAGAAAAATTTGGTGGAGAGGTTGCAAAAAATCAGGTAGCAGAAATAATTACAGAAACCAATGATGATTTGTGGTTTTTTAGTGCGGAAGATACAGCACAAGTAATGAAGAAAACGGAATTACCAATTCAACCACGCATTATTAATACGGAAGCTAAATTAATAGATTTAGTGGAACTTTTACAGACGCTAAAAAATCCAGAAAACCCGGTTGCTTGGGATACAGAAACTACGGCTTTAGAACCACAAGATGCAGATTTAGTAGGAATTGGTTGCTGTTGGGGAATGCAATCAAATGAACTTGCTTATATTCCCATTGGTCATAAAAACGGTAATAATTTAAATCGAGATTTAGTATTAGCAAAACTGCGGCCAATTTTAGAAAGTGCTGATTATCCTAAGGCTTTACAAAATGCTAAATTTGATCGTTTAATTCTGCGGTGTCAAGGAATTAATTTAGCTGGGGTGGTCTTTGATACTATGTTAGCTAGTTATTTAATTAATCCAGATAGTAGTCATAATTTAACTGATTTATCTTTACGATATTTGGGATTAAGTGCAAAAAGTTATGGAGATTTAGTTCCTAAAGGTAAAACCATTGCAGATATTAGTATTTCTGCGGTTGCTGATTATTGCGGAATGGATGTTTATTCTACGTTTAGATTAGTAGGAAAATTACAGGAGAAGTTAGCAGAAACACCAACTTTATATAAACTTTTAAATGAGGTAGAACAACCGTTAGAAGAAGTTTTAGCGGAAGTTGAATATACGGGAGTTCGCATTAATTCAGATTATTTGCAAGAACTTTCACAGCAGTTAGAAACAGAATTAGCCAAGTTAGAAATAACAGCTATTGAAATTGCTGGAGAAAAATTTAATTTAGGTTCTCCTAAACAATTGAGTCATATTTTGTTTGAAAAGTTAGGTTTAAGTACCAAATATTCTCGCAAGATTCAAACTGGTTATTCTACAGACGCAGGAACTTTAGAAAAACTGCAAGAAGTTGATCATACTGGATTTGTAAAAGCGATTATTGAAAATCGAACTTTAGCCAAATTAAAGTCTACCTATGTAGATGCTTTACCAGCTTTAGTACATCCCAAAAGCCAAAGATTACATACTGATTTTAACCAAACTGCAACTTCTACAGGGAGGTTATCTTCTTCTCATCCCAATTTACAAAATATCCCGATTCGGACTGCTTTTAGTAGACAAATTAGAAAAGCGTTTTTACCGGAATCAGGTTGGTTAATGGTAGCTGCTGATTATTCTCAAATTGAGTTGAGGATTTTAGCGCATTTGAGTCAAGAACCTGTATTAATTCAAGCATATCATGAAAATGAAGATATTCATAGGTTGACTGCAAAATTAGTTTTTGAGAAAGAAGATATTTCTGCTGATGAAAGACGGTTTGCAAAGACGATTAATTTTGGGGTAATTTATGGTATGGGATCACAAAAATTTGCTAGGGAAACGGGAATAAATCTAGTAGATGCGAAATTATTTATTGAGAGATTTAATCAAAGATATGCTCATATTTTTGCATATTTGGAGCGAGTAAAAAAGGAAGCAATTGCTTATGGTTATGTGGAAACAATTTTGGGTAGACGACGTTATTTTGAATTTACTAATAATAGTTTGCTTCAGCTAAAAGGGAGTAAATTGGAAGATATTAATTTGCAGAAATTAAAAAATTTAGGTCAATATGATGCTGGGTTACTTCGTTCTGCTGCTAATGCACCAATTCAAGGTTCTAGTGCGGATATTATCAAAATAGCAATGGTACAATTGCATCAGGTGTTAAAGAAATATCAAGCGCGGTTGTTGTTACAAGTTCATGATGAATTAGTTTTTGAAGTTCCTCCCCAAGAATGGGAAGAATTGCAACTACAAATTAAGTCGGTAATGGAAAATGCTGTTTCTTTATCTGTTCCTTTAGTTGTTGATATTCATGCAGGAGATAATTGGATGGAAACTAAGTAAACTATAGCATTTCCTAATTAGACCCTCAAATAAGGCCTTTAGTTGAATTAATCAAAAACCAGAAAAATATTCAATGGTGACAATTAATTAAAAATTTAGGCTTTTATGCAGAAGTATCGAAGGATACTCCCGCTTACAGAGTGATTAATTTTTGTGATTTAGAAACGAAAACTGAATTTAGGTTAGTCACGAATTTACCTGCCAATGGAGAGGTAGCAGTTACAGATAATATCGTTTACGATGGGGAGTTGAACTGTTATGGAAATTTTTAAAGATGCACCTAAAACTGGATAGATTAATCACTAAAAATGTTAATGGTATTGCTATTCAAATTTATGCTAGTCTCATCGCTTATCTGATTTTACAACTTGTATCTGTTCCGAAAAAATGGGGTGAAAAGATGTTAGATAAATTCCGCTATCTTCAAGCTTGTATGTGTCAACAAATCAGTTATGTTCATTGGATGGAAGATATTATGAAATGTTGACATTTTTACCCTTGATAATACTACTATACTTAAATATGTAAAGTTTTGTAACGACATTCAACATTTCTGCCTTATATTATACTGGGTTTAAGTTTTGTAATTGGGGCTTCAACTTCTATATTGGTTAGGGAAGCAATGTCTTCCAATGGTGAAAACTACACATTTTTAATTGAAGGACGTATTACCCAATTTGCTGCATTACTCTTATTAGGAATTAGTATTTACGGTTTTGCAGATTTAATGATGATGTTGTAAGTTTTCTGCAAATTGTCAGTAGTACATTGAGATTCCCAACTTCTGACAAGAATTGATGATTTTTGACCAAATAAGGGATATTTTATCCCTCAATAATCGCTTTTTCTTCTGGAGTTAATTTATATAGTTTATAAACGATTTCATCAATTAACCAATCACATTGTTTTAGTTGTTTTTTGATGGGTAGGAGTGTATTTAAACTGGCTTGATATTCTTTTGCTAATGTTTCTTGTTCTTTTCTACCGCTGATATCAATTTTTAGTTTTTTCTTGTTTTTCTTGAGAATATCAATTAATTCGTCAAGGGTTAAATGGTTGTCTGCTTGTTTTTGTTTATAATAATCACCTAAATAATTTTGAATTTTAGATTTATTGGTAAGATTATCAATGTCAGTACCGATTAATCTTGCTAACCATGTTAAAAAGCCTTTGATTTCTGTTTGTTTTTGTTTATTTAATTCTATCATTTGTTCGGCTAAATATGCGAGTAAGTCATGAATTACGTCTGCTTGTTCTGGTTGTTGGTTGAGGTGGTGATCAATTTGGCTAAGTAGGATATTTGGGTTATGATTGATTTGATATTGTTGGTAAAGGTTAATTGTGTTTTCTAGATAAGTTTGACGGCGATCGCTTTCTGTGATAAAGTTGATATTAGGAATAGGAAAAGGATTAATATAAGCCGTTTTCATTCTAAAATAACCACCCCTTAAATTAGTTCCAGTAGTTTTTAGAAACCAAGTCATCACTGAACTATTTAAAATAGCGGTTAATGCTAACAGAGAAATTTTCACATCTGGTTTTAATTGCATACCATATACAGTATCAATAAGATAATGTCCATAAAAATTAACAGTAAATCTGGCTTTACTTGCAACATCAGGAAATACTATTTTCGGGAATTGCTGTAACTGTAAATTTCGCGGATAACCATAACAATACCAATCATCTTTATCTAGAAATCTACCATTTTCTCTATTTTTAAGACCATTTTTAATCATTTCATTATCAATATATGACCATGCAATAGGATAATTTTCTTGTAACTGATTAGCAGTTAATAAATTATGATGAGAATCATAAGGAAATAATAAACAACTATCATCATCATACACATAAGAATTAATATTTTGTCCAGTTAAACATGATTTAACTAATTGCGGTTCAATTTTTACTAATTTTTCTAAAATTTTGGAATAAAATATATTATCCTGATCTTTTATTTTCCCAAGTCTAAATATAGAATCAGCACTGGTACTTGTACCAGCAAAGACTTTAGCAATATCTTCAATTTTAGGTAAAGATAATAATTTTTTGAGTAAAGATTGTGTAGCATCTAAAGCAAAATTCCAACTATTTAACCCCAAATCGTTATAAGCTAATATTCCTATATTCCAATTACCTTGAATATATGGTAAAGGTTTTTCATTATCAATAAAATCATTTAAAATAGCTACATTAATGTCATGATTTAAGCGCTTATTCAAGAATAACAAGCAAACATAAGTAGTAGCATCTGAAAAAACTTGAAACGATGTAAAATCAACAATAGATTTAATTGCTTTTTCACGAAAAAGTAAATTTCTAATTGACTCCCCAACTCTAGTAGTAAACCATTTATTAGGAATAATTAAACCTGAATAACCATAACTATTAATTAACTCTAATCCTTTTTCAATAAAACATAAATAAATATCATATTCTCTTTTCGCTGCGGATTGATATACTAAAGGATAATAACTCCATGATTGTATATCGACTTCTTTTAATCTAATACTTCTAATATAAGGTGGATTTCCGATAACAGCATGAAAACCGGAATTTTCTTTCCAACTAGCACTTTCTAAATCAATAAAAACCTCTGGAAATTCCAAATCCCAATGAAAAAACCGCTTTTCTTCAAATAGCTTTCTCGCTTCCTCATATACCGCAATATCAGCAGCATTCATATTTTCAGGGTTAGCATTAATCGCATTTATACCAAATCTTTCTAAAAAATTCTTAGCTTGTTTCACACCAAAAAATTGAGAAACATAAATATCTAATAACCTTTTAAAAGGTTTCGCAGCCTGATCAAATTCCTTAAATAACCTCTCGCTGGTTTCCACTTCCGCAAAAGTTGCATCACTTAATGTACTCACACCGCGCATAATTTCCGCAGCACGTAACAACCCCACAAAGGGACCTGTTAATAAACTCAATTGGCCACTTTCTTCTTTGATCATATTCGCTTCTGCTTCTCGCGCAGTTGTACCAATAAGAGAATTTCCGCAGCGCAAATGATGATCTAAAAAACTCAAAGGAGCGCCAATTGTGAAAAAATGTAACCATAAACTTACCTTGGCTAATTCTACGGCCATGGGATTCAAATCTACACCATAAATACAGCGTTTCATGACCACTCTTTGTAAAAGTTGATTATCGTCTAAGTTGATATCAATATTAATTCCCTGCTGTTGTAAGTTTTCTAAAATACTATTGCGGGTTTTTCCTAACATCTCCAAAATGGGATTATGTTCGGGATATTCATTTAAAATATTGATTAATTCGTCTGTCAAATAATCAACAGCTTCGACTAAAAAGTGTCCACTTCCCATAGCAGGATCACAAATTTTAATATCAAGTAAAGTATTTTGTGCTTGTCTTTCTAAACGTTGTAAATCTTTTTGTAAACCGTTACGACTTTGTACTCCTAATCTACCATCTATCATTTTTTCATGTAATTGGTTAATTTGCGTCATTAAATCTGCAAATCTTTGTTTTCTCTCCTCTAAAATTGGTTTGAGAGTATGACTAACAATGTATTTAACAATATAATCTGGTGTGTAATAAGAACCTGTAGCTTTTCTTTCACCCT
Organism: Aphanizomenon flos-aquae FACHB-1287; assembly: GCF_014698755.1. Lineage (GTDB taxonomy): Bacteria > Cyanobacteriota > Cyanobacteriia > Cyanobacteriales > Nostocaceae > Dolichospermum > Dolichospermum flosaquae. The sequence goes on along the minus strand of NZ_JACJTO010000002.1, from coordinate 123,325 downwards.
TATCATTTTCTAAATGCACTTTTCCCGTTTTTTCATCTTCAATAATTAAACGATATTCTAATAATCCTTCATAAATTGAACCCAATTGTCGCACACCTAAAAAGCTGTAGTCAATGGGTAATTTTTCAAAACGTGCTAATTTATCCAAAGCGGGAAATAAAATAGCATCAGATATTTGATGTTCAGACAAAAAATAATTCTCTGGATAATCTTCCCTATCTCCAAGTTCATGAAAATCAAAGTGAAATAAACCACCATTATAACGAGGTACTTCTAAAGCTTTATCACCCCTATCTACTATTTGAAATAAACCTAACAAACTCTGATAAATTTTTGTGGAAGTTTGACTTAATGTTCTTTGTTTATCCAGACTTGCGGCTATTTCTTGGGTAATTTTAATTAAACTATAATCACGGTAAGCGCTGGTAATTGGTAATAAGTTTCTCGCTTCAGCATATAAGAGAAATAACAACTTATATAAAAATGATAAAGTCGCTGCGTAAATCTGTTTTGGTTCTACGGTTTTTCCCCGTCGCATTGCGTCTACTATAAACCCTCTTGCTAAATCAGGAAATATCTGATCAAATACTAAGGTTTTTAATTCGTTTCCTACTTGAGTCGCATAGGTTGTACTTCCTTCTCTGACTCGTTCTAAAAAGTTTTTGTTGTAGCTATCTTTTGCAAAAGCCGCGCTTCTAAAAAATAACCAAAAGTATTTGAATTGTTCTATATTTTCAGTTTCTAATAATTCCACTAAATCAATAGGATAAAATTCCGTTGCGGTAGAAGAAGCTTGACGATAATATAAACGCCATTCTCTCCCATTGGTTAAAATTCCCCAGTCAACATTTGTACCACTTAAATAACTGGAAATCTGAAAAGATGGGTTGGTATTTTTGAAAATGTCCCTTTGATCATTAGCGGAAACTTTACTTAATGATCGTTCCCAATATTTAGCTTCTGCTATTACTAATACTCGACTATAAAAGGCAGTTTCATTATTTTGAAAAGAGTAGGCTGTATCTCTTTCACTTTCATTTATAAACAACGCATAATCAGGACGTTCGGCTCTACCTTGACTACGAGAAATGACTTGAGGAATATATTTAAAACCTAAAATTTCTAAAGCTGGTTGAATAAATATATCTTCGGTTTGAGCTTCATTCAGAGTGGCTAAAATCGGCTTTTTTGATAAATAAAGATTTTTTAATGCCGCAAATTCTGCTTTAATATCTAATTGCCATTCTGGAAGTTCTTGAATGCGATAATCTAAATAATGTTGAGAAAATAAGGGTTTATTTGTGTTTTTTGTATTTGTCATAGTTTTCACCCCAAAATAATATATAAATCCCAAGAATTTTCCATATTGTGTGTCACACACTCAGTATAACACACCATCACATTTTAGTTACCAAATTTTCCCCATATTCAAAATAAATCCTGGTAAAATAGGTTCACAACTAACAGTATCAGGACTTTCTAAACATTCCTCCATTTGTCCAGGACGATAAATATAAACCCGGCGATTTTTGCGGTCAATTAATAAACCTAATTGTATTCCTGGTTCTTGCATATATTCCTGCATTTTCTCTTTTAAAGGTTGCAAATTATCAGAAGCTGACCTTAATTCAATCACAAAATCAGGACAAATAGGTGCAAACTTTTTTTGTTGCTTTGGTGTAAGTTGATTCCATCTCTCTAATTTTATCCAGGAAGCGTCAGGAGAACGTTCTGCACCTGTAGAAAGTGTAAATGCTGCACTGGGACTAAAAGTTATACCTGTGCTATCTTTTTCTGACCATACCCATAACTGTCCAAATATATTACCTTCTCTGTTTCCTGTTTCTGAACCTGCGGGTGGCATAATTGATATTTCTCCAAATTGATTTCTCTCAATGCGTAAATCACGATTTTCTTGACAGAAAGCAAAAAAATCTTCATCTGTCATTTGCATTGATGAGGGAAAATGTAATATCAAAGGTGATGAAATCATAATTATTTCCTCCATCTGAAATTAAAATTAATTTTAGCATAAACTTTTGCTAAAATTAGTTAACGTATAATTACCAACAATTGAGCAATCAAAAGCAGAATTAAATGCAGAATTCGGCAAAATTGCCAATAAGATATAAAATACAGGAATTGAACAAAGGGTAAATAAGGGTAAATATGCGCTTACTACACACCATGCTTAGGGTAGGTAACTTAGAAGAGTCCTTAAAATTTTACTGTGAAGTGCTGGGAATGAAGTTACTACGACGTAAAGATTATCCAACGGGAGAATTTACCCTGGCTTTTGTCGGTTATGGAGAAGAAAGTGATCATTCTGTTTTAGAACTCACTCACAATTGGGGCGTAGAAAAGTATGATTTAGGTAATGCCTATGGTCATATCGCTCTGGGTGTGCATGATATTTATGCTACCTGTGAAACCATTGGACAACTTGGCGGTAAAGTAGTTCGAGAACCAGGACCAATGAAACATGGTTCAACAGTAATTGCTTTCGTGGAAGACCCAGATGGTTATAAAGTTGAATTAATTCAGTTCAAAACTCTAGAATAATTGAGGGTAGAGGGTAAGAAGACAACTTCTTCACCCCCCCCACTTAAATTACAAGTCTAAAATCTAAAATTTTACAAATGCAGCCTACAGATCCTGATAAATTTACTGATACAGCCTGGGAAGCGGTAACAAAATCCCAAGATGTGGTTCGTGCTTATAAACAACAACAATTAGAAGTTGAACATTTAATTCTCGCTCTTTTAGAAGAGCCTACCAGCCTAGCTACAGCCATTCTCACCCGTGCAGAAGTTGATTCTATTCGGTTCAAACAACAACTAGAGGCTTTCACCGAACGTCAACCCAAGGTTGGTAAAAGTGATCAACTTTACCTGGGGCGGAATTTAGATCTACTATTGGATAAAGCCGATGAAATTAGAGCCAAAATGAGAGAGGAAGAAATCTCAGAAGGTCATATAATTCTAGCTTTTGGTGATGATCAACGTATTGGTAGACGGTTATTTAAAAGCTTAAATATAGATCTTGCTCAAGTGGAACTTGGGGTTAAATCTGTTCGCACTACTCCCAAAATAAAAGCATCACCAAAAGTAGAAGCGGATGCACCTGATGAGGCTTTAAAAAGATTTGGACGAGATTTGACAGAACAGGCAAAAGCGGGAAAATTAGATCCAGTTATTGGTAGAGATGATGAAATTCGCCGGGTAATCCAGGTTCTATCTCGACGTAGTAAAAATAACCCTGTATTAATTGGTGAGCCAGGAGTAGGTAAAACGGCGATCGCTGAAGCTTTAGCCCAAAGAATGGTGAATGGTGACGTTCCTGAGTCTTTAAAGAATCGCCAATTAATTTCCTTGGATATCGGTAGTTTGATTGCGGGCGCAAAATATAGAGGTGAATTTGAAGACCGTTTAAAAAATGTCCTCCGGGAAGTTACTGAATCAAATGGGCAAGTAGTTTTATTTATTGATGAACTGCATACAGTTGTTGGTACTGGTTCTAATCAACAAGGATCTATGGATGCTGGTAATTTACTCAAGCCCATGTTAGCGCGAGGTGAGTTACGTTGTATTGGGGCAACTACCTTAGATGAATATCGCAAATTTATTGAAAAAGATGCAGCATTAGAAAGAAGATTTCAACAGGTATATGTAAATCAACCAACAGTAGAAAATACAATTTCTATTTTACGAGGTTTAAAAGAGCGTTATGAAGTGCATCATAACGTTAAAATCTCCGATTCTGCTTTAGTAGCTGCTGCAACTTTATCAGCGCGTTATATTGCAGATAGGTTTCTACCGGACAAAGCCATAGATTTAGTTGACGAAGCCGCAGCAAAATTAAAAATGGAGATTACTTCTAAACCTGCGGAATTAGAAACCATTGACCGACGTTTAATGCAGCTAGAAATGGAAAAGCTGTCATTATCTGGAGAAGAACAAAGTATTTCTCCCACTAAAGAAAGATTAGAACGAATTCAGGCAGAAATTGCCAGTTTAACAGTCAAACAGCAAATATTTAATGAGCAATGGCAAGGAGAAAAGCAGTTATTAGAGGCTATTAGCAGTTTAAAGAAAGAAGAGGATGCCCTAAGGGTACAAATTGAACAAGCAGAGCGGGATTATGATTTGAATAAAGCTGCTCAACTCAAGTATGGTAAATTAGAGGGCGTACAAAGAGAACGAGAAATTAAAGAAACGAAACTGTTAGAAATTCAAACCCAGGGTTCTACTCTGTTGCGAGAACAAGTTACCGAAGCCGATATCGCCGAAATTGTGGCAAAATGGACAGGAATCCCCGTAAATCGCCTTTTAGAATCAGAACGCCAAAAATTACTTAAATTAGAAAGTCATTTACATGAAAGGGTAATTGGTCAAGAAGAAGCCGTTTCCGCCGTCTCTGCGGCTATTCGTCGCGCCCGTGCGGGAATGAAAGACCCCTCACGCCCTATTGGTTCATTTTTGTTTATGGGACCAACTGGCGTGGGTAAAACTGAACTCGCTCGCGCTTTAGCTCAATTTCTTTTTGATTCGGACGACGCTTTAGTACGTTTAGATATGTCCGAATACATGGAAAAACACTCAGTTTCCCGTCTTGTGGGCGCACCTCCGGGATACGTTGGTTATGAGGAAGGGGGACAACTTTCGGAAGCCATTCGCAGACATCCTTACTCGGTGGTGCTATTGGATGAAGTGGAAAAAGCCCATCCCGATGTATTTAATATTTTACTGCAAGTCTTAGATGACGGTAGAGTTACTGATTCCCAAGGACGGGCTGTAGATTTTCGGAATACTGTCATAGTCATGACTAGCAATATCGGTAGTGAACATATTTTAGATGTGGCTGGGGATGATTCCAAGTATGATTTAATGCGTAATAAGGTCATGGAAGGTTTACGAAGTCACTTTCGCCCGGAATTTCTCAACCGCATTGATGATCTGATTCTTTTCCATGCTCTTAATCGTTCAGAAATGGGTTATATTATCCGTATTCAACTTAAACGGGTGGAAAATCTGCTCAAGGAGCAAAAAATCTCTTTGGAAATATCTCCAGCCGCTTGTGATCATCTTGTGGAAGCTGGTTATGATCCTGTTTATGGTGCGCGTCCGTTAAAGCGTTCTATTCAACGAGAGGTCGAAAATCCTCTGGCTACAAAGTTATTGGAGAATATTTTTGTCTCTGGTGATACTATCCTGATTGATAAGGCGGAAACTGGGTTAAGTTTTTGTAAAAAACTTTAACTGAATTTGAATACATTAGGAGCTTTCTGTGGAACTCATTTCTTCGTTAGGGATTACAAGTTCGCAATATCTTTCTAAGGAAAGATTTATTAGTTATTATCATCAATCACGGTTATTGTTTTCCTTGGGTGACAAAGTTAAAAATGTTCTGGAAATTGGAATTTTTAATTCTTTGCTCACAGAAATACTCAGACAAAATAACTATAACGTAACTACGGCAGATATTGACCCTAATCTTAAACCAGATATAATCTTGGATTTGACTGCGGATTTTACATTACCAAAAGACAAATTTGATGTAGTTGTTCTGTTTCAAGTATTAGAACATTTCCCCTACGAAAAATCAGAATTAGCATTGCAAAAACTGGCCGCAATTACTAAGAAATATTTAGTAATTTCTATTCCCCATACTACTCAATATCTGTCATTGCAAATCAAAACCTCTGTTTTTAAAACTGGATATTTACTATGGAAAATTCCAGAATTTTGGAGTACAACACCACTTTGTGACGAACATTATTGGGAATTGGGTCTAAAAGGTTATCCCAAAAAGCGATTTTTAGCTTCTGTTGCTAAAGCCGGTTTGACAATTAGGGAAGAATATACTGACCCCACTTTCCCCTATCATTATTTTCTGATCTTAGAAAAAATATAAATGCGATCGCTTATTCTAAGATCATGAGAGTATCCTTGTCTATCTACTCGATTTTCTTTTTGGTGGGACGTTTCCGTTCTGATTTCTTCTTGAAACCTACTGCTTGGGCTGCGTCACTATCTGAACCAAATTGACCTTTTACTGCTTCTTTCATAGCTAAAACAGCATTATGAAACTCCCATTCCGCTTGTTTGGCTGCGTCTGCTGCGGCTTTAAATAATGCTTGTTTCTCGGTTTCTTCTTGTTGTTTTGTCACCATTTCTGCATAAGCTTTCTGTAATGCTTCCGGTGTAGCTATGGTGCGAGCAGTTGTATAACTGGGAACGGCTTTGAGTCCGTTGTAAGAATCTATGTCTTGCTGGAGGTTGTTAGGAGTAATGCGGCGACTAGTATCTGGGGCTGGCATAGTAACTTTGTTGTTAAAAATAATTGTATCAGTTTACTATACAATGCTTGTCTATGGCAATATGTTATTTATATTTTTATACAATTAGTTTTTGATTGCTAAACAATATTTATGTATTGATATCTAATATTTTTGTTTTTTTCTGCAATGCTTAAAGAATAAATGACAATAGTTTAAAATTGCAATTTAATCTTTTTAGCATTGCTAACATTAAGTTATCAGCTATCTGTTTCTTGTAGTTTCTGTTGCTTTAACCAGGTTTCTAAATCAGCAACTTGTGAAAAATCTAACAAAGCATCTGCTAAATTTTCCAGTTGTTCTATAGACAATGATTGAATTTGCTCAATTAATGATAATTTAATTTCACCAAATTGGCGATTTATTAGACGTAAAACTAGACGTTCTTCTCCTTTTTGTTCTCCTTCTAGTCTAGCTTCTTCTTTATCTCGTTGATAAAATGGTGCTAACCGCATAATTAACTCCTTATCTTCTGGTTCTGAACTGTTATTGATCTTTAAAGTCTGTTCGAGGTTGTAAAGCAATTCTAACGTTGCTTGTTGGAATGGGTAATTAGTTGGTAATGTTTCTAATTCATCAATTGCTCTTTTTTGTACTGTTTCCCGTCCTAATAGTCTTAACCATAAAGTTTCAGGTGTACGTGGTAATTGATGAATAAAGCGTGTCACAAGTGGTTTTATTTAGATTCTGAAGATAGATTTTGTTGATTAAGTTTACAATAACAGGTATTAAATCATAAAATAAAAACTATAATTAAGTAAGACTACAAATAAAAACAATCCTTAAATTACTATACAATAAACAGGTACTAAAAATAAAATGCCAAAAACAAATATCATTGTTGAGGTAGTTTAAAAGGGTTTCCTTCTAGTTGTTTTGGTTGAAAGTAAATATTTTGAGAAATATCACCTGTTTTTAAACTACCTCCGATATTAACATTATCAAAGATAGATTGATTAATTTGTGGTTGTTCACTCATATAGAATCCTCCAAAATTAGTGTAAATGCCTGATTAATAATTGTGTTACGATCTATCATTGTGGCAATTTCATCTGCTTCATATCTATTTTCAAAAGCTTCTAATGATGCTTGATCTAAAGCAGATTGATAAGCATCTTCTAAGGTTTCTTGTAATTCTGTTTCTGTTAAATAATTGCCATTTACTTTCCGTCGCTTATTGGTACGTTGAATTTGACGTACAGAATTACGAATTGATATCTCCCATGATTTTGTTGTTCGTTTCTCCGCTTGCTGTTTAATCAAATGTAGTAATAAAATAATGCCAAAACTAATAATTTTGTTTAGCTTATCATCCTTACTCATCTCCGTCATTTCCTCCACTAGCAGCAATGCGTCTGCAATATTGCCACTAATTAATAAGTTCTTAAGTTCTAATAATTCTTCCATAACTTATCCCTCTTGACTTAAATCACTTAAATCAATATCACCCATTACCTTGACATTTTTTAACATTGTTTGTTCTACAAATTCAGCGTCAAGGGGTGCTTTTTGTTGCATTGACTTTGCTTTTAGGTTATTTGCTTCAATATCAGTTGCCATTACTTGTACAATTGTACCTGCTTTGACTGCTTGATACTTTTCCTGAAATGTGGTATTCTCCTCAACATCAGCAGTAGCAAGCAATTCCGCAAAAATCGGATTTGAGGGAATTTGTTTTAAAACTTCTGAATTGAGAGATAATACTTCTGGATTACCCGCTGCTAATGCTGCTGCTGTGTTTGGGGAATGTTTGCGAATAAAATCAAGTGCTTTTCCCACCTTTTGCATTAAAATATCACTAAAATTTTCACCTTGTTTCTGTAACACTGCTGTGAGAAATATGGTAGTAATGGCAGTAGCTAGAGTTATGGGGTCCATAGAATTTTCCTCAAGATAGTTGAATATACTTAACTTTTATTATAAATATCTAAAACCATTAATAATCCCTTGGTAGTGTAATCCGAATCATAAATAAGAGGTATTCCTGACCCCAAAAAAGATAAAATCACCGAAAATTGATTTTCATAAATTATCAGCAAGCAACCACAACCGACGGATAACTATGCTAGAACAAGGTAACATCAGTATTCATACCGATAATATTTTCCCAATTATCAAGAAGTCTCTTTACTCAGATCATCAAATCTTCCTGCGGGAACTGGTTTCCAACGGGGTAGACGCTATCCAAAAGTTAAATATGGTGTCCCGTGCTGGTGAATATAATGGTGAAATTGGTGAACCAGAAATTACCATTAGCATTGATAAAGACAACAAAACTCTCTCCATTACTGATAATGGGATTGGAATGACCGCAGAGGAAGTAAAAAAATATATTAACCAAGTCGCTTTCTCTAGCGCTGAGGAGTTTATTCAAAAGTATGAGGGAAAAGCCGACCAACCAATTATCGGTCATTTTGGTTTGGGTTTTTACTCTTCTTTTATGGTCGCCAAGCAAGTAGAAATTGATACTCTATCCTACCAAGAAGGTGCACAAGCTGTTCGCTGGACTTGTGATGGTTCACCTAAGTTTGTTTTAGATGAGTCTCAACGCACTAGCCGCGGAACTACAATCATTCTCACTTTGGAAGGGGAAGAAGAGGAATTTTTAGAACCAGCACGAATTAGGAATCTTGTCAAGACCTATTGTGATTTTATGCCGGTTCCTATTAAAATGGATGGGGAGTCCTTAAATAAACAAAAGGCTGCATGGCGTGATTCTCCCAGTAGTCTTACTCAGGAGGAGTATTTAGAATTTTACCGTTATTTGTATCCTTTTCAGGAAGAACCCTTACTATGGGTACATTTGAATACAGATTATCCCTTTGTAATTAACGGTATTCTCTACTTTCCGAAAATGCGTCCTGATGTAGATGTTACCAAGGGACAAATTAAGTTATTCTGTAATCAGGTCTTTGTCAGTGATAATTGTGAGGAAATTATTCCCCAGTTTTTAATGCCAATGCGGGGTGTAATTGATAGCACTGATATTCCTTTAAATGTTTCTCGAAGTGCATTACAAGGCGATCGCACTATTAAGAGAATAGGTGATTATATTGCCAAAAAAGTTGGGGATAGACTCAAGGAATTATACCGCGATAACCGCGAGCAATACGTAACAGCCTGGAAAGATTTGGGAACATTCGTGAAGTTCGGTGTTCTCAATGATGAGAAATTCAAAAAACAGGTAGAAGATATCATCGTTTTCCGCACTACAGCTAAGTTAGAAGCCGCCGCTGCGGTTGAGGTTCAAACCGCTGAAGATGATGCTTGGCAAAATGTGACTTCAGCTAATAGTATTAATTTACCCTACACAACCCTGAAGGAATACTTAGAACGCAATCAGGAACGTAACGAAAACAAAGTATTTTACAGCACCGATGAAGCCAGTCAATCTACTTATATTGAACTGCACAAAAATCAAGGTTTAGAGGTCCTATTTATGGACTCTTTTATTGATACCCACTTTATTAACTTCCTGGAACAAGAATATCGAGATGTTAAATTTACACGGGTGGACTCAGATTTAGATAATACCCTGCTAGAGGATAAAACCAGTGAAATTGTTGATCCTACGACCAACAAAACCAAAGGGGAAGTAATTAAAGAACTATTTGAGAAAGCACTGAATAAGCCAAAATTGAACATCCGTACTGAGTCGCTGAAATCTGACGACCCCCAAGGAACACCTCCAGCAATGGTATTATTACCGGAATTTCTGCGAAGAATGCGGGAAATGAGCGCTATGATGCAGCAACAAAACGTTGAATTTCCTGAAGAACATATTCTGTTAGTAAATACTGCTCACCCGTTAATTCAAAACTTGGTTAATCTTAATCAAGGTAGTATTGTTCATGGTGATGGTGTATCCCCGACGAGTCAATTAGTGACTATGATTTGTCAGCACGTTTATGATTTAGCTTTGATGTCTCAAAAAGGTTTTAATGCGGAGGGGATGAAATCCTTTGTAGAACGTTCTAATGACGTATTAACTAAGTTAACGGAACAAGCAAGTAAGTAAATAACCAGATTCCCGCTTGACCGAAAAGACGGGACACAAGCCCCGTCCTTCTAGGACGGCTTTATGTTAAAATTTGGTCATAGTCGCCATAGGGCATTGGGAGACTTTAAACGGACATGGAGGGACGATAAGACCACTTGTGGCGTGTTTCATTGAAGTGTCAAGAATCACCGCACCTTCAGGTCGGTGAGTATGTCAACTAAGCAGTCGGGAATCTGAATATAAGCTGTAAATCAGGCTTTCAAAGGATATAATGGAAAGGTTGTCTTTACATAACACTCTAGGAGATATTTATTATGTCCCGTCGTTGTCAACTAACTGGTAGAAAAGCTAATAATGCTTGTGCTGTCTCCCACTCCAACCGTCATACAAATCGCTTACAGCACGTTAATTTGCAAAGTAAGCGGATTTGGTGGGCTGCTGGTAACCGTTGGGTAAAATTGAAACTTTCCACTAAAGCTATTAAAACCTTAGAATTTAAAGGTTTGGACGCAATGGCCAAGGAAGCAGGAATCAATCTCAATCATTACTAAATCATAGGTAATAGGTAATAGGTAATAGGTAATAGAGATTTATTTCTTGCCTTTTACCTGACTGGTGCGTTAAACTGTTGCTAACACATCCTATTATTTAATCTTAATTATACCCTGATCAAAAACGCGATTTTTAGTATCAATACCACTGATTTCTATTTTATCTGGGTAGACATTATAAGCAGCAAAACTCAAGTTACTTGTGGAATATTCTGTCCATGAAGAACGGCCTACTGGACGATTACCCGCACCAGCACCACAGATTAAATAGGTAGTTCCATTAATAGAACTAGTCCGTTCATAATTATGTTCATGACCGTTGATATAAAGTTGAACATTGTATTTTTTAAACAAGGGAGTAAAGGTTTTAATAAAATTTTTATTACTCCCATATTGACCAGACGAATAAATAGGATGATGACCAAATACAATTTTCCAAGGGGTTTGACTACTACTTAATTCTTTCTCTAACCAAATTAATTGATTTTGCCAATCTGCATTATTATTAGTATCTAAAGCAAAAAACTGAACTTGATTTTGAGTAAATGTGTAATAACGTCCCTGCATATTAAAACCAGGATACTTAACTTGAGGAACACCATTATCTGTGCGAATATCATGATTACCTAAACAAGCATGAAACTTGACACCATTTTTTAGTAAAGGTTGATAAGGAAGTTCAAAAACCTGATTAATTTTCTCAATTTCCCCATTATTATAAATATTATCACCGGCTAAAACTACTAAATTGTAAGGATTTTGTTGATGATAAAAATTCATAGCATTAGCGACAGCATATTGTCCTTTTGTTCCAGTTCCTGTATCAGCAACGGAGACAAAACGCAATAATAAATCTTTTTTAAGTGGGTTAGCTGCTGCTGATTCTATGAGAAAATTAGTATTTGATAATTTCCAACCTAGAAATCCAGACCCTATGGTACTAATTCCAGTTAAAAATAAAAATTGACGGCGGTTAATATTCATATTTCATGAAATGGCACAATAGATGATTATAATCAAAATAGGTTTTCTAGATTTTTGATTCGCTAGGGTAAAAGTTCCATGTCAGGAGACAAAGGCAGAAAATCAAGAAATGAAGCCGTAACTACAGTTTATCAAAAAAATCAACCAATTTGGAAAACGGCAATTATCCAAGTTCTGCGGGGAACAATTGGTGTTTTAGAAACTACTGTAGTCAAATTGGAGACAGAAACTCCTAATGATACTCAGAAAAAAACTAATTTTTTATCCCGTTGGGATGGCTTTTTAAGGACATTCCGGTTATTCTTACCATCAAGTATATCTAATAATGTGTCAGATATGGTGCTGACGGTAATTTTTGCGGTAATTTTTGTGGTGACAATAGGAACTACTGGGTTTTTGTTGATTCCTAAATCATCTACTCAAGTCGCAATTGTTCCTCCTGTTGAGGAAGTTACCGCAACGACTCCAATTGTAACACCAGAACCGACTCCGATTCCTATTGTAACACCAGAACCGACTCTGACTCCAATTGTAACACCAGAACCGACTCCGACTCCTATTGTAGAATTAACACCGGAACAAGTTTTATTAGCAGCAATTGAAAATCAGTTTATGGCTCCTGGGTTGCTACGCAAGCTATCAGAAATTAGTGTTTTGGTGAAAAATACGAAAGACAAAAATCTTATTTCTCAATTAATAAAACCTCTGAAAGCTAATTTTCGTACCAGCGATTTAACTATAAAAGTTGGCGATATTTGGTACAAATTGGCAAAATCTGAACAGGATAAACTAGCTGGGGAAATATTAAAACGTTCTCAAGAACTTAATTTTATTCATTTGGAAGTTGTTGATTTTCAAGAAAAATTAATTGCCCGGAGTCCAGTGGTGGGTAAGGAAATGATAATTTTTAAACGCTGAAATTTGTTGAGACTTTCAGATCCCAATATGGAACAATGGTATCAAAATTGGTATAAGTCCCAGCCTCTGTAAAACATTGTGAAAACCGTACTCAAAAATTTTAGGGTGTTTTCGACTCGATAATTGAGGAAGACTTGACAAAATTTCATATCTGATTCACCCTAATAATTAGTATTATTAAATATAACTTTTATATATGCGGTTATTATTAGTTGAAGATGAACATGATTTAGGAACTAGTATTCATCATGCTCTTACCCAGCGTGATTATATAGTAGATTGGGTTGAAGATGGACAAACGGCTTGGGATTATCTGAATACAGTACCACAAAGGTATGAAAAAGAAGATTACCAAATTTCCAACCACCGCAATTACAAATAGGTTCATTAATGTTAGATTATAGTAATTTTTCAGTTGTGAATTTAGGATTAGAACCTTCTTTACCAATTATCCTTACAGCCAAAGAATTTCAACTACTAGAATATTTTATGCAGCATCCTCAACAAATCCTAACTCATGAACAAATTCGCGCTAGATTGTGGGATTTTGAAAGTGATACAGTGAGTAATGTTGTGGCTGCACAAGTGAGATTACTAAGACGCAAATTATTAGAATGTGGTTTTCCTAAAGCCATTGAAACTATGCGAGGTTTTGGTTATCGTTTTTGTGGATAATAAGGGATATTAATTAAATGAACCACGAAGAAGCGAAGAAAGGAAGAAGATAAGTAAAATTCAAGATTGGATACCTAATAATTCAATGTTTAATAATTCTCGGTTAAAATTAGCCTTTACCTATGCTGGTGTGATGGGATCAACTTTATTAATATGTGGTTGCATGGCTCATATTATTATGGTACAAGCTTTTACTCGCACAGTTGATCGAGAGTTAGAAGTTTTTGGCAAGGTATTTGAGGATAAATTAAAGACAGAGTTAAAAATTCCTGGAGAATTATCTATTACAACTCAGAAATCTTTGCCAGGAATTTGTTTTAAACAAAAATCTTGTTTACCAATTAAATCAGAATCAGAGTTACTGGGTTTATTATCAGAAGGATATTATCTCCGGTTTTTAACACTATCAGGAGAAGTAATTGCAGCTATTGGTAATAATCCCGATGAGTTTCCTCCTAATCTACAAATTCATCATTCGTACGATATTCAAAATCGCAATGGTGAACTATATCATTTACATTTAATGCCCTTAAAAATCAAGGGAAATCAATTGTGGGGATACTTACAAGTAGGGCGATCTATACAACGATTAAATGACTATATGAATAGTCTACATTGGTTATTAGGATTGGGTGTTCCCTTTTCTATGATTTTAATTGGTGGTGCTGGTTGGTGGTTAGCAGGTTTAGCTATGCGACCAATTGAAAAATCCTATCAACAATTACAAAAATTTACGGCTGACGCAGCCCATGAATTAAGAACTCCGATTACATCTTTACAAACAATTGTCGAAACAAATTCAATTAATCAAGAAACTCAAAAAGCTTTGGAGAGACAAATCAAAAGATTAGTAACTTTAACACAGGATTTGTTATTATTATCTAGGGTAGAAAGTGGGTTACAAGAAGCAAAATTGCAGGAAATTTGTTTAAATGATTTAGTGGCAGATGTGGAAGAAGAATTAATGCCAGTAGCCATGAATGCCCAAGTTTTATTATCTAGTAATATTCCGATTGAATCTTATCTTTATATTCAAGGTAATGAAGGTCAAATTTATCGAATGTTGTTGAATTTAGTTAGCAATGCTATTAAATACACTCCTGAATCTGGGGAAGTAAAAATTAATCTGACAACTAATGATCATCAAGGTTTAATTACTATCAAAGATACAGGTATTGGTATTCCTACTTCAGATATTCCCCACATTTTTAATCGCTTTTATCGAGTTAATGCAGATCGTTCTCGTCATACAGGAGGATCTGGATTAGGTTTAGCGATCGCTTTAGCAATTGTCCAAACTCACAAAGGCAAATTAGAAGTACAAAGTGATGTAAATAATGGCAGTACCTTTACTGTGATTTTGCCACTCTTTTCCAAAGTAAACAGCTAATTTCAACTAACATGGATGTAATCATGGCAATAGCAGCGGCTATTGCGCCATTCATACCTTTGTTAATAGCAAAAGTGGAAATTATTAATAAAGTTCCTGTTCCTAACCATGTAGATAGATTCACATGACCTGTACGATTTTCACTGACTAAAAAACCTTGAATTGCATTTTGTAAAGCCACAAATAATGGCACAATTGCACAAATCAACAGAACTGGTTTAATACTTTTAGCTAAGGTAAGATCATTACCGATAAAACTCTGGACAATGCGATCGCCTATGGGTGTTAAACTCATTAATAATAGTAGGCTGGAACAAGCAGCACCCACACTCATAGCAAAAGTCAGTAATTGCTTATCGCTCACTTGATGGCGATATTTAATCACCATTTGCTGTACCATCCGGGTAGAATTGGCAATTACCAGCACTAACCCCCAAGCCGCAGACCAAGCTGCAATGGCAATTGTCGCATCTTCAGCGCGGGCAAGAATGCTAATTAATATCGCCCTTCCGCCCCAAACCACCATCATAGAATTAGCCAAGGGGAGATAGAATTTCCATACCTGCGTTAAATTGCGGGGTAAATTAGGTTGTTCTATTTGTGGCGGTAAAATTGCACCAGAAAGCCGAGCAAAAATTGTTACAGCTATTGCTTCGACAATCACCCCACTGATGAGGGCAAATCCAGCAAGTATACCCCCAGTTATTGGCAAGAAAAATCCACCCGTGAGGACTAATGCTAAAGTCAATAACCTGAAAATACTGGCTTTTGCTACAGCGCGAGACTGACCATGATAAATTAATAGTCCTTGAAAATAACGCCGCCAAGCGATCGCAAATGGCCAACCGCCCATTAGTAATAATACTTGACTAACTGTAGCTAACATTGCAGATGGTATGCCCAACAGACTCACACCGACAAAATTAAATATAATCGGTAGTCCCAACAAACTTAATAAAAAAGTTAATCCTCCACCTACCAATAATGTAAATCGCCATAATGCTTTGCGTGAATCTTGAGAACCAGCTAAAGCATTAGCAGCGTGCAAAATCATAATAATTGGACTTTCAAAAAATATTGCCAAAGATTTAGCAATACCTACAGCCGCTAAGTTATTTTGAGCATCAGGAAGATGAGCTAAGGTAGTAGTCATCATCGGATCACCACAGGCCATAGTTACATCACTGAGGGATAAAGGCAAAAATTCCCACCATAAAGTCCCTAAACTAACTGATTGAGATTCTTTTAACTTCACTCTTGACTCCTACCGACAATATCCAATGGTACAGGTAGAAGATTAGCAATTGCTGCGGTGAGATGGGAATGTTGAAGGATGTTGATATTTTGTGCTGTTAACCAATCGGCATTGTAAACTGTTTCTAAATACCTATCGCCCCGGTCAGGATTAAGTAGTAACATAGTTTGGGGTGTAGTAAATCTTTGAGTATCAGCTAAAGCAGCAGCCACAATTGCACCAGTGGAAGCACCTAAAAGCATACCTTCCTGTTTAGCCAAACCATGACAAACAGAAAACGCCAAACCATCATCCACGCTATAAGCCGCGTCTAACATTTGCGGGTCAAAATTGGGGGGAACGAAAGATAAACCCAGTCCAGTCATCTTATAGGGGTGTCTGGGAGTCCCAAAAATTGCCGATCCTGCCACATCTACACCGATAATTCTTGTTTGGGGATGATACCGTTTAAAATAGCGACTGATACCGCCTAACTGCCCGGCTGTACTGACTCCAATCACTATAGCATCCGGCGCACCGCCAAAAGCAACTTCAATTTCCCGCGCTGTCCACAGTTCATGGGCATCAGTATTGCTAGGATTTTTATGTTGACAAGGATACCAGGCATCAGGAATATTTAGGGCTAATTCCTGAGCTTTTTTCATTCTTGCTACCTGCATTGAACCCTGACTATCAGCCTCACTCAAAGGTACTTCTAGCAATTCTGCACCATAAGCAGTAAGCATTCTTCGCATTGTTACAGGGGTTTTGGCATCAATCACAATCATCACCCTGTATCCCTTAGTTGCGCCTACAATTGCTAACCCAATCCCAAAGTTACCAGAACTAGATTCAACAATTGTCCCACCTGAGCGCAATAAACCTTGTTTTTCGGCTTCATTGACTAGATAAGCTGCATTTTTTTCCTTAATACTCCCACCAGGATTACAAGATTCCAATTTGAGATATAAATGATGATCTTTACAAGTGGGGTGAATTCGATTTAATCGGACAATGGGAACTTTACCTAATGCTTCTGTCACCGTGGCAAATAGCGGTGATGCTGGTAAGCTAGTTTTCAGGGTTAGTGCTGGGGAGTAAGTAACCATCATTAATAGCCAAATACTGTTCATCTCTAAGGATGCCAACCTTAGATGAAATAGAGATGAAATCAGATACGCCAGGGAATAACGAACCACAGAGGCACAGAGGTCACGGAGAAATGAGGGTTATCTCGTTCCCAGCCAGAGACTGAGAATGTGGGCTAGAAGGCTCTGCTTTCAATAAGACTTGGAGGTGGAGGCTCATCAACTGCATTCCTAGTCAGAGTCTAGGAACGAGATATAGTAAAGATTTGAGCTTAAATTGACACCAATGAACATTGCTAAACTTTTACAGATAAGTTTAGTTTTCTAATGTAGAAATATAAGCTTGAACTAACAAATCAATTCCGGTAATTGCCCCACCCACAACAACAGCATTAGCACCTAAATCTAAGGCTTTTTTGGCCATTTGTGGTGAAGAAATACCACCTTCACAAATCACAAAAGTGTTGAGATTTTCTACTATTTTAGTCAGTAATTCCCAACCTGGAGGAGAAAAGTTTTGAGTTTCCTCAGTGTAGCTAAAAAGAGTAGTTCCCACAATATCCGCACCCGCATTAACTGCTAATTGTGCTGCTTGATAGGTATCTACATCTGCCATAACTGGCTTATTTAATTGATCATGAATCAAATTAATAATATTTGCTAACTTTTCATCACCGGGACGATATCTAGTGGTAGCGTCTATAGCTATAATATCAGCACCTGCCGCGGCTACGGCTACAGCGTGATGGAATTGTGGTGTAATATATACATCAGAACCAGTTATTACTTGTTTCCAAAGTCCGATAATGGGAACTTGGACTTTTTTCCGCACGGCTTGGATATGACTGGGTGTGTCAATTCTCACTGCTACAGCCCCATTATTCACTGCTGCTTGTGCCATTGCGGAAATTACATAAGGATCATGTAATGGGGAGTTTACAGGCGCTTGACAGGAAACGATTAATCCTTTTGGTAAGTTGGTCATGTTTTATTTTTAATTGTAAGTTAATTTGGGTGATTAGGAGGATTTGCTAAAAAGATTAATGTTTATTAAGATGAATATCATGTAATGCTGTCAGTTATCTAATTTAAGCTTATTTGCTAACTTCTTATCTAAGGTTATTAACTCAAGTCCATGATACTTGGTAGTTGCAGCAATAATAGAATCAGGCAGTTTCGTTTTGTGAGTATATCTAAAATTGATAGTCTCATTTTCAATTGCTGGTGTAATTGTTAAATATGTCATACGACTTAATAAAAATACAATAGCTTCTTTTTCTGTGGGTGTTATAGATGGAAAACTCAATAACTCCATGCGAGTTATTGCACTATAAGCACATTCACCAATTTGAATTTGCCTATCGTTTACAATATCCAAAATTATTAAATCGCGTTGAAGCAAACCAATCACGATATTTGTATCTAACAAATACTTAATCCCATTCATTGCGTAATGCTCTTTGTAAATTTAACGGATCTTGATTTTTGAAAGTTGGAAATTCAGGCAAATCATTAACTATATCAACTAATAATTGAGATGATTGTTTTTGTTGCTCTTCTAATAACATTTTTTCCACAGCTTTCTGTACTAATAGCTGCATATCAGGCATTTCCAAAAGTTGTTTTCCCAATTCATCAGGTAACTCAATTTTAACTTGCATAAAATCCTCCATTAAAACGGCGGTTTAATTCTTAATTCTTCACAGAATAATACAATTATAGCATCTGTGACCTGACAATGAATTTATTTATTGCCTCATTTAATGCTAACGTAAAAAGCCTAATTTGTAAACTCGAAATTTTCGTTAATTCTTTAATTTTACTGGCACAATCTCAACTATCTAAATGTTGTATAGTTGAAAATTTATATTTAACGTAAGTTATTAGTTAGGTAAACTGTCAGAATCAGGATATACAGGATGAAAACAGGGATTTTATCACTAATTACCTATTATCAGCTTTAACTAAATAATTAGCAATTTCAGTTATTTAATGTAATTTGTCCGTTCATTAACATGGGAAGTAACCAATCTCTTAATTAGGTTAGTTGTTGATTTTGCTTTTGATTAATTAATGTCTTTTTAATTGTTGGTAATGTAAGTTGAGAAAATTTTAATAATACATCACTTGTAGCAAAAGGTTCTCTAATTTGTTCTAAATGTGTTGGACCAAAATTCTTTTGAATACTACCAGTAGCCATTGTTGTAAGAGTTCTAAGAAAATATTCTGAATTGAGATATAAATACATAAAAGAAAAATATAAGTTATTTCTTGGTCTAAATCTTATAATGCTAGTGTTTAGTAATAAGTTGACTGGTGACATATTCTTTTAGATCGTTTTGCACTGTAAATCCATCAGAATTGCATTCAATCAGCGATCGCAATTTTAGGTTTGCTAGTGTTGCTAACAGGTTTTGGGAAGTGACAGGAGAAATGATCTTCCTTACTAATTCTGGCATGAATAGGGGTTGGCGGTGAATCGCTAAGGAATAGATCACGGTTTTTTCTAAATCTGATAAGCGTTGAAATTGTTGATCTAATAAATCGTAAATATCGCCAAAGACGGTGATACCCTGGGCTAAAAAAAGATCAATTTTGCTAGAAAATAGAAAATGAATAATGGTGATAACAATTTTCAGTATCAGGGGATTTCCGCCATAGTGATTATGTAATATTTGCCATTCTGCTTGAGTTTTGTCAATGCCTTCTGACTGGAAAATCTTGAGTCCGTCTTCAGGAAGCAACCCTCTCAGGATCAGTAATCTAACTGAATTAGCTTTTTTCTCTAGGACACTGAATGCGATCGGTGGTTCTCGACTGATGATAATTAAACAACTTTTGTGGGTAGACTCCCCAATTGTGCGAATCAGTTGTCCATAACCTTCAAACCCTGGCCGATAATATCCCCCTCCTCCCCATTGCAGAATAGATTCTAGATTATCCAGAACCAGCAAGCAACGAGTTTGATGGAGATACTGCATTAACTTTGATATTAATTGATCTGGAAATTTTGGTAAATCAACGGCTTGCTGGTGTGAGACGATGTGAATTAGATCAGTTAAGGTTTCTTCTACTGTTGGCGCGTGATGAAGCGATAGCGAAGCGCTCCGTAGGAATCTCCAGATGACATACTTAAATTCTGAGTTGGTGAAACCTGACATTAACTTGGCTATGAGGCTGGTTTTACCCATACCTCCCATTCCTAAGACCATGATTAATTGACAGCGATTGACCTGAATCCATTGGTTCAATGTTACCAGTTCGGCGGTGCGTCCATAGAAAACGGAGACCTTGGGGGCTAAATTATAATCCCCATGAGGCTGAATTTCAGGCTGTAGAGGTTGGATAAATTGTGTTGAGTGTGTTTCTGGCTTGACTAATGGGACGGAAAGAGGTGATTGATAATCATCAGCCTCTAGCACCAGATTAAATGCTTTGAAGCATTTGACTAGAGACTTTTTATCAACTCTGACATTGCAGTTAAAAATTTTGCATAAAGTATGAGAGTCTAAGCCAGTCTGACTACTGAGATAATCCAGGGTAAATCTCTTGCTGTTATTTTCACTATATTCCCTAATTTTTATCGCCTTCTCAAGTTTATTTAAACCTTGAAAGGTGAGGATTGTCCCACGTTTACGTTTTCTTGGTAGATCCATAAGTGATAAATATAAATTGTTTTAAGCAAAGCCGAATTGGGCTAAAGGATTAGCTTTAATCGCCGGAAAAATGACTGATTTCCGGGAAAACGGTATTAATCTGACAAGAGTGTAAAGATACAAATGGGAGATTGAACAGAGTATAGCAGTTAATTGATGCGTTTATCAATACAACATTTTGCAAAAAAGGGAAGTTTTAACAATTTGAAATAATTCTGCGGTCTAATTTGCTTACAGTCTCAACGCTTGAAAGGATTGTGGTAGAGGAGTCGGAGCGATCGCTTGTCAGGATTCTTAAGTTCCGTTGCTTAAGTTGGCAAACTTCCATTGCTTTGGGGGGATGGCAAAGTGTATTTTAGTGATACTTGAATTTCTGTAAGAGTTTACTAGTGTCTTTAATTTCAAATACGATCGCATTTTTTTGAGATTTTTGATTTGACTGTGACTCTCAATTGATATTTTTATTCCAGGACATAGGTAAATGCACAAAGCTTTAAAAAGATTTACAACTATTTTGTTATCTAGTTTTTTCTTAATTGTTTTTATTAACTTTGCAGTAATCGCTCAAGATACTCAAAACAATAGATCAAATACCTGTATCTGGCGATTTGTGTTTTGTGGGATAATATTTGTTATTTCTTCAGCGATGCTTGTTTGTAATATAGATGCTTTACGTAGTCCAGGAATAAAAGGTGTTTACTATAATGCAAAGAACAATAAGATTGAAGAAATAAACGATAAACCAAAGAAAAATGAGAATCCATTCAGTTTATCACTCACACAATTAGCGTTCTGGACAGTTTTAATTCTTGGCGCTTATTTGTGGCTTTATGCTGTAACCGGAAAATACACAGATACCTTCAGTTATTCAGCAACTATCTTATTAGGAATCAATTCTGGAACAGCAGTTGTTGCTTCTATCATTGATGGTCAGAATGGTGAGGAGGGACGAAAAGGAACTCGAAGAACTAGTAAAAATTTTGTAAAGGATATTCTTTATGATTTTAATGGAATTAATTTTCATCGACTTCAGGCAGCTATGTGGACAATTGTAATAGGATTTGTCTTTATTTTTCAAGTTATTAAAGAAAATCGAATGCCAGAGTTTGATGAATCACTTCTAGCATTACAAGGAGTCAGCGCAGGAAGTTATCTTGGTCTTAGATCAACAGAAAATCAAAAAGATAAAGAAATAGCAAAAGATGAACCAAATAAAAAGGAAATAAATAACTCGACTACTACCTGATTTCTGAACTAAATTGCAGATAAAATCCTTATAAAACGGTATTTTCTGTTTCAGTATGCGTTCAAAATTCAAACTCCTATATCTCTTAATACAGAGAAATAATCTCCCAAGATATAGGATTAGTATTATTACTTGATTTCTTCAGCAATCAAACCGGATTCTTATAATTTAATAGTTCGATTAACTTGACATTATACATTTTTTATATTATTTTTATAGCAGTTAACTTAACAATAGAAAACATAAACAATGAAAGTATGTATTGACCCAGGACACGGTGGAACAGATCCAGGAGCAATTGGAAAAGATCCATTTGTATTGAATGAAAAAGACGTTAACTTGTCTATTTCTTTACTTTTAAAAAAAGAACTGGAAGCAAAAGGACATACAGTTTTCTTAACAAGAGATACAGATATTTCTGTGTCGTTAGGTACTAGAGCTTCATTTGCAAATCAGAAGAATGTAGACATTTTTATTAGCATCCACTGTAATTCATCCACCAGCAATAGTGCGGAAGGTATTGAAACATGGATATTCACTGATTCAAATGCAGGGAAAAAACTAGCAGAACCTGTACAACAAAGTTTGATTTCAACTTTTTCAACTCATAAAAATAGAGGAATTAAAGAAGCAAATTTTCAAGTGTTAAGAGAGACAGAAATGCCAGCTATTTTAGTAGAGTGTGAGTTTATTAGTAATCCAACACAACTACAATTTTTGTCAGATAATAACAATCAAAAGAAAATAGCACAAGCGATTGCATTAGGTATCTAAATTTAATTAGTCTCTCTAAATCAATACCTTGTCCATTTTTTGTAGGTCGGGTTAAGCAACAGCACAACCCGACGCTCATGTTGGGTTATGGCTGATGCCTCCGGCTCCCGCAGGGATACGCTACACTTCGTGAACGTACCTCAACCCAACCTACAAATCAAGACTTTTTTCAATTTGGACAAGGTATTGCTAATTCGATTTACCATTGACCATAACGGACCTGTCAAGCGAAAGGAAATCAATTCTTGGTTGAAACCCGATGCTGTCAAGGAATTTCAGGGGTTTCTATCTGGCCATTCTTAGACAATCCAGAATTAGTGATCCAACGACTCATTTTACCACCAGCATAATTATCGCAATTTCAATAATCTGGAAGACGTTGCATTAATCCTTCATTCTTCTCATTGCCAAAAGAGAAGGATATTTTTTATTATCAATAAGTAATTGACGTTCTAATAAACGAGATTGATCATTAAACCCTAAAATTCTAGCCGTCACTTGTCCTATATTTGTGAGAGATTCAATAGTAGAATTATTCAGTTTAAAATGTTCTCCCCAATTATCCCAACGAGGATGATAAAAACGCACAAATTCTTTTTTATCTATAATAATTGAACCGATATCACTGTCTTTAAAACGATTACAATAAACACAACAATAAGCTAGATTATCTATATTTGATGAGCCACCATGTTTGATACTAATAATATGATCAATGGCACATCCTAAAATAGTATCATGTTCAGCAATCAGGCAATATTCACATAAATTATCTGCTCTTTGAGCAACTAAACGGCGAAGTTCTAGATTTAAATAAGGACGCTCCATAATTGAATTTTAAGCCTTTTCGTGAATAAAATCATAAGCCCTAGCTTTTGCTAGTCTTAATAAATGTTCTAGAATCAAATAATGATCTAATTCTGATTTTTCCTCTGAAGAAATTCCATCAGTTTTTTCTCGAAAAATCAAATCAGATACTCTTTCTTTTACTGTTTCTGATACTTGAAATTCAACTAAACTTTGAGATGTTATGCCAGCAGCGAGAAAGTTGATTATTTCTTCATAAGCTGGATTAATACTGATTGATGTTTCCATGATGATTAATTATCTCCTTTTTTAATCTCCTGAACTTTGGGTATTTAAGCACTTATCGGAAAAATTGACGGCTGGATGAGTTCCTGTTGTGATAATGATAAGATATTGGTATCAATCAAAGCTGGTTTCATCACTTCTCCTTTCAAAAAATGCCTGTTGACGACGGATGTTGATTTCTTCACTGAAATTAGCAAATGTTTCATCTGACAACAGCCAGCAAACTGCATAGTTTGTTCTAGTGAACCTGGAGATGATTCTCCATTCAATCGCCAATAATGAATAAAATTATATAATTCTTCTAATTTATCTTCGGGAATGAGATTAATTTCTGTGATTACTTTGGTGCGGATGTTTAATAAATCCATAGAGCAAATAAATGTAGAGAATTTACAGATAAGATATACTAATTATATAGCCTGTGGTCTTTAAGAACCAAGATACTTTCTAATAAATACGATCGCTCTCCCCAATCAGATAAAGAGCGATACCCTCAGTCAACACCCTAAATGGCATTAATCACCATATTTCCGCCCGCGCCATTCTTTGGGAGTGCGGAGTGCAGATAAAAAGATTCGCAACACCGCTAGGGGGTCAGCTAAAGGAGAAAGCCAGAATAACCAACCACCATTAGCATCTTGACGATCATAAGAGGGAGCGATCGCTAATAATAAAGCAAAACGAATCACTACCAAAAATATATTTAATTCTAACAATAGCAGTGCCGGCAGTGAGAGAAGCAAAGGGGGAAACAGGAAATAACCCAGTAAAATCAATAAGGGTAAACCCTGTACCGCAGACAATAACCATAAATCACCCCAAACCTGAGCGCGGGAAGTTGCGTCTTTCAAATCTAGGCTACGTCCCCATTCTTTCCAGGTTTCTAAAGCCCCTTCATACATTCGCACCTTTAACACCTTTGCTCCGTCTAAAAAGCCCACTTTAAAGCCATTAGAGGCAATATTCCGGGCTAAGGTGACATCATCACAAAAAGAACCTTTAGCGCTGCTGTAACCATTCACAGCCTTTAACACAGACCGACGACACAAAAAACACTGGCCATTAGCCATGACCCGTTCTGGTTGTTCAGTATAAATACCCGTAGGATCAAATCTATACAGTAATGTCATCAACAAAGCCGGTTGTAATAAACATTCTCCCGGATATTTGAGAATAAATTGCGGTGATAAAGATACTAAATCATAACCTTGAGCGATCGCAGTTTTCACCAAACTCGCCACTAAACCAGGGTGGGGTTGAATATCTGCATCCATTCCCAAAAACCACTCACTACCCTCCGAAGTAAATAAAAACCCATTATGTAAAGCCCAAGGACGACCAACCCAGCCGGCAGGTAAAGGGTCATCTGTCATCACCCGAAAGCGGGGGTCTGTTATTGCTGCGGTTTTTACGAGGTCTGGAGTGCCATCTTGCGACTTACTATCAACAACAATAATTTCTCGAACTTCGTAACTTTGGCTACTCAAACCTGCTAACAGCGGACTAATTCGTAATGCTTCATTTAACGTCGGTACAACCACGCTAACTGTACCTAAAAGTTCTGGTGTGGGTTGTTGTGGTTCTAGGGCTGGATAACGTCCTGGACCTTTGAGTAAGCGGGAAAGTAAAATCGCCGTGGCGGGGACTTGAACCAGTAGCAGGAGGAGAGGAATAATATTTAGCAATTTTAACCTTGACTTTTTTTATAAACTAGCTAGTTTATATCTTCTCGCAATTTATGTAAATTAACTTAAATTCTAGGAACTTGACCGAAAAGACGGGACACAAGCCCCGTCCTTCTAGGACGGCTTTATGTTAAAATTTGGTCATAGTCGCCATAGGGCATTGGGAGACTTTAAACGGACATGGAGGGACGATAAGACCACTTGTGGCGTGTTTCATTGAAGTGTCAAGAATCACCGCACCTTCAGGTCGGTGAGTATGTCAACGTGTAATTAGGAAAGAGGTAAATAATTTCCTCCCCTCTTTCCTTTTCTCTCTTACCTACTTCAAAGCAACTTTCACATTATTAACCACAACTTCCTGACTAGCTGCTTCAATATTCACAGTTGCAGGTACGCTAGAACCTTTAGACCACAAAAGCACAGCCGGAGCTACACCCAGCACTATACCTAGCAATACCGGAATAGGAAACCCAGCGGCTAAACTCATCACTGTGGCAAAACCGAAATTACCTAAATAAACTAATAAAGGTACATTCAATTGGTAAGAGTCTAATTTAATCGGGTTTTGACTCCATAATAAAGCCGCTACAGTCATGAATAAAGTACCAGTACCCATCCAACCGACAAAGTTTTGGTAAGGCATACCAAAGAAAGCGCCTGGTTCGTACCAATACCAGAAAGGCAGGGAAGTTTGACTCATGGCTGGGTCAAGGACAAAATCCCAGGAGGTGAGTAGTAAAGCACCTAAAACAACTGCACCAATTTGACGAAACAAGCTGGGTTTTTTATCTACTTGTAAACCCGCACGCGCTAACACATAAGATACACATCCTACATAAAACCATGAAAGGGGAATTGTAAAAGGTACTAAACCAGAAATTTTATAACCTAAGCCACTCAAATAGCTATAGCCTCCAAAGGGAAAACCTGTACTAGTTCCTAATAATTCACTGGTGAGAGAAATTGATAAAGATGGTATTAAAAATCCTAAAGCCCGTGCCAGCCCCAAAGTTCGATAAGCATATAGGAACACTCCCAACGCCCCGAAAATCATGTATACCACACCACCACCTGCCATACTCCACTGCATGACTGTCTGCCCGACTTCTGATAGACTGACAAGTAGTTCGGCATTGGGAATAACAATTAATATCCCCACCAGTCCAAATACCATAGAAATGATATGACCAATTAGGCTTAGGCGCTCAACGATAACAAGTTGTCTCATATTCAATCCTTAATGATATGCCACTTGGCTACTCAACTGCTAACAGTTTACAAATATTCATGAACATATTTAACTAAATGTTGATCTTTATTCTCTCAAATTGGGAATTAGGGATTGGGATTCAACATTTAGAAACTTTAGGGGTTCAGTAAATATGTTGAACAACTAATGTATAACATACTGAAAACTCTGTGCCAGCAGATAGCGATTTGTGAGGTACAGAACTTTTAAAGTTATAGCAACCGCTAAGTTTATGCGAATTTCCTTCCTACCGACTCCTGACTCCTAACTCCTGACTTCTGCTATATGTCAATGAAAAAGATTCCTTGGTTCTCTCTTACACTAGTGCTATTGAGTTACAGCACATTAGGCTGGGTGATATTTGAAGAAAAAGCCCATTGGTATGTACGACTGATAACTGTGATAACTATCCTTTTATCACTAATCTTTATCATTAACCCTTGGTTGAAACTAGATGATTATTTTCATATTTTTTTCAAGTCAAATACTAGAACTTTTGGTGGAGCTATTTTAGCAGCTTTTCTGTTTTTTCTAATGATTGCCTGGTTTCGGATATTTCTTGATATGTTACTTGTTCTATGCGCGACCATTTTAGCCAAAATAGACTTTCAAGGAGTTGGTTTAAAACCAACACTAGCTTTTGGCTGTATATCTTTTTGCTCATTGCTAGGTTTAGGAATGGGCGCACTTATCAATTACTACATTTAAAATTAGTCTCTGGTCATTAATTATCTAATGACCAATGACTAATAACTAATTAGCTGGCCACAGCTTCTACAGCTTCTACAACTGCTGGATAAACGCTAACTTTTTTCTGGCTTTTACCTTTTCTTTCAAAGGTAACTACACCGTCAACCAGCGCGAACAAAGTATCATCACTACCAATACCAACGTTGTTACCAGGGTGAACCTTAGTACCACGTTGACGGACAAGAATATTACCTGCGCGTACAGTTTGTCCACCATAACGCTTGACACCTAGTCTTTGAGCATTAGAGTCACGACCGTTTCGCGTACTACCTGTTCCCTTCTTATGAGCCATAATTCCCTCTTTTCTATTGACTTTGATTTATCCCAGGTTGCTAGTTATTTAGTTTAGGCTGGTAACTGGTAATTACTATGTATTTCCTGTCACCTGTAACTTAACTAGCAACTTAACCTTTTTTATGATTCTGCGGATGATTCTTCTGCGGTTTCTTCGGCGAAATCAGCATCAATAACGGGATATTCAGCACCTGTTGGGGCTGCTTCGTAAGCTAAAACTTCGCCGTTAAGATTGATAGAATTAATCAAAAATCTGGTTATTTCCTGGCGATGTCCCCGTTTTTTGCGGGTTTTCTTTTTAGGTTTCATCTTATACACCAGGACTTTGCGACCTCGGAGGTGTCGCATAATTGTCCCTTCGACTGTCGCACCTTCTACTAAAGGTTGTCCAATGGAAAGTGCGCCGTCGTGGTTTACAAGTAATACAGCATTGATGGTAACTTTTTCATCTGGTTCGGCGTTGAGTAGTTCAATGTCGTAAAAGCGACCTGCTTCTACTTTCATTTGCTTACCGCCAGTTTCAATAATCGCGTAAGTCATTAAATTGTCCTTGAGGTTGCCGTACAGGTAGCTGGTTTATAATCTCCTGTGAAGACGCTATTATTTATAGCTTGACCAGCTTTTGCAGTATGTCTACCTGATCCGAGCAGGAATTAGACAGACAATCTAATATGTTACCTGATTGATAGCAAATTAGTCAACCCCTTAGGAAATATAATTTTATTTTCCGCTGATTTCCGAAAAGATCATTCTTGGGTTTGTAGGTAAGTAAGACACAGATGTACAAATTTTTAACTAATCTGAGCAACTTATATAGGGGTGCTCAGATTTTTCATAAGTAATTTAACTAGGTTGGCGTTAAAAATTGTTGTTATAGCAAGGAAAGAGTAAAGACGTTGTCATTGATTTTGCGTTTCCTTGCACAATTTGGTTTTATTGTGTTAACCTACTTAGGTCTTTATTTTCTCTTTGACAGAGAAGATAAAGTCAAAATTATTAATTTACAATTCTATTACTTTACCAAATACTAATATGTCCTTTGTTCCTTTGCATATTCACAGTGATTATAGCTTACTTGATGGTGCTAGTCAATTACCAGAATTGGTAGACCGAGCGATCGCATTAGGAATGAAAGCCATTGCTCTCACAGATCATGGTGTCATGTATGGGGCTGTGGAACTCATAAAAATCTGTCGCAGTAAGACTATAAAGCCAATAATTGGTAACGAAATGTATATCATTAATGGTGAAATTGACAAACAAGAACGTCGTCCTAAATATCATCAAGTTGTATTAGCAAAAAATACTCAAGGCTATAAAAATCTAGTTAAATTAACCACCATTTCTCACCTGCAAGGAGTACAAGGTAAAGGAATTTTTTCCCGTCCTTGTATTAATAAAAATTTACTCAAACAATATAAAGAGGGTTTGATCATTACCAGTGCTTGTTTAGGAGGAGAAATACCTCAAGCAATTCTTAGTAATCGGCCAGATGCTGCTAGAAAAGTTGCCAAGTGGTATAAAGAGGTATTTGGGGAAGATTTCTATTTAGAAATTCAAGATCATGGTTCACAAGAAGACCGAATTGTAAATGTAGAAATTATCAAAATTGCCAGGGAATTAGAAATTAAATTTATCGCTACAAATGACTCTCATTTTATCTCTTGTTTTGATGTAGAAGCGCACGATGCTTTACTTTGTATTCAAACAAATACCCTCATTAGCGAAGATAAAAGAATGCGGTATAGCGGTACAGAATACCTAAAATCATCAGAGGAAATGCACCAGCTATTCCGTGACCATTTACCTGATGATATTATCGCTGAAGCCATAGCTACTACAGAAGAAATTGCTGATAAAGTTGAACCTTATCACATCATGGGTGATCCACAAATTCCTACACCTACAATTCCTTCAGGACATACGGCAGATACTTATGCAGAAGAAGTTGCATGGTTAGGACTATTAGAAAGATTAAATCGCAAATCTCGTAACGAAGTAGATCCAGTCTATAAAGAAAGATTGGAATATGAATTAAAAATGATTCAACAGATGGGATTTTCCACCTACTTTTTAGTAGTTTGGGACTATATTAAATTTGCGAGAGATAATAATATTCCTGTTGGTCCAGGACGGGGTTCTGCGGCAGGTTCTTTAGTAGCTTACGCTATGAAAATTACGAATATTGACCCCGTACATCATGGTTTATTATTTGAAAGATTTCTCAATCCTGAACGTAAATCAATGCCGGATATTGATACAGATTTCTGCATTGATAAACGAGATCAAGTCATTGATTATGTAACTAATAAATATGGTGTTGATAGAGTTGCCCAAATCATCACTTTTAACCGTTTGACATCAAAAGCAGTGTTAAAAGATGTCGCTAGAGTATTAGATATTCCCTATGGAGATTCTGACAAAATGGCGAAAATGATTCCTGTAGTTCGGGGTAAACCTACAAAATTAAAAGTGATGATTTCCGATGAAACTCCCGAACCAGAATTTAAAGCCAAATATGATAATGATCCCACTGTGCGGCGCTGGATTGATATGGCCATGCGAATTGAAGGTACTAACAAAACTTTCGGTGTTCATGCTGCTGGTGTGGTTATTTCCGCAGAACCATTAGACGAACTTGTTCCCCTACAGCGAAATAATGACGGTTCTGTAATTACCCAATATTTTATGGAAGATTTGGAATCATTGGGATTATTAAAAATGGACTTTTTGGGGTTGCGGAATTTAACCTTAATTCAAAAAACCATTGATTTAATTGAACAAAGCAAAGGATATAGAATTGATCCTGATCAAATTACTGGACAGGAAAGAAAGGCACAAAAAATATTAGCCAAAGGTGAATATACCAGCCTACCAAAAGATGTTACTAAAGCTTATTCATTATTAGAAGCAGGTGATTTAGAGGGCATATTTCAATTAGAATCTTCAGGAATGAAACAGATAGTCCGAGATTTGAAACCTTCTAATATTGAAGATATTTCTTCTATTCTCGCACTTTATCGTCCGGGTCCATTAGACGCAGGATTAATTCCTAAATTTATTAATCGGAAACATGGACGAGAAGAAATTGAATATGATACTCAAATTTTAGAGCCGATATTAAATGAAACCTACGGAATCATGGTTTATCAAGAGCAAATTATGAAAATTGCTCAAGATATGGCAGGTTATAGTTTAGGACAAGCTGATTTACTCCGTCGCGCTATGGGGAAAAAGAAAGTATCGGAAATGGAAAAACAAAAGCAAAATTTTATTGATGGTTCTGCAAAAAACGGTGTAAAATCACAAGTTGCTGAACATTTATTTGGGGATATGTTAAAATTTGCCGAATATTGTTTAAGTTATGATACAGAAATTTTAACTGTTGAATATGGTTTTTTAGAGATTGGGGAAATTGTGGAAAAGCAAATTGAATGTAAAGTTTATACTGTTGATAGTAATGGAATGCTTTATACTCAATCAATTGTCCAATGGCACAATCGAGGACAACAGGAAGTTTATGAATACTTATTAGAAAATGGGGCAATTATTCGCGCTACTAAAGACCATAAATTCATGACTGAAGCAGGGGAAATGTTACCCATTGATGAGATTTTTGCCCAAGGATTAGATTTGTTACAAGTGGAAAGTTTATAACTCCTTCTTTATTAGTCAAGAAAATTCATCTGCTCTTAACTATTTACGTAAATATATGAAAATATAATGTCTTAATAATGTCTTAATTATGAGATAATATATCAGTATATTCTCGCTGGTTCACGGTGCATTAGTGATGATAGTTTAAAACCCGTAACCATTTTATGCGGATAAGAAAAATGGCTGTAGGTATAGAAGAACAGGGTAGCAAGTTTATCACCACCGAAGCAATCAGAAATCAAGACGCAGAACAGAAGGTTTGGGATGCTTTTCGGAATGCGTTTGCTGATAGAAACTGTATTGGATATTGGCGTTATCCCATTTTTTCCAAAGTTGGAGAAATTAGAAAAGAGCCAGATATCTTAATAGTTGATAGAGGATTTGGTGTGGTTGTAGTTGAAGTTAAATCTATAAATATTGACCAAATTACTAATATTAATGGTCAACAATGGCAATTACAAAATTCTGCGGAAATAAATCCCTATCAACAAGCAGAACATCAACTGCGAGCCTTAATATCTTATTCTGATAGAGAAACAGCACTTTTACGGAAAGTGAATGGTAAAGCTTTGGTTGCATTACCGCAAATTACCGCCGAAGAATGGCAGCAAAAAGGCTTTGATAAATTACCAGATGTTCCACCAATTATATTCCAAGACCAATTAGGAAAGGTTGTTTTACTTGAACGGATTCAACAAGCTAATACTGTGATTTCTGGTGCAGATTTAGAAGATGTAAATTGGGAATTATTATTATCAGTGATTGGTGGTACACCCTTACTGCGTAAACCCCCTCGTCATCAAGTTAGTGCTACTGGAAAAACCCGTTCTAGCGTCATTGATAGTTTACGAGAAAAACTTTACGAGCTTGATTTACAACAAGAACATATTGGCAAAGAAATTCCCCCAGGTCCACAACGTATTCGCGGTATTGCAGGTTCAGGAAAAACAGTTTTACTCTGTCAAAAGGCCGCAAATATGCACCTAAAACATCCAGATTGGGATATTGCATTAGTATTTTTTACCCGTTCCTTATATGATTTAATAACTGGTTTACTCGACCAATGGATAAAGCGTTTTAGTTGTGGTGAAATGCAGTATGACCCCAAAACTAACTCGAAGTTACGAGTCTTTCATGCTTGGGGAGCAAAGGAACAACCAGGTTTATACCGCACTATTTGTGAATATCATGGTAAAAGACCGGGAACAGTTCAAAACACTAATGAAAAACAGCCAAATCGAGGTTTAATAGATTTAAGTAAACGGCTATTGGAAGAAATTACTATTGAACCAATGTTTGATGCCATCTTAATTGATGAAGGCCAAGATTTAGTAGCCGAAGATGATTTAAAATATCAGGATAAACAAGCTATTTATTGGTTAGCTTATCAATCTTTACGACCTGCTGATTCTGAACAACCAGAACAAAAACGCTTGATTTGGGCTTATGATGAAGCTCAAAGTTTAGATAGTTTAAAAATTCCCACTACATCAGAATTATTTGGGATAGATACTAAGCTTAATAAAGCGGTAACTGGTAACTATAAAGGTGGTATTAAAAAATCGGAAATTATGCGCCGTTGCTATCGAACACCAGGTCAAATTCTCACATCTGCTCATGCTATTGGCATGGGTTTGTTACGTCCAGAAGGAATGTTAGCAGGACTCACAAATCAAAAAGCATGGAAGCAAATTGGTTATGAAGTTGTAGGTAATGGTAAATTTATTTCCGGTAGACAGATTACTTTGCGTCGTCCACCAGAAAACTCACCAAATCCCATATCAGAAATTTGGGGAAACCATGTTTTAGAATTTGAAACTTATAGTTCTCGTCAGGAAGAAATGAAGGCTTTATCCGAGAACATTATGCACAACATTGTCCATGACGGACTCAACCCTAGCAGGGATATTTTAGTATTAGTTTTAGGTTCATCTTATGAAGCCATGGAATTAGAAACTCAGATAGCTGGTTTCTTGATAGAGTCTGACATTGATGTTTATATTCCTACGGCTTTAAAGTTAAATGATTTAGTTCCCCAATATCCAAATAATGATCCTGATAAATTTTGGCATGATGGTGGTGTAACCGTATCACGGATTACTCGCGCTAAGGGACATGAAGCAGATATGGTATATGTCCTGGGTTTTGATCATGTGGCGCGGAATGAAAGTGATGTGAATTTCCGTAACCAGTTATTTGTGGCTTTAACTAGGGCGCGAGGTTGGGCTAATTTAAGCGGTGTGGGTAGTTATCCTATGTATGAGGAAATGCGAAAGGTTATTGCCAGTGGGGAGAGTTTTACTTTTACCTATAAGCGTCCACCTAAGCGAGATATTGGGGATGGTGATTAATATCTCATAAGACAGGGAATAAATTCCCTGTCTACAAGCTAAAGTCGGTTTTAACCGACTATTTTTATTTTATTTATTTGCAAAATCAATTAATATATAGAGGTTGAACTATGGATAATATAACTGCTCTCGAAATACTCCATATGTTCGAATTTTAGAAAAAATAAACTTATGTGATATTAAATTAGAATATAATCTAGTATTGACTGGCTTTTTACCAACAAATCAAATTAAGCATATTCCAAAAATAACACTATATTAATTATTATACATTGGTGGATTGAGAACATATGGCTCTTGCGTCCCTTTTATAGAGAATTAATACTACCGAAATCAGTTGTTAAACTGACAACAAATGCTTTTCTTTTATTTATGCAATAAACAATATGTAAAGATAATTACATTTATCAGAATAAGTTATAGTTTCTTACGCTACAAACTAGATTTTATTGTCCGTGACTCGCTCAGTGTATCAAAATTACCTTGATTTTTCAATTACTGTTTTTATCTTTGTTTTGGCTTGGTTTTTATTTGCCTGAAAACTGCTCACTATGCTGGGTTTAGTCCACAATGGGTTAAGAATTGTTGAGTTAAGGAAGAGCAGATAGTGAATTTCCAGTCCGTAATAGCGATATTGCATGAGTTTTGGGGACAGCGTGGCTGCTTGATTGCCCAACCCTATGATATGGAGAAGGGCGCGGGGACTAAGAATCCCCATACGTTTTTAAGAGCCTTGGGTCCAGAACCTTGGGCTGTGGCTTATGTTGAGCCTTGTCGTCGTCCCACAGATGGCCGTTATGGGGAAAATCCGAATCGCTTTCAGCATTATTATCAATATCAAGTATTGATTAAACCATCACCAGATGATATTCAGGAAATTTATCTGGATTCTTTACGGGCATTAGGGATTCGTCCTGAAGATCACGATGTTCGCTTTGTGGAGGATAATTGGGAAGATGCGACGGTGGGCGCTTGGGGTACTGGCTGGGAAGTGTGGTTAGATGGGATGGAAATTACTCAATTTACATATTTTCAACAATGTGGTGGTATTGATTGTCGTCCTGTATCTATTGAGATTACTTATGGTTTAGAGCGTTTGGTGATGTACCTTCAGCAAGTGGAGGCTATTACTAAGATTCAATGGACTGATAACATTACTTATGGTGATGTTCATCTTCAGGGTGAAATTGAACAGTGTACTTATAATTTTGAATCGTCAAATCCTGAAATGTTGCTGACTTTGTTTAGTTTATATGAGCAGGAAGCTACTCAATTAACAGAGCGAGGACTGGTTTTACCTAGTTTGGACTATGTAATCAAGTGTTCTCATGCTTTTAATTTGCTGGATGCTAGAGGGGTAATTTCGGTGACAGAACGGACTCGTTATATTACCAGAATTCGGCATTTAGCTAGGAAAGTGGCTCATTTATATGTTGAACAAAGGGAAAAGTTAGGTTTTCCGTTGTTGAAAACTATGGTTGAGACAAGATAGACTCTGATTTGGCGTTACCAGATTAAGCATGGTAACGCACAAAATCCTCAGTTATCTTCCTTCTTTTTGGCTAAGTAGCCTTACGAAATAAGATTTTTATTATGTTAAATTAATTAATAATTACGATTTAAACACTGAAAATCAATCTTTTTAGCATATTGGTAATGTTTCTTCTTGCTGCATTAGCGTTAAATTTAAGTATCTCTTTGTGATGTGGCGATCGCTAAAACCACCAAAGATGAATTATATCTTTCCAAAGCTGGTTAAATATTTATACAATATTCTCTGAACTGGGTGTTTTGGCATTTATTGTGATTTATGATCGAGACAAGTGGAATAATTATCTGTCTTAGTTATATTTTGGGTTTGCTATTTACCGCAATTCCTGGAGGTGGTGTATGGATTTTATTATTGAGTGTCCTGGGGTCTGTTTTATTTCGCCCAATATATACTAATTTACGGAAATTGGCACTGAAAAGAGCAGGTGCTGTTGGTAAAAATAAGGCTGTTGCTAATGACTGGATAGATGCTCCCCATCCTAAAATATGGTTAATAGCTGGTGTGGTGGGTTTATTAGCTACTGTTTATTTTCAATGGCGTGTACCTCAACCGGGAATTAAGGATATTAGTCGGTTTGTGGTTGAGGATAAGAGTAATCTTGAACAACTGGTGATTGTACACGGTTTTGTGGATAGCAATCCGCGAATAACTCGTAGTCAACGAGGACAATTTTGGTTAGCAGCAACTCAGTTAGATGAGGTAAAAAATAATCAAAGACCTGCAGAGATATCAAAGGGGGTGACAGGTAGGTTATATGTGACTGTACCGATACTGCAATCTACCGGTTTATATCCCGGACAACAAGTTGCGGTAACTGGATTTTTGTATAAACCTACAGCGGCTTCCAATCCTGGTGGTTTTGATTTTCAGAAGTATCTGCGGCAAGAGGGGACTTTTACGGGTTTAATTGGTAGAAAGATTAATATTCTGGATGATCAACGTCCCTGGGGATGGTGGCGAATTCGTGAGAAAATTGGGCGATCGCAATCTCGCTTATTAGGTGTTCCTGAAGGTCCTCTTGTCAGTGCAATGGTTTTAGGTGGTAGGGCTGTTGATTTACCCTATGATATCCGAGATTTATTTGTCAGGACTGGTTTAGCCCATGCTTTAGCTGCATCTGGGTTTCAAACTTCTCTAATTTTAGGTGTAGTTTTACAGCTAACAAGACGTACAAATAAAGCTACGCAGATTACCCTGGGTGGCTTGAGTTTAATTGTGTTTTTGTTTTTAGTAGGTTTTGAACCTGCGGTATTAAGAGCCGTAATTATGGGGTTTGCGGCTTTGGTGGGTTTAGCGTTAGAAAAAAATGTTAAACAATTGGGGTCTTTCTTAATCGCAGCAACATTTTTATTGTTGTTTAATCCTCTATGGATTTGGAATTTAGGTTTTCAATTAAGTTTTTTAGCTACATTAGGGTTAATTGTCACTGCACCAGCAATAGATCAACGTTTAGATTGGCTACCTCCAGCAATTGCTTCTTTAATTTCTGTACCTTTAGCAGCCACAATTTGGACTTTACCCCGACTGCTGGAGTTTGCTGGTGTGATTGTAGTTTATAGTTTGCCTCTAAACATCCTCACGACTCCATTTATTTCTATTATTAGTCTTGGGGGAATGATTAGCGGTTTGGTAAGTTTGATTTCTCCAGATTTTGGTGGCACTTTAGCCAGTTTTTTATATTATCCCACCCATTGGTTAATTCAAATGGTGGAATTTTTCGATCATTTACCAGGAAGTCAGATCCCAGTTGGGAGTATATCAATTTGGCAAATGTTGACTATCTATCTGTTACTGATTTTAATTTGGCTAGTTCGGTGGTGGCAAAAACGCTGGTGGTTTGCGGGTTTTATTATGGTCGGTTTGGTACTTGTTCCCCTTTGGTATTCTCATAATAATTTGCAGAGAATTACTTTGTTAGAAACTAAAAATGAACCTGTTTTAGTAATTCAAGATCGAGGGAATGTTACTATCATTAATAGCGGTAATGAAGGTACAGGTAGATTTACGATTTTACCATTTTTAAGACAGCAAGGGGTAAATCAAATTAATTGGGCGATCGCTAGTAAGTTTCCAGGTTATACTCATGATGCTTGGGTGGAAATTATGCAAAGTTTACCAATTAAAAATTTCTATGAATATACTCCTCAATTAGAAAACAATATTGCCACTCAATTACTACAAAAAGAACTCCAAAAACAACAAGGACTCTATCAAAGTTTACCACTTGGTCAACCTATAAATAATTCGACAATTACGGCACAATTAATTAATGACCAAGTACCGATTTTAAAACTGCAAATTTTCCATCAAAATTGGTTATTAGTCGGTAATATTACATCTCAACAAATTAAAGAATTGATCAAAAGCGGAGATTTGTCTTCTCCTCAAGTGTTGTGGTGTCCATCAGAATCTTTGCCAGATCTAGTTTTAGCCCTGAAACCACAAATAGCTATAGCACAGCACTCTGTAGGCATTCCTCCTGCTAATAATCTAGATAATAAAACATTATCTTCTTTAAGTAAAGAACAAACAAAACTTTTCTTTACCGGTCAAGATGGTGCGGTTCAATGGACACCTAATGGGGATTTTCAAACTTTCATTCAGACAACAGAAAATAAATCTTCGGTTTTATAATATACAGGACTTTTAGATTGGGAGAGGTATAAATTATGCGGGCATCTTGCCCGCACCACAACAGTTTTATCATTAATATCTGTACTTCAGAATACCGAGTAATACTGTAATATATTGTTGTCTAAAGATGATTAAGACTTTCCAATTTCCCTCTTTAAGCGTCCTGAGGATTAATTCGACTCATTTGCCATGTCGTGTATGTTCCTATGGGACTCCACAGTAAATAGGGTAATAATAGTAATGCTGCCCAAATAGATACTGGTAATACTGCTAGTGTAATTAACAGACAAATTAGTAATCCTGTACCACCGATAATTGTACCGGCAATGAGACTGCGAAGACTTAACATTACAGGGGTGTAAGCTATAGTAAATATCTCTAGTAGTAGGTATAAACCCATCATTAAGCGGGTTACATCAGTATTTGGTTTATGTTCCCAAATAATATAAGCTGACCAAGCACCACAAATAAATATTACAGTCCAAATCAGTGGGATTATTGATTCAAAGGTTAACCATTTAGGTCTTTGTAATTGTCGAAACCATTGACTATGGTTAGGTGTAATCCAGTTACCAGCAAACCCGACTAAGAATGTTATAATGCCAATTATCATCCAAGATCTAATCATAATTGCCTTGATACTGACTTAAGTAAAAGTCCGACGCAATAATATTACAATAAAACAGTTCCGAAAAATCTAGATCAATATCTTAAGCTGTTCCAAGTGCATAAGCTTTGCACCACTGCACTTTAAATAATTTACCCTCAATAATGCTAGTTTTCAGAAAAACTTATTTGCCGCTTTTTCACCCTTACAATGATAATGTATAAATCGTCTTAATAGTTAATTCCTGCACATTATTAAACACTATTTTGGCTCCAGCTTTCATCAGTGTCTGTGCATAAGCTTCACGTCGTTCTGTTGTTTCCTGAACGTGAGGAGGTAAAACTCCCACACCTAACCAAGTTCGAGAATTATCTATAACTTTTGCTTTGTTCACAGTATACATATCTGCTACTGTATCACCTACATATACAACAGTTTGTTTTTGATCACTACCATTTTCTAATATATTAATAGTAGCAAAAAGTCCGGTAGGATCTGGTTTACTAGGTGCATCTTCCATAGCAATTAAAACAGGAGACTGTAACCCCAAACGTTTTTCTAAAACATAGTTAGCACTCAACCGCGTAGCACCACTAAAAAAACCCCAAGCAATACCAGATTTTGTGAGTTCTTGAAAATAACCAGGCTGTGCTAATAAAGGTTCATGACAAATGTATCCGTTCCAATTTTCAGAATCTGTACCACGATAACGGCTTTGAAAATAAGTAACAATTTTTTGATAATCTAATTGTACTTGTTCCCGTTGCTGTCCTTGACTCATAAAATGACGGTAAATTAATTCTTGGGAGGCTTCCCAATCATTATTCCAAATTCCTTCTGATTTGAGGTTATCAATGTCTACAGGGGTGGGACGATAGGCTGAGACGGTAAAATACTCCACCGTATCAGATATAGCGCGACGATAGGAGCCGCTAACATCACGGATAACCCCATCTATATCAAATACAACTATTGCTTTTGTGTTTTCGGTCATGGCAGGAACTAGAAAAGGAGGGTTAACAAAATTTATAGTAATCTTATTTGACTTTTTAATTAGTATTATACCTAAAAATAAACAATGGTAACTATTGTTGTTCTGATTAATCTTCTTATTTCCTGCATACTTCTTTACTTGGCTCAAAAATTACGAAAAGTAAAAAATTCCCTAGTGTTGATAACAGATACATTTAATCAATTTGAACGGGCTAGTTATGAAGCTTTACATACAGCACCAGATAATATTTATCTAAGTAAAGAAAAAATTCAGGATCTCCGTCTAGAAAATAGAATACTTCAACAGCAAATCCAACAATTACGACAAATTCTCAGTCTCATTATTTTAGTTAGACAAATTTCCCAAGGATCATTCCGATTCCCATATCTAAATTTGAAAAATCCGAGTAAACTAGAATAGAATCTCCATAGTTATCAATTATGCTTAAGCGTTCCAAATTCGAGACAACTCAATCTCAAATCATGCACCGTGCGGAAGAATTAATTAGTGCTGCATCAAATCGCTATCGCATTACTGTTCAGGTCGCAAATCGTGCTAAACGGCGACGTTATGAAGATTTTGAAAATAACGAAGATTCAATCATGAAGCCTGTACTAAGGGCAATTATCGAAATGTCTGATGAGTTAAATCAGCCAGAAATTATCGGTGAATTGTAATTTGGCAAATTAGAAATCAGTAGTCAGGGGCAAGAAAAAACAGGGTATTGTAGGGTGAGTATGACTAGTCCACGCAGGTAATACAGCGGTTTCCGCTCTTATGAGGTATAAAGTTAAATCATGAACCTCCTGTGGTGCGGGCATCTTGCCCGCTAAATATGTACTTTATAACACCGAAAACCCTAATTATGGTGCGTGACGCTATAGTTAAAAAACTCTACGTATCTGGTAATTTTTTCAAAAATTAAACCGGATTTTTATACTTTTAGTTAATATTGTTATTCCCCTCTTCAAAAGATATAATTTTAGCAAATATGGCGGATAAAAACTTAGAAGATCTAATCGTCAAAATTACAAAAAAGGTGCTTAAAAAAGAGATTAAAAATGGTAATCAGGAGAATTTGCCAATCGTTTTGAATGAATCTAATTCTACATTAGATAACTGGGAAAGTGCCAATAGTTCCGCAGAAGCTATTGAGGATATACAAATTATCCCCTACAGTAGATTACCAGATCAGGAAGATATAGAACTTGAGCGTAAATTACGAGAACTCAAATTTAAACAAGAATTAAGAAAAGATTGGATTTCTTTTTTAGTAAAAGATGTAATTGTCTATTCTACAACCATGATTTTTATTCTTGTGCTGATTGGTTTTTATCTATTTCGGATTAATTAAGGGGGAAAAGGCAAGAGTAAAGAAGTTTTCAGCGATTTTACGTTTTTTTACACAGTTTAGTTCTATTGTGTTGATCTACTTACCGAAGTTGGTAAATGTTGATCCATCCAATTAGCTAAATCAGTAATTACCCGTAGATAATTGATATCATAGTGTAAATCATGATACCCACCAGGATATTCAATTCTTAACTTATCTGGATAGACAACATTTTGGTAAAAAATTTCACTTCCTGCTGGTAAAGCGATTCTATCTGCACCTCCATGTAAAATTAACAGTGGTACTTGCCATTTTTTAGCATGAGTATGAATCCAATCCACTGTGGCAAAAAACTCCGTAGATAGCCTAGCAGTAGCGAGAGTATGACGGAATTTATCTTGAGTATAGGAATCTAAAATTTTTTGATCTCGTGAACCCGCGCTGAAATCCAAACCGATATTTAGGGAAAAATGCGGACAGATATGGGAGAGTAACTTACCTAAAATTAAGCGACTCAGTGGTACTCCCACTTTCCCAATACTGGGAGCAAAAGCAATCACACCTAACAACGTAGATTTATCTAGTCCATAACGGAGAGTATAATCTAAAGCAATTACTCCTCCCATGCTATGTCCTAACAGAAAAATGGGATATCCTGGTTGTTGTTGTTGAATTAAATTGAGAAAAGTTTGTAAGTCATCACGAAATTCTGCCCAGTTATTAATATAACCTCTTTGACCAGATGAACGTCCATGACCACGTAAATCAAAACCATAGATAGCATATTCTTTTGGTAACAAATATTCAACTATTGTACTGTAAAGTCCGCTGTGTCCTCCGAGTCCATGTACTATGGCTAAGATTCCCTTCACCTCACCTCCAGGATGCCAGCTTTGGTAGTATAAATCAAGTCCACCAACACCGGAAAATTTGCCCTCTTGACGAGAGGCGATAGCTTTACTGTGATCAATCATACAGTTAATTCCTTGCTTTTTTTGGCCAGTAAGCCACCAGCCTGTTAACGTATATTGTAGAGAAATTTGCTTCTAATTGTAGAAATAAATACGGATAAACCGGATTATATCATCAAAATCACCAAGACGATGGACATAAATTCCCGACTTCTCAAAGGTGGATATATTAAAAGTAGTGACTTACATAACAATATTTTAGATTAGCATAGATTACCATTAAATATTTAGTTGTTGCTCAAAAAAATTCCTAATGTAGCTGTACAAAATTACCAAGTTAAGCGGTTTCCTCTGGAGAAGTTAGTTTTATAAAACTGACATTAAATTCAGATCACTCAATAAAAAAAACAACTAACAAAACTGACAAATTATGAAATTTTCCCTAGCTGCAAATGCAGTACAAGCGCGTCAAACAAAAGCAAGATTTGCGAAACCAGAAGAACAATTATCCTATGAATTGGGCAAAGCTGTACAGGAATTACCAGCACTTTATACAAGATTGTTAGCGGGAACAATTAGTTTTATTATATTGGGAACAATTTCCTGGGCACATTTTTCAGAAATTGATGAAGTTGCTACAGCTACAGGAGAATTAATTGCTTCTACCCAAGTTAGACCAGTGACAGCTTTGAGTAATGGTGCTATTTTAGCAGTCAAAGTAAAAGAAGGTGATCAAGTGACAAAAGATCAAATTCTCATTCAAAGAGATCCCAATTTTCAACAAATAGATATTAACCGTCTAGCTAAATCTAGTAAATTAATTGAAGATGATTTACAGCGATTACAAGCTGAACGTTCTGGTGGTAAAACTACGGGAACAATTTTACAAAATGAACTTTTAAACTCTCGTTTATTAGACTATAAAGCTAAACAAGCAGCAGCAGCAGCAGAAGCTAAACGTCAACAGTTTATTGTCAACCAATCCAAAGTTCGTTTGAGTCGCTTACAAGAAAATTTAGCCAATGCAAAAATCAGTTTTACCAATGTGCAAAAAAACTTAGAAAATGTCAAAAGTCTGCGTTCTATGTTAGATAATAATCTATCTATTGCCCAACAAAGAGAAGAAAATCTGCGGATATTATTTGAACCAGGTGCTTTAACCAGAGTTGATTATTTAGATGCTAAAGAAAGATTAAATCGTGCCAATGCAGATATTATTAGAAATGCCGATGAAGTCACCAAAAATCAAAACAATTTAACAGAAGCAAAAGATAAAATTACCTCTTTAGAAAAAGACATTGCTGCTCAATTGCAAGAAATAAATCAAGCAGAACAGGCTTATCAAACAGCCCTAAGTCAAAACATTCGGTTAACCTCAGAACGTCAAAGTGAAATTCTCACCCAAATCAACAAACGTAAAGAAGAATTAACTACTGTTGCTGGTCAATTAGAACAAGCCAAACAACAAAAAGATAGAGAAACCATTAAAGCCCCCGTTGCTGGAATAATTTACAAAATTAAAGCTACTAAAGGTCCAGTACAATCAGGAGAAGAACTACTATCAATTTTACCAGAAGGAGAAGAAATGCTTCTAGAAGTAAAAGTTCTAAACCGTGATATTGGTTTTATTAATCAGGGAATGAAAGCAAAAGTCAAAATCGCCACTTTTCCCTTTC
This sequence comes from Aphanizomenon flos-aquae FACHB-1287, assembly GCF_014698755.1. Classification (GTDB taxonomy): domain Bacteria; phylum Cyanobacteriota; class Cyanobacteriia; order Cyanobacteriales; family Nostocaceae; genus Dolichospermum; species Dolichospermum flosaquae. The sequence goes on along the minus strand of NZ_JACJTO010000002.1, from coordinate 79,687 downwards.
AAGAATTTGGTGTAGTTGAAGGTGAAGTATTACAAATTAGTCCTAATGCCATTATTGATAAAGAATTAGGCCTAGTTTTTCCTACCAGAATTAAATTAAGTAAACATTCCTTAAATGTGCGAGGACAACAAGTGGAATTTAATCCAGGTATGGCTGCTAATGCTGAAATAGTCACGCGCAAGAAATCGGTTTTAACATTCATTATTGAACCGATTACTCGACGTTTTAGTGAGGCATTTTCTGTCAGATAAAAATCACAGAGTCAAGCAGTCAGAATTAAGAATTAGGAATTAGGAATTAAGAATATTTTTCTTTTTTTCTCCCTCTTGCCTCTTGTTCTTTACCTCTTACCTATTCCCTAATTATTCCATTACTTCATTCACAGGGAATCTATCAATTAACTGCATAGCCCGTTGAGCATTGCGCCGCAACATCTCTGGTAAATTAGGAACATGAGGAATCTGGGATAATAAATCCAAAGTTCTGCGTAAAATTCGCACCACGTCCCCTTCATCTAAAGTGGTTTTCTCACATAATGCCTTCCATTCTACCCCTAACGCCCATTGTTCCACTAAAGAAATCAAGCCGATAAAACGAGTTTCCAAACCCACCGGTAAAGCTACTCCATGACGATACTGCACCTTTAATACAGAACGGCGAATAGGTTGTACTGTTAACCAAGCAGCATCTGCTTCTGGGGATAGATTAAAATCAACTTTAGTATCTGGACGAGGGCTTTCAGTCACTAAAGCGGCTATAACTGCGGCTAAGTTATGGGGACCAATATTATCTAATTCCCCACTAGCTAAAACTAAACCTAACCACAATTCATTTTCACCGCGAATGGCCGCCGCAATTTCGCCTAATTTTGTGGGAACTAAATTATCCAAACATTCAAAGGACTGCAAAATTTCAATTAAACAGAGAAACTCTTCCCAATATCTTTGGGATTGTAGTGATACTTGTTCTTCTAAATGTTCAATTTCTGCCTCTAATTCGACACAACGCGCCCTATTTTTAAATATTTTGGCAATATTTCCTGATTTTTGGATGGGATGGTTTTCTAACTGTTCTTGAACCGCAGTTAAGCGACTGAGTTGTTCTTTTACTTCCGTCGGTAGATGATTAAATTCTTCAGGGTTGGGTATGCTTTGAGCGATAGCAATTGTACTTTCATCACCACGAATTGATTGTCCTCGTTTTAAGCTCAATTCTGAAGGTGGTATGATATCATCAGGTACTTCTACTCGCTGCATTTCTGCATACATATCTAGTATATCCGCCGATGTTGCTACATACCAACGGTTATTTTGTCCTAAGCAGACAAAGTAAGAGGTTTCGCCAACACCTACAGCTTTGTCAACCAGCACTACTGTGATTGGGAGGGATGACATAGCGTTTCTGTCGTTGAGACTTAACATAGTTCCAGATATGGCAAAATCTAGCATCATTGCTAATTGTGCCTGTCTATCTTCCTGTGCTTGTTCTTGTAAGGTTTTAAAAATTTGGCGTTCTACCTTCAGTCGTTGACGCAATTTTTCATATACCATTAATTCATTTTCATCAATTGCTGCCAGTTGTGACTGAATTTGCGATAATTCGGCTTTAAATTGCGCTAATTCTTCAAAATCTGGTTGTAGATGCAAATTAGACATATATTGTCCAAAACTGCGTTCTATTAGTTCTCTGGCTTTTTCTATGGTGTGGGTTTGTAGCAGATTTAAAACCATGCCATAACTGGGTGTAAACTGACTAACTAAGGGATCTGCTTTAGATGTTGCTAAATAGGATGCCTCTTTAGCACCTTCAAAAGGGGTTTGTAATGTAACTACATAACCTTGTAGATCCATACCTCTACGACCTGCACGCCCAGCCATTTGCAGAAATTCCGAAGCATTGAGTAAGCGGTGTCCATTATCAGTGCGTTTAGACAAAGTAGAAATTACTGTAGTTCGTGCGGGCATATTAATTCCCGCCGCTAAGGTTTCGGTGGCAAATACTACTTTAATTAATCCCTGTTGAAAAAGTTCTTCGACTAATCCTTTCCAAGCTGGTAGAATGCCAGCATGATGAGCAGCTATACCTCGATATAGTGGTGCGACTTGTCCAACCCTACCTGCATCAGGATTGCGTCGTAAAAAATCATCAATCTGTTGGCGCAGGATTTGAGACTCATCATTATTAACCAACCATAAATCACCAACTTCTTCGACGGCTTTATCACAGCCCCGACGACTGAAGATAAAGTAAATGGCGGGGAGCATATCCCGTTCCTGAAGCTGGTTAAGGGTATAAATAATACCAGGCGGTTCTGGTCTACCAGCCTTACCCTTTTCCCAATATCCTTTTTTAGCCTTTTTGACTAAACGGGGGTTAATTTTGGTATTAGTTTCATTTAATAAGGGAAATAAGCCCTTGGGATTACAAAAGTTAAATTCGAGGGGAACGGGACGAAAATCCGAGTAAATCAGGTCTGTTGGTCCATGAACATGATTTAACCAACTGGTGAGTTGGTCACTGTTGGCAACTGTAGCGGAAAGGGCTACAAGTTGGACAGACCGAGGACAGTAAATAATTGATTCTTCCCATACTGTACCGCGTTGACGATCATTCATGTAGTGGCACTCATCCAGCACTACAGCCTCAACATCAGTTAAAGAGATGCCAATTTGACCTATGGGTGTGCCATAGAGCATATTGCGGAAAATTTCTGTAGTCATAACCAAAATTGGGGCATCCCTGTGAATGGAAGCGTCTCCGGTCAGGAGTCCAACTTGGTCAAAACCAAATTTTTCGCGGAAGTCTCGAAGTTTTTGATTAGATAACGCCTTGAGGGGAGTGGTGTAAAATACCCGTTTCCCGCGAGATAAGGCGCGATAGATGGCATATTCCCCGATTAAGGTCTTTCCTGAACCTGTGGGCGCGCAGACGACTACTGAACGGTCAGCATTGAGGGAGGAGATCGCTTCTTTCTGGAATTGATCTAATTCAAAGGGGAATATTGACCCAGGGTCAATTTCATTAGCGGAGTCGGAATAATTCACTCAATCATAATTTGCAAGCAGACTATCCACTATCATAACGTGATTCGTGGTTTGCTACGTTGAGAGGAAAAGCAGAAGTTGTGAAGGTATTACTGAGCTTTTTTGCATTATTTGACTATTTCGGCAATTTTGGGGAGAACTCGCCAAGCAATTACACTGACTACTTCCGCCAAGAAGGTTGTTGCAAAATTTGATCTATTTCTTGAGGAAAAGGACAATTATCAGGAAAAGAAAAAGATTGATAATCAGAGTTCTCTCGCAGAGTCGTTAATGCGCTGATATAACATTCTATAAATATTTCATCCCAATACGGTCTTAAGCTGGGAGAGTCTTCCAATAAGCCTTTCAATTCTCGCTGACTACGCTTAATTGTTTCTGTCCAACTACGGTAGTCTTGAACGTAGTCTGAATAACAAAGTTTAAGACAATGTTCTAGCATTGTGATGAGCCGATTTCGCAATTCTCGCTTTTGACTCCTTCCCAAACTTTCAATCTCCTCAATTAAGTCTTCCCAGTCAACACTATGATAATTTTGCTCTTTCAATAGATTAATTGTCTTTTCAATCCAGAGGGCGTAATCTGTTTGGGTTAGCATAGTATTTTTCCTCTTTCCCTAATTTTACACTTTTTTATCATTTTACTATTTCGGCAATTTTGTACAGAACTTGACAGGCAGATTCTAATTCGCTTTGGGTGGACAATGGGGAAAATACTCGTGATATGGCATAGTGTTTATTTTCTAGTTTGACAAATACAATATCATCGCCATTGGTTAACATTCCGAAGTTGGGTAGATTAGGGTTGGGACTAGCCATTAAGTAAGCCAGGGTTTGTGGCAATGCTGACCAAACTGATAAAATGGTTTTTTTTGATTCTAAAACGATTACCCATAGTTGATCTTGTAATACCAGTAAATCTATTCGACCTTGGAGGGTTTCTTCACTATCAGCTATTGTTATTTGTACAGATTCTTCTGCTTTGATGCGAAAAGGTGGATCATATAAACCGGCAACGGTAAGTAATGGAGAAACGAGTAATAGCATTACTGTACTTTCCAATAAATGTCCACCTGAACGATGATAAAGATAACGTTTCCAGAGAATTTCTAGGTTAGTGCGGTCATTGGGATTAATTTCAGGTAATTGATTATGCCATTCTGTAAAAAAATCCTGAGATTCATTGCGACTCAAGCCAAATCGTTTTTCTGCTTCAGCGATGGTGGTGATAGTTTCAGTCACAAAAAGATGTTCAAAAACTTGGTTACTGAAGTAGACCCTTAATGCAGTCATAGCAGCAGTTTGTATATCTTTCATAGGATGGGACTTAAAACGCTGTCGATAATTATCTAAACCATCCCACTTTTTAATACTACTTATCCCACCGTGTACAAGTTCGTTCCGAAGTTTAAAAAGTTCATCTATACGCTTCTCCCAGTCGTTTTGATCAGGAAATGTTTTTCTGATACCTTCTTTAAGATTTTTACGAACTTTAGTGTGTTCACAAAAAAGAGCATCTAAGGCAATGAAGAAGTGAATAAAACGCTCTGTACCATCATAAACAATTCCATAGTTAATAAAATGGGCAGCCGTAGTCGCTCGTTGTTCAGCCAAGTTTGAAGCATTAGACTTTAATTCATACCAACTTTGTATTTCAGATAATATATCTGATGATATATGAAGACAATTGTTAACCAATAAAGGTGGAAATAGATTGCCTATTCTTGCGGTTATAGAACCGCATTCTGCTTTACTTGCATCATCTGGAAATTGAATTGAATAGGTAGTTGGATCTGCACCACTCTTAGTTAGAAGGTTAGGTATTTGATCATCTAAACAAGAGCAAAGAATAGCAATGAAAGTACGCATACTGTCCCCTGCAATACTTCTAGCACCAGAGGCTGTCCCTGATGCTTCACAAACCAACCAAGTTGGTGAAAATAAGAAGTCCTTATGGGTATGGTCACTTATTCCATTTGCCCAAGTTTCAATGCTAGGCATCCAGTCTTGTGATTCATCGTAATTTTCAGAAAGTTTTTTCCATTGATCTTGATCATTAGCCCTAAGAAGAGTTAAACCATCAAATCCAAGAATAAATGAATCAGTTCTGACTCGCAGTGGGTACATAATTAGCCATTGAACTAGCGAATTAGCTAAATTGCGATGGATTTCATTCCACAAATGAGATGCAAATTCGTCCGGATTTTTAATTGTTCTGGCTTCAAAAAGTGTACTGGCTCTTCTTAAAAAAAGACTTTCAAAGGTAAAAAGATTTGGGTTAATTGCAGAAGTGTTGAATGTTAAGATTTTGAGGATTGTGTCCAAGTTGTGCATTGGTATTGGTGATACCAAATTTGGTCAATTAATGACTCTATTCTCAATAGACAATGGATTTTACCTGGGTAAAACGCAAAGATTGTAAAGTTTTATTGCAGGATTCAACACTTGTGGGTTAATTGCATTTTCTCGCAATGTTTCTCTAATTATCTTTAAAAAAGACTCTTTGTCAACTCCTTCAAGCTGAGGGTCAAAACGTATAGCTATATCTGCAATATCTTCACAACATTCAAACACACCACGATTTATCCACCACTCCATTCCAAATGATGAACCCAGATGTTTCCCAGTCATAAATGATTCTAATAATCCAGAACCATCTTCTGGCTCGTTCAAATAAATCTGTTTTGTCAAATGAATAAGCTTCTTGATAAGCTTCTTGATAAGAGCATTATTGGCTTTCATTATTTCGATAGATTTTATAAAATCCTTTTTATTATAGCTGTTATCCTTTGGATGCAATACAATAGAGGGCGGGGAAACCCTAATCCTAAAGATTTTACAACTCACAGACTTTTTCACAAACTGGAGAACCGTTAGACAGCAATTTCAGTCAGAATAGAATAGTGTGTTTGAAGTAAGCCGCATTCCTTTAAATCAATATATGGATACTTTAACCAAAAACCGAGAGCAGATTATTGAGTCAATTAAGACATTACCAGAAGATTCACTCACTGAACTCATAAATTTTGTTGATTACCTGCGCTATAAAGCAACTCAAAAACAATCCCAAAAAACTAGTAAAAACTTTTTGCTTTCAATTGCAGCCTTGGGAAATTCAGTAAAAAAGAGTGATAATGGAAAATATTAACGCAGCTATTTCTGGTTTCCCAATCTAATCAGCTATGCAAAACCTCACCAGCATTACCCGCAACCCGGAAGTAATGGGCGGCAAACCCTGTATCCGGGGAATGCGTGTCAGAGTTGGTACTATCGTTGACTTAATGGCATCTGGACACAGTGCAAGTGATATACTCAAGGCTTATCCATACCTTGAAGAAGTAGATATCTATGAAGCTCTTGCCTATGCTGCATGGCGGGCTGAAGAAATTGAAGTCCCGTTGATAAGTGCATGAAAATTTTGATTGATATGAATCTTTCCCCTGATTGGGTAGCGGTTTTTGGGAGGTATAACATTACCGCTGTCCTATTAGCAATTCCTGGATTGCTAGAACGAGTTAAGCAAAATCAAACAACTCCTAAAACCCATTACACAAACTGGAGAACCCTTCGATCTGATGTATGAAGTTGTTCTCCATCCCGATGCCCAAAAGGTTTATATTAATGCTGATACAGCCCTAGCAAAGAAAATTGCCCGCTGTTTGCAGTAGTAATCTATTCGATAGAAGATGAAGTGGTGCAGGTATTTGTTGTGGCTATCGCTCATCGCAGCGAAGTATATAAACAGTAAATGTGATCTGTGATTTTACTGGTAGATTGGATCAACAATCTCACCTATCACCCTTTCCCCAATTCCTGAGCGCGTTCTTTTGAGGCTTTGACGGCTTCAATGATAGCAGAATCAAAACCGGCTTTTTCCAAGGCGCTGACACCGGCAATGGTTGTCCCACCAGGACTGGTAACTTGATCTTTAAGTTCCGCTGGGTGGATTTTGGTTTCTTGTATCAGTGTGACTGTTCCTAAGACCATTTGTACGGCTAGTTGTTTCCAGTAGCTATATTCAAATCGTCACATCCTCCACTGGGTGTTGCCCATAATAAGGTAAAGCTTGTGACCAATGGGGATTTTTACCTTGTTGCCAATCTAAATAAGCTAATTCCAAAATACTATTAACCGTCGCTGCTAACTCAGATGTAGCTGAAATTAACCGATAATTATACCCTAAAGAAGATTGCAGCACCAGAGTTTTTTGCCATGCAGTTGGACTAAATACCGTATCTGGCAATAGAGCAGTAATACCAGAATTATCCGAATTAGGCTGATAAATAGCCCCAAAAACTTGTCCCCGCTGTGCCGGCATTTCTACAGCAATTACTGGATATTGACAATTTTCTTGTGATTTATAAGCTTGCCAAGCGACCGCCGCTAAGGTAGAAACTGTAAATACAGGAATATTTAGCTGTTGTGCTAATGTCCGAGCAGTGACAACACCAATACGAGTTCCTGTAAACCCACCAGGACCTTGAGCAACAGCGATAAATTCCAGGTCTGCCCAGATTCGTGGTTTAATCAGTTCAACTAAGTATTGATGAATATGACTAGATAAATCACGTCCTAAATTCCAAACTTGAGATTGGGGATAATCAGCAAAGTTGCTAATTGCTAAACCAAGTTCTGGTGTAGTTGTATGTAATCCTAAAGCGTATTTATTCGCTGCCAGATGTTTAATTATGGTTGTCAAAGTCAATGCAAATATATTTTCATGGTAAATAATACAGCAGAATTAAGAATTGATGTTGCTGATTTTCAGTGTGAATATTCAGTTTAAGTAGGAACTAATTCACCTGGACGCAATTTAGACCATTTACCTATTTCTTGTTGGAAACTGAGACAACCGACAACATCCCATTCCATTTCAATGATTTCCCCTTGTGTGCGAATATTAACGTTAATAGTGGGTTCATTAGGGTCAAAATCAGGTGTTTCTGTGAGGTGGGGCTGTTGGTGCTGGTTTTCTACAGCATTGTAGGTAACACAGCGGTCTACATAGTGGCAATTCACGCAAATACACATAATAGAACCAACTTTAAGAAGCTTTATAGTTAATGTAGCTCAAGTCAAAACAATCAGCATTAGTTACTAGGTTGATTTTTATAACAATGAATGAATTAGTTATTTCTCGTCTAGCTGCCAAAAATTGGCCTTTTAGTCTGGAATATTTGCCAGAACCCGCTTATATGGTGGGTGGTGCAGTCCGTGATGCCATTTTAGGTAGAATTAGGGAATATGTCGACTTAGATTTTATTATCTCAGGAGATGCGGTAAAAGTAGCGAGAAAGATTGCTCAACGTTATCAAGCTGGTTTTGTGTTACTTGATGCTCAAAGACACATTGCCCGTGTCGTATTTCCTCAAGCTACCGCTGATTTTGCCCAACAGGAAGGAGAAAATTTAATTACAGATTTGCATAGAAGGGATTTTACCATTAATGCGATCGCTTATAATCCCCATACCCAGGAAATTATTGATCCCCTCCAAGGCTATCAAGATTTAAAATCTGGTCTATTACGGATGATATCACCTATCAATCTGCAAAATGATCCTTTGCGGTTAATGCGGGCTTATCGTCAAGCCTCCCAACTTGATTTTACCATTGAACCAGCCACCCAAGAAACAATTCGCAGTTTAGCAAAAAGTATTAGTCAAGTAGCAGCGGAAAGAGTACGGGCAGAAATTGGGTTTTTGTTGTCCCACGGTCAGGGCGCAGCTTGGTTAGATATTGCCTGGAAAGACGGTGTTTTGATTAATTTATTTAAAAACGCGACTGATCAAAGTTTTATTAAATTAAACGCTATTGATCAAGCATTTCATATAATTAGTCAAAATTGGCAAGAATTAGGGGAAGAATTGACAAATTATGTCCGCAAGACGGTAAAAACTTCTTGGTTAGCTACTGCTAAACTTGCCTGTTTAGTGGAATCAAGACCAGAAATCGCTGAAATCGAATTACAACAACTTACCTACAGTCGGGCAGAAATTCGGGCTATAACAACAGAATTAAGAATGTTTTCAGAAATAAAAGCCGTAGATATCCCCTTACGGAAACAGTATTTTCTTTTTCGGGAAATGGGAATTTTATTTCCGGCCGTGTTGGTATTAGCCTTAGCAAATGATATTGTAGTTAAGGGAGTATTTGAAAAAAGTATGTTGGTTAATTATGAACCATTAATCAAGCGTTATCTTGACAAAAATGATCTAGTAGCCCATCCTATTCCTTTAATGAATGGTAAAGACATCATGAAAGCGTTAAACATTCCCGCTTCACCATTAGTAGGTGAATTATTAATGGAAATAGGTATTGCCCAAGCTGAAGGAAAAATTTCTACAGTAGAAGCAGCGATAGAATTAGCGAAGAATTTAGTTAAGGATTAAACTTGACAAATTCATTTTTGATTTACTTAATTTTTATGGAGTAGGGAATGAGTCTGATTTGGCAGGCTGATTTTTATCGGAGTCCACTACAAAATACCCAAGAGCAGGTATTATGGGAATTATTAGTTTGTGATCAAACCCGGAGTTTTGAGTTCACAGCCAATTGTCCCCAATCACAGGCTAATTCTACTTGGGTTGCCCAACAATTACAATTAGCAGGTAGGGAAAAGTTACCAGATTTAATTCAGGTATTTCGTCCTCAGTCTTTAAATTTAATTACAATTGCGGGAAATAATTTAGGTATTCAGGTAGAAGCGACTCGGAGAACTTTGGCCTTAAAACAGTGGTTAGCAGCAAAACAATATCCTGTAATTGTGGATAAACTACCACCATTACCATTACCGGAAAATCTTTGGGGGGAAAAATGGCAGTTGGCGACAATTCCAGCCTGTGATATCATAGACGAGTTTATAGAACGCCCGGTTCCTATTTTACAAATCCCAGAATTTCTTAAACCAATTAATTTAGGTTTAGCTTCAACAGTACCTATACCTGGTGTGATAATTTACGGGGGGAGAAAATCTATGGGTTTAGCGCAGTGGTTAAAAGAGAGTAACCCTGTAGCTTTAAACTACATTGCAGGTACACCTGATGGGTTAGTATTAGAAGCGGGTTTAGTAGATAGATGGGTTTTGGCTACTTTTACAGATGAGGAGGTTACTGCAGCGGGAAAGTTGTATCAACAACGCAAACAGCTAAGTCAGGGATTGCATTTTCTGTTAGTTCAACCAGATGATTCAGGAATGACCTACAGTGGTTTTTGGCTATTGCAACAGGAAGAATAAATAGGAAAAAGGGTTTTTTCTGGGAAACTAGACAAATGAAAATGTAGTCAAAATACCCAGTCCATTCATTTAAGCTAGAAGTAGATGAGTAAAATTAGTCAGCGTAGGGTTGTTATTGGTGATGTTCATGGCCACTATGAAGGTTTAATGCTGTTATTAGAGGAAATAGCCCCTGCATCAGATGATCAAATATATTTTTTGGGAGATTTAATTGATCGTGGTCCGCAAAGTGCCCAAGTAGTTGAGTTTGTGAAAGAAAATGATTACCCTTGTCTGCTAGGTAATCATGAGCAGATGTTATTAAACATCCTCGTTGGTAAGGATACAGGGTCAGCAAATATGCAGGGGTGGTTATACAGTGGAGGACAAGCAACGGTTGCTAGTTACCAATCTGGGACAATTCCCAAAGAGCATCTAAATTGGTTTGAAAATTTACCCACATATTTAGATTTAGGAGACTTTTGGTTAACTCATGCAGGTGTTGATCCGCAAAAAACTGTCCAAGAACAAACAGCGGAGGAACTATGCTGGATTAGGGATGAATTTCATCGGATCAAAGAACCATATTTTACAGATAAATTGATTATAGTTGGTCATACTATAACTTTTACCTTACCGGGTGTTGTTCCTGGAAATTTGGCACAGGGACAGGGATGGTTAGATATTGATACTGGTGCTTATCATCCCCGTAGCGGTTGGTTAACGGGGTTAGATATTACGAATAAGTTGGTTTATCAGGCTAATGTATTTAGTCAGAAAGTGCGAACTCTCCCCTGGAAAGAGCTAATTACAATTATTCAACCAGAGGAATTCATGGGTGGCCGTCGTCATAAGCAACGAGCCTAATTACTGCAAAAACGCCCTGATTTTTGCTTGATATACTGAATTATCCAACCCATTATTTTGATTACTTGGTTGTGTGTTAATCTGATTTTGGAGGGCTATAACGCGATCGCGGGCACCTGGATGCGTACTTAAAAACGTAGGAACGGAACTACTTTTTTGTAGCTTTTTCATAAAAGAAACCATTGCTGACTGAGCATAACCGGTGCGGGTTATGTTTGCTAGTCCTCTTTTATCAGCGTCAAATTCATCCTTGCGACTGCGGGGAAGATTAAGGGCAAGTTGCACACCAATACCTACAGCTTTATTCCTATCTAAACCTGTAGCAGTAGCAACACCACTAGCAATAGCTTTTTGTCGCATTTGTTTAATTAAATGTTTACCCTCAATATGTCCCATTTCATGAGCTAATACACTAGCTACCTCAGCTTCATTATCTGCTATTTTCAATAAACCTGTGTTGATATAAATAAACCCACCAGCAGTTGCAAAAGCATTAACAGCAGAATCTTCCACTACTTGAAAAGTATAAGGGATATTGGGGCGATCGCTATTAGCCGCTAAACGTTCACCAACTTCGTTAATATAACTATTTAGCTGGGAATTTTGAGAAATTTTGACTTCTTGCTGCAATTCCTGATTTATTTGCTGCCCAAGCGTAACCTCCTGGCGATCAGATATATTAGATAAGTTCAATATTTGCACACCTTGGAACAACAGAGGCAATAAATCTATAGCTTTACTTGATAGGGGTGTACCCAAGCAAATAATCACAGCAACGCTGACAGAAACGAACGGATACAAACAGCGACGCTGCCACAAATGATAATTTGTCCAAATTCGTTGTAATTTAATCATAATCCGGTTATATGAGATTGGTGTAAGAACTTCAAATCACAAGACGCATTTTCAATTTACTAAGTTGCATTTCCGACTCTAGATGGTACAAACAGTGAATGCAAATAACTTACCGTTATTATGACACCGAAACTACTGTAATCATGATAAACTGTCCCGTGACCGAAAAGACGGGACACGAGCCCCGTCCTTCTAGGACGGCTTTATGTTAAAATTTGGTCATAGTCGCCTTATGGCATTGGGAGACTTTAAACGGACATGGAGGGACGATAAGACCACTTGTGGCGTGTTTCATTGAAGTGTCAAGAATCACCGCACCTTCAGGTCGGTGAGTATGTCAACATAACATTTACCTTGTGTCAATATTAATTTAGTGATGAAGATTCTGAATCGCTGGAAAAAATGCTGAGTACAATCAATTACTTGTCCAAACTTAGTTATGAATATTTTAGATTCCAAAGGTCGCTTGTTCGGTAAAATTAACCTATTAGATCTAGGGGCTGTACTAGTAATTTTACTTGTGATAGTCGGTATCTTTATTTTCCCTGGTACTTCCGGTTCTGTAGCTCAGGTCGGCGCGAAAATAGTACCCATTGAGGTAGATTTATTGGTACGTGGTCTTAATGTTCGTAATCCGCAACGGTTGGTTAAAGAAGGATTCACAACAGGTGGTAAAACTAATGTAATTATCCGTAATCAACCCTATGGTCAGATTGGGATTAAATCCATTGAACAGTTAGAGAGAACCCTGACTATTGGTCAACCAGATGGTACAGTGAAGGAATTACCAGATCCTCGCAAGATTAACTTTAGTACAGATTTTATCTTAACTTTAGAAGGTAAAGCTACAGTTACTAAAGATGGACCAGTTCTTGGTAATAGTAAAGTAAAAATTGGTATGCCTTTTGAATTAGAAGGTTTTAACTATAACTTTAATGCGTCCGTAATTGACATTCGCTTACAGGATCAATAACATTGTGTTTACATCAGTTTCCGGTATTATGAAGTACAGATATTAATGATAAAACTCTTTTAGCGCGGGACTATTGCCCCCATAAGGTCTACCTAAATCAATCCGAACGTGCTGTAAGGGAAAATTTTCCTAATTTTATGCTTAAAATTGGTAAAAACTACCCATTTGTAATTTTGTAATCAAGTAGGTAAACACTGTGATACAGGCTTCGTCTTCTTGGAGGCAACTGATTAATCAAGTTTCAGAAATTAAGATAGAAATGCCAAAACATCAGATTTTTAAACATTTTTATGAACCTGGTGCTTTGCTGGGATTATTGACAATTATTGTAGCCATGCTGCTTTGGAATTGGCAATTGCTATTATCTCTTGTTGCTGGTATTGGTATCATGGTATTTACTTATTCCATGCAAAAATCTAACTGGCAATTACCCTGGTTAGAAATACGCAATTTGATAAGCAGCACTAATAGTCAGTTAGCTTATTCTATTGCTAGTGGTGGTATAGCAACGGTGATAACTTATATGGCCTCGGCCATTTGGGTTGATGCTCCTAGTCATTGGTTAGCTGCTGGTGCTATTATTCAAGGTATGGCCACCTTATTAACTTTAATTTTGTTGGTATGGCAAATATTCAGTTTTCAAGGAAATCAACAAGAAAACCATATTGATCAATTGTTAAACAATTTAACAGAAAAAGATTCTTTAAAACGGTTGCTTTCCATGCGTCAGCTTAATAAACTGATTAGTCGTCAGCGAGTTGATACGGTGGTTCAAAAAGATATTATGGAATGCTTACAACTGCTACTGAGTCAGGAAAAAGAATTGATAATTCGTGAAGCGGCTTTAGACTGTTTGCAAAACTTAAATGGGTTATCGCCGCTAAAACATACTCATCCAAAAATTTTTATGCCTGTATTAGCGAAAACAAAGAGCAAAATTCTGGTAGAGTGAGCTAATTTTGATTTAATTCTTCTTTGAGGACTTGCTGATAGATATTGGGTAAGGAACTACTAACAGAATTATTTTCTATACCGTAGCCTAAACTAGTCCAAGTAGGAGAAAGTTTTCGGAGGACATCATTTAAATTTTGCTGCTGTAATAGCTTAGGGATATCCACGCCCCAAGCTTTTGAGTCATGTAACCAACGGTAAACTACAACATCTTGATATTCTGCTTCAAAACTATAATTAGTCCAAAACATCATCTGTGTGGGCTTTGGGTGATAGCGAGGAGCAATTCGATACCAAGTAGTATTAATAATTTGATATCTACCTGCGGCTGTGGAACAATTACCTGTATTTGGTCCTGTGGTAATGGTAACACATTTTTGAGGATGATGGCTGAGATCATTAATCTGCTCACCACCATACAATAGAGAGTAGGGACGATTACCACTAGCTTCACTGGCGGATATGGTTCGCATTAATGCCCGAACATAAGGATCTCCACCAATCATAACTAGGGGTGGTTGTTTCCCAGTAAATATAGGTTCAGGAGATAATTGTAGATCTCCAAAAATATACCATTGAAACAGGTATACAAAGCCTAAAATTGAAGCTATGGGAGCAATAAGTTTTTCTACACCTTTAAGTTCAAAGCTTTTCAGAAGCTACCTCCTTTTTCGTTGTTTGTCTTGAATAATCACAAAAAGTTACTCTTTGATTTCGGAAAAATAAAAATTTCAGTAGTATTTCTATGATCACATATTCGGTTATTTAGCTACAATGTCAAATATTGGGTGAAGATCATACAATATAGTCATAAAAGGCCAGATATTTCTGGTTAGTTAATTAGGAGAGTCAAATAAGTACAACTAAATCTACTGTTTTATTCCCTGTTGTTGACTTTACATATTTAGTTCATATTTGTGTGAAGTTGATGACAAATTGTTGAGTTTTTCAGAACGATTAATATAGACAAACTTCAAAATATACAAAAAACAAATTTATGGTGACAAACAATAGTGAATGTCAATCTTGGAAGGTAGCAGATGAGATTGTATCACAAAAAGCTGATCTAATTTCAACTAAATTTTATAGCAATTATCAAGATATTATGGAAATGTTTGCACCTATTAATCAGGTAGAGGAGTATTTTCATACTCATGCTTCCTGGTTTGTTCGTTGTGCAGAACCGATGAAAGTAGAAGCTTTGAGCGAAAATAGCTACGCTTTAACCGTGGGTAAATTTGGTGCTTTTGGTTACGACGTAGAACCCAAGATTGGACTGGAGTTGTTAAAACCCCAAGGTTATAAGTTCCAAATCCGTAGTATCCCTGTACCTGATTACCAAGCGCCTGGTTATGAGGTCGATTATAAATCATCTACGGAATTAATGGGAGATTTAGACGGCATTACACGGGTACAATGGGAATTAGATTTGATGGTTGAGTTGCATTTTCCCAAATTCATGCGCCGATTATCCCATTCTCTAATTCAGTCTACAGGCGATCGCATCCTCAGTCAAATTGTCCGTCAAGTTTCTCGTCGTCTCACATACAAGGTACAAAAAGATTTTCATCAATCTTTAAGTATACCTTTTCCCCAGAAAAAACATTGATGATAATTGATAACTAGTACAAAATTGAAATGAAGCTGCATAGAATGAGATTTTAATAATAATTAACCGCAACTAAACGCAAATAAATGCAATTAGGGACGGATGAGATTATTCTGTGCAGCCTCATATAGAATTGATATAAATGAGAATTTATGCTTTAGTAAGAAGTCTTTGGATAATTTCGACACCAGAGAAGGCTTGCCATGCAAAAAGCCCTAAAATAGTAAAATTGAGGATTATATGTGTCATTCTTGCCCAATTCGCGCCTTTTTGCATCAAAGGAACTAAAGATGCCGAAAAAGCTATTAAACCTGTCATACTTAATCCAGTTAATAAATGGGGTCCGACAAACAATTTACCATTATTAATGTAAGTGACAGCCATACCACCTATTGAACCTGCTACCATTACAGCTAACATAATAGAAC
The DNA here is from genome assembly GCF_014698755.1 of Aphanizomenon flos-aquae FACHB-1287. Lineage (GTDB taxonomy): Bacteria > Cyanobacteriota > Cyanobacteriia > Cyanobacteriales > Nostocaceae > Dolichospermum > Dolichospermum flosaquae. The sequence continues at coordinate 63,751 of NZ_JACJTO010000002.1, read as the reverse complement.
CAATTTGGTGGTGTTTGATGGTAAAACGTCCTTTAATCAGTTCTTTCTTTTCTTCTCCTTGAGCATTTCTGGTGCGCTGTACTTGTAGCCCTAAATACGCAGCATATAAGGAGAGTGCTAATAATACCCACATTATAGCTGGGTGAGCAAAGTTCAACCAGAATCTTATTGTTGGGGTTAGTTCAAAAGCCATATTTTTTACTTCCGTTAATTAAATCTTTATAAAACTTAGCATACATTTATTTTTCTTACTCAGCAATTTTTCGCCAGGATATGATCTTGATCTTGAGTTAAAATCAGTAACATCTATCCAAACAGGATATAATCAATGATAGAAAAAAAAGATCCCACGTTGTTAAAAACTGTCAAAGCTGGGAATATTCAGGGGGTCTTGACGTTACTCTCCCATGGTGCTAAGGTTGACACAGACGACGACAATGGCACCACAGCATTGATGTTTGCCGCAAATTTAGGTTATACAGAAATTGTGCGATCGCTTTTGGCTGCGGGCGCTAATATTAACTTAACTAGGAAAATCCATGGTTTGACAGCATTAATGCTTGCTGCTAATTCTTGTCAAGTAGATGTTGTCAAGCTATTAGTCTCTCAAGGGGCAAATATCAATGCTACTAATCACGACGGCAGTACCGCTTTAATGATAGCAGCATTAAAGGGTCATATTGAGATTGTACAAGTCTTGTTAGCTGCTGGTGCTGATATAAAAATCACTGATAAGGATGATGATACTGCATTAAAACTAGCAATAAAATACAAACATCCAGAGGTTATTCGATCTTTATCACAAAATAGCAATATTGTCAATAGCCAAGATTCGGAAGGTGAGACAGGACTAATGATTGCTATAGATTTAGGCTATTTAGAAATAGTACAAGCATTGTTATCATCTGGTGCTGATGTTAATATTAAGAATTGTGATCATGTAACAGCATTATTAGCAGCTACAGCAACGGGAAATAGTGATATAATAATGGTTTTGTTAGATGCAGGTGCGGAAATTAATCATCAAGATAAAGAGGGGGAAACAGCCTTACACCTTGCTGTTGTGGAAGAATATATTGAGATAGTAAAAATATTACTTCAACGGGGGGCAGATGTACAAATTAGAAATCATTTGGGAGATACACCCTTATTGATAGCAGCATTCCAAGGATATAGTGATATAGTAGCAGTTTTGTTGGCTGCGGGGGCGGATATGGAAAAGAAAAATTTTGGAGAAGTCGCGCTTACTTTAGCGGTATCTCAAGGACATTTCCACACCGTGAAACTATTGCTTGATTATGGTGCAGATATTAATAAATTAGCAGATGATGGTAAAACTCCTTTAGTCAAGGCCATAGCTGCAAATTATCCCGAAATATGCCAAATTTTACTGGAAAAAGGTGCAAATGTGAATTTGCAAAACTCGGCTGGGGTCACTGCTTTAATGTGGGCTGTAGCTGAGGGTTATAGTCAGGCTGTGGCAATGTTACTACAAGCTGGTGCGGATGTCAATTTAAAAAATCAGGGTGGTTATACGGCTTTAATGATTGCTAAACTTAATAATTATCGGGGTATTGGTACAATGTTAAGACAAGGAGGAGCGAAGGAATGATAGGTATTGAATTATTTATATAGTTTTCTGGTCTATTGAAGTACATACCAATTTATTTACTATTCGCTGTGTCCTAAAACTAAAAAACTTTGTACTTCATAAGCAGGAAAACTATAAATATAAGTTATTTTTAAACAAAAGTAAGAGGCTTCAAGATTTATTTTAGTGAAGTAAATTTCAACTTTGACCAGAATAGTATAAGAGGTTAAGTTCAACGATTTGATTAGTAGCTGCTAATTTGTTATTGTACTCCAATATACTTATGTGTTTGTAAGGAAAGTTTATAGTCAGGTTTTTTTTGTAATATCTGGAAAATCAGCGGTAGCGATTTTGAAAAACTGTACCATTCAGGTTGTAAGTAAACAAGTAAATTAGGGTGTGTAGATAAATATTTTTGGTAAAAATCAATTTCTGTACCTGTTTCTATGACTATTTTAACTTCATTAGCTCGACTCCAAAACTGACTTTGTACGGGATACTTAGAGTTAATATGTTCTTTAGGAGATAGAGTAATCCAAGCTGCTGGGGAGATTTCTTGCCAAAAAGAGCCTGATGTTTCTATATTAACTTGTTTATCTGCGGTTGACAAGACTTGAACTAATGCGGGTAAATGTTTGTGAATAAATGGTTCTCCACCGGTTATTACGACTCTGGGAGATTTAATTTCTGCTAAAAGTTCACCAATTGAACGTTCTAACCGTGGTAAATTTGCTCCTCCGTCAGCGTAACCAGTATCACACCAAGGACAACGGACTGGACAACCTGATAAGCGAATAAAGTCTACTAAGGAACCTGTCCAGTATCCTTCTCCCTGAACTGTACTTTGAAAAGTTTCATGAATGGGGAGCTTAATTTTTAAAAGCGACATTTTCAACCTAAAATTTATAATCTATTTAGTTATTAGTTTGCCATATAAAGCTGGATATTTGGAAATTTTTGATCAAAGTTTGAATGATTAAGAAAAAGAGAAACATCAAGATAAACTTTTTACACAATCAGAGTAGAAAGAAATTAGATTAACTTTTTACTTTTATTTGTGCCTTGATGTTTCCTACTGTGCTAGATATGAACAATATACATGGTTTTGTTTTGGTTGGAAGTATTGGAATTATCAGTTTTTGTGTGATAATAACTACTTTAAATGCTAATAAATCCTCCTTGAGTGAGATTTTATGGGATTTTTGGGTAATGATAAAGAAAAAATTAAGCTCTTAACTTAGAAGTTGAGAGAAAGAACAGGGAATAAGACTGGGAAACAATATAATGAATATTTAAAAACAAGGTAGATATTGTGATATACACAAAAAAATTATGGGTAGGAATTGGTTGTCAAAAAGGAATTTCCTCACAATTAATTAAGACAGTAATTAAAAAAGTTTTTGGAGAATATCAGCTTATATATAGTGAAGTAGCTGGAATTGCAACTATTGATAAAAAAGCCTCAGAAATTGGTTTGGTAGAATTTTGTAACTTAGAAAAACTACCTTTAAAAACTTTTAGTGCTGAACTTTTAAATAATGTATTTGTTCCCAATCCTAATAATATTATTAGTAAGTTAGTGGGAACATTGAGTGTAGCTGAAGCTTCTGCAATTCTTGCAGTTTCGGAAATCCCATTTGGAGAAATAATGTTATTAGTTCCTAAACAGATTTTCCGATTATCAGGAGTAGGGATAACAGTAGCTGTTGCTAAAAGTGAAAGTCTGATATTTTAATCAATTGCATTAACAATTTGATTAATAATACCAGAAACAATTGATAAAACAATTGAACCTAAAAAAGCAGGAATAAAACCCTGAATTTCAAAACCATAACCGCGAGTTATTGTACTAGCAAACCATAGAGTTAGAGCATTAATTACAAAAGTAAATAACCCTAAAGTAATAAAGGTAATGGGAAATGTTAAAATCTGCAAAATTGGCCGGACAATGGCATTTACCAAACCAATGATAACAGCAGCAATCAAGGCCGCAGTAAAACTAGTGAGAATAATCCCAGGGACAATTTTAGATGTAATTAACAATGCGACCGCAGCGCCGAGCCAAGTTAAGAGAAAGTGCTTCATAGTTTGATGATGATCACAAGATTAATGTTACTAGGAAGTGCGTTTTAAGAAGACTTTCCATGTATCACCACCGACAACACCATCAGGTTTTAAACCATAACGAGTTTGAGCAGCTTTGACTGCTGCTTCTGTGGATACGCCGAAATCTCCATCTATTTTACCATTGAAAAAACCCAAGTTTTTAAGTTGTTTTTGCAATTTAATCACTTCCACTCCACTTGTGCGTAAACGCAAAATTGGCCATCCTTCTGTGGTATATTGAATACCGGATGTTCGTTGATTGACAGGGGTGGGTTGAATGGTAATACTACTTTGATTTTTGGGGGTTGTGGGTCTGTTTCTAGCTTTAGGGGGTTGGGTGGGAAAAGTCGTAAAATTACGGACTGGGTTAGGGGCGGAAGTAATATTTAATGGGTTGGGGAACAGTTTTTGCCAAGTGATGTTATCTACATTACCGCTGGGATTTAAGCCCGCAGCTTGTTGAAACTGGGCAACGGCAATAATGGTACTTTGTTGATATATACCATCCACAGCACCCGAATAAAAGCCCAAAAGCTTTAAAGCGGCTTGAAGTTCTGTAACTCGTTCACCTTGACTACCTAAGTTGAGAGAGGGACGATTAATTTTAACTTCTGTATTAACTTGGGCAATTTTGACTGGTGCTGCTGTGGATATGAAAGCAGAAGAACTAATTAATAGGGGTGTGCTGATTAACAAAAGTAAGCAATACCAAGAATTCGCGCTCAAGTTGGGAGTATTTGCTGTTAGACTGACTTTCATAAAAATTTTATAGAACTTTCTGATACTAATCTTACACTTATTGCTATCACTTTATTCACTGTTATTTTTTTGGTATGAATATAAAATATCACCCAAATTGTTTTCAATGCTTGTTGGGTAACATACGTTAACCCAACCTACGCAATTTAAGGTTTTAGGAAATAGCGGTTTGAATAGCTTCCTCTTGTCCCACTAAAGACAGATATGGTGCTTGTAAATATTTACGAGCGACTGTAATTGCCTCCGTTGCTGTGACATTATTAATTAATTCTGGGAATTTTTGGTCAAATTCAATCCCTAAGCCTAAAATTTCATACCAGCCATATATCTGAGCAATATGTCCATTAGTTTGTTTACCTAAAGCATATTGACCGATAATTTTATTTTTAGCAGTTTGTAATGCTGCTGCTGATAGTTCGGTGGTACATAACAATTCTACTTCTTGCTGAAGTCCATTAAGGGCTATTGTGGTATTTTCTGGCGCAGTGCCAATATAAACTACGAAGGAAGCGGGAAATAGCCGGGTAGAATAAATGGCAGATACATCATAAGCTAAACCTTGCTTTTCTCGCAATTCTACAAATAAACGACTAGAAAGACCATTACCTAAATAGCTAGAAAGTAACTTGAGTGCCGCATATTCTGGGTTATTTACTGATGGTCCTAAATAACCTAACATAATAATTGATTGTTGTGTATTTAGGGGTTGTAAACAAGATTTGGGTGAGGCGATAATTTGTGGTAAATTAAGATTAGGTTTTGGTAAAGTGGGTATTTGCCAATCACCAAAAATCTTGGTAATTAGTTTTTCTGCTTGTTCTGCTGTAATGCGTCCAGCAATGCTAATTACAATATTATCAGGACGGAAATGAGTTTGATGATATTCTAATAAATCAGCACGGGTAATACTACTCATGGTTGTTTCATCACCCAAAACTGACATAGAATAGGGATGATTTGGGTACATTGCTTGACGTAGTTGTTCAAAAGCGACGCTAAAAGGTTGCTCTTTTTGAGAACGAATATCTTGAATTGCTAATCGTTTTTCTAATTCTATTTGATTTTCGGGAAAAGTAGGCGATCGCAATAATTGTCCAGCTAATGCTAAAATGTCAATAAAATCGGCAGTTACCGTTTTTAAAGATAGCAAAAAATAATCTGTAGCTGCGTCTGTGCCTAAACTAGCTCCGACAGATTCGACTTTTTCGGCAATTTCTAAGCTGGATAAACCATCACAGCCCTTGGTCATTACCGTTGATAATAAATGAGCTAGACCAGCTTTTTCTGGCTGTTCATGACAACTACCAGCACGGATAAAAATCCGTCCAGCAATAATATCAGCAGCTTGATTTTCTGATACTAATAAAATAATGCCATTACTTAACACAGTGCGATGAATAAGAGATCGACTACTAATAGTTTGCATTTTAAATTTCAGTTAATAACTAACAAGGTTGGAGAATTGTCACAGCATAATTAGCCGGGGAAAGATACTGTTGAGCTATTTTTTGCAGTTCTTGAGGATTAAAAGATTGGATTTCTTGGGGATAGTTGGTAACTAATTGAGCCTGAGCGATAGTATGATAAAAACCATAAAAACTACTTAGCTGATTTGGTGTTTCTGTGGAAAAAGCAAAATCATTACATAAAAACCTCCGAATGCGATTTAATTCTTGCTGACTAATTTCTTGATTTTGCAATTTTTCCAAATGGGAACAAATCAAATTTTCCACTAGTTCCAAATATTCTGATTCTAACCAAGCCGTAATTGTGAATAAACTTGATTCTCGTTGTAGAGAAAAATCACAGCGAATGTCTTGAACAAGTTGCTTTTCTTCCCGCAAATCAGATACTAACCGAGAAATTCTCCCTTCTCCTAGCACAGCCGACAATAATTCTAACCCATGAACAGCCCGAAATTCTTCTACTCCCGGTACTTTCCAGGCCATCATTAACCGCGCTTGCTCTAATCTTGGTAATATTAACTCATGACGACAAATGCCTTTAATTATCGGTGCTGGAACTTTGGTAAATTGGAGACAATTATCCCGTTCAGGAAAATCTGCAAATACACGGTTTACCAATTCCCTAGCGGCTTTTTCACCAATCCCCCCCACAATTACCACAGTCATATTTTCTGGTTGGTAATAACTGCGATAAAAGCGACGCATAGCTTCCGGGGAATGCTGCATCAATTCTGGCTCAGTACCCAATACAGAACGTCCGTAAGGGTGGTTTTGGTAAACATTTTTAACCAGAGATTGAAAACCTAGCCAATCAGGATCATCATTATAACTACGGATTTCTTCTAACACCACATCCCGTTCTCTGATAAATTCGTCGTCAGGAATGGCTGCATTCAGGAGTAATTCCCCTAAATAGGGTAGTGTATCTTCTAAATAATTAGCAGCGGTTGTGATGGAATAATGGGCGTAATCATGGCTTGTTGCGGCACTACTGACACCGCCAATTTTTTCGATATGATAATCAAATTCCCCAGGAAGTAGGTTGGGAGTCCCCTTAAAAATCATGTGCTCTAGGAAATGTGCCATTCCAAACCAGGGTTCTGGTTCTAGGTTAGTTCCCGCACCTACCCAAACGTCAGCTACCACTATGGGTGTGGTGGATATCTGTTGGTGAATTAATGTTAACCCATGATCTAATTTGATAACTGAACCGGGGAACAGGTTGTGAGTGAGTTGTTTTGACAATTTCTTTTAACTTAATACAATTTAATTTTAGTTATTCTAACCTTGATTTTCATGACTTCTACTAAATTTTATCTGATAGGGTGTTTGAAAAGTCTAAATTTATACATATACAAGCAGTTATAAACCGCCTCTACACAAGCGAAACCTACCTGCTTGGGTTTAAAAACATCTTCTGAGACTGTACAGAATAATCATTATCATTTATCTGCGTTTATCTGCGTTTATCTGCGTTTGATTATGATTAAATTGCTTACTTTACTATAATTTGATTTTAATTTGGTCTTGGTCAGAACGAACCACGGAGGACACGGAGAAATGAGAGTTTGGGAGGTTTTTGTGTCAGTTGTAAATTTTACAAAAATAAAGTTAAATTATATAGATTCAGTAAATCACTAAGTTTTTATGAAAATACGTCCAGTAATTTTACTATTTACTTTAGTTGTTCCTGGTTTTTTGGTAGTGTTAATATCTCTTTATTTTTTTGCTGTGGATTATAATGCGCTGATTAAAGCTGAAACTTACATAGAAAAAATTGCCAATGATAAAAAGTTTGATAAAGGAACTTTACAATTTGCATATCATCGAGCTTTAGCTCATCGAATTAATGTTTTTGCAGATGCTACTTGGGGATTATTAGGAGGTGTGATTACAGCGGTAGGTATTCATGGTTTGGTGATGTTAAAACAGAAGGATTAAAATACTTTTTATGAGGATCTTCTATATTTTAATTGTATGATTATGGCGGGCTAGAAGCCCACCCCACAAGAGTTTGATGGATTTTAGATATGCAAATTATCTGTATTTTTCTTCTTCAATGAAAATGCCTAAATTTTCTTTTTTCCAAGTTGCTAAATCTACTAAGGATCTGTCGCGGTAACGTCCATATTTTTCTGGTTTACTCTTGATTTTTACTCCCAAATCTGGGATAATTCCAAAGTTAGGAGCCATGGGTTGAAAATGTTTTGGTGCAGCGGATCTGATAAACTCAAATAATGCCCCCATCATGGTTGTAATAGGTAAAATTAGGGGTTCTTTTCCTAAGGCTAATCTAGCAGCATTTGTTCCCGCTAACCAACCTCCTGCAGATGCAGCAGTATAACCTTCTGTTCCTATTAATTGTCCCGCAGCTAATAAGGTTGGACGTTCTTTAAATTGCAAAGTTGCTAACATTAACTGGGGTGCATTTAAAAAAGTATTGCGGTGCATTACTCCTAATCTGACAAATTCGGCTGTTTCTAAACCAGGTATCATTTGAAATACTCGTTTTTGTTCACCCCAGCGCAAATTAGTTTGAAATCCTACCATATTCCAAAGTTGACCAGCTTTGTCTTCTTGTCGTAATTGAATTACCGCATAGTTACGTTCTCCCGTACGAGGATCAGATAAACCCACTGGTTTTAGTGGTCCATAACGCATGGTATCTTCCCCTCTTTTTGCCATTTCTTCAATTGGTAAACAAGCTTCAAAAAATTTCGCTGTTTCTCTTTCAAAGTCTTTTAATTCTGTTTGTTCTGCTTGACAAAGTGCTGATCGAAATTGTAAATACTGCTCTTTATTCATGGGACAATTTAGATAAGCTGCTTCACCTTTGTCATAACGAGAAGCCATAAATGCAATATCTTTATTGATAGAATCTCCGGTAATAATGGGACTTGCAGCATCAAAAAAGTTAAGATATTCCATCCCCGTAAATCGTTGTAAATCTGCGGCTAAATCGGGGCTGGTTAAGGGTCCTGAAGCTAAAACGACAATACCTTCGGGAATGGCTGTAACTTCCCCCCGTCGAAAATCAATTAAAGGGTGATTGGCTAGGGTTTTGGTCAAATCTTCCCCAAATTGTCCTCTGTCCACCGCCAAAGCCCCACCAGCGGGGACTGCGTGTTCATCTGCTTTAGAGATGACAATAGAACCGAGTTGGCGTAATTCTTCGTGTAATAGACCGGCGGCGCGATCGCTGGCCATAGCCCCAAAGGAGTTACTACAGACCAATTCGGCTAAATTTTCGGTATGATGGGCGGGGCTGAAGCGTTTAGGGCGCATCTCATGAAGAATTACAGGCACACCCGCTTGGGCTATTTGCCATGCTGCTTCTGTTCCTGCAAGTCCGCCGCCAATTACTTGTATCGGTTGTTGTGTCATAGTGATTTGAAATTTGAGATAAAATTATTATTCAAATAGAGAACGAGGTAGTTGAGATTGTCGAATAATTGACATTAATATACCAAGTTTAACAGATGAGTGATTAGGTACAATAGCAGTCAAAGTAGAGTCTTCTATTGCTTTTTGCATAACAATATGATCTTCCTTTTTGTCTAACTTCTGTAAAGCCATTGTCTTGTAAAATTTTACAGATTTCTTTACCTGATAGTAAGCGTAACTTACCCAACAGAAACCTCCAAATTAGTAATAAAAATTTCGCTTTTGAGACGAGTTTTTATTTCTGAAGGTGAAGCAAACTCTAAAAATAATTCAATTGCTTCTTTTAAATTATCTTTTGCTTCCTCAATGCTATCTCCTTGACTAGCAATATCTAATTCTGGACACAGGGAAACATACCCATTGTCTTCTTTTTCAATAATTACAGTAAATCTTTGTTTAATAGTTGGCATAGAATATGTAAACTCCTGAATATCTTTATATTATTATACTGTTTATTATCCACGAAATATGTTTTAACCTGGATTAATTGAATTACAGTAATAATTTTCTAAAATATAAACAATGGTAGCACAAAATGGTTGATACTTTCCGTCATCATTCAATTCTAAATAATCCTTAATAATATTCCTGATTTCCTCTTCATTAAAATCCTCATCTACTAATAATTCTAATTCTGCATCAATTGCAGCTTTACGCATTCTTTGTAACTTGGGAATATTCAAAGCTAATTTTTCTATTGTTGTTTCAGCAGCAACTTTTTTACTAGTTTCTTCTGTCGGTAAAATTTCACCAGCAGCAGAATATTTAAAAAACTCTCCACAATTTGCTATTAATGGTGAAACTAATAGTTTTTTATCATACCAATTATCTTTATCTTTTTGATGTCCACAATGTACAGGAACACGGGGTTTATCATCTTCTCCTTGACAGGAAACTATAAGATTAAAATAATCAAATCTCACAGTTTCATCTATACCTTGAGGTTTAAAATGTTCAATATGACAATTTCCTTTATCTATAGCAACACCACAATAACAACAAATATAACCTTGTTCTTTTAATAAAATTTCTAAAAGCTGACCTTTAACTACAGTTCTTCCAAAACTTTTCCAAGTAGGAATTTTAGCACCTTGCTTGATTTTCCATGTAGATAAACTATTTGGTTCTGCACTTTTTTGAATATATTTCATTTACGTAAAAGTCCTTTTCTCCTAATTAAAATATCCGCTTTTACAAATTGTGCTTCATCTTCACCAATTATTTCAGCTAACTCTTTTCTCAATTCTTTAGCAGCTTCTAAGTTTCCTTCATCAATTAAACGAAATAATTTTAAAAGGTCTTGTTTGATTTCTTGTGGACGTTCAGGAACATCCATTAAATCTTCTAATATTTGATTACTATCTCTACCATAGGAACTTTCAGGACGTTTAGCAATTATACCATCATTTGTTTTTTCTAGAATATAAATTCCTTGAGGTTTAATTTGACTAATCACTTGAGGAGAATGAGTAGTAACTATAAATTGACAATGAGGAAATGTTCTAGTTAAAGCTGGGATAATTTCTCTTTGCCATTTTGGATGTAAATGTAATTCAATTTCATCAATTAAAACTACTCCAAAACCATCAAGAGGATTTTCTAGCCCTGGGTTAGCAATAGCTAATCTTCTGGCTAAATCTCCTACCATTGCTAATAAGCATTTTTCCCCATCTGATAATTGATTAACTATTAATTCTTCTCCATTTTTTTGTAATGTCATTCTTAAAGGAGAACGACGGACACGCAATTTATTAAAATTGGGAATTAAGGAAGATATGGCTTGTCTAACTGCTTCTAATTCTTTATCTTTATAATAATTAAAATCTCGGAGTGTTTCACTTTCTATATCTTCTCTATTTCTAAACCATTGAAAAAAACTAGAAAAGCTAATTTTGCCACCTTCTAAGGCTTGATCATAAGCGTCTATTTGTTTAAATTCAGACTTACTAGGAACTTCTAAATTAATATCAATAACCGCTCTATTGGTAGGATAATAAATTATTAAAGGTATATTATATAGGAAATTACTATACCAATGTCTCCAAATAGCATTACAAGCTGCTCTTATTTTTTCATGTCCTGATTCTTCAGATACTCCATTACGATTTCTAAAGATTGTCCAACTATTTTCTCCTGGAGACAATATTGTAATATCTAATTTTGCAGCATTACTTTTATTTGCTATATCAAATTCATTAAATACTTTAACTTTTTCTTCACTATCACCAACACCACCTATCCATTGCACATAACGCGAAAGTAATAAAGAAAGAGCATCAAGAATACTTGATTTACCTACACCATTAATACCAATAAAAACGGTTGGTTCTTTTTCATCAAAATCTATTGTTAAATCACCAATTCCGCGAAAAGATTGCATTTTTAACTGTTTAATTCTCATAGTTCTCAAGAAAAATTAGCGAAATTAATGATATTTTATCTCATCTTTGTAATTCACTCAATAGTAAGTAAATAATAGATTATGAAAAATATTATAATACATAGTTGACATATTGGGTAATAAATTATTGAAAATATTGGTAATCTAATAATAACTAATGATTAAAATAGAAGTGGTTAGGCATTACGGGGTTTTAGTAGAATGAGTTGGACAGAAAAACTAGAGCAGTTAAAAGAGTTATTTACAGAAATGGAACAGGCTTTAATAGCCTATTCTGGGGGGGTTGACAGCACATTAGTGGCTAAGATCGCTTATGATGTTTTAGGCGATCGCGCATTGGCTGTAACTGCGGTTTCTCCTTCTCTATTACCAGAAGAATTAGAAGACGCAAAAATTCAAGCCGCAACCATCGGAATATCTCATAAAATTGTCCAAACACAGGAAATGGACAATCCTAATTACACATCTAATCCAGTCAATCGTTGTTATTTTTGTAAAAGTGAATTACATGATACCCTGAAACCCTTGGCTTTAGAACTAGGTTATCCCTATGTGGTAGATGGTGTAAATGCAGACGATTTACATGATTATCGTCCAGGAATCCAAGCCGCAAAAGAAAGAGGTGCAAGATCACCTTTAGCAGAAATTGGTGTGACTAAAGCCGAAGTGAGGCAAATTTCCCAAAAACTAGGTTTACCTTGGTGGGATAAACCCGCTCAACCTTGTTTAAGTTCGCGCTTTCCCTACGGTGAAGAAATTACTATAGCCAAATTACAGCGGGTAGGTAGAGCCGAAATTTATTTACGAACTCTAGGGTGGCAAAATTTACGAGTCCGTTCTGAGGGTGATACAGCTAAAATCGAATTATCACCAGATAAAATTAAAGATTTTGTGACAATGACAGATTTACCAAGTCTAGTATCTGTATTTCAAAACTGGGGATTTATTTATATAACTTTGGATTTAGAAGGTTATCGTAGTGGTAAATTAAATCAGGTTTTACCACCAGTTGCTTTACAAAAATAATAAATCTAAAACAGAACCTTGTCTAGATGGGCAGGGTTTGTTTTTAATATTCGGTTTTTTACATCTTGGTTAAATCCTATCGATTTTATTTTTGTGTAGGCTATTCAATTTAAAATCTAAAATGGTCGGGTAATGATTTATAATCAGGGTTTTATGGACTGTATTCATTTAACAGGGATTCGCGGTTATGGCTATGTTGGGTATTTACCGGAAGAAAAGATATTAGGACAATGGTTTGAGGTGGATTTGAAATTATGGGTCGATCTTGCTCAAGCTACGGAGACTGATGCTATTAAAGATACGGTAGATTATCGTAATATTATTAGTTTAGTCCAGAACTTGCTAAAAACATCTAAATTTGATTTATTAGAAAGGTTGGCAGGTGCGATCGCTGATGCTATTCTTCAAGAAAGTAGTCTAACCACCCAAGTACAAGTTATTCTCATTAAACCTGCTGCACCAATTCCTGATTTTGATGGTAATATTCGCATTGAATTGACTAGAAGTAAATCCAATCTATAGAAGGAAATCACAAAATTTATAATTGATAACTCTGATCAATGGAAAACGATAAAACCTTCATTAAGTATAATACCGCAGGTAGTCGTTCCGCCATCGCTTTTGGTAGTAATATTGGGGAATCCCTGGCTATTTTAGAAGGTGCAATTAAAACCCTAGAAAAAACTCTGGGTATTACCATAAAAGCCAAATCTAGTTGGTACAGAACCGCTCCCGTAGGCGGACCATCACAACCAGATTATTTAAACGGTGCAGCTATTTTAGAAGTGCAACTCAGTCCACAGAAATTGTTGGATACTCTGCTCAATATTGAACAAGAATTTGGTCGAGTTCGTCAAAAACATTGGGGACCTAGAACCCTAGATTTAGATATACTACTATTTGATGACTTAATTTTAGAAACACCAGATTTACAAATTCCCCATCCCCGAATGACCCAGAGAGCCTTTGTTTTAGTTCCATTAGCGGAAATTGCCCCAGATTGGATAGAACCAGTTTCTAGAGAACCTATTTCACAACTCCTGCAAAAATTAGACTGTTCCAATGTTAGTTTGTCTATCAATTTATAAGCTTTTCATATTAATTTAAAAGCCCAAAAAATTAACTTTTCCCTTTGAGTAAATACATTGACTGGTACAAGTTTCATCAATTCTAACTGCGACAAGTCCGGGAATTTGGGGTTCAAGCTGTTCATAAATCCATTTAGCGATCGCTTCACTGGTAGGATTAGTTAAACCTGTGGATTCATTTAAATGGTAATGATCCAGATAATTTTCCAACAGTGGTTTTATATATTTTGATATATCACCATAATCCATAATCATCCCCTGTTTAACACCTGAATTGATCAGTTTATCCCCGGCAACATAGACAACACCGCGCCAAGAATGACCATGTAATCTAGAACATTTACCATCATGGTTCGGTAATTGGTGAGCAGCTTCAAATCTGAATTCCTTACCAATTATCCAAGTTTCTAAAAAAGATTCCGATTCCGATTTTGAAGTCATTATTATATCCTAAATTCCCCAATACACTGCATTTTTTTGTTTTGTTAAAATAAGTAAATTGACTTAAAACCAGTATAGTTCAGTTAAAGATAATTGTAGGTTGGCTAGAACAAAGTGAAACCCAACATTTCTAAGATTTTGCTCGGTTTTGTTTATTAACCCAAATTACACATACAGCGGTTTCCGCTCTTATGAAGTACAAAGTTGAATCATCAAACTCTTGTGGTGCGGGCATACTATGCGACAAGCTCAGTACAAGTCTTGCCCGCTGTATATACGCGACAATGAGCAAGTTTTGACGGTCAATGTAGAATAAATACCCGGACTAAATCTTGTGGTGCGGACATCCTACCCGATGGAATTATATAAATCAGCCTCATAGCATACTAAAAAATTTTTTTCAACTACCTTAAGACAGATGATTATTTGTTACTAATCGTAGTAAAATACAACCGTATTATCCGATCTAAAGAATCTAAAAATATAGCTGCTATCTAAGAAAAACTCATAAAAACTTATGAAAAGTCATAAAAACTTGAATGACAGTTTTGGTTTTGTCGCGTTAGTATTTATTAATTACATTCTCAGTGCTATGCTATTTTTTTTGATACCATATATTGATTATGCGAATATTATGGGTGTTTTGTCTTTGATATATTATGCACTGACTATTATTCCTACTATAATCAAAACACTTTTTCCGAATTTTTATAAGCAACAATATATTTGGAAAAGCTTGTTAAAAAACCGACGTTACACAGGCGTTACTGCTTTTTGTTTTGCTTGGAGTCATGCTGGATTATTGATTTGGCAAAAATCTTTAAATTTCTTAGATTTCAATACTTGCCTCCAATACTTTCAAGGTTTATCATTAATTATCATTTTCACAATTCTAGCTATAACATCTAATGACGAAAGTATTAGAACACTTAAAACAAATTGGAAAAAAATACACAATTTAACCTATCTATGTTTGTTTATACTTCCCTGGCATATTTTAGATAAAATGTTCGGACACTGGAGTTATCTCACTCCCTTTGCAGTTATTTTATCTATTAGTTTATCTTTGCTTTTTGTGACTAGAAAAATAATTGAAATCAAGCAATAGCAGGGCTATTTTATTCTAACTAATTGCTTCAGTGTGCTAAGACCAAAACAGGCAAATCTTTGTGCTTGAGCCATATTTTTAAAGTCATGAGAACGGTAAAGATTTAGAGCTAAATTACGAGCTACGGCAAAAATTTGAACTAATCCATTAGTACGAATGGGAGAATGATCTTCGCCTTGAGTCACATCTCGAACATAATGCACTTTATTTTCAACATCCCAATAGCTGCGAATCTTTTGAGCAAAATCTTTAAGTAACCCGGATTGATTAGCTTTCAATGCACCGATGTAGTCATTACCACTATCCACAATCAACTGGCAAGTTTTTTTTGAGTATTAATAGCATCAAAGGCAAAAATCACTCCTTTTGCCGCTATTTGTGTAAGCATCGGTGGTAAGGCTTTAATTTCATTACTAGTAATACACGCCGAATTGCGCTGTATGATGGCAAAAGGCATTTGCTACCCCTGAAGCAGCCGCAAAAGCATCCATTTCGTTATTTAAAAATATTCCTGTTCCCGGTGTGACAATCCCCGCACCAAGGAGATTATTAGGTGTTTTGTTTTGGTGATTAGGGGCATTTTTAACGGCATTTTTAGTTAAAATAATCATAAAACACATTTTCATCATTTAATCTCAACTTATGCAATTAATTCTTTACAGTAAACCCGGTTGTCATCTTTGCGAAGGGTTACAGGAAAAACTAGAACAAATTAAAAATCTCAGTTTTGAATTAGAAATTCGAGATATTACCACCCATGACCCTTGGTTTGCAGCATATCAATATGAAGTACCTGTACTGCATTTAGTCACCAGCAACGGTACAGAAAAAATGATACCTCGTCCTTCTCCCCGTTTAAGTGTTGAACGATTGGAAAAAATGTTAGGTGACTATGCAAAAAATCACCTTAGCAACACTTAACCATTTATATATTTATAATTTACATCACAACACATAACTTATAATGCGCGCTAAATAGTAAACCCTGTTGATCTAAAAATATGCCTTAAAAATAGCCAAAATATTTTCCCCGCACCCTACCCCTAAAATCTCATTGTTGACTGGACCATTATTTGCAAAACTTAATATAGTTGCTATTTCAGACTTTTTGCCAATATGTATCCGTACTTTGGTAGACTTGAAAACTGAAATAGCTAAGAAAAAAACGCTAAGACAAGTAATTTAGAGGGCAGACTCCGTGGAAAATACTCTTGGGTTAGAGATTATAGAAGTAGTTGAGCAAGCAGCGATCGCTTCTTCCAAGTGGATGGGTAAGGGCGAAAAAAACATTGCTGACCAAGTAGCAGTAGAAGCTATGCGCGAACGGATGAATAAAATCCATATGCGTGGTCGCATCGTTATCGGTGAAGGCGAACGGGACGAAGCTCCTATGCTGTACATTGGTGAAGAAGTTGGTATCTGTACTCAACCAGATGCCGCCGATTTCTGTAATGTTAATGAGCTTGTAGAAATTGACATTGCTGTTGATCCTTGCGAAGGTACTAACCTAGTTGCTTATGGTCAAAATGGCTCAATGGCCGTTTTAGCAATTTCTGAAAAGGGCGGTTTATTTGCTGCTCCTGATTTCTACATGAAGAAACTCGCAGCGCCCGCAGCCGCTAGAGGTCATGTTGATATCAACAAATCTGCTACAGAAAACCTAAAAATTCTCTCTGAGTGCTTAAACCGTGCTGTAGAAGAATTGGTAGTAGTCGTGATGGATCGTCCCCGTCACAATGACCTCATTAAAGAAATCCGTACCGCCGGCGCAAGAGTTAGACTAATTAGCGATGGTGACGTTTCTGCTGCTATTTGTTGCGCGTTCTCTGGTACTCATATTCATGCCTTAATGGGTATCGGTGCTGCTCCCGAAGGTGTAATTTCTGCTGCGGCTTTACGTTGCTTGGGTGGACACTTTCAAGGACAATTGATCTATGATCCAGCAGTTGTGCAAACTGGTTTAATTGGTGAAAGCAGAGAAGGTAATCTAGCCCGGTTACATGAAATGGGTATTACTGATGGTGACAAGGTTTATAACGCTAATGAGTTAGCATCTGGTGAAACAGTGCTATTTGCCGGTTGCGGTATCACCCCTGGAACTCTCATGGATGGTGTGCGTTACTTCTCCGGTGGTGCTAGAACCCAAAGCTTGGTTATTTCCAGCCAATCTAAAACCGCTCGCTTTGTCGATACAGTTCACTTGTGGCAAGAACCCAAGATGATCCAACTACGGTAATCACTGGTGATTTGTGATAGGTAATTGGTGATTGGGGAAGAAAAAACTATTACCAATTACCTATTACCTATTACCCATTACCCATTACCCATTACCCATTACCTATTACCAATTTAAGAAATGAATATTGCCGTGGTGGGGTTAAGCCATAAAACAGCCCCAATAGAAGTTAGAGAAAAATTAAGTATTCCTGAAGCGCAAATCGAAGGAGCAATTGCTCATCTTCTCAGTTATCCTCATGTTGATGAAGTTACTATTCTCAGCACTTGTAACCGCTTAGAGATTTATATCGTTAGCAGCGAAACTACTCAGGGAATTAATGAGGTTACTCAGTTTCTTTCTGAACATAGCAAACTACCAATTATCTCTTTACGACATCATCTATTTATGCTACTTCACACTGATGCTGTTACTCATGTATTACGAGTTTCAGCAGGTTTAGATAGTTTAGTGCTAGGTGAGGGGCAAATCTTAGCTCAAGTTAAACATACTCATAAACTTGGACAGCAATTTAATGGCATTAAAACCATTTTAAATCGGTTATTTAAACAAGCTTTAACAGCGGGTAAACGAGTTCGCACAGAAACTAGTATTGGTACTGGTGCTGTTTCTATCAGTTCGGCAGCCGTAGAATTAGCACAGATGAAAGTAGGAAATTTATCTACTTATCGGATATCTATTCTCGGTGCGGGGAAAATGTCCCGATTGTTGGTACAACACTTAATTTCTAAAGGTGCAAATCACATAAGTATTGTTAATCGTTCCCGGGGCAGGGCTGAAGAATTGGTGAAGTTGTTCCCAGAACAACCTATACAAATTCATTTATTGTCGGCAACAATGTCAATAATTGCCGAAAGTGATATAGTATTTACTAGCACCTCATCAACCGAACCCATTCTAGATCGGGCGAAATTGGAAACGGTGTTAGAACCCAATCAAAAATTAATGTTATTTGATATTTCTGTCCCGCGCAATGTGGATGCAGATGTGAATGATTTAGCCAACGTCAAAGCCTTTAATGTTGATGATTTGAAGGCAGTTGTAGCCCAAAATTATGAAAGTCGGCGACAAATGGCGCAAGAAGCTGAGAAGATATTAGATGAAGAAGTGGAAGCTTTTGATGTGTGGTGGCGAAGTTTAGAGACAGTATCTACAATTAGTTCTCTACGCAATAAAATAGAAGCCATCCGGGAACAAGAATTAGAAAAAGCTTTATCTCGCTTAGGTTCGGAATTTGGCGAAAAGCATCAAGAGGTAATTGAAGCTTTGACGCGGGGAATAGTTAATAAGATTCTCCATGATCCGATGGTGCAACTACGCGCCCAGCAAGATGTAGAAGCGAGAAGACGATGTATGCAAACTCTGCAAATGTTATTTAACTTAGAGACAGAGTTTAGCTGAAATCAACAACAATCAAGCGAAACCTATAAGCATACTGGGAATTTATTCTCAGTCTGCTTATTTTAATTTTTCATAGCGTTTTTACCCTGTAGAGAAAGTGCATATTGATACATAACCCCACACAAGGACGCTACAAAAACCCAAGAAAGAGTATTCAACCGGATATCAAAAGTGGTAACATCAACAATATTAAATAGTATCCACCCGATAAAAGTGATCAGATAACTAAAGAAAATTAATCTATTTTCTGGTTCTATAGATTTAGATTTCCATAAAAGTTGACTAGCTGTAATTAATATCCAAATTAGTAACCCACAAAATAGTAAAGTAGTAATTAACCCAGTTTCCGCAGACAGCATTAAAAATAAGTTATGGGGATGATTGACATCAATTTGTATCTGGTTTTTATAAAGTCCTCCAAAACTGCGTAAACCTGAACCAGTCAAAGGATGTTGTTGAGTTAGATTCCAGGCAAATTCCCATTGGGTTTTCCGCATTAATCCCACTGGTCTATCAGGAAACATATCATCATTTAACCGCGCCCAAATACCGTAGGGAACAAAAAGGCGGAAAAATTGGGCAATAGGTGAAGGTGCAAAAGCTGCTAAGAAAAAACAACTGGTAATACTAACAACAACAGTAACAATTAATCGCCAACCTCGATATAAAGCATAAGCTAAACAGGTAAAAATAGTTATACCCCAACCATTCCGAGAATTAGTTAAAATCAAGGCGATAAAGTTAGCAAATACCGTAATTGTTAAAAAGATAATTAGGGGATTTTTTTGTTTAAGTTTGTGATAGTTTTCTAACCATAAACCTAAACCTAAAATAAAAATAGTTACTAAATATGCGGCTAAAGTATTAGGGTGCATGAAATTAGAAGCCATGCGTCCTGATAAT
Source organism: Aphanizomenon flos-aquae FACHB-1287 (assembly GCF_014698755.1). GTDB lineage: Bacteria > Cyanobacteriota > Cyanobacteriia > Cyanobacteriales > Nostocaceae > Dolichospermum > Dolichospermum flosaquae. Next base: position 43,781 of record NZ_JACJTO010000002.1, on the reverse strand, counting down.
GATTTTTCTGGTGCAACTATCCAATCAAAAACAATCCATAAAAACTGAAATTGGAAATTCCAACCCAGAAATAATTGCCCAAAACCTATGATTAAAATAGGTACAGAACCAAACACCATGATCCAAGAAATTTGTCGTAATTGTGCAGGTGTTTGAATCAGGGGAGTGAGTCCAGTAAAAAAGAAAAAGAAAGGTAATAAGTTAAATAAACCCAAAAAAGCATCTAATTTGTGAGGGGCAAATCCGGTACTAATGAGCAATAATATACTCAAAATAGCAAATCCCTTGTGAATTGGATTCTGGCTAATAATCTGATGTTGTTTGCGCCAAGTTAGCAATGATGCCACAACTATAGAAATACCACCCAGAAATGGACTCAGGGGAAAAGATAGTAGTCCAAATTGTAGCCAATTCCATGGGGTTTGTAAGCGGGAATTTGGATGATAAAAAGTTTTATTTAGGCGATTTCCCAACATTCTGTACGGGTAAGACGAATTTGTGCGAGGGTGAAGATAGTAGGAATAATTCTGCCATAGTTTGTGGAGATTGCTCTCCAACCCAAATCAGCAAAAAACCAAGCCCACATTACAGGACCGACAAAAGCAAACGCACTACGAACAGCACCATAACGGGCTGCACTCATGGTCATACCGCGGCGGGACATTTGTAAAGTTACATAGTTTTGAAACTGCTTGGTTGCTAATCCTGCACCTGTAATTGCAGCTTCCTTAGCTACTTGATAGGTAGCAAAATGAATAGCAAATTGACGGGCGATTTGTTGAAGAATAAAAGGTTGAATTACAGAAGTTATAGCTAAGGCACTACCACCTTTAAATATTAATCCTAAAGGATCACGTTGTAATGATAATGGTAATGGTTGTTTAAATTTTGATTGTGATAATTGACTTTGGACATTAGTAGTTAATTGTTGCTTTTCTTGTTTGGGTAACTTTTTCCAAACTTTTCCCAACAGATGTAAAAATACTTCTGCTTCTAAATCAATTGTTGTTAGGTCTTGATAATAATGGATTTTCAAATATTTACATACTTGAATTAGGGCTTGTCGGTAAGTTACTTGATCAGTACGTCCTCGTAATACTGTGATTCCGTCAGCCGCTAAAAAACGAAAGCGATCTTCGATAGCATCTAACCAAGCTTGACGCTCTTGGCTTTGCACTGCAATAGGTTCGGGTGTGTGAACATAATCTAAGGGGTTAAACTTGCGACTAAATAGAATAGCTGTCAAGTCCTGTAGTTCCCTTTCTGTCGCCAGTTCCAATACGTCCCTGAGTTCTTCCAATTTACCTTCCTCTCTTCTGTACAGCTTTGTCTGTAACCTATTCTACTACCTACATTTCACAGATGTAACTGATCTGAACTGGTAATTTTGAAAATCAAGCCCAAAATATTGTTCCTAAGTCTCAATTTTGGGCTTTAATTTCACTTTTTATTCATTATTAAACCCTAGATACAGTAGATTGCAGATAAATTAGGTAGAGACTCTCACTTCAAAACCAGTCCCCTGATTTCTGCTGTAACTACAGCTTAATTTAAGAATTGGTATTCATGAAATTATGATCTAAGATTAAACCACCTTGCTGGGTAATTTTTTTCGCAGCATCTAAAAGATATTCATAGTAAGTATAAGCAATAATGGATAACTGCTTACCAGCGGGATGAATAATATACCAATTGCGTTTAATGGGAAAGTGTTGAACATCTAAAATGCTAAATTCCGCAGCGTCACTTAACATTGTATGACGGGATAACACAGAAATACCTAAGCCTCCTGCGATCGCTTGCTTAATTGCTTCATTACTTCCCAACTCCAATTTTACCTTCACTTTGATCCCATGTTCCTCTAATAGACTTTGGACAGCACTGCGAGTTCCTGAACCTGGTTCACGCATAATAAACGGTTCTTCTCCCAAACGTTCAATAGGAATATTTTTTTCCTTCTTTAAGGGATGATTAGCTGGTGCAAAAACTACTAAGGGGTTTTCTAAAAATGGCTCGAAATTGACATCAAAATGATCAGGAATTTGACTCATAATATACAAGTCATCCAAATTATTCATCATTCGATCTAAAATTAGTTCATGATTGGTGACTTGAAGAGAAATATCAATTCCAGGGTAAAGCTGACAAAAAGGACCCAACAATCTGGGAATAATATACTTAGCAGTGGTAATTACACCCAGTCTTAATTGTCCTTGTTTTAATCCTTTTAAATTAGCGATAGTCATTTGAAACTTATCCATAGTCTCAAAAATTTGCCGACAAGTAGCAAATAATTCTCGTCCCGCTTGCGTCAAGTATAAGCGCTTTCCTACCTGCTCAAATAATGGTAAACCAACTGATCTAGTTAGTTGTTTGATTTGCATGGATATGGTAGGCTGAGTCAAAAACAACTCTTCCGCAGCGCGTGTAAAACTACCATGTCGGGCAGCGGCCTCGAACACCTTCAACTGGTGCAATGTCGCTTGGTTCAAGGTTATTCTCCTCTGATAACAATTTGTAATGATATCTTGGTATTTTACAACACTAAGTAATTTTAAGTGTTATTTATACAAAGTTCTGAACCTTAGTATATATAAAAATGTACCTTCAGAGTTTATAGAAAAAGCTTATAGGGTGTGTAAACCCCTTGCTGGTAAACTAGGGATAGGAGGCTACAGGTTAATTAATCTGTAATGGTGTGTTAAGTACCCAATTATAATTAATTGTACATCATAATTGAAAACAAGAATATCTGTATTTCTTACTAGTTCCCTGTTCCCTCTCCTAACCGTAAAATTTTGCACAACTATTTATCTCATCTACCCTCTTGTTTACCCTATTCTATCAGTGGTTTGTCTATCCTATTAGAAAAAATCATGTTGCTGGGTGGATAAAAGCTCTAGAATTGACAAATAATAAGTATTTTCGGAGTATGATACAAAAAAGCCACTACCCAATAGTGTACTAGTTCAGCTATAATTTATTACTATCACACTATCGGATATTTGTAACGGAGGCACACTAATCATGACTTTATCTAGCCTTGATCAAATTAGCAAATATTTAGAAGAGCATGAAAGCTCACAAAGAATTAAAAAACTAATATTCTTCACTTGTAAAAATGTGTGGGAAAATGATCAAGATGCCCTAGATAGGGTTCAATTAAAAGAATTAATTGAAGAATTATCTAGTTTAAATCCAACGATAGATCACTTAACTTCACGTTTATCTATTACTGTTGAAAATCTTAGTAAACCAAAAGAATACACCATAATTGCCGGAATTATTATCAAGGAGATAGGAAGATTATATCTAACCCGTGATCAGCCAACAGAAATAATATCAACTCCATCTAACCAGAATATCCCTATAATTGATAGTTCTAAACAGAGATTATCAAATCCCGCTACCACAACGCCCATAAGTTCCAAAAAATCTCAATATAATCAATTTGATTTACGACAAAATCTGATGAGATATGCTAACCCTCTGAGGGTTAAAATAATTTTATTTTCCGCGCTTCATGGGAAATTTACCTTTAATGAAAAAGACTGGTTACAACTGAGAGAAGAAGACCTTGATAGTTTATTGCAGCTATTATTTGATTCTTGCTCCACAATTGTAGAGCTTGAATCTAGAATCAACAATGCTGTTATCTCCTTAGATAACCCAGATAAAAATTCTCCAGCAGCCACTGCAATTATCCGAGTTATGCGAGGCTTGTATAATGAGATATCAGTTAAAAATAATTAACATAAGTAGGTGAACGGAAAAAACCGTAGACGCGAAGCGGCTTCTCGAAGAGTCATATGTAACAAAAAGTAACCTAAAACCTCTTCCCTGTTTCCTTGTCATAACGACAATTTTTAATGCCGACCTACTTAAACTACTTAACAGTTATTCACTTAAGAAAAAATCATGGATGCTAAAGAAATTCTAACAAGATATGCAAATGGTGAGACGAAACTTATTAATGCCAATTTAAATGGAGTAAATCTATTAAATGCAGATTTAATTGGTATAGGTTTAAATAAAGCAAATTTGTCTTATGCTATTCTAGCTTTTACCTATCTAAGTCAGGCTATTCTCAATCATGCAAATTTAACTCGTGCGAATCTCTCTGGTGCGAACCTAACACAAGCTAGTTTGGAAAGTGCCAACTTAAATAATGCTAATTTACACGGTGCAACCTTACAGAATGCTAATTTGCGAAATGCTGATTTAACTTGGGCAGATCTGCTGGATACTAACTTAATGGGTGCTGATCTGCGTGGTGCTGATTTATCTGGTGCTAACTTAACAGGTTCGTGCCTACGTGGTGCTAATCTGCGAAAAGAACAGGGATTCCATTCTACTACTCTCCGGGCTGCTAACCTGTATAAAGCGGACTTACGCGGTGCTAATTTGACAGGTGCAGATTTAGCTAGGGTGAATCTGAGTGGTGCTAACTTAAGTGAGAGTATGCTGCGTGGTGCAGATCTAAGTGGTGCAGATCTAAGTGGAGCAATTTTAGAAGGTGCTACTTTAACCCAGACTAATTTACAAGGTGCTAATTTGAATGGTGCTAACCTGATAAATGCTAAACTAAAAGAATCAAATTTGAGTGAAGCTGAATTAATAGGTGCAAATTTGCACGGTGCAATTATGCCAGAAGCTATACTGATTAAAGCCAAAATGAATCGAGTCGATCTTAGTTTTGCTAGACTAAGTAAAGTTAATTTGAGTCGGGCTAATTTACGCGAAGCTAATTTAACTGAAGCAAACTTAATAGATGCTTGTCTTGCCATGACAGACTTAACTAATGCTAATTTAACTCAGGTAAACCTGCTCAGAGCGGAAATTAGTACGGCTAATCTAATAGGTGCAAATTTATATGAAGCGGTAATGCCTGACGGCACAATTTACTAAAATCGGTAGTAAATTTGGATGATTAATTAATCTTGTCATTTAAATGATATTTTTAATTATTTCATCCCATGAAAATTAACCTAAAAACCTTTGCAAAAACTGTTAAAAAATATGCCTACTTTAAAAGTCAGTTGCTTGACATATTTACCCATATTTTCCTTGCTGGTAAGTTGGACTCTCGCGTGTGAATATATTCCTGTTCAGGCTCAAATATCTATCAATCAGCAACAATTACCGCAGTTACAACAAGGAGAATTTAATCAATTTTCAGGTAAAAAATATAGTCAACATAACCAAAAATTTGAGCGGTATTTTGTTTACATTGATAGTAGTAATAACCAAATTTTATACGAAGTTCGCCAAATTGAACCTGATGCCTATATCCGCAATTATAACGGACGTAATATTATCCAATCTGGGGTTTTTAATGAACTATATAATGCCCAACTACGGATTAAGGAATTAGAATTGCATGGTATTCCCGGTGCTCGCATTGTCAATTCTGCAAATGTAGATGTAACATCTGATCAGCGTTCCTATAATAATCAGGAAAAAACAGATTTTTATTATGTAGTTATTCCTAGTAGTGCTAATAATTTATCTTCTTTCGCTACAGATATTCGCCAAAAAGTCGGCACAAGTATTAATGTCATTAGGAGAACTCAACCAATAGGAACACACATAGCTGTAGGACCCTTTAGAGATCGCTTAGAAGCAGAACAATGGAATGGCTATTTGAAAGATTCAGGTTACGGTAATGCTAGAGTTTACTATGGAAAATAAGGTAATTGACAACTAACAACTAACAAATGACTAAAGAACAATTTGTTGTTACCGCAGCCCAAATGCGGGATATTGAAACCAGGATATTTGCAGCGGGAATGCCTGTAGCTGCTTTAATGGAAAAAGTAGCGGGATTAATTTCCCAACGCTTACAGGCTATTATTTCCCCAGGACAATGTGTAGGAATTCTAGCAGGACCGGGTCATAATGGAGGAGATGCCTTAGTAGTAGCTCGTGAATTGCATTTTCGCGGGTATCAAGTTTGGATTTATCAACCTTTTTCCCAGTTGAAAGAATTAACTTCTCAACATTTTCAATATGCACAAAATTTAGGAATTACCTGTTATCAAGAAATTTCCCAAATACCAAATTGTGATTTTTTAATTGATGGTTTATTTGGGTTTGGACTAGAAAGAAAAATTACTGATTCTATTGCTACTGCAATTAATTATTTTAATAGCAAAAATCAGCCCATTATTAGTATTGATATCCCTTCGGGTTTACATACAGATACAGGGGAAGTTTTAGGAACAGCTATTCAGGCAAATTATACATTTTGCTTAGGTTTATGGAAACAAGGTTTATTACAAGAACAAGCATTACCTTATGTTGGTAAAGCCGAATTAATTGATTTTGATATTTCCTTAGCAGATATTCATGCTGTTTTAGGCAATAATCCCCAAATCAAACGCATTACTAAAACAACAGCATTATCTACTTTACCCTTACCTCGTCCCCTCATTACCCACAAATATAAACAAGGACATTTATTATTAATTTGTGGTTCTAAACGTTACGCAGGTGGAGCAATTTTAACGGGTTTAGGTGCACGAGCTTCTGGTGTGGGAATGTTATCAATTGCTGTACCAGAATCTCTGAAAATGTTGTTAGTTTCCCATTTACCAGAAGCTTTAATTATCGGTTGTCCTGAAACCGAAACAGGAGCAATCGCTAATTTACCATTTGTAGGGTGTGGTAGCGACAGCGAAATGCACCTTATAGATTTAAATTCATTTACGACAATTGCTTGCGGACCTGGTTTAACTAAAGATAGTATTTCCCTTATTCCCGAAATAATTAAATGTGAATGTCCTCTAATTCTTGATGCTGATGCTTTAAATATTTTGGCACAATTAGGCACAATCCCCACCTTAAAACCACGAAAATCAGCCACCGTTCTCACACCCCACACAGGAGAATTTCAGCGGTTATTTCCGAATATTTCTTACACAAATAGAATCAAAGCCGTGCAAATAGCAGCCCAAGAAAGTGGGGCTGTAGTCCTATTAAAAGGGGCAAGAACAGCCATATCTAATCCTCAAGGTGGTGTTTGGATAAATCCCGAAAGTACCCCAGCCTTAGCCCGTGGAGGCAGTGGTGATGTATTAACTGGTTTATTAAGTGGACTATTAGCGCAAATTATCAATAAAGAAACTGTTATAGAAGATATAGTAGCAACTGCGACTTGGTGGCATTCCCAAGCCGGAATTTTAGCAGCAGAAACAAGAACAGAATTGGGAGTTGATGCTTTTACACTCACACAATATTTACTTCCGGTTTTAAAGCGATGATAATGGGGACTGGGGACTGGGTAAAAATTCTTTCCAATCACCAATCACCAATCACCAATCACCAAAGAACAATTACTTAACTGTTACCTTACCACCAGCTTCTTCAATCCGCTTCTTGATATCCTCAGCAGCTTCCTTGGTTACAGCTTCTTTAACAGCTTTAGGAGCAGCTTCTACCAAGTCTTTAGCTTCTTTTAGACCTAAACCTGTGATTTCGCGGACGATTTTCAGAACAGCAATCTTCTTATCTGCTGGTACAGAATCCAAAATTGCATCAAATTCGGTCTTTTCTACTACTTCTTCAGCAGCAGCACCAGCGCCAGGAGCCATCATCATCATACCACCAGCAGGAGCAGCAGCACTAACACCAAAAGCCTCTTCGATTTGTTTTACCAATTCAGAAGCTTCTAATAAAGTCAAAGATTTCAATTGTTCTAAAATTTGTTCGGTTGCAGCAGACATGGATATAACTCCTAAAGAATTTTTGATTTGTCAGTTGAAAGAACCCGTGAGGGTTAGTTGTTATTTGTCAGTGATTAATCTTCACTGACTACCGCTAACTCAGCAGCACTTTCAGAACTAACGCTATTTTCTTTTTCAGCGATAGCTTGCAAAGCGCGAGCCAAGGAACTGGGAACTTCGTTGATACCAACGGCCAGCTTGGTAGCCACAGCGTTGATAGCACCAGCAATTTGACCCATGAGTTGTTCCTTAGATGGTAAGTCTCCTAGAGCCTTAACATCAGCTTCACTCAGGACACGACCTTCCATGACACCACCGCGAATTTCTGTTTTCTTGGTGGCTTTTTGGAATGCTTGATAAGCTTTAATCGCAGATAAATCTTCTTTAACTAGCAAAAATGCAGAAGAACCATTTAGTAATTCTGACATTGGCTGCCATTGTTCCTGATCCTTAATTGCAATGCCCATGAAGGTGTTTTTTGTCACCTTACAGATAGCACCACTAGGACGGAGTTGCCGACGTAAATCTGTAATTTCAGCAACTGTTAGCCCCTGATAATCAATTACCAGTGCCAAAGTTGACTTACTCAAGCTTTCTTTGAGATCAGCTACTATCTCTTTCTTGTTTTCTAACGTTCTTCCCATACTTGTCTCACCTCCAATGTCAGTTGTTAGTGGTCAGTGGTCAGTGGTCAGTGGTTAGTTGTCAGTTGTCAGTGGTTAGTTGTCAGTTTTTACTCTATTTCCTGTCACCTATCACCTGTCGTCTGTTACCTACCACCTATCACTAGTTACCTTTTTACTGACTTACCGAAAACAATTAACCCTAGCTAACCTAGCCAGGGTTTCAAAGTGGTATTTTTAATCCCGTAGTTATTTCGCTTGTGCAGCTTAAACTTTAGGTAGTTAAAATTACAACCTCGGCAGGATATTAAGCTATTAGCACCTGCTGTCTCCGGCTTTATCTATTTAATTTTGGTCATTAGTGATTAGTTATTGATTATTACTGATCATTGCTGATTATATTCATCTATCACCAATTACCCATTGCCAAATTATGCAGCTTCAGTGAGTTTTAAATCCCGTAGTGCGCTAATGTCAATAGCAATTGATGGACCCATTGTAGAGGATATATACAATGACCGCCAATAACGACCCTTAGCACCTGAAGGACGGTTACGATCAATTGACTCTTGTAAGGCCTTCAGGTTTATTAATAAATCTTCAGGAGAAAAAGCAGCCTTACCAAACATAACATGAACAATCCCAGTCCGATCAGCCCGATATTCTAATTTACCAGCTTTAAATTCAGCAATGGCACTAGCAATATCAAATGTCACTGTTCCACCCTTAGGTGATGGCATCAAACCACGAGGCCCCAGTAATTTACCAAGCTTTGCTACCTGTGGCATCACATCTGGTGTCGCAATCAGCTTATCAAATTCCATGAAGCCTTTCTGAATCTGGTCAATTAGTTCTTCTGAACCAGCTATATCAGCACCAGCATTAGTTGCTTCTGTGACTTTTTCGCCTCTAGCGATAACTGCTACCCGAATTATCTGCCCTGTCCCTTTAGGTAGTGCTACCGTTGTCCGCAACTGTTGATCTGTATATTTAGGATCAATTCCTAAACGAACATGAGCTTCGGCCGCCTCACTAAATTTAGCGGTTGCTGTTTCTTTTAACAGAGCCAATGCTTCTAAGGGTGCATAATCCCTATCTTCTACTTTGTCTAGCAACGCCTGTAAGCGGCGTGATACTTTTTTTGCCATTTTTTACTCCTGGGGTCATCTCGAAGTCGTGCTTCTCCCCCGATAAAATTTTGTTAATGGTTCAGTTGTCAGTTGTTATTTACTGTCACCTGTCACCTGTTCCCTGTCACCTAATCTGTGACAGTTACGCCCATATTTTTAGCAGTTCCTTCCACGATATTCATGGCTGCATCAATATCATTGGCGTTGAGGTCAGGAAGCTTAGTTTGAGCAATTTCACGTAATTGCGTTCTACTAATGCTACCAACTTTCTTTTTGTTAGGTTCATTTGAGCCTCTTTCAATCTTCGCTGCCTTGCGAATCAAAACTGATGCTGGTGGGGTTTTGAGGACAAATGTAAAACTTCTATCTTCATAAACAGAAATTTCTACAGGTATGACCATCCCAGCTTGGTCTGCTGTTTTGGCATTGTACTCTTTGCAGAACATCATGATGTTAACACCATGTTGACCCAAAGCCGGACCAACTGGCGGTGCAGGGTTGGCTTTCCCAGCATTCAGGGCCAACTTAATGACCGCTACTACTTTCTTCGCCATTTGTATTTAACTCTGTTTTTTAACCTGATTAAATTCCAATTCTACTGGTGTATCTCGTCCAAAGATTGAAAGTAGAGCCTTCAGTTTACTCCGTTCTGGGGAAACTTCAATCACTTCGCCTTCAAAATCCTTAAATGGACCAGAAAGCACAACTATCTTATCACCTGTAGTCATATCAATTTTGACTACTGGCTCTTGTTCCAAGGCTTGTTTGAATATGCGTTCAACTTCCGAAGGATTCAGGGGAACTGGCTTCACGTGACCACGGCCTCTACCGCTTCCACGTTTCTGCTCCGCACCCACAAAGTTAATTACGTGGGAGGTGTTTCTTACCACCTGCCAAGCATCATCACTCATTACCATTCGGACTAGCACATAACCAGGGAAAACCTTTTCTTCTGAAGGTAGCCGTTTACCATCCTTACGGATTTTCACCGTTGGGGTGTGGGGAATTTCCACTTGGATGATTTTGTCAGCAACATCAAAAGTTTGGATACGTTGCTCTAAGTTTGTCTTCACCCGTTTCTCACAGCCAGAGGCTACTTGCACTGCATACCAGCGTGCTTCTTTTATCGCTGTTAACAGTGTTTCCTCTAACTGTAACTCGGAGTTGCGTGGTTCGTCTGTTGCATAAGTCATCAGAACACCTGTTTTGCTGCCCAAGCGAACAATCCATCTACCAAATATATTAAAGATGCGGAGAGTGTAACCATTAATAGCACAGCGGCTGATTCACTTACCAACTGTTTCCGACTGGGCCAAATGACTTTCTCAAGTTCTTCCTTTGTCCCTTGGAAAAAATTGTTTAAGTTAAACCCATTTTCGGTTTCTGGCATTTCTGCTTCATTTTTTTTGGCCACAGTCGTTATACCCCCGTTTATTAAATGGCCTAACCTTGTGATTTTTCCAAGTTTACAGCTTTGGCTTCAATTAACTGGCAATAGGAAAGCTACTTTTAAAAAAATTATACCCGAAATAATTCACGTTTTTTGCCGTTTTGGCAGTGACGTTATTGCTTCGGGCAATATTTTTCTTTTTGAGCGCGCCCTGGAGGACTTGAACCCCCGACATCAGGTTTTGGAGACCTGCGTTCTACCAACTGAACTAAGAGCGCACAAGCTTTTCTCGTTACAGTCATTGTGTTGAACTTTTTTCAGTTTAACACAATTCGATTCTGATTGTAACTTATTTTTTTTCTTTTGGCAAGTTAGCGGCAGATGCCGCTTACAGACTGGGTTTTGTCTATTAATTCACCATTGAGAATCACAAAGGGCGGTCAAATCTTTGTTTAATACGGGTCGCTTTACCAACTAGGGCGCGTAAATAGTAGAGTTTAGCACGTCTCACTTTACCACGACGTAAAACTTTAATTGTCTCAATCAGGGGAGAATGGAGTAAAAATACTCTTTCTACACCCACACCTTGGAAAACTTTACGAACTGTAATGGTTTCGTTAATACCACCATTCCGCATGGCTATCACTACACCTTCGTAAGGTTGAACACGGAATTTATTACCTTCTTGGATTTTGACTCCGACTTTGACTGTATCCCCGACATAGATATCGGGTAGGTTGGATTTCATCTGTTCCGCTTCAATTGAGCGAATAATCTCTTGGGCGTTCATTACTTTTTATGTTTTTTGAAAAAACTCACAATCGTTAATTATAAATCTATAATTGCCTGAGAGTCTAGAAATTTCAATCATTATCAATGATAACTCCTAACAAATTAAAAATTAAGAATAAAAAACTCTTCCCTGTTCCCTGTTGTAAAATAAACAGTATCAGGATTCAGGGGGAGCCAGGTAACTGGTCATAAACGCCTATAGAGACTATTTTTGGCAATATTCAAGGTTTAAAGTCCAGCCAGCTAAAACAACTCCAGCGGCTGTACCATCAGCGGATATCAGGGGATTGTATTACTACATCTGAGTTTGCACAACGTCTTGCAGCAGTTAGTACGGAAATTAATCAACCTATTTGTACTTATATCAACCGTCGCGGCCAAGTAATTCGTGTTGGTGTAGGTAGTCCGCGTCAAACCCAAATCCCGCCCCTAGAACTGCCACGTTACGGTGCTGAACGTTTGAGCGGTATTCGTTGTTTATCTACTAATCTCAAGTCAGAACCACCGAATGAAGCGGACTTGACAGCAATGGCTTTACAAAGGTTAGATGCTTTAGTAGTTTTTAATATAACTGGAGGCGGATTTACTAAGCGTGGTGGTGGTGCCACTGGATACGTAAAAGAAGCTTATCTAGCACATCTGGTGGCTAATAACAGACAATTGGTTGTGACTCAATCCGCTAGTACCAGTATCCCCAATACTGATACATATTCCCATATATCACCGCCTCTAAGTTTAGATGCTTTGGCTGACCAGGGTTTTCTGGAATTGGTGGAAAGTCTAGAAGCGGAATTTAGTCGGGAATATGTAGCTCAGGAAGTAGACGCTGATCATGATCGGGTGGTAATTGTAGGAGTATTAACGGATAATACCAGCCCTCAACAATTCCAGGATATTATAGCAGAATTGGCACGGTTGGTAGATACGGCGGGGGGTGATGTATTACAGACTTTACAACAAAAGCGATCGCGTATTCATCCCCAAACAGTGATTGGTGAAGGTAAAGTCCAAGAAGTTGCTCTCACAGCGCAAACTCTGGGTGCTAATTTGGTAGTATTTGATCGTGATCTTTCACCTTCCCAAGTCCGCAATTTAGAAGCGCAAATTGGTGTGAGAGTCGTTGACCGTACCGAAGTAATTTTAGATATTTTTGCTCAACGCGCTCAATCTGGTGCTGGTAAATTACAGGTAGAATTAGCGCAGTTAGAGTATATGTTACCACGACTCACTGGTAGAGGTCAAGCCATGTCCAGATTGGGAGGTGGTATCGGTACTAGGGGACCTGGTGAAACCAAGCTAGAAACGGAACGTCGGGCTATTCAAAAACGCATTTCTCGACTTCAACAGGAAGTTAATCAATTACAAGCACATCGTTGTAGATTACGTCAACGGCGACAACACCGAGAAGTTCCCTCTGTGGCTTTAGTAGGTTATACTAATGCTGGTAAATCTACTTTACTTAATGCCCTTACCAACTCGGAAGTATACACGGCTGATCAATTATTTGCTACACTTGACCCAACTACTAGACGGTTAATGCTTCCCCACGCTGAAACGGGTGTGATTCAGGAAACTTTAATGACGGATACTGTAGGGTTTATTCATGAATTACCATCTTCTTTAATGGATGCCTTTCGTGCTACTCTGGAGGAGGTAACAGAGGCAGACGCTTTATTGCATTTAGTAGATTTATCTCATCCTGCTTGGTTAAGTCATATTCGCTCAGTTCGGGACATACTCGCACAAATGCCTATTACACCGGGACCTGCTTTAGTGGCTTTTAATAAAATTGATCAGGTTAGTAGCGAAACCCTGGCTTTAGCGAGGGAGGAGTTTCCTTTGGCGATTTTTATTTCTGCTAGTCAGCGTTTAGGAATGGAAACTTTACGTCAACGTCTATCACTGCTTATTCAGTACGCTGTTGATGGTGGTTGATTGTAGGGGTAGCGCCCCCGTGCCTACCCCGTCCCCGTTCTCGTTCCCATACTCTCTATGGGAATGAATTTTAGAAGGCTCTGCCCTCAATGATAGCAGAAGCAGAGCCTCTTGGGGGCATTCCCAGTCAAAGACTGGGAACGAGATATAATCCAGTTTTGCTAGAATCATGATGACTTCAATGTAATTGGTGATAAGATGATGATTACTACTGTTGAGCGTCGTTATAGTTTAGATGAATATCGCGCCATTGAAGAAAAAGCTGAAGAACGCAGTGAATATCGTCATGGAGAAATTGTTCCCATGTCAGGAGGATCAATCAATCATAGCCGTATAGGTGGCAATATTTTTGCATTTCTCAAATTTATTTTGCGCGATAGTAAATGTGAGCCAATTAATAGTGATTTGAGGTTATGGATTCCTGAATATCAACGCGGAGTATATCCAGATGTAATGGTTTTTGCAAATCAACCGCAACTAAATGAAAACCGCAATGATGAAGTTTTAAATCCCATTTTAATTGTAGAAGTATTATCACCTTCAACCGCAGATTATGACCGACAAAGCAAGTTTCGGATGTATCGTTCAATTAGCAGTTTTTGTGAATATTTATTAGTTGAACAAGATGAAATTTTTATAGAAAAATATAGTAAACAGTCTCAAGGTTGGTTATTGAGTGATTTTAATGATTTAGAAAAATCCATTTCTTTGGAGTCTGTTGGGGTTGATTTACCGATATCGGAAATTTATCGCGGTGTTGTTTTTGGGTAATCTGAATCAGGAATAATAACCTGATAATTCACCCTTAAGAAGGGAAAAGAAAAACTCTGCGTCAACGGTTATCTCTATTAATTGAGTACGCTGTTGATGGTGGTTGATAATTTTCAGATCCCCGACTTCTTAAACAAGTCTGGGATCTAAGCTTAATGAATAATCAAACTATCTTTAGTCAGTTCTAAAAAATCATAATTCATAAATAACTCAACCATTTGGGAAATATTTTGGATAAAAATTTGCTCAATTTGTTTATTACTAATATTACCTGTTGTTATTAATAGTAGTTTGTAAGGCTCTTTTTTGATTAAAAAAGAATCTAAAAAATCTTTATCTTTAGTAATAACAATTCTCTGTTCTATGATTGATAATTTGTTAATTTCTGAATCTGGAGTTGCATTTTGTAAAGGTAGATTTTTGGTGTGTACAACATCATAACCTAATTTTTTCAATAAATTTGCAATACGTTCTGGTAATTGAGCATCAATTAAGAATTTCATGAAACTAATTGTCGAATACTTTTAACTTGAGTGAGTTGAGTAGCAAAGGTGAGAACTGCTAAAATATCTTCGTATTCTAAATCATCATAATCTCCTAAAATATCATCAATACTCATTCCTGAACTCAAAAGTTCTAAGATCATTTCTACAGGATAGCGTAATCCACGAATACAGGGTTTACCATGACAAATATCATGGTTAATTGTTATTCTCTCTAATACCAGGTTATTCATGATTTTAAATATTATGATTAGACTAAATTAATTATAATATAAATATATCTCTGACTCATAAAGATGATTTAACTATCTCGCAATTATAGTGCGTTATGCTGTCGCTAACACACCCTACATTAGTATTTTAATAATTCTCTTCTTATTGCCATTTGTACAATCTGTGTGCTATATTCGTGAAGTAGCCCTATGTTATTTCTGCAAAATTGTTCCGCTAGAGGCGGAGGAATTAAGAAGGGAAAAGAAAAAGAAGGGCAGAGGGTAAAAGAATAAGAGTATAAAGGGCTACCAAGTCCTGAACGAAGACACGACCCGAAAACCGCAGTCTTCGTAACGATAGCCGCGGGAATTACTAAAGCGATCCGCGGACCGACAATAACCAGCACCGCTGTACCAAGAACCGCCACGAAGCAGCTTGTAACTACTACCGATTTGATTATTCCAAGCACTACCGTCTGTAGGCGCGTTTGTATAATTTTTGTGCCAGTCATCTTGACACCACTCCCACACATTCCCGTGCATATCGTACAAACCAAAAGCGTTAGGGGGAAAAGTTCCTACATCTGTGGTTTGTTTTCGATATTTACCTTTTGGGGCGGATTTGTAGGGATAATTGCCATCGTAATTGACTAAATCTGGGTTGATGTTTTCACCAAAGGAAAATGGCGTTTCTGTCCCTGCTCTACAAGCATACTCCCATTCTGCTTCACTGGACAATCTGTAGTTTTTTCCCGTTTTTTGATTCAACTTTTGACAGAATGTAACCGCGTCATCCCAAATGACTCGTTCGACCGGGCGGTTGTTACCTTTGAAGTAAGAGGGATTACTGCCCATTATAGCCTGATATTGTGCCTGTGTCAAGGGGTATTTTCCCATAAAAAAGCTGGGAACTGTAACTTGATGTTGGGGACTTTCATCATCACGTCTTTCTGATTCATTTTCTGGTGAACCCATGAGAAAAGTTCCTCCAGATATGGCTATCATTTCTAATTTGACACCATTTCCTAAGTCTTCTGTAAATGATGATTGAGGATTGATATTTACGTTAATATTTGTTGGTGGTTTCGGTGGGTTTGTTGGTAGGGAAATAAACTGGAAAATTTGTTTTAAGGGATTTTGAGAAGTTTGTATTTGTGAAGTAGGAATAACTCTTGTTTTTGCATTTGCTAATGCTGCTAAAACTTCCTTGGCTGAATCATAACGATGAGCAGGAATATCCTGCAACATCTTTTCTAATATCGTTGTTAATTCCTGACTTAAAGAAACATACTTTTGCCATTGCCACTGCATTTTATTAGTATCAAATAATTCGTCTGAACTATCATTTTTTTGAAAATGCCCTGTCAATAATCTAACACAGGTAACAGCTAAACTATAGAGATCACTACTATGATAAACTATGCCGCGCAACTGTTCCGGAGGAGTGTATCCAGGAGTACCTGTAACAGTCCCCACTCTAGTTAAAATAGTTTTACTTGTTTCTTTAGAAACGCCAAAATCAATTAAAAATAATTTACCGATTTTGCTTCTAATAATATTTTCTGGTTTTATATCTCGATGAATAACTTGATTGTCATGGACAAATTGTAAAACTGGCAATAATTCTGTTAAGATAGTTCTGATTTGTGGTTCATTTAATTTACCTTGAGTTTGAAATTCTTCAAAAAGGTTTTGACCATCAATAAATTCCTGGACTAAATAAAGCCGATTATCTTGAGAAAAGAAGGCTTCTAAGTCTGGTATTTGGGGATGTTTTCCTAGTTCTTGAAGTCTTTGGGCTTCTTGTTGAAATAATTCTGTAGCTTTGGCTAATGCAGCACTTCCTACTTGTTGGGGTAAAAATTGCTTAATAACGCAGGGTGTATTTAATCTTTTTTCATCTATTGCTTGAAATGTTCTACCAAAACCACCTTCTCCAAGAAATTTAATGGGACGATAACGATTATCTAAAAGGATTTTACCGCCACACTTTTCACAAAAGCTAGTACCCTGGGAATTTTGATGAAGACAGGTGGGATTAAGACATTGACTCATGGTAGCTGTTGGGTATTTCTAGGGATGCTTATACTATACTAACAGGTTGGTTGAAAACTCTAAATTCATACATATATGGGTGGTTAGAAACCGCGTCTACACAGGTGAAACCCACGCAGGTGGGTTTGAAAACCTTAATTTTGTGTTAGTCCAATATCTTCTAGTCTCCGACTGGGAATGATATCATCAAGGCGGGGCCTTCTATCGTTCCCATACAGAGTATAGAGTTCACTGGGGTTTAAGGTTAGGTTTTCATCAAAGAGAGTTCAATATAATCCTCCCTGGGCTGTGTCATGCTAATCTCTACATTAGGTCCAAAATACTTGGTCATTTTTTCTTGTTTTTGTTGCCAAGTATCAAAGTTAATAAATGGCGAATCAAATTCTAAGATAAGGGTATAAGCCCCATTAATTTCAATTTCTCGTAAACCAGTCACTACTGGTCTAGACTCGTCCGCAGGACTTAAACCTAGATAAGCTAGAGCTTCGTCTAAATGGGATTTTTGTCCATAACAGTAGCGTGTGATATCTTTACGGATTTTCGTCTGTGTGACAGTTGCTTGTTGCTTTCTGAGTGCTAAAATTGAGGGTGTGGTAGTTTGGCTAAAGGGTATGGGTTTGAGTTCATTAGCTTTGAGGGCTAAACCTCCCAATAACAGGGGAAAACCATAGAAAAACCCTACTAGATTGAGGGTAGCATTATCCGCAAAATAGGCAATAAAACCCGTGATAGTCAGTATACTACCGATTGTTAAACCAACTGTTCCTAAAGAAATTCCGCCCAGCATAATTTGAGATTAGTATAATTAATTTATTTTCATCTTTTATTATCATCCCTGATTGGTGGCAGATTGGGAAAGGATATTAAGATTTTTCCTTTTTGCGTTAACTTTAGATTTGAAGTGTTTCAAAACTGGAAGCAAAAAAATGGATATTCAGACAATTAAAGACCGAATTAGCACTGTTCAAGGTCAACGTGAGCGGTTGCTGAGTTTATTAGAACAACCTAACTTAGGGACCTTGAGAGTTGATGTTAATCAAGCTTTGGAAGAATTAGATGATTTACTTGATGAATTTAAACGGACCATTCCCCAAACAGAAAATAATTAACCTAAGTTGTTAATTACAGTAACTTCAGTTTGAGTGAGGTACACTTTGTGCGGGCATCTTACCCGCACCACAAAAGTTTTATTATTAATATCTGTACTTCATCATACTGGGAACTGCTGTATCTTAATTTAGACACGAAAAAAGGTAATTGATAATTGTCAATTGCCTTTTATCTGATGTAATTTGTGATTTTTTTTGATTATTGATGATGTTAGATTGTGTTCCATTTCCCCCAAAATGGAAAACTCCAACCTAATTAAATTTGTATCGAAGAATATCCAGATGTATTCCCTAACTGTTTGACCAAAGCAATGAGTTCTTTTGTGGGAATATCTTTTCTGCAAAATTCATCAAAGTGATGCTTATTTTTGTTGTTCTGGAAAGATGATTCATCTACCGAGGAATAAGCTAAAATCTGAGTATTTGGAGATATAGCTTTAATATAATTAGATGCTGACCAGCCATTCATTACTGGCATTTGTAAATCAAGAATGATCACATCAGGTTGATACAATTGAACCATTTCTATAGCTTCTTGACCATTACTAGCTAAACCGACAACGTGAATATTTTCCTGGACAGAAAAAACTAATTGTAGGCTTAATCGAGTGAGTTCATGATCATCAACTACAAGAACACGCAATTTACAGGATTCTTGGGACAACATTAACATTCCAGGAAAATAATTGGAGTTTTTACTGACTTGCAAAATGATGATGGATGGAAAATTATAAAATCCACAATTGTATGATATCTTATATTTTATAAGTAGAAGTAAAAGAATTCACTCTATCTTATGGGTTAATTTTAGGCATTAAAAGCTGATTTTTATGCAAAAAAAGCATTAAAAAAATATATTTTTGCATAATACTGGTTTAAGGGATAAACAACTTAGAAAACTGGCATATTATTATGGTGGATAATCTCCAAAATATGTTAATTCAGCTATGGTTTAACTCCCCAACTTCTAGTATTAATGATTTGTGTGGGAAAATTAATCAAAGAAGTCAGGGATATTGAAAGAGATGATTATTCACCTTTGCTGCAACTAATAATAGTTTAATTAATGCCAGCAGTGCGTAAAGCCATAGAGAGAATAGTTTTTTGAGAATTGGCTTCTGGACAGTTATCACCAGGACATCTTTGGATATAATTACCATCAGGCTGTAATTCCCAAGCATGACGATTATCTGCTAACATGATTCCTAATATCTCTTGTAGATCTTTGGCAATTTCTTGGTCTTTAATGGGGGTAATTACTTCAACACGACGATCTAAATTGCGACGCATCCAATCAGCACTACCAATGTATATTTCTTCTTGATTATTGTTGTAGAAGTAATATATGCGGGAGTGTTCTAAAAAACGGCCAATAATGCTGATAACTCGAATGTTATGACTGAGATTGAGCAGTCCGGGTCGCAAACAACAGATTCCCCGAATAATTAGGTCAATTTGTACTCCCGCGCGGGAGGCTTCGTATAGTGCGGAAATTATTTGTGGGTCTACTAGAGCGTTCATTTTAGCAACAATCCGACCAGAAAATCCATTTTGGACATTTTCAATTTCCCGCTTAATTAATTCCAGAAAGCGATCGCGCATATTCACAGGTGCTACAATGATTTCTCGATAGGATTTTTGGCGAGAGTAACCTGTTAAGAAATTAAACACATCTGTTAAATCTGCACCTAGTTCTTCCCGACAACTAAATAAGCCTAAATCTGTATAAAGTCGTGCTGTTTTAGGGTTATAATTGCCAGTGCCAATATGTACATAGCGGCGCATTTTGTCTTTTTCCCGTCGTACTACTAAGACAATTTTGCTATGGGTTTTCAAGCCAACTAAACCATAGACAACATGAACACCAACTCTTTCTAAACGTCTTGCCCAATAAATGTTATTCTCTTCATCAAACCGGGCTTTTAATTCAACTAATACGGAAACTTGTTTACCATTTTCCGCGGCTGCAATTAAAGCATTAACTATGGGTGAGTCTCCAGAAGTTCGGTAAAGAGTCATTTTCATGGCCAGGACATTGGGATCATGGGCAGCACTAGTAATGAAGCGCACCACTGTACCAGAAAAGGATTGATAAGGATGATGAACTAGTAAATCTTTTTCTCGAATGACAGAAAAGAAATCTTTACCATCTTCCGGTTCAGGAACATCAGGATTAATACAGGATTCCTTCAACCGTTGCAAGCGGGAAGGAACAACAGATTGACGTGGGGGGTCTTTGAGGTCTGGTAATGGCAGTAACAGAAAATACATTAAATCCCGCAGTCCCAACAGACCATCAACTTCATAAATATCATTTTCCGTTAATCCTAAATCCTGCAAGAGACGAGAACGAATTGATTCAGGGGTTTGGGAGCGAATTTCTAATCTGACAGGCGTTCCACCCATGCGACGTTTGCGAAGTTCCTGTTCAATAGCTAGTAGTAAATCTTCTGCTTCGTCTTCTTCTAATTCCAAATCAGCATCGCGGGTAATTCGGAAGGGGTGATATTCTTGGATACTCATCCCTGGAAAGAGGGATTCTAGGTTATGAGCGATCGCTTGTTCTAAGGGAATCCCTGACCAGTTAGCAGTTTTCCCATTGTCTTCAGTTCTCAACTCTGGGGGTAAGGGCAAAAATCTGGGTAAGACTTGGGGAACTTTCACCCTG
This sequence comes from Aphanizomenon flos-aquae FACHB-1287, assembly GCF_014698755.1. Classification (GTDB taxonomy): domain Bacteria; phylum Cyanobacteriota; class Cyanobacteriia; order Cyanobacteriales; family Nostocaceae; genus Dolichospermum; species Dolichospermum flosaquae. Next base: position 22,869 of record NZ_JACJTO010000002.1, on the reverse strand, counting down.
GCAAAAAACTCCTCTTCGGTATCGGGATTTTTGACCACTACTGCTAAATTTAAACTGAGATTAGAAATGTGGGGAAAGGGATGACTAGGATCAACAGCCAGAGGAGTCAGTACCGGAAAAATCTGCTCTTGAAAATAGTTATCTAAATAATTTCGCTGTTGTTGATTTAGTTCTATGTAATCAAGAATACAGATTCCCTGTTGTCTTAACAGCGGTTGAAGAACTTCCTGAAATTCTGTATTCTGTTTTTTGAGTTGGGGGTGTAAATGCAGACGAATATCATCTAACTGTTTTTGTGGTGTCCGGCCATCGGTTGTTAATAAATTGACAGTAGCTTCTACTTGTTGCTTTAAACCTGCTACTCGCACCATAAAGAACTCATCCAGATTGGAACTGAAAATGGCTAAAAATTTTAACCTTTCCAATAGGGGAGTTCTGGGGTCACAAGCTTCATATAATACCCGGTTATTAAATTCTAGCCAACTTAATTCACGGTTAATGTAGTATTGTGGATCATTGAGATTAATAGAAGGAGCATTCTTTTTTGGTTTCGGCATGATCATACTTAATTGATTCAATGTCCGCTGTTTCCTCATATCCGAAGCATGAAATCATACATAGCTAATGCCACGCTTCGCTATCAGCTTATTTTGTCTGTCGGGAAGATTTTAATGTAGCACAAGCCAGAGTAAGATAGTACCTATTCTGTGTAATTTTTGTAAAGATGAGTATCCTCATTCTCTGGTTCCTTCCCAGGTAAATAAATTCAGGAATCAATTGCCCCTAAATATTCTCTCATTTTCTGAAATTATAAATAATTACCTATTAATTTTATGTCTACTTATCTATTTCAAGCCACTCGTCGCCGTTTAGCGATTTGGTACACGGCTATAACGGCGATTTTACTATTATTATTTGCCAGTGGAATGTATTTATATGTTCACAATACATTAATTGAAAGAATTGACGATACATTAGATCATGTGGCAGAAATTGTCGAGCGTTCCTTAGTAATTGAACCAATCAAATCTCAACCGAATCAACTGCGAGTAAATGTAGAAGCTAGTTTTCCTAATAATTCTGAAAATACCGAAGATGATCGCATTGATTTAGAGTGGTTTGGTCGTGATGGTGAATTATTGTGGTCAACATTTTCGGAAAAATTAAATATTCCTGTTCATCATAATTTTACAGGCGAAACTGTGCAAATAGAGGGAATGAAAGGATGGGGAGAACCTGCACAGTTATTGAGACAAGTTACGAAAAGGATAAAAAAAAGAAAACAGGTTTTAGGCTATTTACGAGTTAGTCATCCTTGGTTTGAGGTAACAAAACCTAGCCATGAATTAATTTTTGATTTGGCTTCATGGACTAGTTTGATGATATTGTCAGTAGCGGCCAGTGGTTGGTTTTTATCTGGTAAGGCAATGGAACCTATAAGAGAATCTTACCAACGTTTAAAACAATTTACTGCTGATGCTTCCCATGAATTAAGAAGTCCCATTGCTTTAATTCAAACTAATGTCCAAATTGCCTTAGCTGATTTAGATTTAGTCCCAGAAGAAAAAAATACAGTTCAATATAAACAACAATTAAAAGTAGTAGAAAGACTTGCCCAAAGACTAGGAAAATTAGTTGATGATTTACTATTCTTGGCTAGACAAGATAGTGGCATTAGCATAAATTTATTGTCATCTTGTCCTCTTGATGCTTTATTGATGGAAGTGGTAGAAGAACAACAGATTATAGCTAAAGAAAAACAAATTAATCTGGTTTTAAACTTAGTTGATTCTCCCATAACAGTAGTTGACTGTGAATTATTAGAAAACTGGTTTACTCTCATGGGTAATTGGGAGCAATTAGTGAGATTATTTACAAATTTGATTGGTAATGCTTTGCAATATACTCCGGTACAGGGAGTAATAAAAGTGGAATTAGAAAGAATAGAGGGAATAAATCGAGTTACAGGAATGCGTTATACCAATTCTCATTTACAAATAAAAATTACTGATACAGGAATTGGTATTCCTGCGGACGCGCTACCAAAATTGTTTGACCGCTTTTATCGAGTTGATTCAGCAAGAACCTATAAAACTGGAAAAATGACTAAGGCCACAACTAGTGGTTCAGGATTAGGATTAGCGATCGCTCAAGCTATTATAGAACACCATCAAGGACAAATTCAAGTAACCAGCAAGGTGGGTGAAGGTACTACTTTCACAGTCACCCTACCTATTTTACCACCCACCTCCGAGGGATAACAGGAGTCGGGGGGAAAAGAAAATTACTCACTGACAACTGACCAATGACCAATGACCAATGACAATGACCAATGCTCATGATTTTGTTAAGCTATCTGATAACGTGGGGTTAGCGATAAGATGCCAATATTTAGACTAGGAGGTGGTAGTGTGTCAAAACACATTCAGTTAATTTCTCTTTTAGTTGCCTGTAGTTTATGGAGTATTCCGAAAACTGTTCATGCTCAAGCATTCATTACCCATATAGTGCAAATTGATCATGCTCAGTTAGAGAAACAGGGCTTGGGTTTAGCACAGGAAGCGGCTCAATTAGCTCAGTTTCAGCACGTTGAACCAGCTTTGCTCAGAGCGCGGTTAGCTGCCAAACTAGCGCCAAAAAATGATAAAATTTGGTGGTTGCTGGGGAGTTTATACTTACAAAATCAAGAATTTGATGATGCTGTTACCTCCTTGAACAAAGCCAATACCCTCAACCCGAAAAATTCTGAAGTGCTATTTGCATTGGGTTCAGCCAAATTTCAAAAAAAAGATTACCAAGCAGCCATTACCCATTATCAAGAGGGTTTGAAATTAAAACCCAATTATTCTAACGGGTTGTTTGACTTGGGCAATGCTTACCTGATGTTACAGAAATTCCCAGATGCGATCGCACAATTCAATTTAGCAGTTAAACAAGATGGAAAGTTTTGGCCAGCAATTAACAATGTTGGTTTAATCAAATACGAACAAGGTAATGTCACGGAAGCAATTCAGCAATGGCAAACAGCAGTGAGTATTGATAAAAAAGCTGCAGAACCTTTATTAGCTTTAGCCGTAGCATTCTATAATCACGGGGATAAACAAAAAAGTTTAGAAATGGGAGTATCGGCCCTGCGTATAGATTCCCGTTATGGCAACTTAGATTTTCTCAAAGAAAACCTGTGGGGCGATCGCTTACTTGCAGACACTAAAAAATTCTTAGAATTACCGGAAATTAAATTAGCCTTACAGCCACAGGAGGAAATACCAACACCTTAACAAAAAAAGCAGGAGGTAGAGAGCAGATTGCCAAGGGTAGATATTAGCCATTACTACCACTTACCCTGATGGTAAAAGTGCTGTAATTTGGTCAATAAACAGTTGATGATCAACTACAGGCTTAGAAATATAGCCATCAGCGCCACTTTGGTTCAAAAAATTCTCCCGATCACCTTCCATAGCGTGTGCTGTCACTAAAATGATTGGTAAGTAAGCTGTTTGTGGGTCAGATTTTAACATTTGTGTAATTTTGATACCATCAACAGACTTACCTTGATATACACTACGAGACAGGGAAACATCCATTAAAATCAGATCAATTTCATGAGATTGGACAATTTTCATTACCTCTTCCACATTTTCCGTGTGTCTTACCCCCAAACCCCCGCGTTTACTCAGAATTTTGGCAAAAACGCGAGCATTAATTAAATCATCTTCGACAATTAGAACAATTTTCATGAGATTTTACATTAAGAGGGCTAACATTTAAGCAATACATATTGTATTTTTAATAATCCATAAGCTTAGATCACATCAAGATTAATACTACTGCTTTTTATCTTCATGAGTATCAAGATTGTGTGAGTATTTTTCTGTGATCCGTTATGCTGTGATTTCAGAGCGTGTTATTTTCTAGCGGCTGTTGTGTAGTGAAAATTCAGAGAAAAACCTCATGGCAAAACAGTTAAACCTTCTCTCTAAGGGACAGGTCATCACCACCGCCCTGCATACCGAGATGCAACGGTCATACCTAGAATACGCCATGAGTGTGATTGTGGGGCGAGCCTTACCAGATGTCCGCGATGGCTTAAAACCAGTACACAGGCGCATTTTATATGCTATGCACGAACTAGGTTTAACTCCAGATAGACCTTATCGAAAATGCGCCCGTGTGGTGGGAGATGTTCTCGGTAAATATCATCCTCACGGTGATCAATCGGTTTATGATGCGTTAGTTCGATTAGTACAAAACTTTTCTAGCCGTTATCCCTTACTGGGGGGACATGGTAACTTTGGTAGCGTAGATAATGACCCACCGGCGGCCATGCGTTATACAGAAACCCGTCTTGCACCTGTGGGACATGAGGGAATGTTGGCGGAAATTGCCGAAGAGACGGTGGATTTTACGGGCAATTTTGACAATTCTCAACAAGAACCAACGGTATTACCGGCTCAATTACCATTTTTGTTACTAAATGGTTGTGCGGGAATTGCCGTAGGTATGGCTACAAATGTTCCCCCCCATAATTTGGGAGAAATCGTTGATGGTTTAATTGCCTTGATTGACAACCCAGATTTAAAGGATGAAAAATTATTTCAATTAATTCCTGGTCCGGATTTTCCCACAGGTGGGGAAATAGTTGATCGTGGGGGCATTAAAGAGGCTTATACCACTGGTAAAGGGGGGATTGTCCTGCGAGGTATAGTCACAATGGAGGAAATTCCTGCCACTAGGGGAACTAAACGCCGAACGGCATTAATAGTCACAGAACTGCCCTTTCAAGTCAATAAAGCTGGATGGATTGAAAAAATCGCTGATTTAGTTAATCAAGGTCGTTTACAGGGAATTTCTGACATTCGAGATGAGAGTGACAGGGAGGGAATGCGGGTGGTTATTGAACTCAAACGCGATACCAACCCCCAGGAACTGCTCCAGCATTTATATCACCAAACGGCTTTACAAACGACTTTTGGGGCGATTCTCTTAGCTATAGTTGAGGGACAACCCCGCCAATTAACTTTACGACAACTCTTAGAGGAATTTCTCAAATTCCGAGAACATACCCTCAACCGTCGCTACAGTTATGAGTTGGGAAAGGCCGAAAATCGGCTAAATATTCTGGCAGGATTGTTAAAAGCCCTATTGAATTTAGATGATGTTATTGCTATTTTACGGCAAGCTGCTGATGGTAGTACAGCCAAGATGACACTTTGTAGTCGCTTGGATATCACTGATGTACAAGCAGATGCAATTCTGGCTATGCCATTACGTCGTCTTACTGGTTTGGAGCAGCAAAACTTACAACAGGAATTTGATAAACTTAACCAGGAAATTAGTCTATTGCGGACATTACTGGAAGATAGACGGGAATTACTCAAGGTCTTGAAAAAAGATTTGCGAAATCTTAAACGGAAATACGGTGACCCACGACGTACAAAAATAGTTTATACAGATTCACAGGATGAAGATAAGACTAAAAAAACAGTAAAAACTGAGGAAATTCTTACTCCCAAACCGGAACAACCCCTGGAGGAAACTATTGTTGAAGTTACTCAACGGGGTTATGTACGACGCATTTCTCCCCACAGTAAAAAACCGAAGGGGGAAAACGGACTACTAGATCATGATTTCCTGATTCAAACCGCATTAACTAATACCCATAAAGACCTGTTAATTCTCACCAGCGGTGGTAAAGTTTATCCAATTGCGGTGGGGGATATTCCCTTAATTACGGGACGTTCAGCCAGAGGAACGCCATTGATTACGATGCTTACCAGTACGGCTCAGGGGAATACGGAAGGTATTATTACTCGGTTCTTGTTACCAGAAAAACCCGAAACGTCGGAAATGGTTCTATTAACTAAGAAAGGAAGGATTAAACGCTTATCTTTATCAGAATTGGTGAATCTCTCACGGCGAGGAATTACAATTTTGAAACTTAAAGATGATGATGAATTAGCCTTTACTCGATTTATGAGCAGTGGAGAACATTTGATTTTAGCCAGTTCTAACGGTCGTTTGTTAAGGTTTCCGGGTAATGATGAACAATTACCAATTATGGGTCGGGCTGCAATGGGGTTACAAGCTTTCCGCCTTTTGAAAAATCAGCAAATGGTTGGCTGTGTTAATGTCAGCAAAGATCACCAATTATTGCTGGTGACGGAAGAGGGATATGGCAAAATTATAGCTGCAAATCAGTTGCGGGCGGCTAATCGGGGGGATTTAGGCATACAAGTTTTGAAATTTAATAATAAAACCGACAATTTAGCGGCTATGGTTCCCGCAAAACCAGGTTCAGAGGTCGCATTATTGACAAATAAGGAGCGAGTAATTCGCGTATCAGTAGATGCAGTTCCTAATCTCAACAAAGATAGTAAGGGTGAAAGTATTTGTCAACTTAACAGGGATGAGAGGATTATCAGTGTGGTGGAGGTAGAGTAGGGTTATAATAACTCCACTCCCAACCCGCAAGGGAGGCTATAGTGTACACACAAGTTAAATTACCCCCCTTAATCCACCTGATGTTTTGGGGGGAAACTGGAAAAATTAGTTACCTCCCTTTACAAGAGGAGGGTTAGGGTGGGGTAATTTAATGTATCAGAAAATAAAAAGGCGTATTTTTGAGTTAATATAACTCTAGATGCTGAAATTTACGACTATGGCCTCAAATTTTGCCTTCTTAAAACAGTTATATAACGCTTTTGACCCATTCCGACCTTTACCTGCTGGAGATCCTGCTTATGTGGATTGTACCGATGTACGGGGAGATGGGGATATATTGGAAGCGGTAGGGAGAGAGATATTATATTCTGACAGAAAAACCTGTCAACTGTATGCAGGTCATCGTGGTGCAGGTAAATCTACAGAATTACTAAGACTACAAAAATATTTAGATGAAAACGGTTTTTTTGTCGTCTACTTTGCGGCTGATGAACAAGATATTGATCCAGAGGATGTTCAATATACAGATATTCTTTTAGCTTGCACACGCAATATTTTAACAGCATTTAAAGATAGAACTGATTCTCAAGCTGTATTGAATTGGTTAAAAGAACGATGTGAAGATCTAAAAGATTTATTACAAACAAAGATTTCTATAGATGAATTATCAATTGAAGCACAGGTTTCACAATTTGCCAAAATTACCACTAAAATCCGAAGTGAACCCAGTGAACGCCGAAAAATTCGTGATTTAATTAATCCCCATACTACCACTTTAACTACGGCATTAAATGAATTTATTCGAGATGCTAAAAAAAATCTTCCTTCAGGATATCACGAATTAGTATTAATTGCTGATAACCTAGATAGAATTGTCCCTGTAACTAAAGCAGATAACCGCAGCAATCATGACGAAATTTTTATAGACCGTAATGAACAACTCAAAAATTTAGATTGTCATTTAGTTTATACTATCCCAATTTCTTTACTTTATTCTGACCGCGCAGCATCATTAACAGAGATTTATGGACTTCCCCAAGTTTTACCAATGATTATGGTAAAAACTCCTGGAAATGAGCCTTTTTCACCAGGACTTGATAAAGTTATTGAAATTCTCCAAAAACGACTAAAGAAAGTAGATCCTAATAAATCTATTGTTGATTTATTTGAAAGCAGATCATCTTTAGAAATGTTATGTTTAATGAGTGGCGGTCATGCGCGGAATTTATTATTATTAATGAAGGAAGCACTCAAATATACAACGTCTTTACCTATTACTGACAAAACCTTGCAGCGTTCAATTAGCGAATTGCGAAAGACATATAAAGATACCATTTATGCGAATGAATGGAAAGATCTGGTAAATGTTCATTATTCCAAAGAAATAGTTAATGATCAGTTACATCGGGGTTTATTATTTAATCGTTGTATTTTAGAATATCGCTATCTCGAATCAGAGGGAGGAAGTAACGTTTGGTATGATATTCATCCTCTAATTAAAGGAATAACAACATTTCAGGATGCCTATAATCAATTATATCCTGATAGTTAGACCTCTCCCTAACCTTCTCCTAACAAGAGAGGGGACAGGAAAAACAATAAACATAACTTGAAAGTTGTTAAAATGGTTATTTTAAAGCCTTTCTCCTTGCAGGAGAGAGGTTTGGAGAGAGGTTTTTACGTAAAGTTTATTATCATCTATTTAAAACAATGCCTCTTAAACTCACTAATTGGGATCAAGATTTACCAATAGAAAAAGATGAAGAATATCAAGCCTTTATTCGTACACTTCAGTTTACAGACGGCTTTAGTATATTATTTGTGCGTTGTTCTCCGGCTGAAGGTGAACAATTAATTAGTCAAGTGAAAGTAGATATTCATAATCAAAATATAGAAGTTATCAAATTAGATAAAGATGTGACTAATTTATATGCAATAGTTGATAAATTACCTAACAAAAACAATATCAATATATTATTTATTACAGGCTTAGAGTCTTCATTCTATAAATACGAAGAAGCCAAAACTTTAGTAGGTTGGAATAGTCGACAAACTCATCATTATAGTTGGGAAAGTGTACCACCGTTTTTAATTAATATCAACCAACAACGAGAACGGTTTAGAGATAGTTTTAATATTTGTTTTATATTTTTATTACCGCAGTTTGCAATTAAATATTTTATTCACCGCGCCCCCGATTTCTTTGATTGGCGTTCTGGTTTATTTGATTTTCCTTTAGATTCAAAAACTCTAGAACAAGAAGCTACACGGATTATTCAAGAAGGAACTTATGAGAAATATGCAAATTTAACCAATGAAGAAACAAATCAGAAAATCTTAGAAATTATAGATATTATTGAACATGAAATAAATAATGAACAAAAAGCTGAATTATTTTTTGAATTAGGTTATTTGCAAAGAGTTAGAAAAAATTATGAAGAAGCCATATCTTCCTACGACAAAGCTGTGGAATTTAAACCTGATAAACACGAAGCTTGGTACAACCGGGGCAATTCCCTAGACAATTTAGGCAGGTATGAAGAAGCCATATCTTCCTACGACAAAGCTGTGGAATTTAAACCTGATTATCACGAAGCTTGGTACAATAAAGCTTGTAGTTATTCCCTGCAAAATAATATTGAACAAGCAATTGAAAACCTAAAAACAGCAATTAATTTGCATCCTGAAGTTAGAGAATTGGCAAAAACCGATTCAGATTTTGATGCTATTCGGGAAGATGAACGTTTTCAAGAATTGATTAAATAAATTAGGTATAATAGGCATATACTGAATTTTATTAATTATGAATTTATAATATAGTGTATTCTAAATTTTAGCTTTATATGAGTTCTTTTTTTTGAATATATCTGAACATTGGGAAGTACAGTATTTGCGGTGATATTAAGTAGAACACACTAAAATACCGCTATCAGGTTCAATAGTAATGTAGCAACCATAGTATTTATCTAGTTCTTTACTCCCAACTCATCACTATGACACAGGACCACGACCACCATCATCACCACGAACCTGGACACCATCACAGTCACGCCCCAGCCACATTTAGCCGGGCTTTTGCCATTGGAACAGCGCTGAATGTAGGATTTGTGATTATTGAAGCCACTTATGGCTACTTAGCACACTCCTTGGCTTTGTTTGCTGACGCGGGTCATAACCTAAGTGATGTCTTGGGACTCCTCCTAGCGTGGGGTGCAAGTTCCCTCTCCCGTCGTCCTCCCAGCCACCGCTATACCTATGGATTGCGTGCTTCTTCGATTTTAGCTGCTTTAATCAATGCTGTGGTCTTGCTTTTGTCTATGGGTGCGATCGCTTGGGAGGCCCTTCGTCGTTTTCATGATTCTGCACCAGTATCAGGAGAAACTATAATTGGTGTTGCCCTGGTCGGTATTATCATTAATACTATTACTGCACTCATGTTTATGTCAGGGCGCAAAAGTGATTTAAACATTCGGGGAGCATTTTTACACATGGCTGCGGATGCTTTGGTATCCTTGGGGGTGGTGGTAGCTGGAATTGCGATTTTATTTACCCATTGGCTGTGGCTTGACCCATTAGTTAGCTTAGTGCTGGTGGCTGTTGTCGTCGCCGGAACGTGGCATTTACTTAGAGACTCCGTAAATTTAGCACTTGACGGTGTACCAGCAGGAATTGAACTGCGGGCTGTGAAAAATTACTTAATTGAATGTCCTGGGGTGTCAAAAATCCATGATCTTCACATTTGGGCTATGAGTACGACAGAAACCGCACTCACAGTTCATTTAGTCATACCAGAAGGTTATCCTGGTGATGCTTTTTTATGGGAAGTTTGTCACGAACTTGAACACCATTTTGGTATCAAACACGCTACTATTCAGGTGGAAATGGGAGATTCAGCTTATCCTTGTGCTTTAGAACCGGATCATGTTGTTTGAAAAAACCTCATACCCTGGACTCGTATACACATAGTTTTGACATACTCACCGAACTGAAGGTGCGGTGATTCTTGACACTTCAATGAAACACGCCACAAGTGGTCTTATCGTCCCTCCATGTCCGTTTAAAGTCTCCCAATGCCCTATGGCGACTATGACCAAATTTTAACATAAAGCCGTCCTAGAAGGACGGGGCTTGTGTCCCGTCTTTTCGGTCAAAAAATTGTAAATAAATATTGTTTTTTAGCGAAAAAATTGTTATATTTATTTACATAAGACAACAAAGCTTAGTAAATCCTAACTGGAGTGCTGATCATGACTAATGCAACAAAAACATCTAACGCACCCGTAGCAACTGACCGCAACGCTTGGCAATGGGGTTTTACACCGGGAGCAGAAATCTGGAATGGTCGTTTAGCAATGATTGGTTTTTCAGCAGCAGCTTTGATTGAACTATTTTCTGGTCAAGGCTTTCTTCACTTCTGGGGTATTCTTTAATTTGTTGATAACATAATTTTTGATTAACTGAAAGCCTGTTAGTTGATAACAACTACCAGGTTATTTATTTGGAAATATAACGATTTTAGGTGAAATTTTTCTAATTATTAAAAATAATTATCCCATGAACAATCAAATTTTGAAAGAAAAATTACAAGCAACAATCAAGAAAATTAAACCTAAAAATGACGGTTCTCCTATTACTAATTTAAAACTTGATCAAAGTTTAGTTGTAGAAATTGAACAGTTGACAACAGAACTAGAAAGCCTTAATCCTCACCCTCAACCTCTCCTCCATGCTACAGCTTTATTAGAGGGTGCTTGGCAATTACAATACTCTACAGCTAGAGAAATTCGTTCTTTAGATTCTCTACCATTGGGGTTACAAATAGGTAAAGTTTATCAAGTAATTAATATTGCCGATAAACTATTTTTTAATATAGCTCAAGTTCGACATCCTCTGGGTTTAATATCAGGATATGTGAAAGTAACAGCTAGTTTTGAACCTGCTATGGATATAGAAAATACAATAGATAAACGTATCAATGTTGATTTTGATAAACGTTATTTAGCGATTGAAAAAATTGTGGGTATTAATACCCCTAAATTAAATCCATTTAGAGTTGTAGCAGCTAATAATCCTCAAGGAAGAATTGCCACTCTTGATATTACCTATTTAGATGAAACTTTAAGAATTGGCCGTGGGGGAGATGAAAGTTTATTTATTCTTAATAAAGCCAATAATTTACCTCAGTTTGACTTTAAAAAGATATAAATACGGTTTTTCCTGTGCGGGGTATCTCTACTCCATTCAGGTAGGTCTTTTTTGAATTATCTATGGTGTTAATCTTCTGATTACTGTGTTTGTTATCTACACCTTGGGTTTGTTTTTTGGACTGATTGATAATCTCAGAAATATCATTTGTGTAGGTATCTGGATAACTCTGTAATGATTGACAATAACCAGCACATAAATTTTCTGCTTGTACAGGGGTCATTTCTTCCAAAAATAGTTGCTTATCAATTTGATGAATATTCGTATCTATGATTTTATTCATGGTTTTTCTTAATGATAAACAGGTCTATATCTCAGGGTGGCAAAAACTTTGATAATTTTCATCTATCTTATGGAATAATGTTTTATTTGCGAATAGATAAACTACTGGATGATTCCGTTCGCATTTTTCTAGTTTCTTCCAAAATCTTATCTATATCCTCTTGGGATAACCGTTGAATATAGTTAATTTTAACTTCTTCTAAAAAGTCATTTAGCAAACTTTGAATTTCTACCAAAACTTGTTTTTGCTGAATTTCTGAAGTGAATGCAGTTGTGAATTTTTCCATTAATTGAGTGGAAAGTTTTGCTGCAATAGGGTCTTTAATACTACTAGCTAAAGCACTATAGATATTATTAGTAATTTGGGTAGCTAATTGTTCACTAATTTGTGTTTGGGCTTTACTTAATCCTGGTAACATGAGAATGTTACTATATCCTGGTAATTGTTGACAAGCCACAGCAATACTATGGCACAAAATTGCATTTACTTCTGGTTGGATTTTTGGTAATACTTGATTAACCAAAGTTTTAATTAACAATCCAGTAATTGCTTCGACTTCATTGATATTATTAATGTCTATATAAGAACGCACACGATCTGATTCTAATAGCCAACGGGTAATTTCCCCTCGTTGAATTGAACCTTGAAGTTGGTTAATTACTTGGACTACGACAATTTCTGTAATTTCTTCCGCAAAATTAGCAAGAATACCTTGATGAATCTGTCGTCTAATGATATAAAAATCAACTAACTTTGCTTGATCAAGTCTAATTGTAACTGTTATGACTCGTAACCATTGCCAAATTGGTATTAGTAATAATAGGTCATACCAACGCCAGAGAACTGCTTCTAACCAATTTAAATGACTATGTCTACGTTTGATTAAGAAAGTCCGTCCTAGTAATTCTGTGGCAAATATAATCACAAAAGGTAAATCAATTATCCAAAAATTATCTGAAAAATTTCCATTTTCATCAATTTTACGGTAATAGTTTTTGGCAATTCCCGGACGAATTGCTTGGTTGAAAAAATCTATTTCCTGCTTCCAACCCCTTTTAGATAAATACTCCTGACTCCAAAAAGTATTAAATGCACTTTTTGCAGATTCTTGTTTAATATGTTTCCGCATCCGATTTTTAATTTTTTCCAGGGTTCCACTCTTCCCAGCACCTGCAAAAGGATTAGTTTCAATCATTTCTTTGCTGAGAAAGCGAAGGTCTGCCAATTTAGTTTTGACTTGAGGTGAGATTAAACCGGTTTGAATTACCTGGTTTTCTAATTCAGCTACGGATTCTAAATATTTTTTTGTGTCACGATGTGGTTCAATACCTTTAATTGGATCGTACAATTGAGTTATTGCAGGAACTCTGCGGAAGTAAAAATCCCGCCAAGGTACGTAACTTAAATCAAAGAAAACTAATACTAGATTGATAGTGGCGGTAATCGCCATGGCTCTTTCAAACCATAGGTTCTTTTGCGGGGAAATTTTTAATTTACTCATGATTGCTGATTATAGTAAATTGTAGGTTTATGAAATACAGTAGTACGAGTTACAAAACCGACGCTATGAATTTTATAGCACAAGTTAAAAGTTAAGAATTTATTGCTGTAGGGTTGGAATATGAATTTTGTCCTCCTATCAGGTAGATTATGTTATGGAGATTGTCTGTATATTGCCATACTTTCAATACTTGCATAAATCAGTGTAAATATGTACTTTAGCAGTTTAGACTATCCACAGATGGAGAAAATTAATTTTGGTGATTTTGATTAATTATGACAAAATAATACCCAAGTGTCTCTACGGTGTCAAGATTAAGTAGTTAATAACGTTACAAAAATTTATCAAAAAAGACTTATTGAGAAATATTTTTATTACTACTTGACATATATTCTTAATTAAGGCTATATTACTATCAAGTGTTTTCTCTATAAAGTATCGGCAGAGAGGAAAAGTAAGCAATAGCAAGCTTTTCCTCGTTTTTCTCTTTTATAACACCCATGTAAAACTCTCTGAGATATTATTTTCTGTATTTTTTATGTCATTTATAGTTGGTTTTGAGTTAATTTTTTAGCAATTAATAAAAATAATTATTAATTAAAAATAATTAAAATCAATTATATCATAGCAATTCCCAAGCTGAAGAATATACCCTACCTACGCTGCACCGTCCCCTATACCTTAGGGAGGGATAATTTTGTATCTCACTAGAGAAGAAAAGACTATATCCCTAACTTCTCTCAGGTAATTCTTAGTGAAATAAATTTTTATGGGAAAAGCTACCTTTTTTCGGAGTGTATTCAGAACAGTCTATAGCTTTTTCGGTCATAACATTATCAGGTTTGACAGCACATTTCAAATAATGGTTATTGGCAAAAAATTGACATTTTTTACAGGGAACTTTTTGTAAAATTTTACTTTGCAAGTATGTCTTATCATGATTATTGTTGCGTATTTTATGAAAAAGTAAGAGAAAGATAGCCCAAATAAAAATAAACCCCAAAGGAGCTAAAGATAGTGCTAAATCTGGTATTTGGATGTTGTGATATTGTACTTGTACTTTTTCTGTTTGAACTGCATTTTGAGTAATGGACAAGTCGGTATTATCAGCTATGAGTATATTTCCTAATACCTGCTCTATATACATCTTATTTCCCTTAGTTATTGATAGTGGTTCTTAGTTGAAAAAAGTGACAGAACCAGGTGCAAACCCCTGAGAAAAGTTTAATTAAAAACTTTTTATTTAAGAGGATGTAGTCTGGATAAAGCTGAATCCAGCTTCCAATTATAGGTTTAGCAAAAGTAAAGCTTGGTTATCTCTGTCAATAGTTTTGATTTTTTTATATGAAAATATATCTGAAGTAGTACGTGGATATTAAAAATACAGTTGGTAATAGTTTTTTAAATTTTTAAATTTTTGAATTTCTAGAACACCGATACCTTAATTGCGTCATTAGCTTAAACTAAAATCAGTATAATTCTGAGTTGAAATATCAGCTACAGCACTTCCCCGTGTTATGAGGTACATATCTAGCGGGTAAGATGCCCGCACCACAAAAGTTTGATGATTCAACTTTGTACCTAATAAGAGCGGAAACCGCTGTATTTAACCAGCGGGTATTTCGTCTTCTAGGGGACGAATAATGGGTGATGCTGGTGCGAGTTCTGGTTGAAAAATTCCTTGTAGTGCTTGTTCTAATGTTTGTGCCATGATGATGCGATTTTCATAGGCTACAACTACTCTAACTAAGGTGGGTAAACTATTTTGGGTAGCTTCTAAATAAATTGGTTCAACATATAGTAAAGATTGCTCAATGGGAACTATTAAAAGATTACCTTGAATTACTCTAGAACCTTGCCGATTCCACAGAGAAATTTGTTGAGAAATAATTGGATCTTGATTAATTCGGGCTTCAATTTGTTCTGGTCCATAAATTAATCGTTCTTTGGGAAAGTTATATAATAGTAATTTACCATAATTTTGGCCATCGGAACGTGCTGCTAACCAAGCGATTAAATTTGTGCGTTCTTTGGGTGTGTAGGGAAGTAAGAGGATAAATTCTGCAAAGGGAACATTGGGAAGACTGGTAATTAAATAATAAGGTTCAACTTTTCGGCTTTCATTACCATAGATTTCATTAGGAATTTGCCATTGATCTTCGCGGTTATAAAATACTTGGGGATCTGTCATGTGATAGATCATTAAGCGTTCAGATTGAATTTTAAAAAAGTCTACTGGATAGCGGAGATGATTGCGGAAATTAGGAGGTAAATTGGCCAGGGGTTGGAACATTTGGGGGAATATTTTTGACCAAGCAGTAATTAATGGATCTAGAGGATCAGCAATGTAAAATTTAACTGTGCCGTTATAAGCATCAATCACGACTTTGACGGAGTTGCGGATATAATTAATATTGTCTTTACCCGCGTCAGAATAGGGATAGCGATCGCTTGTTGTGTAACCATCAACTATCCAATAAAGATGATTTTCTTTACCGGGAAATTGTTGATTTTGATTGTCTATATGGGCATCTGCGACAACTAAATAAGGATCACTATCAAATTTTAAAAAAGGGGCAATAGTGCGAATCCGTTGGTTAATATTTCGACGAAATAATACTTTTGTCTCTGGTAGAAAATTCTTAGTAAATACCATTCTCCAGTCTTTTAAATATATAGAAAATAACCATCTTTTCCAGAGTGAGTTAATCTGAATACCACCTAATCCATCATAACTATTATAAACATTATCACTACCACTAGGATAATCTAATTCTTTGACTTTTGTTCCAGTCATGACGTGAGTATTACTAATTTCTCCATAATAAATTCGAGGTTGTCCGATGGGAATACTTTCACGAATATCTAGACTGTAAGTATTTAAAACGCTACCATTTTGGTTAATATCTTTAACAAAATATTCTGGTAATCCACCAGCAGCAACGGTATTAACTGGACTCATAGTAAAGCCATAACCATGAGTATAAATCATATTTTGGTTTACCCATGTTTGTGCTTGTGGGGGGACATTATTGTAATTTAATTCCCGCGCAGCAATTAGTACCTGTTGTTTTTCTTTTTTATCTTTTTCTATGTTACTTTTTATTAAATATCTATCAATATCAGCATCAGGAAATTGATAATAGGGGCGAATTTGTTGTAATTGGCGGTTGGTTTTTAATAATGGTTCTTGATCCCAAAGCCGAATATTCCGAATTGTTAATTGATTAGCTTTGATATTTGCTTCTGTGAGTTTTCCTTGTGGGTTAAATGTTTGGGAATCAATGACATCTAAATTAAATGCTTGACGGGTAAGAGCAATATTTCGCATTATATAAGGTTGTTCTCGTTGTAATTCATTGGGCTCAACGATTAAATTTTGTACAGCCATAGGTAAAATAAAATTACCTATAACGATAAAAGTTATATAAATTCCTAAACTATAAAATATCCAGCGATAATGTGAAGATTTTGGTTGCCAAAATATAGTTAACCATAATAAATATAAGGCTATAGCTAAGGATAAAATACATAAAATTGTATCTGCTGGTAATTGGGCTTGAACATCGGTATAACTAGCCCCATAACTGACACCACGCACTGAATAAAGGAGTTGATAGCGACTGAGCCAATAATGTAAAGATGTTACTAACATTAAACAGCTTACTAAACCTGATAAATGGCGTATTTGTGGAGAGGAAAATCCTGGGAAAATAGCTTTAATAAGACTATCTGCTGATAATAAATAGGTGATAATTACGCTAAGAAAGCCATATAAAGATAATCCAATTAACCAAAAATCTAAAAGTTCCCAGATAGGGAGATGGAAAATATAAAAACTGATATCTTTATTAAATAATGGTTCAGATTTATGAAAATCAACAGCATGGAAAGATAAGAGAATTTTTGACCAATGTTGAGATAATATCCAGCCGAAACTCAGACTAAAAATAATAGCGATCGCTCTGAGAAAAAATTTGCTATAAATTAATATAGCCATAGATAATCCCCCAAATAATCCTAAATACCAAGGTTGAGAAATGATCTTTTTTCCCAACTGTAAAATTATCTCTGGTCGAAATAGCAGCGGTACTGATAAACTGGATTGATTAACTTTCTCTCTCCAATAATAGATAGCAATTTCTCCATATTGTGCTAATATTAAACATACTAAAAAGATTGATCCTAATATAAGAGGTAAAAGCCATTGTAATTTGATTTTATTGGTATAGTTAGGCCATTGAGAAGTTTGATTATTTGTGGAATATTGAGGACTAAGAAAAGTGGTTAATTTTTGACTAATGTTTATTTCCCGCACGGGACTAGAATTAGGAAATTGGGTATATTTGAGTCTTTGGGCTAAATTTAGATTTCCTAACAAATAAATAGCACTCAAGCTGACAATAAATAGCCATAAACTACCCTGAGTTAAAAGTCTTTGCCAAAATATTTCTATGTAACCAACTTCCTGAAACCAAAAAATTTCCGCACCCAAATGAGCAGCTATATCTAAAAATAGCCACAAACCCAGAC
Source organism: Aphanizomenon flos-aquae FACHB-1287 (assembly GCF_014698755.1). Taxonomy (GTDB): domain Bacteria; phylum Cyanobacteriota; class Cyanobacteriia; order Cyanobacteriales; family Nostocaceae; genus Dolichospermum; species Dolichospermum flosaquae. The sequence goes on along the minus strand of NZ_JACJTO010000002.1, from coordinate 4,906 downwards.
ATACTATAAAAACTCTCATAGCTCTCATATTTAAAATATTACTTTCTAAAAACATATCTTCTTGACAAAATCTCCGATTTCTGATATAAATTTATAAGAAGTCAGAGATCTAAATTTTTTGATTTTTCAAACATTCTTGAATAAATCTGTTAGGAATATCTCCACTTTCTCCCCAATGTTGATGAATATAAGAAGCATGAACATTAGGTAAATACCAACCTTCAAAACCTGTATTTTCATCACAATCATAACGATAGGTATTAAATAATGGTTGTGGAGAATTAGTAATTAAATGAGAACGATGAAATTCATGTCCAAAAATATTTTTATTGCTATCAACTAAAAAAGTATTTTCTAAAACTACTGCGCGACGATATCCTAAAGTTAATCTTTTATCCATTTTTGCCTCAGTGGGTAATATTCCTACCATTGGCCAGGATTTACCGTCAAAGTCAATAATTTGCTCACATAAATACATTAATCCTCCACATTCAGCAATTGTGGGTATTCCTGCTAAAATTGAGTTTTTGACTGCTTGAATTAGGTTAATATTTGCAGATAATTGTGGTGCAAATACTTCAGGAAAACCACCTCCAAAATACATTCCCTGGATATCTTTTGGTAATTGAGTATCATTTAAAGGACTCCAAAATACTAATTCTGCTCCTAATTTTTCTAATAAGTCTAAGTTATCTTGATAGTAGAAATTAAAAGCTTGATCTCGCGCTACAGCAATTTTAACTGCGGAATTAGGAATTGGAAACTGGGAATTAGGACTTGATAAAGATGCTGATTTTAAAAGTGGTAGAAGTTTATCCCAATCAAAGTAAATATCACCTAAATCTGCTAAACTATTAATTATCTGATCTAACTCTGGTAATTCTGTAGTGGGAATTAAGCCTAGATGACGGTCAGGAATGGTAATATTATCCTGTCGTCGTAGAACCCCAAGAATGGGTAATTGTAGAGGTACAAGAGCATCTTTTAATAATGATAAATGTCGATCACTTCCCACTCTATTTAATACTAAACCAGCAATTTTAATTCTTTTATCCAAAGAACAATAACCGTGAGCAATTGCAGCTACTGAACCCGATAACCGACTACAATCTATTACTAATATTATCGGTATATCTAATAATCTAGCAATATGTGCTGTACTAGCAAAGTCGGTTTTTTCATTTGTGTTTGACAAGTGACTAATACCATCAAATAAACCCATTACACCTTCAACTAAAGTATATTCAGATTTGGGAGAATGATGATTAAAACATTGCTGAACATAAGTTTCTGAAGTTAGCACAGGGTCTAAATTTCGACAAGGAAGACCAGTTACATATTGATGAAACATTGGATCAATATAATCAGGTCCTACTTTGAAAGATTGGACTTTCACACCACGACGACGTAAAGATGCTAACAGTGTTATTGTAACTGTTGTTTTTCCGACTCCGCTCCGTTCTCCAGCAATAATTATAGACATAATTTAGCAATTAAAAATTAAATAACCCACCCCTAACCCTCCTTTTTTGGGAATTAAGGAGAGTGTTTGTAATGTTGTTTAAATATTCTCTGGTTTTTCCCGTTGTCTTTCTTCAATGTCTATAGGAGAAATCATACTCTTGATTTTCTCAATATCTGTCATCGTAATAATAACACCTTCTACTGTTCCATTCATCAGAGGACTACAGGCCAGATAACATTGGATTTTTTTACCGCGACGATTAGTGGCATTAATGATTATTTCCTGGAATTTCTTCTTACAAGACATAATATCACGAATGGGATTTCGCAGTTGTTCTACAGGTAAACCAATATCCAAACTAAACCAAGATTTATTCATTACTTCATCAGTGCGTAAACCCCACATATCTTCAACTGTTTGATTCCAGATTAAAATATTAAAACTACTATCTAAGACTACCATACCCATTTGCAAAGAGCCTAAAATAGAAGTAAGAAAAATATTAGTTTGGTCAAGCTCACAAGTGCGGTCGCTTAATTCATGATTTATTGTTTGCAATTCTTCATTAGCAGATTGCAGTTCTTCATTCATTGTCTCCATTTCTTCATTTGTAGATTGTAATTCCTCATTTGTTGTTTCTAATTCTTCATTTGTGGATTGTAATTCCTCATTTGTCGTTTCTAATTCCTGTCGAGAACGTTGTAATGCTGTCTGAAGTTTTATCTGATGGGTGATATCATTAAAAGAAATTGTCACACCAAGAATAGTTTGATCATTATCTTGTAAAGGAATAACTCGCAAATCTAAATATTGAACTTCTGAATTAGTCTGATAACGTTTAACATTTGTGAGTGTAATCGGATGACGTTCACTATATACTTGCTCAATTAATGAGCGTAATTCTACAGGTCTATAGGATAATTCTAAATCCTGAAAGGGGCGATTTAGATCTTTAACTGTCAGATTAAATAAATTTCGTGCTTGTTCATTGATCATAATTAATGTACCATGATTATCAATTACCACTTGGGCGCTAGATGCTGTATCAAAAGCCAATTCTCTAATCCGCAGTCCTTCAAGAGTAACATTATCAGCGGATTCCTTACCTTCTGAACTTTTCATAACTAATTGACGATTGTGGATATTACCCAAAGATACCTTACTAAATATCCGATTTTTTAAATCTATAGGCACAAATAAATTAGAGTGCATGACTAACATTTCTGCTTTTCCTAAAAACAAATAGCCATGATCATTAAGAGCAAAATGAAAGCGATTAATAATCTTACCTTGGATTTCTGAATTGAAATACATTAAAGTATTGCGACAAATCAATAAATCTAACCGAGAAATTGGCGCGTCTTGTAGTAAATCATGACGACCAAAAATTACACAACGACGGAGATCTCGGCGAAAAATATAATTTTTATTGACTATATCAAAATATTTATCCCGCAGTCCTAATGGGATTTCAATAATATTTTTAGCTGAATAACTAGCTTGACGAGCTTGGGTGAGGGCTTCTTCATCTACATCTGTCGCGTAGATTTTTACCCGCTGACGAAACTCTTCTACTCCCAAAATTTCCGCTACAATTGCTGAATAACTAGCTTGACGAGCTTGGGTGAGGGCTTCTTCATCTACATCTGTCGCGTAGATTTTTACCCGCTGACGAAACTCTTCTACTCCCAAAATTTCCGCTACAATTATTGCTAAAGTATAAGCCTCTTGACCAGAAGCACAACCAGCACTCCAGAACCTAATTAGTCCATCTTTTGGTTTATTTTTGATGATATTAGGGATAATTTCTTTGGCTAAATAATCCCAAGCTGAACTATCTCTAAAAAAAGCCGTCACGTTAATTAAAATAGTATTAAATAAATTTTTAAACTCATCTGGATGAACTTCTAAATAATCTTGATAATTCCCAAAACTATCTATATTTAAAGTCTCCATCTGTTTAGTAACACGACGCATTAAGGTTGAACGTTTGTAACCTGTGAAATCAAACCCTCGATTAATTCTCAAATATTGCAGGAGATTTTCAAAATCAAGGTCTTTATGTGGAGCATTCATAGCATCAGAATTTTACTAGATATAGATACATACTAAAGATGATTATAGACTAAATATAAACCCACAAGTGTTGAATCCTGCAATAAAACTTTACAATCTTTGCGTTTTACCCAGGTAAAATCCATTGTCTATTGAGAATAGAGTCATTAATTGACCAAATTTGGTATCACCAATACCAATGCACAACTTGGACACAATCCTCAAAATCTTAACATTCAACACTTCTGATATAAACCTGTGCATTTTCCATTATTTAAAATCAGGACTTACGCACAAGTTATGGAATAACGAACCGCTCCAGGCACAGAGAACACAGAGAAATGAGGGTTTGAGGAATATTTTGCGTAAGTCCTAAAAATATGAAATTTGCAAAACCATTTTTTATAGATAGTCAGTCCTCCATAATGGCTCAATCTGTGATAATTTATAGCGAACTAGCATGAGACATGACCAAAGTGATCAAAGCTGAAGAAATTTCTGCCAAGGGTAGGACAAAATCTACATCCCCTGTTTTAATTGCTGAAGATGGCATTCCTGCAAATTCAGCGCTTTTGTCATCTTGGACAATGACCGTACCACCCATTTTTTTGATTGCTTCCACTCCCATTGCCCCATCACTACCAGTTCCTGTGAGGACAACAGCGATAGTTCTTTCTTTATAACTTGCTGCTACAGATTCAAACAATAAATCCGCCGAAGGACGGAGAAAATGTACCATTTCTGACTGAGACAAAGAAGCCGTACCATCACTATTTACCAACAAATGATTATTAGGAGGAGCAATATAAACAACTCCGGGAATAAGTTTATCTCCTTGTTTTGCCTGTATTACTTTTAGCGGAGTCCGACGACCGAGAATTTCTGCCATGAGAGATGGATGACGAGGATCTAAATGTTGAACTACAACAATTGGAACCCGGAAATTTATCGGTAAATCTGAAAGCACTTCAATTAACGCCGTTAAACCACCCGCAGAAGCTGCCAAAGCCACAATATCAAAGTCAGGAAGATTGGCCATATTTACCTCTTAAGATTATAGTATTTTCCATATTCAAGATATCGAAATTTTTAATTTATTTCCTACCCCTATGGATACATAGGGAAATAATTTTTCCAGTTTCCCCCATTTCCAAGGGGGGATTAAGGGGGGTAATTTAACTATAGATACATAGGGTAATTTTTCCAGTTTCCCATTTCCAAGGGGGGATTAAGGGGGGTAATTTAACTATAGATACATAGGGTAATTTTTCCGGTTTCCCCCATTTCCAAGGGGGGATTAAGGGGGGTAATTTAACTATAGATACATAGGGTAATTTTTCCAGTTTCCCCCATTTCCAAGGGGGGATTAAGGGGGGTAATTTAACT